>JBBPIH010000001.1:339181-395134 GCA_038040455.1 Acidobacteriota bacterium
TCGCCCTGTTGCCCTGGACCTGGTTCCCTCCTTTTCCGTGGTTACACGAGCATGCGCAGTGGAGCGATGCACTCTTCGCCGCGACCGCAGTGGCATGGGTGATCGAACGATGGCGGCTTGGCAAGTGGCCGAGTCTCCGCCCGCCTCACGCCGGACTTGCGCTTTATTTCGTATTCGCCTGCCTTTCGCTGCTGTTGGCTGCGCCGAATCTCCGGGAAGGTGGGCCCAAGCTTATAGGCGTCGCCGAACTCTGCACCCTCGCCTTTATTACATCCGATCTGGCGTCGCGACCAGGCATCTCGCCCGCCATCGCGCGAGCAATCGCAGCAACTTCGCTGGTCACTTTCGTAGCGGCGATTGCCGGTCTTGTGCTCTTCTTTACTGGGGTGGGCTCGCCGCTGCTTGGCATATACGGAGAGCTCGAGCCCTCGCCTTGGTACGCGCGCGTGCAAGCGGGCACCTATAACCCGAACCTGCTGGCAAGTTTTTGCATCTTCGCCGCTGCGGTTGTGGCTCGCCCTGAAGGGGAGCTGCCTCGGTGGCTACATCGAGTCACGCTGGCGGCTTTGTGGATCACCGTCCTTCTCACCTTCTCACGCGGCATCCTCGGCTTTGTAGCATCTGCTGCCATACGTAACGCCAACAGCCCCCGCCGCAGAAAGCTTGCCGCCGCCACAGCAATAGCCTGCGCGCTCTTTATGGTCTCCGCTACTGTATGGAGACCACAGCTCGATCCCTCCCACCCGCTTGAGACTCGCCTCGAGCGAGTACCATCCAGCCGATTGCAGGCGGTAACATCATCACTCACTACTCTAATCGCGCATCCCCTTCTTGGCAGCGGACTGGGCACGAGCCCTGGATCGTATCGAGGCGCGCCCTTTGACGCGCATTTCACACCTCTCAATATCGCGGCGACACTTGGGCTTCCCGCACTCGTCACGTTTTCCTTTCTGATTGCCTCACTCTGGCGCAAGCGCAAACGACCTGCCGATCTTGCCATTTGGGGCGGCCTGGCAGGGCTTGCCCTGGACGGACTCGCACAGGACATCGAAGACTTCCGTCACCTATGGGTGATCATTGGCCTCGCCGACGCGAACCCACCCGTCACGAACCAATCCGCGAATGCGGCCTCGACGCGTTCCTGACCGACTCAAGAGAAGTCCGGCTAAGTCGACAAGAGATCAGAATAGGTTACCTGATCTTCCCAGAGTCAGATTTCGCTACACAAGGTCAATCCCGTTTGCGTCTCATACTCCCGGGATCGCTAACCCCTCGAGCCCCTCGATACCCTCGGAATGCCTCGGGGGTGTGCGAATCGTCGCCGGTGCGGGCGCTCCGCCCTTGAATAACTTCATCGGAAACGCCGACAACGTCACGATCGGCGTCGGCGGCAACAACACCACCTACGACTTCGACTGCGAGAGCGATGGTTCATGTCCTCCTCCGTAGCAGACTTGGGAAGGTAAATGCGTTTTCCAACAGAATTACCCATTCGCCTATTGCTAATGGCAGGACTGTATAGTACTATCGCCGCCAGAGGTTGATTTTTACCTTACAAGGCCTGGGTGAAAACGAGGCAGAAAGTGCCCGTAGAGACATCACCCGGCAAAAACAGATCCAGAGAAAAGCCGGCTAAAAAAGGGTTGAAAGGATGGTCTTGCCCAATGAGACTAACAGCCCCAGAGAAAGATTCGTCTGCTCACTCAACATCTTTCAAGAACTCAAGCACGGTCATTTCAAAGCTAATCGCGCTCCGCGCCATCAACCGGGCTCGTTGTGTAGCGTTATTGACTCTTGTCGCCATAATGGCTGCGGTTTCCTACGCGACAATATCAGCACCAACACGCGGCGGGTTATGGGGCAGTGGCGGTAGTAATTCCGCCCCCGCATCGAAGCCGGGCAACAAAGCAGTTGCGGCCTCGACGAAAAAAGTAGCCCGCGCGCAGGATCTGGGCGGGCAGGCCGCAAGCGATCCGATCCTTGGACTTGCGGACCTCAACATTGAACGCCGAGGTCACACTGCAACTCAGCTCGCGGATGGAAAGATACTGATCATCGGCGGTGAGAATGAGGAAGGGCTGGTAAGGAAATCTGAAGCCTTTGATCCAGACTCTCGTAGCTTCCTGGTCGCAGCGAGGTTGAAGACCGCACGCAAAGATCACACTGCAACAAAGCTGGTTGACGGTCGCGTGCTCGTAGGAGGTGGACGCAATCAAACTCCTATCGCTTCAACCGAAATCTTCGACCCCGCGAAAGGCGTCTTTGATCCCGGTCCTTCTTTGAACCGTGCGCGCGCTGGTCACAGCGCCACGATGCTGAGGGACGGCAGGTTGCTGATAGTTGGTGGCGATGATCAGGGTACCGCTGAGATCTTTGATCCTGAAAGGCAGACGTTCACCCTTCTAGAAGCGCGCTTAAGCGCCTCGCGCGCATTTCACTCGGCCGTTCTATTACGCAATGGGAAAGGTCTGATCGCTGGCGGTCTGGCTGAAGATAAAAGCGCCCTGCAGTATGGAGAAATATTTGATCCTGAAACCATGAGCTTCTCGGTCACGGGCAATTCGATGCGCGGGGTTCGCGTGCGGCCTACACTGCGCGTGCTGCCTGATGGCAAAGTGCAGGTCATCGGCGGCGACGATGAGCGTTCGATGGAAATGTTCAATGCGGAGGGGGAGTATTTCACCGCGTACGCTCATCTGCTGCCCGGCTCAAATCCGATTTCACAGATACTGCGCGCACAAACACGCGCCGGGCTCATCCATGAAGTGCCACCGGGCGAGGTAAAGCTACAAGCAGCGCTTCCCGCGTCGCTAGATGAATTGCTTGATAGAAGCGAGCACACGCTGACTGACATGCCGAAGGCGGGTGAGGCGGTGGTAGCTGGCGGCAAGAGCGGAGCCGGAAAGGTTTTGAAGTCCGTCGTAATCCTCAGCAGCTCGGGCGCAACAGTAACGACAGACAAAACCGACTATGTGCCTGGTGAAACGGCGATCATCACCGGGAGCGGTTGGTTCGTTGGTGAGACCGTCAAGCTCACGCTTCACAGAGACAACGGCACGGATGACACGATTCTCACGGCTGTGGCTGACGCGGATGGGAATTTCACGAATTCTGAGTACGTCATACAGGATAGCGACCTGGGCGTCACGTTTTTGCTGACAGCCGTCGGTCAAACGTCTGGGTTTACCGCGCAGACGACGTTCACGGATGCTAGTCCGGGTTCGCTCGGCAATTATGCCACTGCGGGGTTGTCGGGAAGCACGGCTCCCGCCAATGTCTCTCCCTCGAACGTGGCTGCAAACGTCACTTTTTCCAATCTCACGCGTGGGTCCGGGTTGACTGCTGTTGCTGCGGCGGATGCATTCAACTCATCTAATTGGCCGACAACTTCTACTCTGACGATTGCAGGCAACACTGATTATTACGAGTTTACGATAACGCCAAACTCGTGCCACGCATTCAGTGCATCAGAATTACGTGTGGGCCTGCAAAGGAGCGGTACAGGGCCCAGCCAGATGGAACTGCGATCGAGTTTAGATTCTTTTGGTAGTACGATCGGCTCCGTTCTGAACGTAGCGGCAAGTTTAGCCACATTCACAGTGAACTTGTCGCCTGTTTCGGGGCTTCAGAATCGTGCGTCGCCGGTTACGTTCAGGCTTTATGGGTATAACGCCAGTCAAGCCGCTGGGACTTTGCGGATCCAAAGAGTGACAAGCCCGGTGATGGTTGGTCTCGAAGTTGACGGCACAGTCGCAACAGCGGACAACACCCCGCCCGTGGTCAGTGGCTGTCCATCAAACCAGACGCTTTACACTGGCCCTGGCGCGACAACCTGCACAGCCACCACAAGCTGGGCCGCGCCAAGTGCACCTGACAACTGTGATGGCACGCTGAGCGTCACCTGCGTTCCACCGTCCGGCTCATCATTCAGCAAGGGCACGACCACGGTCACTTGCTCTGCAACGGACACTTCAACAAACACAGGCTCGTGCAGCTTCACGGTGACGGTCGTTGATAACACCCCGCCCGTGGTCAGTGGCTGTCCATCGAACCAGACGCTTTACACTGGCCCTGGCGCGACAACCTGCACAGCCACCACAAGCTGGGCCGCGCCAAGTGCACCTGACAACTGTGATGGCACGCTGAGCGTCACCTGCGTTCCACCGTCCGGCTCATCATTCAGCAAGGGCACGACCACGGTCACTTGCTCTGCAACGGACACTTCAACAAACACAGGCTCGTGCAGCTTCATGGTGACTGTCGTTGATAACACGAAGCCGGTGATGACTTGCCCGACGGTCCCCACCGCCTATACGGCTCCGGGGGCATGTAGCACCGCGGTGAGCTTCACTCCGACGGCTACAGATAACTGCGCGGTAGATTCGGTCACGTGCACGCCCCCATCGGGCAGCGTGTTCTCAGTGGGGACTACCAGCGTCAGTTGCTACGCGACCGACACGAGCGGCAATAACTCCTTGTCTTGCGACTTCTCTGTGACGGTAAAGGGAACGACCATCTCAACGGTCATGGTTTCACCAGACTCTCAGCAGTACAGCGACAAGGTGACCTTTATGGCCACGCTGTCGCCAGTTGCCTGCTCAGGCGTTGGCGCGCCTGCCACCAGCGTGAGTTTCTATGTCGGCACTCAGTTGATGGGAACAGCGTTACTGGTTGTCGACGGGGCGGTTCTCAAGGGTACTCTGGCTGATGTCGCGCTTCTCGAGCCGGTTCCATTCGGAACGGCGCCGACTGGACAGATGGCTCCAACTGCGCCTGGCACACGCACCGTAACCGCGGTTTTCGGCGGGGTGAATCCGAACTTCATGGTGACAAACCCGACGACGACCTTGAACATCATCCAGGAGGATGCGCGAGCATACTACACCGGCGCGCTCTATGCGTCGACAGCCTGTGCTATCTGCAGCACAGCGACCGTGACGTTAAGCGCGACGATCAAGGACATCACAGCGGTTGATTCGGCGAGTGATAATTGCCCGGGCGACATCCGCAACGCCAAGGTGACCTTCATCAATCGCGACACCAACACCGTGATCCAAGCTAACCAGCCTGTCGGTCTGGTCAGCGCAGGAGACACGACGGTCGGCACGGCGACCTACAACTGGAATGTGAGCATCGGGTCGGCTAACTCGCAGACGTACACCGTCGGGGTCATCGTCACCAACTACTACACCCGCGATAGCTCTGACGAGGACACGGTTGTGACGGTGTCGAAGCCACTCAACAACTTCATCACCGGCGGCGGTTATCTGGTGATGTCCAGTTCGTCCGGGTTGTATCCGGGCGAGCAGGGGTCGAAGTGCAACTGGGGCTTCAACGTCAAGTACAACAACAGCGGCAAGAATCTCCAGGGCAACATCAACGTGATCATCCGCAACGGCGGCCGCGTCTATCAGATCAAGGGCAACGCCATGACTTCGCTCTCGACGAACGTGGCCACCGGCAAAGCGACGTTCAACGGCAAGGCTAACATTCAAGACATCACTGACCCGTTGAACGTAATCGGCATTGATGGGAACGCCACCTTGCAAGTCGTGATGACCGACAAGGGAGAACCTGGAAACCTGGACACGATCGGCATCACCGTGTGGAACAAACAAGGTGGACTCTGGTTCTCAAGCAATTGGAACGGTACAACGACGATCGAGCAACTACTCGGCGGAGGTAATCTGGTCGTGCATTAGTCTTCGGACCTCGGGCACGACAGGCTGGCAGCAACTATGCCGACAGGCTGAAGGCCATCAGCTACTTTGGACGGGTAGCGACGGTTGAACTTCGGCTTTGGCCGGATCCATCCGTCGCTACGCCACGAAGTCGTAGTGGCCATCGCGCGGCAGATTGCGAAGGACCTGCCTAAGCTGCAGTCGTCCATGCGGACGGCTTCGGCAAGGTACTTATTTCCCGGCTTCGGTTGGAGTCGAACTCTTAAAGCAATCTTTCGTCGGAGGATTTGTCTCCGACCGCGCCAGCTCGCTCCGAAACTGTCCTAAGTGACCGCGGACCTCGCCCATGTTCACATCAGCTTCTTTCGTGATCTGCCCGATCGACATTCCGGCGATTAGCTTCGTGATAACCTCGTCGAGTCCAAAGCCTTCCTTATCTAGCCTATCCGCGAGAAGCACCGCCGCAACGAATTGCCCGAATGGAAAGTCGGTAAGCGGGTCGAACTTGTCCCTAGGCTCTTGTGCCGTCCCCACACCGGTTGTGTGAGCAGCCAGAATGCAGAACACCACCTTTCGGCCAAGCTGGTCCGCCGCTTGTTCTGCCTTCCCTGCCAGCTTGTTGGCTTCCTTGTTAAGCTGCTTCATTTCCTGCTTACTGGCACTCTTTCCCTGAGCAAGTGCGTCATTCACTGTCACCGATAGCAGCGACGCAGTGATGATCAGGGCCAGTTTTAATCTCAGCCTGCTAACTTTTTTCATATTGAATCTCCTAAAGATGAAAATGCTCTCCGTGCCAAAGTGCGCGGGTTCGTCAGTCGCTTGTCACTTCGGCATTACCTGAGCCCTCTCCCCGCGGGATTAGGCCGGCTCTTTGCGCGCCTCTCTTTCGATGGGGGTCGCCAATTTCGGTGAGGATGAAACCTTAGAGTGTCCTTCGCGCGGCAGGTTACAATTAATCTGCGTACATCGTGCTCGTCCCTGCGGACGGCAGTGGCAAGATACTTCCCGTCTTCGATTGCGTGCTTGCTTCGAGATGGCGATGGCCGCCGTCCCCTTTGATCTCAAGGGAGACGGCGGCATCCTGCGTTATTGGACAACAAGCTGTGAGGTGTTCGATTGCTTCCCGTCTGGATTGACCACGTAAACGTGATGCACTCCAACCGGAAGCTTTCTCTTTTGTGTTTTTAGGGTCGTTCCGTCCAATGTAGTTGACAAGGCGTCGCCGTCTACATAGACAACCGCGTCTGGCTGAAAGTCCGTCCCTGAGAGAAAGACTTTCTTCTTCCGGTATGTAGCATCCGCGATTACTGGCGCAAGACCGGGCGGCCTCACTGCAAGAGTGAAGGAACCTTGAGAAGTGTTCCCCGACCAGTCTTGAACCTGCACGATGAGATTAAAGCTGCCGGAGACGCCGGTCTTTCCAAAAAGAACCCCACTCATAGTGAACTGTATCCCGGGAGGCATCTGTCCGCCAATCAGACTCCAGTGATTTCCTCCCGTTCCACCGCTCGACTCGAGGTTCACGGTGTAGCCACGGTCTACGCTTGCGGCCGGGAGATCGGAGGTCACAATGCTGAGCTGTGCTGAGGCTGACCCTCCAGGATATATCGACTTGATCCCCTGAACGTCATCCACCATCAGCGAAGCAGCTCGGTTGTCGAAGTGAACATAACCCGCCATCGTCGCGGTCGTATCTGCTGAATGCCCGAGCCCGAGCGCATGTCCCATCTCATGCGTCGCCACTTCTTGAAGCTGAAAACGATTCGTAAAGTTACAAAGTGCGTAAGGATTGAATGACATGTTAGCTTCGACGGCCTTGCCGTAGGTGACGCCCAAAACGTTCTTCGTTTGCGTAGGGAAGTACCTTACAATGCCGGAGACGGCCAGGAGCCCCGAGCAGCTTTGTGACGCGGCGAAGTAGTTGTCGCAGTTGTTGAATGAGATCGTATTGACGCCGTCGGCAAGCTGTACGCCGCAGCCGCCAGTCGTCCCGCCGTAGGTTACGCGAATCGAACTGCCCGCCTTAGACCACGCATCCATCGCTGCCTGCATGTCCTCTTGTAATTGCGCGAAGCCTGGAGCCCCTGTTGGATTGACATAGAAGACAACCGGTTGATTGCTATCGGGCTCGAACCAGCGAGCAGGGCTTCCTGGACTAAGCAGCACCCACTGTGGAGTAATGCGCGAGTCAGTGCGCGATGGATCAAACTCAGCCGGCTGCGCCAGCATCGGAACACTCGAATAGTACCGCTGCTCGAACGCGCGCATCCGCTTTCGGTTCGCATCCATCAAGCGCGCAACCATCTGCGTGTACGCATCAAGTTCGCTGCGATTGGTTCCGTAACCAGCAATGATCACGACGTTTGCATCGCCCATCTGACGCTCAACGTAGGTGCGCCCTGTCGACCAGTCGCGGGTGATGTTGAACTTGCCGAGGAAGCCTTGATGAACTCGCAGCGCCCCGCTAGGCCACGTGTCCAGGTAGAGAAGAACTTCTTGACCGCGCTCGAATCCGGGCATGCCGTAGATGCGAGTTCCGTGTTCGGGCGTCTCTCCACCAAGCTCTTTGAGCACGATCTCACGCTCTGCAATTTCGCCCTTCAGAACGGCGGTCACTTCGAGCTGAACGTACGTGTAGACGAGATCGGTGTTGGCGTCGACGCCGGTCGAGAGCCCTGTCACTTTGCCCGTGACAATCGCGCGCGATTCGACAACCATTTCCTCGTCTCGCGGTATTATTGCGGTGGTCGCGAGCGCTTCGCTACAAGCAACCACTAAGAGACTTCCCAGCAGTGGGAGAGTGAAGAATCTTCCTTTGCCCATAATATTTCCTTGCTTGTTATTCTTGGGGCCTGTTTTTTGGGGCGACACTCGTGCTGAGGGCAGAAGCACTTGTAACTGGGAGCTTCCGGTTTGAGGCAAAGATAATGCCAACGCAGAAAGTTGCAACCCCTGGGGACGAAAGCTCAACTGAGCGCGAAATCTATCCCCCGTTCTTGTAACTAGATCCTGCGACGAAACCGTTCGTGTTTGGGAGATTGAGACGGGTCACTGCGTTGAGTTGCTTCCGGGGCGAGACGCACTTATACGGGACTTTTTCGCTGCGCATACACAAATCCTTGGAATTTCCTTGGAATTCCTCCTTGACAGGAAAACGCCTGCACAGTACCATCAGCGCTGTCTATCTCACGTGGGACACTTGCCTCGAGAAGCTTTCTTGCAAATATTTTCACTCGTCTTGAAGGCTTCTTTATTTGACCCTCATTTCGTTATCAATCGAATTACTATGAAAACTGCTAAACCGAAGCCTCCTTGCGTTTGCCGAAGCCGGTCTATGTCGTTTAAAGAGAGTTCCTACGCAGCTGGTTTAATAAGCCCATTTATCTTCATAGCATCAGGCCGGCCATTCAATATTACAACTGGCCGCGACAACAACAACGATACGCTCTTTACGGATCGTCCGGCATTTACTAACCCCGATGATCCTGAAGCGATCATCACGCGGTTCGGCATGTTCAATCCCAATCCAAGATCGAGCGATCAGATCATTCCGCGCAACTTCGGTGAAGGGCCGGGCCAAATAAGTGTCAATGTGAATGTTTCAAAGACATTCGGTTTCAATGTGCCAACAACCGCCTGGTCTGGTCAGGCTGCAAGTGGCAGCGGGCAGCAAGCAAATCGAGGACAAGGCAATCGAGGCGTCTCTGGAGGAAGTGCTAGCCGAGATCATGCCTCCGCTGACGCGCGACCCATATACCTGAGACTCAGCATCAATGCGGAGAACTTGTTCAACCATACAAACTTTGCGGGGCCTAAGGCAGTACTCACCTCGCCTTTCTTTGGGAGAGCGAATCGTGCGCTGCCCGCTCGGCGGATTGAGTTGGCGTTAAGATTCAGTTTTTAACCAGACAGTCGAGTCAGGACGCGAATAGGAAAACGTCGAGTAAAGCCTAATGTCTCAAGCTCTCAGTCCAGCTCGCACACCTCGAATAACATCTGTCCCGATCGGCTTGGCTCCTTTACCTGTAGATGCCCGCCCGTGTGTGCGAGGCAAATTCATCTTCGTTGGCGGTGAGAAGTTCTATATACGTGGCGTCACTTATGGAACATTCCGGCCCGATGAAGATGGCGGCGGATACCCTGATCCAGAAGTCGTAGAGCGAGATTTTATTCAAATGGCAGCAAGTGGCATAAACGCGGTCCGCACCTACACAGTGCCGCCCTGTTGGCTGCTAGATGCTGCGCTGCGGCACGCCCTTCGCGTTATGGTGGGTCTGCCTTGGGAGCAGCATATCGCCTTCCTCGATCAGAAAGGAGTGGCCCAATCAATAGAAGAGCGGGTGGGCGCCGGTGTGCGCTCCTGTTCCCGCCACCCGGCCATTCTATGTTACGCAGTTGGCAATGAGATCCCTGCCTCTATTGTGCGCTGGCATGGTCGTCGCCGCGTGGAGCGATACATCGAGCGGCTATATCGCTCGGCAAAAGCCGAAGACCCAAAGGGAATAGTCACCTATGTGAACTTTCCTTCTACAGAATATCTGCAGCTACCATTTCTGGATCTGTTTTGCTTCAACGTATACCTTGAAGCTCAACAGTCTCTCGAAGACTACCTTGCCCGCCTCCAAAACATTGCGGGCGACCGACCGCTGATTTTAGCTGAAATCGGATTAGATAGCCGCAGGCATGGCTGTGAAACTCAGGCGCACACACTTGATTGGCAGGTGAGAAGTGCATTCGCGTCTGGCTGTGCTGGGGCCTTTGTATTCGCTTGGACGGACGAATGGTATCGCGGAGGCTATACAATCGACGATTGGGATTTCGGGCTCACCGACAGACAGCGCCGCCCGAAGCCAGCTTTAGAATCTGTTAACAAGGCATTTGCCGAAGTGCCGTTTCCTCCCGATTTGTCTTTGCCTCGGATCTCTGTAATCGTGTGCAGTTACAATGGGGCGCGCACCATCCGCGACTGCTTTGAAGGACTGCTCAAATTGGGATACCCCAACTACGAAGTAATCGTTGTTGACGATGGATCGACGGACGAAACAGCATCCATTGCACGCGAATATGGGTTTCGGGTGATCAACACCGAAAACCACGGCCTGAGCAACGCCCGCAACACAGGTTTCAAAGCGGCCACGGGAGAGATAGTGGCTTATATTGATGACGATGCTTATCCCGATCCGCACTGGCTCACCTATCTTGCTACGACGCTGATTAACTCTACGCATGCAGGGGTAGGAGGCCCAAACATCGCGCCTCCGGGCGATGGGCCAATCGCCGATTGCATCGCGAATGCGCCCGGGGGGCCCGTCCACGTTCTACTCTCCGACCGGGAAGCAGAGCATATTCCGGGCTGTAATATGGCGTTTCGTAAAGCTTCTCTTGAGGCTGTAGGTGGATTTGATCCTCAGTTTCGCGTCGCAGGTGATGACGTAGACGTGTGCTGGCGGTTGCAGGAGCGAGGATTAACATTGGGGTTCAGCCCAGCGGCCCTGGTCTGGCATCATCGTCGCAACTCCCTGCGCGCTTACTGGAAGCAGCAAAAAGGTTATGGCAAGGCTGAGGCGCTACTGGAGAAAAAGTGGCCGGAAAAATACAACAGCCTTGGTCACCTCAAGTGGGCCGGGCGTGTCTATGGTAAAGGACTCACGCAAACACTTGGTTGGCGTCGCGCGCGAATCTATCAAGGCATCTGGGGATGCGCACCGTTCCAGTCTATCTATCAGCCTGCGCCAGGGACCTTCTCGTCATTGCCTACAATGCCGGAGTGGTACTTGATTATCATCAGTCTCGCTATGCTCTCTGCGCTCGGGGTTTTTTGGACTCCGATGCTTTTCAATCTGGCTCTACTGGTCATTGTGACCAGCCTGTCTTTAATACAGGCAGGCCTCAGCGCGGCCCGAGCTCGTTTCACGCGTGAACCAGGAAACCAGATCGCTCGGCTAAAGTGGAGCGCCGTGACTGCATCCTTGCATTTGCTTCAGCCGCTCGCTCGTCTATGTGGTCGTTTGCGCCACGGACTTTCTCCCTGGCGGTTTGGCTTTCAAGGTCTGTCGCTACCGTGGAGGCAAACAGTCACTATCTGGAGCGAGCAATGGAAGACCCCTGAAGAGAGGCTTCGATTTGTAGAGGCGGCGTTGCAGGCCGCTGGTGTTTATGCTCACCGAGCAGGAGACTACGACCGCTGGGACTTGGAAGTGCGAGGCGGGATATTCGGCGTCGCCCGCATACGAATGGCGATCGAGGAGCACGGCGCGGGAAGACAGCTAATACGGTTTCGCTCATGGCCAAGGCGTTCAGGTAAAGCGATCATATTGGTTTTGCTATTCACCGTTTTCTCTGTCGGGGCGGCCTTCGACCAAGCCTGGGCTGCAAGCTTGATACTCGCTGGAATAGCATTGCTCCTCGCGCTGCGCACGTTTCAAGAATGCGCGGGAGCCACATCAGCCATTCTTAAGGCAATGCACGCACTGACAATAGATGAACAGGGCGAACAAGTTTCCGAATCTATGAACGCTGTTGTTGACGGCGAGTCCCGTTACGCTTCAGCGGCAGGTAAGTTTCTCGATCAAGCCTCCGCCTTACCTAATCCAACGCATCTAGCGCATGGCCACGACGCTGCTAGCGAGCGATCAGTCGTCCGCACGGACGTAGATGGCTTGAGCTTGGAGACAGCAGAACAATGCACAAATATAGGAGACTGATCAAATATGCACTGCGCCAGTGGCCCACCTTGGTGTTGATTCTTGGGCTCACTGCGGCAACAACGGCTGTTACAGTGCTCCAGCCGTGGCCGATGAAGTTACTTGTGGACAACGCGCTTGGTCATAGTGCGGTTCCGGCGCTAGTACGTTCATTCTTAGAAAACCTCTCGCTAACCCCTACTCCGACGGTGTTGATAGTTGTGGCCGCTTTCGGCAGCCTGAGCCTGTTTGTACTGAGCAGCGTGCTTGATGTAGGTCTAGGCCTGGCGTGGGCTGCGGCAGGACAGCGCATGGTATACGACTTAGCTGCCGACCTATTCCATCGGTTCCAACGTCTCTCATTGCTTTTTCATAGTAGGCGCACTGTGGGCGATTCACTGAGCCGGCTGACTGGCGACACTTGGTGCGTCTACACCGTTACCGGGAACCTTCTAATCGCACCAGTACAACATGTACTCACTCTAGTGGCCGTGGGTGCCGTGGCTTGGAAGCTGGACCCCCATCTTACACTGGTTTCACTAATGGCGGCGCCAGTGCTAGGCTGTTCGGCGCTATTCTTCGGCCGTCGGCTAAAAAGGCGAACGAAGCAGAACCGTGAAGCGCAGGCCCGTCTGCTTAGTTTTCTCCACCAAACGCTAACGGCGATTCCAGTCGTACAGACATTCGCAACAGAGGAACGTAACGCAGGAAAGTTTCGCAGCCTGGCGGCAGATGCGGTAACGCGTTCGCAACGCGGTGCACTCGTTGGACGTTCGCAAGGACTTGTCAACGGGTTTACCACTATGGTTGGAAGCGGCATCGTTCTCTATATCGGCGGGGGGCGAGTGTTATCCGGGGCGATTACCGTTGGGAGTCTTCTCGTCTTCCTCAGCTATTTCAGATCCTTGCAGAATGCGTTAAAGGGGTTGGCAAGACTATATGTAAGCTTGAGGTCTGCGGAAGCGAGCATCGATCGAGTGTTGGATGATTTGGAAGCGAAGGAGGAAGTGCGGGAAGCACCAGACGCAAAGCTTTTGCCTGTGCTCGCAGAAGGCGAGCGCGGACATGTGCTCATAGAAAAAGTGACCTTCGGCTACGGGCCGGGCCACCCGGTTATTGACGATATTACAATCGACGTACATCCGGGCGAGACTATCGCTTTTGTGGGTCCCACCGGTGCAGGCAAGAGTACTCTAATCTCGCTAATACCTCGCTTATTCGATCCGTGGAAGGGGCGAGTTCTTGTTGATGGGATGGACGTGCGAGAGGCAAAGCTTTCAAGCCTGCGGGCACAGATATCTGTTGTGCTACAAGAGCCGTTTCTGTTGCCTCTTACAGTGGCCGAAAATATTGCCTACGGTCGTCTAGAAGCGAGCCGTGCGGAGATTGAACAAGCAGCGAAAGCTGCCGGCGCTAACGACTTCATCCACCACTTACCCTCAGGCTACGACACGATCATCGGTGAGAGGGGATCCACGCTCTCAGGAGGAGAAAGACAGCGGCTGTCAATTGCTCGTGCACTGCTCAAAGACGCGCCGATCCTCATACTCGATGAGCCGACGAGCGCACTGGATGCTCAGACCGAGGCGGAGTTGCTTGAGGCGCTCGAACGCTTGATGAAAGGCAGGACCACTTTCATCATCGCTCACCGGCTTTCTACTATCCGGCGTGCAGATCGCATTGTGGCGCTGAAGGACGGCAGAGTCGTTGAAGAGGGCACCCACGACGAATTGCTGAGGTGGGGAGGGCTCTATGCCGGTCTCCATAGCTTCCAGACTTCCGGTTCCCAACGGAGGGTCGTCGCATGAAGCCGTGGTGGTTGCGATTGATGCATTACGTCCGCCTGCCCAAAGGCGGATTGCTCCTCATAGTGCTATTGATGCTTCTGAGCGTGGTCCTGAATGTCCTGAGGCCATGGCCGATGAAGTTGCTTATCGATCACGTGTTGGCACGGCGACCACTCCCAGATAATGCTGCTTGGATCTCAGTTCTGCCGGGCGGAGCCTCGCCTTCTGCTTTGCTGGGTTGGTTAGTTGGATTTACCGTCGTGTTGTTCCTAGCTAGCGGAACTATTGGCATTACGCAAGGCTACGTTCAAGCTGGCGTCGGCAATCGAATGGCGTACAGTCTCGGCGCGCAGGTTTTTGATCACTTGCAACGTCTATCACTGCTCTTCCACAGTCGGCATACCACCGCTGACCTCATGCGACGGGTGACAAATGACACCAACTGCGTTCGGGGCCTCGTGATGGGAATCTTCTTACCCGCGCTTACCTCGCTGATAAGTCTGTCAATGATGTTCACTGTGATGTGGCAGCTAGATCGTTCCCTCTTGCTGTTTGCACTCGTTGCCGTATTACCCCTGGGTCTAATCATTAGATTCTTCACTGGTCCAATGGCCGAGCGGACATATCAACAGCAACAACTCCAGGGCGAGATGATGGCGCTGGCCGAACAGACGCTTACGGCATTACCGATTGTTCAGGCGTTCAATCGCGAAGAGCACGAAGATAGACGCTACCGTGCTCTGTCTCAGCGCAGCGTTAATGCTTACCTGCGTGCCATCTTCTCGCAGTTACAGTTCAAGATTGGCGCGAATACCGTGACGACGGTCTGCACTATATTGATTATGACGGTCGGTGGACTTCACGTGCTGCAGGGTTCGCTATCAGTGGGTAGTCTTCTTATCTTTCTCGCCTATCTCGGTTCTCTATATGCACCGATAGAAAGTTTTGTATATAGCTATGCGGAGATGTCCTCTATGTCAATCAACGCCCGGAGGGTCTTGGAAGTTTTGGAATCAGAGGATGAAGTCCAGAACTCCCCAGGGGCTATACCGCTGCCGGTGCCGCCTTCAGGCAAACGTGGACATATCCGCCTGGAAAACATCACCTTCGGGTACGAGCCTAGCCGTATGGTCTTACGAGGCATATCAATGGAAGCGCTTCCTGGCGAGACCGTTGCTATCGTCGGGCCTACCGGGGTAGGTAAAACCACACTGGTAAGCCTACTCCCGCGGCTGTTCGACCCATGGGAAGGGCGAGTGACAATTGACGGATGCGACATTCGCAACGTCCAGTTGAAGAGCCTGCGGAAGGACATCGCAATCGTGTTGCAAGAGCCATTTTTGTTACCTCTCACGATTGCAGAGAACATCGCCTACGGACGACCCGGCGCTTCGCCAGCGGAGATTGAAGCAGCAGCGCGCGCCGCAAACGCCCATGCATTTATCGAACACCTACCGAATGGATACGACACGATTATAGGAGAGAGAGGAGCCACGCTCTCAGGAGGCGAAAGGCAGCGGCTGTCAATTGCTCGGGCACTACTCAAAGACGCGGCAATCCTCATCCTCGATGAGCCGACGAGCGCACTGGATGCTCAGACCGAGATTCAGTTGCTGGATGCGCTGGATCGCCTGATGGAAGGGCGGACCACTTTCATCATCGCTCACAGGCTCTCGACCATCCGGCGCGCGGATCGGATTGTAGTACTCAAGGACGGGAGAGTCGCAGAGATGGGTACTCATGATCAACTGATGGAGGTTCGTGGATTCTACCAACACTTTCACAACTTGCAATTTGGGCTGGTTACTCTCGGTACGGGGCCTAATGCTACAAGAGAACCTGCTATATGAGTATTACGGTCTGTCTCTCTGCGGACACCATCGGCTATCCCGAAGGCGGCGGTCACCTGTGGGCTTATCTCAACTGGGCCTTGGGGCTGCGTGCGCTAGGCTACAACGTGACCTGGCTGGAGGGGATTAATCCGCGCACTCCCACCCACAAGACGCTTGCGAATATTGTCGCGCTGAAGAATCACCTCAAGCGATATGGTCTTGCACAGCATCTGGCGCTATGTTTCAAATCCGGCGAGCCACTTCCTAAGGAAATAGCGGGCGATTGCTTAGATCTCGATGCAGCGAGCGAGGCGGACCTGCTGTTGAATCTGAGATACGGCGCACGCTCCGATCTGGTCGGCCGTTTCAAGCGAACGGCGCTGATCGATATTGATCCAGGTCTGCTACAAATCTGGATGAGCGAAGGGCAGATTGAAGTGGCGCGACATAATGTGTACTTCACAATTGGCGAAACTGTTGGAACGCCAGGAGCCAGATTTCCTGACGCGGGCTTGAAGTGGGAGTATACGCCTCCGTGTGTGGCGCTCAACTGGTGGCCGCCGCGCCGAGCGGTAAAGGATGCGCCTTTTACCACCGTAGCTCACTGGTACGGCTCAGTTATCGAATATGGTAATGAGTCTTATGATAACTCCAAGCGCAGTAGCTTCATGGCATTTGTGGAACTGCCGCGATCCACTGATCAATCGCTGGAACTGGCGCTCGATTTGGTGCCAGAGGATGAAGATCAAGTAAGCTTGTGGAAAGCGGGCTGGATGGTGCGAGAGTCCGTAGCGGTGGCCGCCACTCCGTGGGATTACCAACGCTACATTCAGGACTCACGCGGAGAGTTTAGCTGCGTAAAGCCGTCCTGCATCCGCCTTCAGAATTCCTGGATCAGCGACCGGACCCTGTGCTACATGGCCAGCGGTAAGCCCGCGGTGATGCAGCATACTGGCCCAAGTCGCTTTCTCCCGGATGGTGAAGGGTTATTCCGCTTCCGCGATTTGGATGAAGCGGTGCAGTGCATAAACACGGCGGCGGATGATTATGAACATCAATGCAAGCTAGCTCGCGCTCTGGCAGAGGAGTTCTTTGATGCGCGTAAGGTCGTCGAGCGGCTTCTAGAACGGGCAATGACATGAGCGAAAAAAAACTGGCCAGCATCATCATTGTTAATTACAACTACGGGCGCTTCCTAAAGCAGGCTATCGAGAGCGCCTTGAGCCAGACTTACCCTCATACTGAGGTCATAGTGGTAGATGACGGCTCTACTGATAATTCCCGAGAGATCATCACGAGTTATGACGGCAGAATTATCCCAGTGGTGAAGCAGAATGGTGGACAAGGCTCGGCCTTCAACTCTGGTTTTACAGTGAGTGGCGGAAACATAGTCTGCTTCCTTGATTCAGATGATGAATTGCTTCCTTCAACCCTAGAGATGGTGGTCAACCACTTCTCCGACCCGGAGGTCGTTAAAGTACATTGGCCTCTCTGGATTATCAATTCTGAAGGCCGCAAAACAGGGAGAATAAAAGAGCCAGTTCTTCCAGAAGGTGATTTCCGTGCGGTAGTAATGAGCCATGGTCCGATGAGCGAATTGACGCTTCCGAGCGCGCCGACGTCAGGCAATGCCTATGCTCGCGCATTTCTCGAACAGGTGCTGCCCATGCCCGAGGCCAAATACAGGGTCGCTGCCGATGCTTACCTTTTTGGACTCGCCCCGGCTTTTGGGCGGATCAAAAGACTCGCGGAGCCTCAAGGATTGTGGCGATCCCACGATCAGAATACTTCTAGAAGAACTTGTTTCGAAATTAAGCTGAGGGATGGCGCAGTCAACCATGAAGAACTATGTCTTATCTTGAGCCGGGTGCTCCAAGAGACAGGAATTCAACCTGATTTGGAGTCTTGGAGAGCAGCCGGATGGTGGCCACGCATCAATCTCTCGATACAAGAGATCACGGCGCTGATTCCGGAAGGTAAAGATTTCATCCTGGCGGACGGGGACGGTTGGGGCACAGACGAGTTCATCGCGGGCCGTCGCCGAATCTCATTCATCGAGCGTGACGGAAAGTACTGGGGAGCGCCTGACGATGACGAGACCGCGATTGATGAGCTAGAGAGGCTGAGAGAGTCAGGGGCAGGCTTTATAGTGTTCGGCTGGCCTGTATTTTGGTGGTTCGACTACTACCGGCGATTTTACAACTATCTCCGATCGCGGTACGGCTGCGCCCTGGAAAATGATCGCATCGTTGCTTTCGACTTGCAGCAGGGAGCGTCTTACCAATGACTCTGTTGGGCCGCATAACGAATTGCTAAAGGTTTCTAGAAATGATCAATCCTACGATTGTTTGCGTACTGGGTGCTCATAGAAGTGGGACCTCCCTCGTAACTAGAGTATTAAACTTGTTGGGAATGCATCTTGGCCCTAGAAAACATCTAATGCCACCTGCTGATTGGAACCCAACCGGATACTGGGAGCATCGGCAGATAGAGGAACTAAACAACACTATACTTGAGCGATTGGGCGGCAAATGGTACGAGCCACCAATCTTTCCTCAGAGATGGGAGAACTCCTCTGAGTTAGATGATTTACGGCAACGAGCACACGCCATAATTCAAGAAGACTTCGCGACCGCCAAAGTTTGGGGATGGAAGAATCCACAAACTTGTTTGACCTTACCATTCTGGCAACAGCTCTTACCAACAATGCGGTACGTAATCTGTTTGAGACACCCTATAGATGTCGCAAGGTCGCTCGAATACCGCAAAGGTTGCTCTTTAGAAAAAGGTATCTACCTTTGGCTTCTATATATCAAGTCAGCCCTGGAATATACGACTGGCCATCCGCGTAGATTAATCTTTTATGAATATCTCTTGGCTAATTGGCAACATGATCTGCAACACCTGGCTGAATTCCTAGGGAATCCGGAGCTTGCAAAGCAAACTGATATAGAAAATGCAATTCGGGAATTTATCAATCCAAGACTTCAGCATTACTGCAGTTTCAAGACAGGGCGAGACTATGAGGCTAATCATCTAAGCAAAGCAATTGATATGGCTCACTGGGTCTATCTCAATCTAAAAGACGTGCAAGATTCTCAGCAGGATCTAATCCTTCAATTAATTAAAGAAGCACTGCAAGCTTTAACACCAGAAATCGAGAGACAGAAACGGGAAGCCCATAACAAATGGATGAAGCAAGTGAGTATGGCATTGAAGGAAATTGGAAACTTCATCCCAGATGGCGAGAGCTTTATCTTAGTTGATGATGGGCAGTGGCAGACCAGCGAAAGTATTGCGGGTCGGCGGCGCATTCCATTTATCGAACGGGATGGACAATACTGGGGAGTGCCGCCGGATGATGCCACTGCGATTAGTGAGCTAGATAGGCTTCGCCGTTCGGGAGCAAGCTTCATTGTGTTCGGATGGCCTGCATTCTGGTGGTTCGACTACTACACCGAGTTCCATAAATACCTACGCTCGAAATTCACCTGCATCTTAGAGAATAGTCGCCTTATCACCTTCGACCTGCAGCGATGAAGAGAGAATTATGAGCGGAATGCAACCAGCGAGCATTATTATTACGAGCTATAACTACGGGCGCTATTTGCCGGAAACTATCGATAGTGCCATGAGTCAGACTTATCCTAACACCGAAGTTATCGTGGTAGACGACGGCTCTGCCGATAGTTCAAGGGAGATTATCGCTAGTTATGGAGACCGCATCATACCCGTGCTGAAGGAGAACGGTGGCCAGGGGTCGGCGTTTAATGCGGGATTCTCGATTAGCCGTGGAGAGGTTATCCTCTTTCTGGATTCAGATGATGCTCTACTCCCATCTGCTGTAGAAAGAGCAGTCAACCTCTTCCACGAACCGAATGTTGTAAAAGTACATTGGCCTTTATGGGTGATCGATAGGCTGGGCAGAAAGACAGGTCGGACTATTCCTAAGCAATCGCTCCCAGATGGGGATTTGCGAGACCTCATTATACGGGATGGCCCTGCTAGTTATCACAATCCGCCGACAACAGGTAATGCTTGGTCTCGTAGCTTCCTGAAAAAAGTCATGCCTGTTCCCGAGGCAGAATTCAGAATCAATACAGATACTTACCTATTTACATTGGCCCCGCTGTTCGGTTCCTTTCGGAAGATCTCCGAGCCACAAGGATATTATCGTATACATAGCGGCAATCAACTTCTCCACAAGAGACTAGATGAGAAACTCGGATTCATTCTTAACCTCTACGATTTCCGCTGTCGGCTCTTGAGCAAATACCTATCTGATCTGGGAATAGAGAGCAATCCTGAATCTTGGAAAGCCAAGGCATGGTGGCCGCGGGTTGATCGGTCAATACAAGAGATTACGAGACTGGTGCCTGAAGGAATGGCTTTCATCCTGGTGGACGGAGATGGCTGGGGCACAGACGAGTTCATCGCGGGTCGCCGCCGCATCCCATTCATAGAGCGTGAAGGTAAGTACTGGGGCGCGCCTTCAGATGATGAGACTGCTATAGGTGAGCTAGAGAGGCTGAGAGGGACAGGAGCAGGGCATATCGTATTCGGGTGGCCGGTCTTCTGGTGGTTCGACTACTTGAGAGGATTTCACAACTATGTTAGGTCGCGGCATCGCTGCGTTCTTGAAAATGATCGCATTGTTGTTTTCGACTTGCGACCGTAAGTTTGGACCTTGAGATTCAATCCATAAAGGGTTCCGCAGGTGGTCACGATTCATCGGCTGAAAACATCGTTATGAAAAAGGAGCTATAGACATGACTATGGTAACGGTGATCGGTCGAGGACACTCAGGCACCCGTATCATGTCACATACGCTCAATGCCAGCGGCGTGTATATGGGTGCAGAGCTGAACAAGTCGGGCGATCTAATCCCTCCAGATGATATGTATGAGGCCTGCCGTGTCATGGCTCGGTACGTTAGTTACCTTGGCGACCTGCGGTGGGACTTCACGAAGCTACACACGATGACGATTGATCCGGCGTTTATACGCCTGATGAAGTCTTATTTGGCCTCTGTGTTGAACAGCAATGCTCAACACAAAGGCTGGAAAATTCCTGAAACGACTCTAGTCTACCCTTGGATTGTGCGGATGTTTCCCGATATTCATTATATCCACTGGATCCGCGATCCACGTGATAGCATTCTTGGCAAACATGTGACGGACAACTTGGCGGATTTCGGAATCCCGTGCGACCGAACCGACAATGTGTATTCCCGCCGGGCGATCAGTTGGAAATACCAAGTAAAGATTGTGGAGGCCACGCCGCCGCCGAAGTATTTCTTTACAGTGCCTTTTGAATATTTTGTGCTCGACCAAGAGAAAACGCTCGCTGAACTTCAGGCGTTCCTGGGATTCTCCCTTGTGAAGATCGAGGTGAGGCCGGATGCAGTAAGTCGCTGGAGACATTGCGCTGTCTCTTACGATTTCGAGATATTCCACGATGATCTGATCAAGCACGGTTACGCGCAGCAAGGCCGCATAGAGCAAATGGTTCAAAAAGCTCTAGATATGCTTGGCCCGGAGGGTTTGAAGAGGCGAATCGCACATTATAGTTGGACAGAACAAGTGCAACAGGCAGCAAAGGAAATCGCTGAGCTGATTTCAGAAGGGGAGATTCTTATCTTAGCAGACGGAGATAGCTGGGGAACAGACAAATTTATTGCAGGTCGCCGCCGCATCCAATTCATCGAACGCGACGGCATATATTGGGGAGCGCCTGACGATGATCGAGCTGCGATAGAGGAACTGGAGAGGCTGCGGAGGTCTGGAGCGAGTTTCATAGTGTTCGGCTGGCCGGTATTCTGGTGGTTCGACTTCTACCGTGAATTTCACAGCTACCTACGCTCACGCTTCCCTTGCGTATTGGAGAATGACCGTCTCGTAGCATTTGACTTGCGACCAGCTCCAGTTGTCATTAGCAGAATAGAGGAACTAGCTTGATGAGAATATGCCTAGTCTCCCAGGAGTATCCACCAGAAACGGGCCGGGAAAGATTTGCACTCAAGAATACCTCTCAACGCTCACGGCCTTTCGGCCCGCGAGCGCAGCAAGTCTATATGAGTATGAAAAACAGGTGCTTTTTGAACACGGCGCCTTAGACAAATGCTTCAGGAGGCGCTAGACATCTTGACGCCAGAAACTAAGAACTAGAGCAGGTTATTTATTAGGCGGAGAGATTCGTGACTGCAGTCTAAAGAGGTGCGATATGCGTGTTATAGCTCTCCTAGCTACTTACAACGAAGAACGGTTTATTGCAGGTTGCTTGGAGAATCTCTTCCAACAGGGCGTCGAAGTATATCTTATTGACAACTGCTCTACCGATCAGACTGTCACCCTCGCCGAGCGATACCGGGAGCGAGGGTTGATTGGAATCGAAAGCTTTCCACGAGATGGAATTTTCCGTCTTCGCTCAATCCTCGAACGCAAAGAAGAACTCGCTGCTACGCTCGATGCCGACTGGTTCATACACCTGGATACCGATGAAATTCGCTTGCCACCAAAATCCGGCGTCACGCTGGCGCAGGCTTTTGCAGAGGTGCAAGCAAGAGGCTATAATGCCGTGAACTTCCTGGAGTTCACCTTCATTCCAACTCAGGAAGCGCCCGATCACGACCACCATGATTTTCAAAAAACGATGCGGTGGTATTATCCATTCCTGCCGGGCTTTCCGCACAGGTTAAATGCTTGGAAGCGGCAAGCTCAGCGCGTAAACCTAGTTCAGTCGGCAGGTCATAAAGTAAGGTTTTCGGGTCTGCGTATGTATCCTGAATCTTTTTACATGCGCCACTATCTTTTCTTGAGCCTGCAACACGCTGTTCGTAAATACGGAAACAGACGCCACGATCCGGCATCAGTGCTCACAGGTTGGCACGGCTGGCGCGCAAGATTCACCCCTGACATCGTAAAGTTGCCAATGCAGGCCGAGCTACGCACTTATACATCTGATGATGAACTCGACCCATCCGCCCCGCGCGAGTGGCATTATATTGTGTAATCTATAGGAGGCTACTCTTGAAGATACTTTGAGTAGGTTTGATCAAGATAGGAAGGACATCGCAGTATAAAGATTTCAAGTTGCTGGATACACAAAGCCTTCATCATGAGGTTTGGGTGAAGGATTTTTGAGACTAGGACAGAGTTCAAACCCAGGGAGAAAAACTTGCCGTCTCCGTTTACTTCATGACAGTGTGCCCGGATCGGGCAGTTTTTATAGGATAGAAATCAGTACCCAACAAGAGCTCTGAAATTCGCAGAAGAATAAACTGGTAGGCATTTACGGGGCGATGATGGCGGAAAAATCCTAGGTATGTATGCGACCAGGCGATGAAGCGGTGGCAACCGTCCTTGCCGCGTTGGGGAATGCTCTAGTCCAAACTGGCAGAGTAGACCTTTCATGGGTTCATCCCTTGCCGCCGTGGTCTCTTTCCATAGACGCTCTACAGTTGCTTGTCAGCCTGGTTAAGCATCTTCAGCCGGCTCATATCCTGGAGTTCGGTTCCGGCGTGAGCACGCAGGTACTCGCTATTGAGGTGGAACTATTGGAAGGATTCACCAAAGGCATGGCGACGATCATCGTCAGAGAGATTAATACGAAATGAGTAGATATCCAGGTTGCGCCAGTACTTGTATTCACATTTTCGCTGTGTGTTGGAAAACGACCCTCTCATCGTATTCGATCTGCGGGTGGAAAAGAATTGAACGATCCACGCTGACCGAGCAACAGTTACAGATCAGGAAGATCTCGCAATGAGAATATGCCTAGTCTCTCAGGAGTATCCCCCTGAGACGGGTGGGGGCGGGATCGGCACCCAGACTTATCTCAAGGCTCACGGCCTGTCGGGCCGCGGCCACGAAATCTACGTCGTCTGCGCTTCCTGGGACAGTCAGCCGCGGATCTACCAAGATGGAAATGTTCTCATCTACCGCGTTCCGGAGCCAAACCTCAAGCTGGACGGGTATCAAGAATCTACGTACTGGCTGGCCTATAGCACTTCGGTAGCGGAAAAGCTTCACGCTCTATCTCAAGATACCTCATTCGATATAATTCAGTTCCCTGAGTATTGCGGTGAGGGCTTCGTCTATCAGACGGATACATTTCGCTACCGGAAGGCACGTTATGTGGTGCAGTTGCATGGACCACTGGCAATGTTTGCGGAATACATGGGTTGGCCAGACTGCGACAGTACTCTGCACCAGATCGGTTGCTTTATGGAACGGACAGTCATCCATCACTCAGACCGTGTGCTTGCATCAAGCCACAACACGGCCGCCTTCTGTGCCAAGCGATATGACTACCCTTTAGACGAAATTAGCGTAATTCACAGCGGTATTGATACTGAAACATTCTTCCCTTGGCGCCAGCCTCAGGATGAGCGTTATCCCAAGGTTCTCTTCATCGGCAACTTCGTTGAAAGCAAAGGGTTCAGCCTGCTAGTCAGAGCCGTGCTCCGACTCAAAACGCGATACCCGAAGATTTGTTTAAGGGCTGTGGGTAGAGGAGGTCGCAGTAACTTCCTGGCAAGCCTGAAGAAGCTGATCGCCGACGCTTCCGCCCAGTCCAATTTTGAATTCATGGGATATGTTCCGTACGACGAGCTACCTGAGCACTACGCCTGGTGCGATCTTTTTGCTGGTCCGTCCACGTATGAGCCAGGTCCCGGCAACGTCTATCTAGAGGCTATGGCGTGTGCCAAACCAGTCATTGCCTGCAACAGTGGCGGAGCGCCGGAGGTTGTGCTTGACCAACAGACGGGTCTTCTCGTTCCGCCGCGCGATATCGCCGCTTTAGAGAACGCCATCATCATATTGGCAGAAGATGCCAGCCTGAGAAACCAACTCGGCAAAAATGGTAGAGAGTGGATTGAAGAAGGCTTTTCGATAGAGAAATACATCAACAAGGTTGAACGCTTATACAAAGATTTGATTCACTGATAGTGAGGTTCAAGAGTTGTCATGAGATCATTTCGTCGAGAACGAATTGTAATTCTAGGAATGATGGGCCGTTGCCCTTTTGGAGGCCAGACATGGCTTTACCTCAACTGGCTCCGGGGACTCGATCGGCTTGGCTACGAGGTTTGGTATGTGGAAGACGACACCGTGTGGCCATACGACCCGGTGCAGAACACGGTCACCGATGACTGTTGCTACGCAGTAGCTCACATCGCGCGTTGCATGGAGCGAATCGGGATGCCGGACCGATGGGCGTTCCGGCTCGCAGACCGCAAAGGCGCTTGTTGGGGCATGTCCGAACAGAAGCTGGACGATCTCTATCGTTCATGCGATATGCTCCTTAACATAATCGGCGCAACGGACTTGCGGGAAGAACATCTGGCCGCGCCCTTCCGGGTCTATATTGAGTGTGATCCAGTGATCGCGGAATTGCAGCTCGCCAACGGAGACGAGCACACACGGGTCGCATTCGCTAATCACCACATCATAATCACCTATGGGGAAAACTACGGCGCCCCAGATTGCAGCGTTCCGCTGAACGGCATCAGCTATGGGAAAACGCGCCAACCGGTAGACCTGGACCTCTGGCGTATGGTCTACGATCCTGACGCCCGCTTCTTTACTACCATTGGAAACTATCGTCAGAATGGCAACGAGGTGGCATATAACGGTGAAGTCTATCACTGGAGCAAGCACAAAGAGTTGGAGAAGTTTCTAGATCTCCCGCGACGCAGCGCACAGCCTTTTGAATTGGCGCTGAAGATAGACTATCCGTCGGATTGTGAACGCCTCCGGGACTATGGTTGGCAGGTAGTCTCTCCCTTTCAGATGTCGCTGGACGTATTCGGTAGCTATCCAGAATATTTCCGAAGATCACGCGCCGAGTTTACGGTTGCGAAAGATCAAAATGTTCGCCTTCGTAGCGGATGGTTCAGCGAGCGAGATGCCTGCTACCTGGCCTGTGGCAAGCCTGTGGTCGCACAAGACACAGGGTTCAGCAACATTCTGCCCACCGGAGAAGGGCTTTTCGCTTTCACTACGATAGATGAGGTGCTGGCAGCTATTGATGCGATCAACAGCGACTACCGCCGGCATTGCCAAGCCGCACGAGCCATCGCGCAGCAATACTTCAAAGCAGAGACTGTGGCAGCAAAACTGGTCAGCCAGTTGGGACTCTGAGCTATGACTGCCAAGAGGTATCTGATAATCAATGCCGATGATTTCGGCCAGAGCATAGGCGTAAATCGGGGCATTACCAAAGCGCATCAACGCGGGGTTGTGACAAGCGCCAGTTTGATGGTGCGCTGGCCAGCCGCCGCTCGAGCCGCAGCATATTGCCGCGAGCATCCAAGCCTTAGCCTCGGTCTTCATCTTGATCTCGGTGAATGGGTCTACCGCGATGGGACTTGGGTGGCTCTTTATGAAGTAGTCCCTTTCAATGACCCCGGGGAAATAGTCGAGGAAATATTTCGCCAACTTGCGACTTTCCGTCGCCTTACCGGCAAAGATCCTACCCATATAGATTCTCATCAGCACGTTCACAGGCAAGAGCCAATACGTGGCATCACGGTTGATATCGCGCGTAAGCTCCACATCCCTCTGCGACATTACAATTCAGCAATTTACTATTGTGGTGAGTTCTACGGGCAAACAGAAGAAGGGTTACCCTACCCAGATGGGATTACGGTAGATAGATTTATCAAAATCCTTGAGGAGCTGCCGCCGGGTTTTACAGAGTTGGGCTGTCACCCAGGCGAAGGGAAGGACCTTGATACGATGTACCGCAACGAACGCGAGGAGGAGGTGAAAGTCTTATGCGATCCTAATGTTCAGTCGGCGATCGTTGATCTAGGAACAAAACTGTGTTCGTTCGCAGACTTTGCTGAGGCCACACATAAATAGCCGCTACAGAGCGATGCCGCCCTAAAGCGTGCTGACAGGAATCCCATTGCAACAAAGGAAGGAACAAACAGACAACTATCTTCTTGCCCACTACCTTTTTAAGAGTGCCTTTGAAGCCGGATACAAAGACCTTCGCTATTTGGTAGCCGCATCCATTGATCGGTACCTTAGCTTCACTGAGGGCTACCAAAAATACGGAACCAATCGAGTAATCAATCAGGAAACTGGGAAAGAGGAACTTGTCCCGATTGATCGAAAAACATCAGATAGTGAACGGGCTAAATATGGGGTGCCTCCTCTATCTGAGATTTTGAAGCAGTATCCCGAGCAGGCGCCCAGGAAAAAGCAATAGGCAGCAATCGACTTGCTAGACCGAATCCTCGGAGCCAAGTAGTTTAGTAGTCGGTGCTGTCAAGTTGCTGTCAAAGTGGCCCGGCAGCAGACTGTTGACGGAAGGCGATGGGTTTAAGTGCTTGATATGAGTGGTGGAGCTAAAGGGGATCGAACCCTTGACCTCATGACTGCCAGTCATGCGCTCTCCCAGCTGAGCTATAGCCCCACTCGAATTCGGTTTTTCAAAACTGAGGCAATACTAACAAGGCGACCCATCTCAGTCAAACGAGCGCCGATCACACTGAACGTCCGTCACAGATACCTTGTTCGCAGTATCTCAACGTGATGCCGCTCGTGACCGGCTATGATAAATGCCAACGCTCGGACAGAGACTTCATTGTTGTTGGCCAACCCTCGGCGGGTCCAAGCTTCGCTCTCCAGATTCGCCAATAACGAAATCGTCGCGCGGCGCACGTGCCCGTACTCGTTCGCGAGATCGCTCAAGCTTCGCTGGTCGAATGCCGCGCCGCGAACGTAGTCGTCCTGCTCAAATCCGGAAAGCGGCGTTGCGTCACCACGGCCAAACCGCAGCGCTCGATAAGCGAAGATCCGCTCGCTGTCTATGACGTGACCGATAAGCTCCTTAACGCTCCACTTGCCGTCTGCGTAGCGCCAGTCGCTGCGGGCTTCCGGAATGCTGCCAATCAACGCAAGCGTCTCCTCGAGTTGCTGGCCCAGTATTTCCACGATGTCGCCGTGGGGCACGCGCGAAACGTAGCCCTCACAGTAAGGTGGATACTCGGAGGCTTCCGGACGTGAAATAGCTGCTGTCACGATTGATCGCCTTTTCGAAACGAATGCGCGAGATCAGTTGCTAGGCTGACTCGAACGTTCCTTTTTGTACGGCTGACCGAGGTACTTGTCAGCCGCTTTCTGTGCGCCGTTGTGGTTGTTGCTGGTCTCTTTGGCTTTGTTGTATTCGGCGACGGCGCGTTCGCGGTTGTCTTCAGCATCCCACGAGTTGCCGCGCTTGATGTACGACCAAACTTCAAGCCACGAAGGCTCCAGGTCCCCGTTGAGCGTTTCAGTGAAGGCATCGCGCGCCTTCTGCCAGTTGCGCTGCTCCACATAAAGCAGTCCGATGTTGTACCACGCCCACGACGAGCGCGGGTTCAGCTTAAGCGCCGCCCGGAATTGCTCTTCCGCCTCGGCATATTCCTCTCGCTGGAAGTGCTGTATACCACGTCGCACTACAACGGATACGCGTATCCCATCGCTTATTCGCAAGTAACGATTCTCGGGATCGACGACCACGTCAAGCGGTTTCCCATCGCTGGAGAGATCGAAGTCGACCGATGTGCCTCGCATGTCCAGAGTGGCCTTTGTCTCACGGCCGCCCTCTGCTTCGAGTGCGACGCCGACCGGACCGCGGAACGAATCCATGTTCTGACGCAAGGTGCCGCGCACTTTGAATTTGCCTTCTTTCGTGCGGATTATCGAGTACTCGACTTTGAACTCGGGCACGCCGGTCGAGTCAATCCACATACCGAAGAAGCCTCGCAACTTTTGCCCCGAAACTTTGTCCGCCAGCGACTCGAAGTCTTCTATGCCTGAGTTCTGACCCTTGTACGTCGAATAGTATGTCTTAATCAAGTTGAAGAACTTGTCCTCGCCGATCGTGGTCCTGAGCATATGATAAACGTATGCGCCTTTGTAAAAGACAACCGAACGGAAGGCCGGCGACTGATCGTTGAGCTGCGCAGGCGCGCGAGATATTGACGCGTCCTGCTCGAAGGCAAGCGCAAGTTCGATGATCTCTGACAACGTCTCATGAAATTCAGCCGTACTCTGGCGTGATTCGCGATAAAGCACTGAAGAGTACTCGGCCAGCCCTTGCGACAGCCACGCGTCGTCAAAGCTCTTCAACCCGACCGCCTGCCCCCACCACTGATACCCAATCTCGCGAGCCAGGTCGTCGACCGGAAGCGGCTTATCGGATATGAGGGTCTTGTGCGCGATGAACGCGATCCCGGCGCCCGCGTAATAGTCGAGCGTTTCGTCGTCGATCTCCGCAATCACAAAGCGCGAGCCGAGCAGAAACGGACCAAAGCGGCTGTTGTAGAACTGAAGTATCTGCGCGATCTCTTGTCCGAATTCTTGAAGCCGCGTTTCGCTGCCAGGCAGAACGCTGAGGTCTAACTGCATGCCGCCGGAGTTGATCGTCTTCGTTATGAACTGCCCGGCGGCAAACGATCCCGGAAGCACGGGTTGAGTCTCGACAAAAGTGAACGTCTTGCGCCCGTCTTTGGCCGCGACCGGAGTCACTGGATTGGCGCTGTGGCCGGCGACGGTCCACGTGCCGGGCACCGTCAAACTGATCTCAGAAGTCGCGCGGTCGGCTGCATATCCGTGAAACGGAAACCAACGTGAGGCATAAAACAGGTACGAGCCTTCAGGGCCGATGTAGGCCAACCGCGTGTCGGCTATCGGACCGCCTTCGGGCGTCGCCAGCGGGCCCGAGTAGTCGAACGTCAATGTGATGCTAGACTCGGCGGGGTACAACTGGCCGAGGTTGACCTTGACGTTCAGCTCGTTCACCCTGTCCTGAATGAATTGCAGCGCGCTCTTGCCGTCGGGCCCTTTGATGCTGGAAATAGTAAGCGAACCGTTCATCTCAAACACCGCGGACTGAGTCGGCTTGAGAGCTTTGAAGGTTACGATCGCCTGTGCCTTCAGAATGTGCGAGTCGGGCAATAACTCGCCGTTAATCTTGTAGTGCGTTACATCGATCGCTGAAGTCTGTTCAGTCTGAGCTAATGCTTGTGGGGCGAGCGCAAAAAGCAAGGCTAGAAGCGCGGCTGCCGGCACCCTGTTGCGGGTTCGTTTTGCTACCATTCTGTTTGTTTCCTTCTTGTGCGACTAAGTCGTCTCGACAATGGTGAATTATACCATCGCGTTTGCTGGCAGTACCAGTTGTGGGTAAGAAGCGATTCGTCCACTGGCGTCCACGAATAACGAATGGAGTGGGCCAGTCGTCTTGCGAGCAAGTTGGTTTTGAAAGACCGTACAGGTCATCATTTTCACCTTTGACTTACTGCTAGTCTTACTTTTGGAACAAGGCAGCCGATGGTATCATTGCTCGCCTTTTAAAGCTCATACTTTCCCGGAGAACGTTAATGAGTCAACAGTACATCCTCGCGCTCGATCAAGGAACGACCAGCTCGCGCGCGATTCTATTCGACCGCCAGGGACGCGCGACTGCCGTGGCTCAGCAAGAATTCGAGCAGATTTACCCGCAACCGGGTTGGGTCGAACACAGGCCGGAAGACATATGGTCTTCGCAGCTCAACGCCGCACACGTCGTCTTGAGACAATCCGAGGTAAAGGCGGATCAGATAGCCGCCATCGGCATCACTAATCAGCGCGAAACAACCATCATCTGGGATCGCGAGACCGGTAAGCCGATTCACAATGCAATAGTCTGGCAGTGCCGGCGGACTGCTGAATACTGTGATCGCATGCGCGATGAAGGGTTGGCGTCGATCTTTCAACAACGCACTGGCCTCGTTCTGGATGCGTATTTTTCAGGCACAAAAGTGCGCTGGTTACTCGATCACGTCCCGGGCGCGCGAGACCTTGCCGTGCGAGGGAGTCTCGCTTTTGGGACGGTCGATTCGTGGTTGATATGGAAGCTGACCGGCGGGCGCGTTCACGCGACCGACCCTTCGAACGCCAGTCGCACTCTGCTTTTTGACATCGAACGGGGAGAATGGGACGAAGAGTTACTAGCCGCGCTCAATGTGCCACGCGAAGTGCTGCCACACGTCGCTCCGTCGAGCGCGTTTATAGGCGAGACGGACCCCTCGATCTTCGGCCGCGCGATACCAATCGCGGGCAATGCGGGCGATCAGCAAGCAGCTTTGTTCGGACAGGTCTGCACCAGCCCCGGCATGTCAAAGAACACTTACGGCACGGGCTGTTTCATGTTGTTGAACACCGGCAAAGAACTGGTGAGATCGAAGAGCAACCTTCTGACGACCATTGCCTGGCAGATCGACAGCGAGCCGATCGAGTACGCGCTCGAAGGCAGCGTGTTCATCGCGGGCGCCGCGATCCAGTGGCTGCGAGACGGGCTAAAGATCATCAACTCCGCCGCCGACACCGAAGCGATGGCCACGAGCGTCGGCGACAACGGGGGCGTCTATTTTGTTCCTGCGTTCGTCGGACTCGGCGCGCCGCACTGGGACCAATATGCTCGCGGGACAATGGTCGGTCTGACGCGCGGCTCAACGCGCGAGCACATCGCGCGGGCGGCGCTCGAATCAATCGCCTATCAGACAAGCGACGTGTTGCGGTGCATGCGTGACGACTCGGGGATCGATCTGACCGAGCTCCGCGTCGACGGCGGCGCAGTGCGCAACGACTTCCTTATGCAGTTTCAGGCAGACATATTGGGAATCCCTGTAGTGCGGCCCGCAAACACGGAAACGACCGCGGCAGGCGCGGCATTTCTTGCGGGGCTCGCGGTTGGCTTCTGGTCGGACACCGCGGAGCTGAGCGATATGTGGCAGCGCGAGAAAACATTCGAACCCAATATGACTGAATCCGAGCGACAACGACTACTTGCGGACTGGACTCGCGCAGTCGAGCGCGCGAGCAGGTGGGTCAAGGACTCCGAGGCAAAGGAAGGACCCTAGTCATCGCGACACCACGCTTGCTAGAATCCTCGCGTCTATGGACGGCTCGTCAACATTGACTGTCCTCCTGAAGCTGGCCGTCGTTTTCCTCCTCGTGCTGGCTAACGCATTCTTTGTCGGAGCGGAGTTCGCCCTGGTCAGCCTAAGACGGTCGCGCGTGGCTACCCTTGTCGCACAGGGGCACAAGCGGGCGCGGCTCCTGCTGCGCATCACCGAAGACCTGACTGGTTACATCTCGGCATGCCAGGTTGGTATCACGCTCGCAAGTCTTGCGCTCGGATGGATCGGCCAGACCACCATCGCACAGCTGCTTAACCCGGTGACGGATTTGATTATGTCCCCCGTCGCATCCACAGTCGCTGCGCATTCAACCGCAGTCGTCCTCGCGTTTCTCGTGATAACCTACCTGCACCTTTTGCTCGGCGAATTGGTGCCTAAGGCGTTTGCGCTTAAACGAGCCGAGAAGATTTCACTCGCGGTGGCTCGCCCGATGGAGATCTTCTACCGGGTCTTCAAAGCCCCCATCTGGGTGATCAACCAGTCTGGAGTGCTCATCCTGGGTTGGATGGGATTGCGAGCCAACGCCGAACACACTGCCGCATACAGCACTGAAGAGTTGCGACACCTCGTCGGGCTCAGCCACAAAAGCGGGCACCTGATCGAAGACGAGCGGCAGTTGATCTACAACGTTTTTGATTTCACCGACTCAACAGTCGAAAGCGTGATGGTGCCGCGCACTGAGATCGAAGCTCTGGACGCCGACTTGAGTCCCGTTCAAATGCTCGAGGTCTTCGAGCAAAGCGGCTACTCGCGCATGCCGATTTATCGCGACTCGTTCGACAACATCATCGGCGTAGTGCTTCACAAGGATTTGAGCCGCGTGGTCCGGCGAGGCGGCTCTGCAAACCTGGAAGAGTTTGTCAGACCTCCCGTCTTTATTCCGACAAACGTGAAGCTCAACGACGCGCTTCGGAAGTTGCGCCGCTCCAGCGAACACATGGCGCTGGTCGTAGACGAGCACGGGGGAGTGGAAGGACTGGTCACGCTTGAGGACCTGCTCGAAGAAATCGTCGGGGACATTAGCGATGAGCACGATGAAGCAGGGGCGCTTCAGATGGTCGAGCAGCCGGACGGCACTTACAACGTCCGCGGCAACCTTTCGATTAGAGATGCGAACAAACGGCTTGCGTTGAATCTGCCCGAGTCGGACAGTTATCACACAATTGCCGGCTTCATGATGGCGCGCGCGGGCAGGCTGCTGAAGCGCGGCGAGAGCGTCCAGTACAATAGTCTGAAGCTGACGGTCCAATCGACGACCCGCAATCGGATAGTTGAAACAAAGATCGAGAGGCTGAAGGAAGAAGTCGCGCCAGCACCGTTGCCTGCCGGCTAGGATTTTCCAGCGCAGTTCTGAAACCTGTATGGGACGCCGCTCCGCGGGCGCCCTGGGAGCGCAGGCTGAGGACGTCCTACAGGTTGCAAATATCTTTACGTCGATAAGCTACCAGGGCTCAGTACGCGCCGCCGGCTCGCTGATCTGATTGAGAAACACCTTATTCATCATCAACCCGGCTTCTGCTCGAGGCGCCACCCTCCGAGCATGGAGCGATGCGCGAAAGAGAATAGCTGCGCTCGGCATTGACTTCGACGAGCATGTTACGACGCGAGCGGGCGAAGCTACGGAAGCTACGCGCGAGGCGTTGAGGGCCGGGGCGATACGCATCATCGCGGTTGGCGGTGATGGCACTTTGAACGAGGTGGTCAATGGCTACTTCAACGATCGCGACTGTGCTATCAACGAGGCCGCATCGATAGGATTGCTTCCAAGTGGAACCGGCTCGGACTTTCGTCGCTCGCTCGAGTTGACGAGTTGCAGCGCTTCGATTCGAACGTTGATCGATTCAGAAACCCGATTACTCGACGCTGCCCGCGCGGAGTTCAAAGATCAGGATGGCGCTAGCGTCTCGCGCTTGTTCATCAACGTTGCATCATTCGGCTTAGGTGGTGATGTTTCGGCGTTGGTTAACCAGTGGCGTGGGAGCTTGCCGCGATGGATCGGCGGCAGGGCGAGGTTCGCAACGGCAGTCGTCGCCGCCCTGGGGCACTACAAGAACGTCGCGGTCTCGCTTCGGATCGATGAGCGCGAGATGAAGATCAGCAGCAATCTGATCGTTGTAGCGAACGGCAGGTTCGGAGGCGGAGGAATGATGCTAGCGCCGCATGCAGAGCTGGATGACGGACTGCTCGATGTGATCGTAACGGATGAGGCTACTCGTTTGGATGTGATAAAGGAGCTGCCACGAATTCAGCGAGGCGGTCATCTGAAGAACCATAAGGTGAGCGAGCTGCGTGCCCGCGAGGTTTCGATCTTTGCTGAGGAGCCAATGGCCATCGATCTGGATGGCGAGATGGTGGGCTACACACCGGCCCTCCTAAGAGTGCTGCCCTCCGCGATACGATTCCTGGGATAAAGAGCCGTCGTCAGGCAGAAGGCAGGCAGAAGGCGGAAAGCGGAAGGCGGAAGGCGGAAGGCAGAAGGATTTTCCATTTTCCATTTGAGATTTGTCATCATTTGTCATTTGTTATTTTCCAATGCTCGCCGACGCGCCTAACCGCTGTCCCAAAATGACAAATGACAAATCTCAAATGGAAAATGGAAAATCCTACCGCCTTCCGCCTGCCTTCTGCCTTCTGCCTTCTGCCTTCTGACTCTACTTCTCCGCCATCGCGTCAGTGACTTTGATGCGTCCTGCAATAATGTCCTGCTTCGCGCGATCGACTTCATCGAGCACCGATTGCGGGATCAGATTTCGATTGTAATCATCAAGCGCATATCCGATTCCGTCATTTTCCAAACCGAGCTCGTGTATGCCTCCCTTGAAAGTTCCTTCGACAATGTCTTTCACCGAGTTGAAGACCGAAACGTCAACGCGTTTGATCATGCTGGTGAGTATGAAACCGGGCTTCACCCAGTTCTGATTCGAATCGACGCCGATCGCCAGCTTTCGCACTTCTTCAGCGGCATCAAACACCCCGAGCCCTGAGTTGCCGGCTGCTTGAAAGATGACATCCGCGCCGCGTTCGATTTGAGCCTTTGCCAGCTCTTTCCCTTTACCCGGATTGTTCCAGGCCGCATCGGTAACTCCCACGTAGTTCTCAAACACTTCTATCTTTGGGTTCGCATAGCGCGCGCCTTCAGCATAGCCTGTCTCGAATTTGTGAATGAGTGGTATGTCCATCCCGCCGACGAATCCGATCTTACCGGTCTTACTCACGCGCGCCGCGATCATTCCTACAAGGAAAGATCCTTCGTGCTCTTTGAAGATCAGAGAGGCAACGTTCGGCAGATCGATGACTCCGTCGATGATCGCGAATTTCAAGTTGGGATAGTCGCGTGCGACATCGTTCATTGTCGGAGCCTGAGCGAAGCCCACGCCGATGATCAGATCGTACCCACGTTCGGCGAAGGCTCGCATCGACGGCTCGATGGAAGTGGGATCGCCCGGCTCAACATCGCGAAGAAAGATGCCCAATTCGTCCTTGGCTCGTTTGACTCCTTCCCACGCGGCGGCGTTGAACGATTTGTCGTCCTTGCCGCCGATGTCGAAGACTATGCCGACTCTCAGCTTGCCGCCGGACTCATCGCGCTTGCCCAGACCGCTGGTGCAAGCTGGCGTGACCAGGGCCGCGACCAATATAACCATCAAGACGATCTGTCTCATCTACTGGCAACCTTTGATTGAAGTGATTTGCTGGTGTGCGTTCTTATTTTTCGACCAACCGATTGTATTTTCTCATGACCTGCTTCAATCGGTCATGCGGTAGCGCGATCACCTTATGATTGTCGATCCCGGTCATCGTCTCTGCCGCGATCAGCGCGTTGACGATCGCTTCCTCGGTCGCTTGAACGGTCGCTTCGAACAGCGGATTCATTCGATCATTCGGGAGCATCGTCAACTGGATCGTTCCTGTTTGCTTGGCGGCTTCCGGATTTGCTGTGGAAAACGCGGCGAAAATGTCTCCCGAACCATTGCCCGAAGTGCTGCCCGTCCTTGCGACTCCAAGCGCCGCCCGGCGAGCCAGCCGTTTCAACTGATGCGAGAGCAAAGGAGCGTCTGTCGCTACGACGATGATAATGGAGCCGACGTCATCGCGAAGCGAGCCATCGTTGGATGAAAGAGTACCTTCGGTGATCTCGGCGCCAACAAGAACGCCCGCGATGCGAAGCTGATTGCGGCGACCGAAGTTAGCCTGCACTAGCACTCCAACCGTGTAGCCTCCGGCGGTTTGATCGAGCTTTCTCGACGCGCTCCCGATCCCGCCCTTGAAGCCGTAGCAAATCATCCCGGTCCCGCCGCCGACACTTCCTTCCAACGCCGGTCCTGACCTTGCGCCTTCGAGGGCATCGAACACGTGACTGGGCTTCACGTGAAATCCGTTTATGTCATTCAGGTATCCGTCATAGGTTTCACCGACAATTGGCAGCGACCACCAGTAGCCCGATGCATCCGGAGGGCCGCGCTTCACGCGCCACGCGATCACGGCATCGCGCACGACGCCGACGCTGTGGGTGTTGGTGATCATGATCGGGCCTTCGAGAAAGCCCGACTCTTCAACCCACGTCGTGCCGGTCATTTCGCCGTTGCCGTTGAGAGAGAACCAACCTGCGAACACCGGGTCGTTCGACGACTGCGTGCCACGCGGGAGAATCGCAGTGACGCCCGTTCGAACCGGACCACTGCCGACCTGGAGCTTGCCGTCGCCGGAGATGAGGGTGGTGTGGCCGACCTCGATGCCCTTCACGTCGGTGATGGCGTTGAGTGGACCGGGTGTCCCTTCAAATGGAACCCCAAGATCGCGCGCGCGTGGCTTCGACTGGGAAGACGCGAGTTGCACAACTACGAGCGCTGTGATTAGGGTGGCCGCGGCGAGGATGAACCGATGCTTGGGCATTGTAGTTCTCGGCTACTGACATCGAAGGAGACGACGTAGCACAGACTTTAGTCTGTTGGGCTCTCTCAAACGAAAAGGACTTCCAATCGAACTCCAAAACACAGACTGAAGTCTGTGCTACGCGCTACTTGTCGGGCGCTTCGTATAGGTACGCAACATCGTGCAGCTTGTTCTCTCGCCCGTCGTGCACCGCGTACCGATTTCGCCTGCGCTCGCCGCGTGAGTTTACGGGGGAGTAACCCCATAGATTCGCTGCGCCATGCTCGCCATTCTTGTTCAGCGCGTAGAAATTGATGCTGAACTTTTTCAGCTTGGCCATGTTGTTGTTGTAGTTCGCAGCCACTCGCTTGCACGCTTCAAGCGCGGCGTCGGTCGGGGACATGCCTTTGCGCATCATCTCGACCACAGTGTGCGCGCCGTTGATCTTTATGCACTCTTCACCTCTTCCGGTTGACCCCGCAGCGCCGACTTCGTTGTCGACAAAGAGCCCGCAGCCGATCAGCGGCGAATCGCCGACGCGCCCGGCTACCTTGTGAAACAGGCCGCTCGTGGTCGTCGTGCCTGAGATGTCTCCGCGTTCGTTGATCGCAATGCAGTTGATGGTTCCGGTCGGCGGGTGAGCAATATACTCATCTGCCAGAGCGATCAACTCGGCGCGTGCCGGGTCGCCGTTCAGAAGCTTGCTCTGCTTAGGCGGAACATCTGGCGCGGCGAGCCCCGGACCCCAGCCGTCGTCATCGCTCATCCGTTCTTTCCAACGCAGCCAGACTATACGAGCCTCTTCGGTCAACAGCTCCTCTTCCTTGAATCCGTGAGCAAGCGCAAATCGAAGCGCGCCCGGTCCGACCAGCAGTAGATGGTCGGTGCGTTCCAACACCAGTTGCGCCACTTTGGATGGATTCTTGATTTTCTGAATCGAAGCGACCGCGCCTGCGCGTTTCGTCGGGCCGTGCATTACGCTTGCGTCCAGTTCGACTACCCCGTCCTCATTGGGCAAGCCGCCGTAGCCCACGCTCATATCCTTTGGATCGTCTTCTACGATGTTCACTCCCGCGACCACGGCGTCGAGCGTGTCCTTACCTGCGCGGATCATCTCCATCGCCTTGGCTGTCGCGCGAAGTCCGTTCGCGCTCGAAACGACAAGCGGACGCGAGCCCTTTGATTGAGCAAACGTGACGGGCGACAACCCTCCGAACAGCCGTGCCCCAAATCCCGCGACGGCGCTTGTGCGAAAGAAGTCTCGACGAGTTACGCTGGTTTTCATTTTGTCCTCCTCGGTGTGAAGAGTTGAGAGTTCAAGCTTCAGCTTGCGGGCCATATCTCCGAACGCGCCGCAGCCTGAAGGCTGAACTCAAAACTCTTTTCTCCTCCTCGGTGTGAAGAGTTGAGAGTTCAAGCTTCAGCTTGCGGGCCATATCTCCGAACGCGCCGCAGCCTGAAGGCTGAACTCAAAACTTCCAGTGTTGGTCGAAGCGCGGTCGATTCTAACGACTCGCGTATTGTTTGTAAATCAGCGCAAGACGGCTTTGATAAGCCGAGGTGCCGCGACCCGCCCTCCCCCAATTGTGTATGCCTCGCGAATGTCGCTAGCGGCCTCTTCGACGCGCGCCGCGTCGTTGAAGTGAATGGTGGCGAGAGGAGAGTCTTGCTCGACCTTGTCACCGATTTTCGCGTGCACTGTCAAGCCCACGCCTAGATCAATCGCGGTGTCGAGCCTTGCTCGCCCCGCACCCAACAGCATCGATGCGTGCCCGATTGCTTCGGTGTCGATGGCATGGACGTAGCCGGTCTGTGACGCGACTACTACTAGCTCGTCCGGCGCGCCTGGCAGCAATCCGTAATTGCCGAGCACTTGTGGGTCGCCTTCTTGTGCTTCAATGATGGCGCGCATCTTCTCGACAGCCGCGCCTGAAGCGATCAGCTCGTCGTAAAGCTCGCGGCCCCGATCAATATCAGTCGCAGCCCTGCCCATAACCAGCATCTCTGCCGAGAGCTCGCGGCAGAGCGTGTTGAAATCATCGGGACCTTGTCCTTTCAGAGTTTCAAACGCTTCGATGAGTTCAAGCGAATTGCCGACGGCGCGGCCGAGTGGCTGGTTCATATCGGTGATGAGCACGATGCACTCTTTGTTCATTCCGCGCGCTATCGAGATCATCAGCTCCGCAAGCTCCCTTGCGTCCTCTTCTTTCTTTAAGAAAGCGCCGCTGCCGGTCTTCACGTCGAGCACCAGGCCGCTCGCGCCCTCCGCCATTTTCTTGCTCATGATCGAAGCGGCCATCAGCGGGCGGGAAGCAACCGTCGCAGTCACGTCGCGAAGCGCATACAGCTTCTTGTCAGCTGGCGCGATCTCGGCGGTCTGGCCGATGAGCGCCGCCCCGACTCCAATGAGAGTTGCTCGAAACTCTGAGAGCGATAGATCGGTCCTGAAACCCGGGATCGATTCGAGCTTATCGAGTGTACCCCCTGAATGCCCGAGCCCGCGGCCGGAGATCATCGGCACGAGCACACCTGCCGCGGCAACCACTGGGGCGATCACGAGCGAAGTCTTATCGCCGACTCCGCCGGTTGAGTGCTTGTCTACACGCGGCCGGCCGAGGTCCGAGAAGTCGACGACCTCTCCCGAATGGAGCATCGCTTCGGTGAGCGCGAGAGTTTCCGCAGTGGTCATACCGCGGAGATAGATAGCCATAACGAGGGCGGCCATCTGGTAGTCTGCAACTTCGCCGTTGGTGTATCCGCGAATGATGAAGCCGATCTCATCAGGGGTGAGCGAATGGCCGTCGCGTTTTTTGGCTATGATGTCGACTGTTCGCATTGATAGTTCTTTGGACGATAGCAGTTCACCGCAGAGACGCCGAGGACGCAGAGAAAGCGCAGAGAGTTACTCAATAAGGTTGAGCACTCGTCTGCGAATTCCTTCTTTGAGCACCGGGACATTGAAATTAATCAGCCAACTTGCCATCCCCCGAGCCTGAGATAAGTTAAGAGTTGAGCTTCGTCAATAGGTGTCAGAGCCGCAACGGCCTTGAGTTCCACTGCAACCACTCCGGCGACCAAGAAGTCTAATCGGTACGCCTGCTCGATTCGAATTCTCTTGTATTCGATCCCGAGCCACACCTCTCGTTGGAAGGGAATCGCGCGGACAGCGAGCTCGCGGGCAAGGCAATGCTGATAGGCCGACTCCAGCAGACCCGGACCCAAAGCTCGATGCACTTCAATTGCTGCTCCAATCACCTCCTTCGTGATCTGATTCGGATGCACGTTCATCTCTGCGTCTCCTCTGCGTCCTCAGCGTCTCTGCGGTGAATTAGCGTTACGGCTTGAGCTGCCATCGCCTCACCACGGCCCACTGAGTCAAGACCTTCGCTTGTCTTAGCTTTAAGGTTCACGCCTCCGACATCCACGCCAAGCACGGAAGCTAAACTCTCCCTCATGGCTGGAATATGGGGTGCCAGCTTGGGTTGTTCTGTGATCACTACCGCGTCGACATTTACTATTCGGTATCTCCGTGCCGTCACTAGCTCAACCACGGCCGCGAGCAGATCGAGGCTCGATACTCTCGCCCATCGCGCGTCGCTATCCGGAAAGTGCGTGCCTATGTCTCCCAGCCCCGCAGCCCCCAACAGTGCGTCGCAGATCGCGTGAGTGAGCACGTCTGAGTCCGAGTGGCCAAGCAAGCCTTTCTCAAATGGAATCTCCACGCCGCCTAGAACGAGCTTCCGCCCTTCGACCAGCCGGTGTATGTCGTAACCTATGCCGATTCGACTCGATTCGTTCATTGTGTCATTCGAAGAACTGAGCCTGTATCGCTTCCGCCAGCCTCAGATCGAACGGCCGCGTGATCTTGATGTTTATCGGTGAGCCTTCTACCACTGACACCCGATGACCGAGCCGCTCGACAAGCTGCGATTCGTCAGTGCCGATGAAGCCGTCCGCGTAGGCACGCTCAAACGCTTCGCGAATGATCGGGAATTGAAATGCTTGAGGGGTTTGCGCATAGTAGATTCTCCGCCGGTCGAGCGTGCGCTGAACGCGGCCTGATTTCACCTGCTTGATCGTGTCCGTGGCGGCCAATGCAAGGAGTGCAGCTCCGGTGGCTGCGGCGCGTTCGATCACGGCGCGGATTTCGTCAGGCTTGACGAACGGACGCACGGCATCGTGAACAACTATGATGCCGGCGTTTTCTTCGCACACCACCTGAAGCCCGCGATATACCGAGTCTTGCCGCTCGGCTCCTCCGCCCACCACGCGGGCTATCTTCGTAAGGTTGTATCGAGAGATCAGCCCGAGCACGTCGGTAGTCAGGTTCGGCTGCAAGGCTAGAATGATTTGATCGACTGCCTCGCACTCCTCGAAGCGCCGAAGCGTGTGCACAAGCACAGGCACGCCGCCCAGCTCCAGCATCTGCTTGGCGCGATCGGCGTGCATGCGCGCGCCCAGGCCGGCAGCGGGAATTATCGCTGTGTTGAGCTTGCGTTCGGTCACTGCGCGACTGAGTTATGCCGGGGGGCGGTCGGGCGCCCGTCCTCGCTGAAGCGGCCGAAGATCATCTTGCCCGCCGTTGTTTGCAAGACGCTGGTGACCGACACGTCGATGTTCTTCCCGATCATACGCCGCGCGTTGTCCACGACGACCATCGTGCCGTCATCGAGATAGGCCACACCCTGATTGTATTCCTTACCCTCTTTTAGCACGAAGACACGCATGATCTCGCCGGGCAGCACGACCGGTTTCAGTGCATTGGCAAGCTCGTTGATGTTGAGGACCGATACACCGCGAAGTTGCGCGACTTTGTTCAGGTTAAAGTCGTTGGTGACGATCTTGGCTTCGATCTGTTTGGCCAGCTCGATCAGCTTGTGGTCGACTTCGCGCACGTCGGGGAAGTCAGCCTCGCTGATGACGATCTCGTAGCTGCTGCCTTTCTTTTTTTGAATCCGCTGAAGTATGTCGAGTCCGCGGCGGCCACGATTGCGTTTGATTGAGTCTGCGCTGTCGGCAATCTGTTGAAGCTCGCGCAGCACGAACTGAGGGATTACCAGCATCCCGGAGAGAAAACCTGTTTCGGCGATGTCGGCCACACGGCCATCGATGATGACTGATGTGTCCAGTATCAGCGAGTGAGACTTGGCTGCTCCTTTTTCTACGAATATTCCTCCCAGCGCTGTCAGGTCCAGGTAGTCACCCTTGACTGCGCCGACTATCAATCCTACGTAACCCATGAACAAGGTGAGCGTGAGTGTTAGGAAAGATTTGAACTCTTCGGGGATCGCATGCTGCGCGGCTATGATCCAGCAGATTAATGTAGCGCCTGCGATACCGAGTATCGACCCGACCGCTCCGCCAATAAGAGTCTTAAGAGTGGCTTTGCGAATTCGGGTCTCGAAGTAGATTATCGAGAGTGCAAGTACTCCCCCAATGATCGCCGAGATTAACCCATTTCCCGACCCGGGTTTCGGGAAAGGCTTCAGGAAGTATCCTGCACTCACGAGCGCCGCGACGAAGACGATACGAATCAGAGTAACATCGGCTTGCATATATCCTCCGTACGTCTTATCTATCGCTCGAGCCGTTCCTGCTTACGACGCTGCGAATAGTTAAGCTGAGTTGTGAAAGATCAATTCGCTTCCCTGGGGGTCGCGAGTACGACTGAGCAGCGCCTGCAAGGTCGACGGACAGGGCGGCTGCAATCGGGATTCAAGTTGTCACCTGTTCGTCCCTGCTTGCTTACGATTCGGACCCTAAATAAGAGGAATCGAGTCCAGAAACGTGGGAGCGCGGCGCGCAATTATCTGAATAGGATTTGATCCGGGCCGCGATCCGTACTGACTGCCGGTCGTGTCAGGGACTGAGCCCTAACCGCGATCATTATAGCTGAACTCCTCGGATTTCCTAGCGAACTTTTACCGGCAGGAGGCCAACAGCCACGAGCTAGGGCACAGAGCCAAAGAGCATGGAGTTCAGGCTTTAGCCTGGTAGTACCTATGATTGATCAAGGTACGACCAGGCTAAAGCCTGAACTCCATGCTCTTTAGCTTTTTGCTCCTTAGCTCCAGCCGCCTTTGTCCTTGGTCACACGATTCGTCACTCGACAGTTGACAAGTTTTGGCAGCGCAAAGCAGGGCGCTCATTGGGTTACATCCAATCATACAAGTTACGGCTACCTGCGCGGGGCAGAAGCGCTGGCACAAGCATTGCCAATGTGACCGCGTAGCTTTAAAAGTTACGCGATGGTTTGGGGGAACGGGGGCTCCGCCGGTCATCGCAAAACTGAGAGAAGCGACAGACAAAGCAACAATAAGCTGAAGGGGATGAGGCCACGGGGGCGGCGTCATCCCCTTTGGTGTTTTTGCTAGCCCAGTATAACCCGTTAGATTTGACTCTGCCCGAAAACCGTTTCCCTAGCTCAGCGCGTTTACGCCTGGGTGTCGCCGACCGCCTATCCATCGACATTTAATCGCGTAGAGCATTGCAAGTGGCCCGTTAGAATTGACCCACAATTGGCTCTTTACACCGCAAGAATTGGCGGTAAAATGGCTCGGTCAAGCAATCCAATTATAAAGGTCGATTCCCGATGCTCGTAGAGTTAAAACGCGATAGCCACGTTCCACTTTACACTCAGATAGTAACTGAGGTGCGCCGCATGATAACCAGCGGAGCACTGAAGGTTGGAGATCGGCTGCCTGCCAATCGCGAGCTCGCGAAGACCCTTGGAGTCAATCGCAACACCATCACAACCGCCTACGCCGAACTTGCCGCCGACGGACTCATAACATCACGTGTCGGCAGCGGCACCTACATCAGCCGCGTACCGGCGACTGCCGAATACTCCATCAAAGAGCCTTCTCCCTCATTGCCCATGCCGTGGGAGTCGTTGCTTGCAGTTCAAAGCAGAGACAATTGGCTCCAGGAAATGGCGGGATTCGAAACGCGCCGCAATGTTATCCCACTTGCGCTCGCGCTGCCTTCGGCGGACCTTTTCCCGCTTGATGATTTTCGCCGCTGTGTGGATCGAGTGCTTCGAGAACAGGGACGCGTTCTGCTTCAGCTCGGCACAACCAGCGGATATGCGCCGCTTCAAGAATACATCGCCTCGCAACTCGCGCTTTCAGGCGTTCGAGTGTCGCCTGATGAAGTCCTCATTACCAACGGCTGTCAGCAATCGCTGGATTTGATCCGGCAAATACTCGTAGAGCCCGGAGAAGAGGTGGCGCTCGAGAATCCAACTTATCCGGGCGCGCTCAGCGTGTTCTGCGGGACGGGCTCTAAGTACATCAGCGTGCCGGTGAGCGAGAACGGGATCGACCTCAACGTGCTCGAAGACGTTCTCGCCCAGCGCCGTGCCAAGCTGATCTACGTCGTACCGAGTTTTCACAACCCGACCGGAGTCACTATGGATGTGGCGGCGCGCCGCCGGCTGATCGAAATAGCGGGCCAATTTCGTGTTCCAATAATCGAAGACGACATTTACCGGGAACTCCGCTACAACGGGCCCGATATCCCGCCACTCAAGGCGCTGGATGAACACGGCCTGGTCATCTACATCAGCAGCTTCTCAAAGGTCGGATTTCCCGGGTTGAGAGTTGGCTGGATCGCCGCGCCGCAGGTAGTTATCGATCATCTCAATCGAGCAAAACAGAGATCCGATCTGCACGCGAGCCTTCTAGCCCAGGCGGCGATCTTCGAATTCGCCAGGCGAGGGCTCCTCACCAAACACATCAAGCGTGTTAAGAAGGCTTACTCTCAGCGGCGCGATGCCATGCTGGAAGCGCTTGAGAAACATTTTCCCGATGATGCGAGTTGGAGCCGCCCTGACGGTGGGATGTCGGTGTGGGTTCGACTCCCGCAGTCTGTAAACACTTCCCAGCTACTGGTTCAAGCAATCGAGAGTGGAGTTACTTTCGTGAGCGGAGAACATTTCTACTCGAGCTCGCCGCAGCAGAACATGATGCGGCTGAGTTTTACTATGGCCGGTCCTCAAGCGATTGAGCAAGGCGTCAAACACCTGGGCTCGATGATCAAAGCTCGGCTGTTGAAGAGCCCAAGAGAGCGGTCAGTCAGACGAGCCGACGGGTTGAGAGCGTTGGTGTGAGGAGGAAGTAGTGTCATCTAACACACGACTTCTTTAGCGAGTAACAGTCAGTCCCGTACGGGCGGTCCTCCGTGGCCGCCCCTTCCCGCGCGGTGGAATCATTCAGGGCAGAGAGGGGCGGCCACAGAGGACCGCCCGTACAGGACTACCACTTTCGCCGCTACACTCCACTAGCGGTGACGTCTCCCGAGGCGGAGAGAAACAAGGCGAAAGTCTCGGTACTTCAACGGTGAACCATGTCAGATAGCCTCGTAGCTTTCGTTTTCGTACAGACTCAGTTTCGCGAAGCCAAGACCGCGGGGCTGCTAGCGCGAATTCCCGAGGTCGAAGAACTTCACCGCATCGCGGGCGAGGATTGCTACGTCGTCCGAGTGCGGGTCGCGAGCACGGAAGAGCTTGGCCGGCTAGTCACAGACAAGATCGAGCGAATCAAGTCTGTGCATTCGACGCGAACGACGCTCGTCTTGAAAACGTTAAAGGATAAACAAGCGCGGCAGCTCAAAGGGCTTGCGCCAGGCGCGGTTGGGACACCGCCCTCGCGATAGCAACGGAGTAAACAACTTGACGACCTTTACGCCAACCGAGCGAACGACCTTGAAACGGCTGCCAAAGCGAGGCGAGTACGATCACGCTGCGGTCTACCATATTCTTGATGAAGCCTTCATATGCCACGTCGGATTCGTCGCCGACAGAAAGCCAGTTGTTATTCCAACGTCTTATGCGCGTATCGGAGACGATCTCTACATCCACGGCTCGGCGGCAAGCCGCATGCTGCGCTCTCTCGAAGAGGGCATCGACGTCTGCGTGACAGTGACGCTAGTCGACGGTCTCGTGCTGGCGCGCTCGGCGTTCCATCATTCGATCAACTACAGATCCGTTGTCATCTTTGGCGCCGCGAAGGTTGTAAACGATCCGGATGAGAAGCTCAAAGCGCTTCATGCCTTCACCGATCACGTCGTGCCCGGACGATGGGAAGAAGTCCGCCCACCTACCGAGAGTGAGCTGCGAACGACGTCGGTGCTGAAGCTGCCGCTCGTGGAGGTGTCCGCAAAGGTTCGCACGGGTCCGCCAATCGACGATGAACAGGATTACGGCCTGGCAGTTTGGGCCGGCGTAGTTCCGATGAGTCTTACGGCTGGGGCTCCAGTCAGTGACGATCGACTTGCACCCGACATTGAGACGCCGGATTACGCGCGAAACTATGCGCGGCCTGCTCCGTAATTTAGCCTGCTAGCACCAAGCTGTTTGCGCCACGCAGAGGCGAGGATGCATAGACGCAATTCGAGGGAACTTATGAAAGACGCAACTCGTGTCGTCCGAGCAGGGTTCCCCAATGTTAGACAAGGTGAAGCGTTTCTACCCGGCCCGACTTTCGCGGGTACCTACCACCTCACTGGTGACCCGTCAGGTTCGGACTATACCTATGGACGTTTTAACAATCCGACCTGGTCAGCCTATGAGAAGGCAATCGGTGAGCTGGAAGGGGGCACGTCAACCGTAGTCTTCTCATCGGGAATAGCAGCTATAGCCGGAACGCTCGGAGTAACTCTCAAATCGGGCGATATTTTGGTCATGCCGTCAGACGCATACTATGCAGCGCGCACGCTTGCCAGCGGCTTTTTTACTACGCTCGGCGCGGAAGTCCGACTGGCTCCGACCGCGGGTAACGCGCAGCGAGATCATTTGGAGGGCGCAAGACTGCTATGGCTGGAGTCCCCTAGCAACCCGGGTCTGGACGTCTGTGATATCGCTTTTCTCGTCGAGGCCGCCCATGAAGCAGGGGCATTGGTTGTTGTAGATAACTCGACTCCTACTTGTATTGGGCAACAACCGCTGGCGCTGGGGGCTGATTTTTCTCTGTCCTCAGATACGAAGGCCACAACGGGCCACGGCGACCTCGTTCTCGGTCACGTGTCTGTGGTGGACTCTTCGTGGGCTGATAAGCTGCGGGCTTGGCGCACGGAGATGGGTTCAGCGCCAGGGCCGATGGAAGTGTGGCTTGCCCACCGCTCGCTGGCTACACTCGATGTGCGTCTGCAACGCCAATGCAAAAATGCCCTGGCGATCGCGGAGTCTTTTGCCTCGCGTCCCGAGGTGCGCGGACTTCGGTATCCGGGGCTGCCGAGTGACCCGGCATATCCGATTGCATCTCGCCAAATGAAGCTCTATGGCCCAGTTATCAGCTTTGAGCTTGCGAGCCGTGAGCTAGCCGAAAGGTTCTTGAAAAGCTGTGAACTGGTTTTTGAAGCATCCAGTTTCGGCGGGGTCCACACCACGGCGGAGCGGCGCGCGCGTTGGGGCGGCGACCAGGTAACGGAAGGTTTCATTCGAATCAGCATTGGTTGCGAAGATGCGCAAGACCTGATCGCGGATTTGAGTCAAGCGTTAGACCACTGCGCACAGTGAGTGACAGGGCCGCGATCGCATCGCCGTTACTAGACCTTCTACTTCGTCATGCAGACACTCGCCCTAAAGCTCATTTTGACGCGCATGTTGATTGGCTTGGCTTATCTACTGGCGAGGGCCCTTTTTCAGCAGCCTGCTGGAGCGCGCTGGTTGCGACTGAAACGAAGATGGCGAACAAGCTACGTGTGGTTCGATCTTGAGCACCCGTCAGCAACTCGCGGGGGGTAGGGCGGAAGGAAACATGAAGGATGATACCAAAATTCGACTCTTCGAGATGATGACCGAGATGGGACACGAGCAAATCGTGTTCTGTCGCGACGACGCTTCAGGCTATCGCGGCATAATCGCGATTCACAGCACGGCGCTCGGTCCGGCTGTTGGCGGCACACGCTTCTGGCACTATGCCAGCGAGGAAGACGCGATCATTGATGCACTGCGCTTATCTCGCGGGATGACTTACAAGTGCGCTGCTGCCGGAATGGCTCTTGGAGGCGGCAAAGCAATAATCCTCGGTGACAACGGGACGGCAGAACGTGAGAAGTTGTTCCGCGCGCACGGCCGCTTCGTCGAGCGGTTGGGTGGCCGTTACATCACTGCTGAAGACGTTGGCACAGGCCCGGCCGACATGGAGTACGTCGCACTGGAAACGAGACACGTGGGCGGTCTACCTGGCCGAGGCGGCGGAGATCCATCCCCGTGGACTGCCCTTGGGGCGTTTCGCGCAATGCAAGCGGCAGCCAGGTATCGATGGGGCAGCGATGACCTTCGCGGAAAGCGAGTAGCTATTCAAGGCTGCGGCAACGTCGGGTATAACCTCGCCAGGGAACTGCACGGGGCCGGCGCTGGGCTCATCGTCTCGGACGTCGATCCGGAAAAAATCGAGCGTGCGGTCGAAGAGTTAGACGCGGCGACGGCAACCCCGGAGTCGATCCATGCCGTGGCCACGGACATTTTCGCTCCGTGCGCGCTTGGCGGGATCATCAACGACGAAACGATTCCTCAGCTCAAGGTCGAGATCGTTTGTGGCGCAGCGAACAATCAGCTCCTGGAACCAAAACACGGCGAAGCGCTAGAGGGGCGCGGCATTCTCTACGCGCCCGATTACGTAGTGAACTCGGGCGGCGTGCTGAGCGGCGGTGGGGACTTGTTCGGATGGACTCTCGAGAAGGTGCGAGGCGAGGTGCTTGCAATCTACGACACGCTGCTAGCTGTTTTTGAGATCGCGAAGGCGGAACGCATCCCCACCTACAAGGCTGCGGATCGGCTGGCCGAACGCCGATTGCAAGATGGAGCTAAGCATAGCTCGGAGCCTTGATCACTCACCGTCGCCGGAGGTTTAGAGATGGATCATCAGCGGGGAGACTTCACAATCAGCACCGACAAGTCGCATCTCGACGTCGATGTCATTCACAGCTTTTTGACCACTTCTTATTGGGCGGCGGGACGATCAGTCGAGACGATTCGCCGTTCGATCGAAAACTCGGTTCCGTTCGGACTGTACAAAGGCGACCAGCAAGTCGGATTCGCGCGCGTGATAACCGACTACGCTACGTTCGCCTGGATCGCCGATGTGTTTATTCTCGAAGCATTTCGGGGACAAGGCCTTTCGAAATGGCTGATGGAAGTGATCATCGCCCATCCCGATCTTCAAGGATTTCGTCGATGGGTGCTCGCGACAAAAGATGCTCACCAGCTCTATCGAAAGTTTGGATTCAGTGAACTGAAAGTTCCGGAGCGATGGATGGAGAGACACGATCCAAACACGCAGGAGAAGCCGGATTTCTGGACCCGCTAGACTTGCAGCCAATACCCAGGGCTCAAAGAAGGCCTCTTAGTAGAATCCCCCCGAGCTGAATCAGAACAATGCTTCAAGTGCGTCGCCGACGTTGCGCACGCCGATAACTTCAATCCCGTCGTCGTACTGGAGCCCGGTTAGATTCCCGTACGGAATCACGCAGCGGCGAAAGCCCATCGCGTAAGCTTCACGCACTCGCACCGAAGCCTGACTTGTCGCTCGCACTTCGCCAGCCAATCCGACTTCTCCAAACACCGCCGCACGCTCGTCGACCGGGACATTGCGGAAACTCGATGCGATGGCTGCCACTATGCCGAGGTCGGCCGCCGGTTCGTCGATCGTCAGGCCGCCGGCTACATTCAGAAACACGTCATCGCCGAGCACATGCATGCCGATTCGCTTTTCGAGCATTGCCATCAGCAAAGACACACGGTTCGCATCAACGCCTTGAGTCATCCGTCGAGCCGTCGCGTACTTCGTCGATGTGACCAGCGCCTGAAGCTCGACGAGCATCGGCCGAGTTCCTTCGACGCAGGCCGTCACCACTGAGCCCGACACGCCCACCGGTCGCTCGTTCAAAAACAAGCCCGACGGATTGAGCACTGGCACGAGCCCGCGGCCGGTCATCTCGAAGACGCCAACCTCATTCGCCGCGCCGAAGCGGTTCTTCACCGCGCGAATGATGCGATGATTGTGATGGCGTTCGCCTTCGAAGTAGAGCACCGTGTCGACGATGTGTTCGAGCGCCTTAGGTCCGGCGATCGCGCCATCTTTAGTGACATGTCCGATCAGGAAAACAGGCACGTTGCGGTTCTTCGCTAACATCAAGAACTGGCCGGCGACTTCGCGAACTTGCGAGACCGAGCCTGGCGCGGACTCGAGCTTCATTGAGAAGACCGTCTGCACCGAATCGACGACGACCGCTTGCGGATCGAGCCGGTCGATCTCTTGAAAGATCCGTTCGAGACAGGTCTCGGGCAACAGATAGAGGCCTGTAGGGTTGATGCCTAATCGCTCGCCTCGCAGCTTGATCTGCCGTTCGCTCTCTTCGCCAGAGATGTACAAGACTTTGCCACTGTTCGAAAGCTTGTCCGCCACCTCCAGCAGTAAAGTTGATTTTCCGATGCCAGGGTCACCGCCAATCAGCACGAGAGAGCCCGGAACTATTCCTCCGCCAAGCACACGATCGAACTCTTCTATGCCTGAAGCCTGCCGCGAATCGTCCTGGCTTTCGATGTCTTGATAATCGAGCGGCGCGACCTCTCGCATGCGGAACAAGCCGCCGCGAGGAGAAGACCCGGGTCGAGCGCTCGCGGACTTCTCTTCAACCAGCGAATTCCACTCGCCGCAGTCGGGACACTTACCCATCCACCTGGGCTGCTGCGAACCGCACTGCTGACAGACAAAAACGAGCTTTGGGGCTTTGGACTTTGCCATCACGTCACTCCTGCTCAGGCGCCCATGCCTGCGCATCTTTCGGGCGAAGTATGATGGAACGAGCGCGGCGTTATCAAGTGAGTCGTTAGGACTGGGCGAGTGCATCATCGATTCGATTGGGAACTTTTCTTGCTGAGTTGCGCTTAACCTGAATGAAAAGAAACCAGCTTTCTTCAGAACTAACAGCTCTACACGAGGAGGCAATAACTATGAAACTCTGTTTAAGAGTGATGGCGGTAGTGTTCCTGTCGGCGCTCACGACAGCAGCCCAGGAACCGAAGCAAACGTCGCAATCGGCGGCGCGAACGGTTGTGCTTGATATTGATTTGTTCTGACCGCGCGTGTGTTGGATTGAGCTTGCTCATGGTTCGAGAGAGCTAACTCGCCGCCCCGTAGGCGGCACCGCAGACGGCCGGAACTTGCGCGCGTAGTCCCACACGTAGCTCCTCAGGGTGTAGTAATACGGGTTGAACCCAAGCTTGTCCGCTTCATCGAGCGCCTTCTCAACAGTCCACTTGTTGTGCGCCACGCGATAGATCGCGGTCATCTCGCCGGTCCGGTTCAAGCCATCCGCACAGAAAACAAAGAACGGTCCCTTCGAAGTGTCCGTCACCAGAGAAACGAACCGATTGGCTTCCTCATCGGTGGGCGGATTCCAGACGCTCATCGGCACCCATTCGTAACCAAGACCTGCGACCTCGGCTGCGGCTTTCACATCATCGGTGTGGTCGTAGATCGAGCGCAGGTCAACCAGAGTCTTGACGCCGAGCCGTGTGAGCGTGCCGATGCCGCCGCGCCAAGGCTGCGACCCGCGGACGTAGTTCTCGTTCACTCTGTGAAAAAACGGCAGGGTTGCGGCTACTTCTCCGGCGGTGTCCTCCAGCCGCTCAACTCGACTTGCGTCTGGAGACCTGGACTCTGCGGGAGAACCGCTGCTGAAGCCGATTGTTGATACCGCAACTGCTAAAGCCGCGGCTGTGATGATTGATGCGAGCAGAAACCTCTTGTGAAACACGGTACTTGTACACCTTCTTGTTGATTTGGGCCTAACACGCTCCCTGATTTATACACTACGAGTGGGGTGCTATGCAAAGATTCACTTAGCATAAAGTAGGACATCCGAAGGTGATTGGCGCACAAATACGCAGACTCCATCCTTGCAGCCCTTCAATAGCCAACACAGAAGTTGAACCCCTTTAGGATTCTAGATCGCGCCTGTCTTTTCCGTGTCGAATAGCATAACGCGATAATCGTGCGACAATTTGACCGAAACGATTCAGTCAATCTGATGCAATTTCCCCCATGTCCTGCGCGGTTTCGGCGCGTTTGGCGAAGATCTGTTTCCGCTGGCTGATTTAGCTACCCGCCGTGTGATGGAACGCGCGTCGCGTTATTAACGCGGATTTGTTTCTAACAGGCAGCCGAGAGGGCCACGTCATGCAGCCGAGTGCGCGCAGCAATAACACCGCGAGTCTGTTCATGATCACGGTGTCTGTAGTTGGACTGATGGTCTTCGCTTACTCTGCCTTCGCGCTCGCCTTTCACCCGATCAACTTCGAATGGATCCTGTTAAGCCTGGTAACCATTCTGATGGTTTCGCGCATCGACATCGGGATCCCCAAGGCCAGACGAGCCGTCACTCTGTCCGAGACGTTTATCTTTATCTCGATGCTACTCTACGGCGTACACGCCTCGGTGGTGCTGGCGGGGCTTGATGCGGCCGCGTGCACGATCGGGTTCAAGGAACGTCGCCGAATGACCCTGTTCAACGCAGCGGCGATGAGCTTGTCGATCTTCGTTTCGAGCGCAACCCTCACTCTCGCGTTCGGTGAACAGAGATCGCTCGCTTCTGAACCGGGTACATTAGTCCTCGCCGCAGGAATGCTCGGGTTGATTCATCTCGTACTGAACTCGGGAATGATGAGCGCGGCGACCGCACTAAAGAACGCGCGACCAGTCATCGAAACCTGGAAAGAATCGTTCCTGTGGACGGCGATATCGGTATTCGCCGGTGTGGCGAGCGCGTGCCTGATCGTCAAGCTGATCACGGTCATTTCGTTTTACGCCTTCATCATTTCCGTGCCCGTCCTCACGGCCACCTACTTCACCTACAAGGTCTATCTCGACCGGGTCGAGACCTCGAACCGCCACGCTGAGCAGATGGCGGATTTGCACTTGAAGACCATCGAAGCGCTTGCCATCGCCATCGACGCCAAAGACGAAGTGACGCCTGATCACGTTCATCGCGTGCAGATTTACGCCACTGGACTTGCGCGATTCTTCGGCCTAACTGAGCCTGAGATCGAAGCGCTCAAAGCCGGCGCGCTACTCCATGACATCGGCAAGCTAGCCGTGCCCGACTACATATTGAACAAGCCCGGCCCCCTCACTCCCGCGGAGTTTGACAAGATGAAGATTCACACCGTCGTGGGAGCCGAGATACTCGAGCGAGTCGGATTCCCTTATCCCGTCGTGCCAGTGGTGCGTCATCATCACGAGCGCTGGGATGGGCGCGGCTATCCCGATGGCCTGCGCGGCGACGAGATACCGATGACCGCGCGAATACTAACACTGTCGGATTGCTTCGATGCCGTGCGCGAAGACCGGAATTATCGAAAGGCTATGACTCGCGACGAAGCGATCACTATGTTGAATGAAGGCAGTGGGACTGTCTTTGATCCAGAGGTCGTCCGAACGTTTCTTGATCACCTGGATGAGTTCGAAGCCGAGATTCGCGAACAGTGCGTCGAGCCACAACGAGTCGAACTGCCGCAACAGCACGGTAACGTCCGGGTCGCGAACACCGAGAGCGGACCCATGGTCTACGAGCGGATACGCAGCGCGCATCGCGAAGTAATCACTCTCTACGACATCGCTCAGACGATCGGCACGAGCCTCGACCTTCGCGATACGTTTGCGGTTTTTTCGTCGCGGCTGGAGGACATAGTCAGTTACACGACCTGTGTGCTGTACCTTGTGCGACCCGACTCTACCGATGTCGAGGCGGCACACGTTGCCGGGCGTAACGCCGAGATGTTCAAGGGCAAAGGCGTGCCTTCGGGCGCAGGGATAACCGGGTGGGTCGTCGCCAATCGTCATCCGATGCACAATTGTGATCCGCGTCTGGATTTCGATGTGCTCAAGGTCGACCTTCCGGAAGGCTACCGAACCGCGACCGTAGTGCCTCTCATGAGAGACGAAGTAGTGCTCGGCGCATTGGCGATGTACTCCGCCGACCTCAGCGCGTATACGGCTGATCATTTGAGATTGATGGAAGCGGTAGCGAAGCTCGCTACGGATGCGATTGCCAACGCGGTGCATCACGAGCGAACCGAAACGAGCGCGCTGACGGATTTGCTGACGTGCCTGCCGAACGCGAGAGCGCTTAGATATCGCTTTGAGGAAGAAGCTGACCGCGCGCGGCGTCATCGTGACAGCTTTTCAGTGGTGATGATGGACCTTGATGGCTTCAAGGCTGTGAATGACAAGTTCGGTCATTCAGCGGGCGATCAACTGTTGAGGGAGCTCACCGTCTTGTTGCTCTCTCACGTTAGGTCGTCTGACTTCGTGAGTCGTTATGCAGGTGATGAGTTCGTGGCGATCTTGCAGGTCGGTCACGAAGAGGTGCAGGAACTTTCACGGCGAATTCAGCGAACGATAGATCACCATGATTTCGGCTTTGCGGGATCCAAGCTTTTCATAGGCGTGAGCGTGGGCTGCTCGAGCTTCGGAGTAGACGGTGAAACCGTTGATGAGTTGTTGCTCGCAGCCGACCGCGCGATGTATGCCGATAAGGCGCGGAGGAAGGCGTTGTTTGCGGAATCAAACAGCCTTACCACCAATGATCTCGGTCAGTACAGGGTGATGTAAGCGATTCGCAGCTTCCGAAATGTACAATCCTTAATTGCTCAGCTATCCCCACCAGCACTACGACCCGAAAGCACCGAATCTCTCTTGTATAGGTAAGATCTTGAGGGGTTGCGCCTACGGCTGAATAGCCGGGACGTTAGTCTACGAGTTCTATTTCACCTTCACTACCGAAACCGTCAGGTCATCTTCGGGGCCGCCGACTTCGGATGAGTGTTCGTCTACAGCAGTTGTGATTGCCTGAACTATCTCATGTGCGCGGCGGTCGCGCGAGGTGCGAACAACGTCTTCGAGCCGCTTGAGTCCGAACTCTTCGTCGCGCTGGTTACGAGCTTCGACCACTCCATCGGTGTACAGCACCAGAATGTCGCCCGAGCGGAACTCTACTACCGACTCCGAATATCGCGAAGTCTCGAATATTCCAAGCGGCAGGCCGCCTTGCGTTAGCAGTTCGCTAGCGCCGTCGCCGCGCAACAGCAGAGGTGGGTTGTGACCGGCGCTGATGTACAGCAAGCGTTTGTGCTCGGGATCGATCAAGCCGTAAAAACATGTTATGAATCTTTCGCCGTCGGTCGTGTCGTGAACCAGCCGGTTCACGCGTGACATCACCACTCGCATTGCCAGTTCGTTGATCACGGTTGCATGGAAGTAAGCGCGGAACGCGACCATAATCAGCGCCGCCGCCAGCCCCTTGCCCGAAACGTCTGCAACCAGAACGACCAGCCGATCCGAGATCGAGTCGATGAAATCAAGGTAGTCGCCTCCTACTTCGCGGAACGGAATCGTCGTGCCGTAGATGTCGAAGCCCTCGATCAGCGGGAACGCCCGCGGCATCAAGCCCTCGACTACTTTCCGCGCAAGCTCGAGCTCGCTCTCGACCCTGCGCTGGCGCAACACCTGGCGGTAAAGCAGCGTGTGATCGATGGCCGAAGCCGCAAGCGACGCGAACATCGTCAACAGTTCGAGATCGCGCTCGTGGTAGCCGTTGATAACATCAGCTTCGAGGTTGATGACGCCGATTACCCTCCCATCGGCGCGGATGATGGGCGCGGCTATTTCGGAGCGGGTCTCGGCTCGCACTTTGACGTATCTAGCATCTCGCTTAACGTCGTCGACGATCTCGCCGGTGCGGTTTCGAATCACCCAGCCGATTATACCGCTGCCGGTGGCGAGAAAGTCTTCGGATATTGACTGGGGAAGATAACCGCGAGTCTTGAATTCGTGGACTTCGCCGCTTCGCGGGTCCATCACGTAGATCACGGCAGCCGAGTAGTTTATGAGTTCCTTGATCGAATCGAAGATCGTGTCGAGCACTTCGTCGAGGTCTAGCGAGCTGCTGACCTTGCGAACTGCCTCTACGAGCGTTTCGATTGTTTTTTCGTGAACAGGCATTATGGTGTCTTCAGTCAGCATTTTGGAGCACACGCGAAATGAGCATGCTAGTCACTACCGCTTCTCATGGCAAGTAGTCGCATTGACTCACGAAAAATCTAAACGAAATTGATTCGTTGCCTCACGAAAGAAA
>JBBPIH010000020.1:0-92889 GCA_038040455.1 Acidobacteriota bacterium
CTGGAATGTGGACCCCACCTTAACTCGTTGTCTCACTTTAGGGGCGCACCCCAGGATCGTTCATACCCAGCCTACAAAACGGCTGGCGCGCGACATCTGGAATCCCACCAACGCAGTTGGTGGATCGTTCATACTCAGCCTACAAAACTACTGGCGCGCGTCATTCGGGCCGGGCGTGAGGCCGCCAGATCGTAGGCCAGATATGAACGATCCACCAACTGCGTTGGTGGGATTCAACAGTGATCCCCCGCGTTCTTGCTTGTATGCCGAGTATGAACAATCCACCAACTGCGTTGGTGGGTTCCACCAACTGCGTTGGTGGTCCACCAACTGCGTTGGTGGGATTATCGGTTCGCCTGCCTGATGCTTTTTGACTTTTCAGCGCCGCTCCAGGGAGGTCTTCAGTTTCTCGAAGGACTTGAGCAGGTCGTTGATCCGGTCCTTCTTCACGAACTTGGTGCGGAAGAATCGCTCCACGGTGGCATTGAACAACGCCGGGTCGTCGAACGGAATCATGTGCGTCGCGTTCGGGAAGATTGCCAACTGGCTGTTGGGGATGTGGTGGTAGATCTCGACCGTATGCTCGTCGCGGATGATGTCGTGATCGCTCGCCAGTACCAGCGTGGGCGCGGTGATCGCTTCGAGCGCCTTCACGTCGATGTGCGGCTCGTCGAGCAACATGGAAGCTGCCTTCAGTTCGCGCATGCCCTGTGGCGTGTCTCTCACGGCGGGGGGGATTGCCTCAATCATCGACTTGACCAGGGCGATCATCTCCGGGTGCACCGCTTGCGCGCTCGGATTGAGGTTGGAGGCCATCGCGGCGATCTTCTTGACCTTCGCCGGATGCCTGATCCCGAGCAGCAGAGCCTCGATGCCGCCGTCACTCCAACCCAGGACGTTCACCGGCCCGACCTTCAGGTGGTCGAGCAGCGCCGCGAGGTCGTCAGTCATCTTCTCGTACGTGAGCTTTCCGGAGCTGTCGCCGGACCTCCCTTGATCGCGACTGTCCATCGCGATCACCTTGTAGCGCTTGCGGAAGTGAGCGATCTGGGCGCCGAGGGTGCCGATGCTGGCGCCGTTGCCGTGCACCAAGAGGAGGGGCTCTCCTTTGCCATAGACCTCGTAGTAGAGCTTCACTCCGTCGTGGATGAGAGTGTGACCGGCGGCCGGGTTGGCCCCGTACTTGATGTACCTGACGTTCCTGACGGGGGAGGTGGTCGCCTCGGCGGTCCTTGCCTGAGCGCCTGCGAGGCCCGGCGCGGACAGGGTGAGGAGGACGAGGACAAGTAGTCGCTTCATAGCATGCTCTCCGGATCAGGATCTTTTCTGGTGACCGTCGCTGGGGGTAGGCCTCGTGTGCGCCCTTCGCTAGATCGGAAAACCTACAGCATCTCTCCCGGCGAAGTCCAGTAATCGGGACGCACTAGAGCCGATCAATCCAATATCGGGGTTGTCGGTGAAGGTGAGACGACTACGACGATGATCAGGTCTTCTCGATTCCGTAGATCAAGCCCTATGCACGAAAAAGCGCAGGGAGGGGTCAGGCTTGACTTTATTGCGATTTACTCTTTGTCGCACGTCTAATGGCAAGAAACCCAAGCTTGACCTCTCTGCACATCTTCACGTTGCGTCGGCTCCATCCTTTTGTTCGGCTCTGTACCGCGCGCCCACCGCCGCACGGAACTCGAACACGTCTACTGCTACCTGGGTCGCCGGTTTGCGCCGCGACCGAGCAAGCTTTTCCATGGCCTTGTACACCCCAGCATCGAAATAACGCTCGCCACATTGCCGACAGATGCCGGTCGGCACGCTTCGGATCATTTTCAACTTCTTGCCCCAGCGGAAGTCCACGTCAATGTTCCGCTGCTCAATCGTGCCCCGGCAAAAGTAACACGTCTCCACCATGACGAATTCACCTCCCGGGTTCGGCCGCACCACACGCTACGGGAATGACTTGCCACGTACCGACGAAGCACACCATCCATGCGCGATTGCCAACCTTCACCGGTGGACTTGAAGTAGGCAACGACCTCGGGGCTGTATTGTACCGACACGAGCAGCTTCATGCTTTCAGATTTTGGCCGGCCACGTAGCGACCGCAGTGGAACCATTGCCTTCAACTGCTTTGGTGTAAGCGGCTGTGCGTCAGGATCACTTCTGGCTGCCGCAGTAATGACTTTGTCCTCTGCCCCGCTAGGCATGAGAACAGGAGGTCGCTTAGAGACTTTCGACATAGTACTTACCTCACGACGATTGGCGCGGCGCAGGCTGATGACCCTTCGCACTTCGCCACGGTCTACAAACGCCACGTAGTACAGGATCTCGGTTTTCGGAGCGAGTGCAATCATTCGCATCTCGTTGTACTCAAACCGATCATCAACTTTCAAAGGTCATCTTCAGAAAGGTTCGCCAGCTTCATCATATGCTTAAGCAATCCCATCTCAGCGTCTGGTTCCCATGAATCGGAATGGAAAGACGTACATTGCTTCCTTGTTTTCCGTAAATATGATGGCTGCTCTGAATCCGTAGCAAAACCCACCCGTTACGCTCAAGCACTTTGGTGAATTCTTTACCGGATACTGATTTCATACAGCTATTTCCAGTACCCGGTCGCGGTCTGTTATTTGGGTAGTTGTCACATCAACCGACAGACAGCCTTCAACTGCTTCGTAGAGATTCTGTAACAACTCTTCAAAAGTCTCTCCTTGAGTAGCGCAGCCTGGAATGGAAGGGACTTCGGCCCAATAGCCACCCTCTTCTGCTTCGTGAACTATGATCTTTAGTTTCATAGCTCTACATTGTACTTCTGATTTGCGAGAAATTCGACTGTGACATACCCGAGAGCGTCTAAGCCCTCCCGATCATCGTGCCGAGTAGATGAGAAGCGTAAGGTAGGGGTCACTTTATTGCGATTCCATTTTCCTTTGTTCTTCCGCCGACGCCGTGTTGACTCCAGCCGCTTCGCTGTCTACCTTTATCGTAATTGCTTCGGTCGCCATTGCGTGCTCCTGATCTTTTTCGGTTGGGGATTCGCTGATCGACTCAATACCGGATTCATTCTTTACACTGTCCAATCTTCGGCGTGCAAGCCGGGCACACGGCTGAAGTCCTTAAGGTTCCTCGTGAGGACGATTGCGTCGTGGGCAAGCGCAATGGCCGCGATCTTCAAATCCATCGCGCCAATGCGTAGGCGCAGTTCCCGTAGGTGCTCGAATGCAGCCCAGCGCGTTTACTGAAGCCCAACACTTGTGAATGCCGATAAAGGTCGAGATGACGTTCCAACTTTCGATAGGCTTCAATTTGCTGCGCGGTCGTGCGCGCTCGTGCTGCGTAAGCCATCCAGCCACGGGTCTGCTCTTCGTATGTCACTATGGTCGTGAAGACGTCATCTGGCGGGAGCGCATTCAGTCGCCGCAGTAAGTTTTGTTGGGCCGGCCCTTCACTCCATTCCATCACGCTCACGTGATCAGTATCGAGCACCAACATCTCAAGGTTTCCTTGCTCTGGCAGGTTTCGCGCGTTTGGATGACTTAGATCGCTTCCTGGGACGGAGCGATTCCCGGTACTCTCGCCCTAAGCGCATGGCTTCTTCAAAGGCCGGATCATTCGCAAAAGCCCCCACCACGTACTGCCACCAGGGTTTGGCTTCAGGGGCGACCGCTTCCAGCTTGCGCTGGAGTTGTATGACCTGCTCCTCAAGGATTGCGACACGCGACTCAAGTTTGATAGGAGTCTCAGAGGTTGCCATGCTTCCACTCCTTTCCCATTGCTGTCGTCCTCTATTGTCGTCACAACTTCACCTTCAAGCAACACCCTGATGCGTCACATCGCCTAAAGTCCTCAGCTGCCAGTCATCATAGATCGGAACATTAGGTACGGATCACTCATCACGAATGACATATGCTTCATCAACTGGCCTCACTGGACGCGAGAACCAAAGCGGCCTTCGCAAGCCGCCGGGACCAGGAGCCGGGCGCGTCATCTCGAGCCACTTGCGGTACACTTCGTGAGAGAGTTTCGTGTCGACCACCACGTCTCCGTACTTGTCATCCGGATGAGCGGGTTCGACTCGCACGCGCTGGTGCCAGCAGTGCATTCCGCTGACAGGATCGGGATGAACCGGGAAGGTTAGATTTTGATGCACGCCGCCTTCTTGCCAGAAGATCCGCTCTGAATCCGGATCGTCGCTCTTGAACGGCTTGACGCCTTCGATCTGACGAAGCCGCCATCGGCCTTCGCCTATCTCATCCAGATCGACAAGCGCAGACGCCCAGCGATCGGTGCCTTGATCTTGCTTCAATCGCCACCGGCCAAGGTGATGCGAGCACGCGACCACGCCCGGCCTGATGCCCTCAGTCGCCCACACGCGAACGACAAAGTAGCCTATCTCTGTGTTGACTCGCGCGAGGTCCCCCGTGTTGAAGCCAAGCTTCTGCGCATCTTTCGGGTTCACCCACAGCGGGTTCGTGTGTGAGATTTCGTAAAGCCACTTCGCGTTCCCGGATCGAGTGTGAATCAAGGTCGGCAGCCTGAAAGTCGGCACTAGTATGTAGTCGCCGTTTGCTTGATCAAGGTCGCGCCAGTTGACGTGGCTTCGCACGTAGCCGGGCAGCGTGTACTCGGGCCACTTCCATTCGGCCATCGTCTTGGAAAAGAACTCTAGCTTGCGCGAAGGGGTAACGAATCCTCGAACCGGCTGGCCATCGATCATCACTCCGATCATTTGCTCGCCGCTAGCTGTCGGTTTCACTATTCGCGCTTGTTCGTCGATACGAGTTCCTTCGAGATCAGCTTCAGGCACGCGGCTCTCGTGTTGGTCGTAGACGCTTGTCTTCACCGCGAACGCGCCGTTGCGGCGCATGAATTCGAGCGGCGAGAGGCCCGCCTCGCGAGCTTTTTCCGGGAGACCGGGAACGCTGTTCTCAAAGATCCACCGATAGTATTCATTGATCGTGACCTTCTTGCCCGCGCGATAAGGTGATTCGAAGTGACGACGCACACCAAGCTCGCCTGTAGGATCGATGCGCCACGAAAGCTCGATCCAAAACTCATCTTCCTCCCATACCTCGCCGGGGTTTGTTTCGTAGGTGAAGTCTATGTGCTCGCCTCTGCGCTCGCGAAGAACGCGCTGGACGGGCTGGCGGAAAGAGATCCACTGCGCGGAATGTGTCTCCTGGCTCATTATGTCGTGCCGTTCAGCCCCCAAGCCCATCGGCAAGACATAATCGGCGAACCACGCGGTCTCGCTCCACACCGGAGTGAGCGCCGCGTGAAGCTCGATCTTCGATTCGTCTCTGAGAACCTCGACCCAGGTCATCCCATCGGGGTTCGTCCACACAGGATTGTAAACGCGAGTAAAGTACGCAGCGAGATGCCCGCGGCCGTCCTTAAGCAGATGCGGCAGCAAGAAGCTCATCTCGTGATGCGCAAGCGGGTACTCGCGCGGCCACAGCGTTTCGTTCCAGACCTTTTGAGGCGCGGGTTTCGAAAATGGAGCGGCGACGAATTTGTTCCACACGTTGGGCGACACCCCGCCTTCGGTGCCTATGCTTCCGGTGAGCGCATTCAAGAAGTAGAGAGAGCGCGCGACTTGCCATCCGCCCAGGTTGCCTGAAGCTGCGCTGCGCCATACGTGCGACGAGAACCGCGAACCTGCGCTCGCTATCTCGCGTGCGACTTCCACGATCTTCTCAGCTTCGACGCCGCATTCGGTCGCGGCATATTCGGGCGTGTACTCGGAATAAATTTCTTTGATCGCGTCAATGAAGGCTTCGAAGGTACAGGGAAGTTGCGGACGCTCTTCCCGCAAGAACTCTTCCCAGTTCACCCATCGGCGAACGAACTCGCGATCGAACGTGTCTTCGCGGAGAATCACCGAAGCCATTGCCAGCAACAGCGCCGCTTCAGTCCCGGGCCAGGGAGACAACCAGTAGTGCGCGGCCGATGCAGTGTTCGACAAACGTGGATCGATGACGGCGATCTTCGCGCCTGCCATTTTGCCTTCGATAATGCGCTGCGCGTGAGGATTGAAGTAGTGCCCGCTCTCGAGATGAGAGCTTAGGAGAAGGATGAACCCCGCATTCGCATAATCCGGTGAAGGACGATCCGCGCCTTGCCACAGCGCGTAGCCCACGCGGGCTCCTGACGAACAGATGTTCGTATGTGAGTTGTGCCCGTCTACTCCCCAGGCTTGAAGCACGCGATCGATGTAGCCGTCGTGTCCAGGCCGGCCTACGTGATAGACGACCTCGTCGCGGCGGTTCTCGATCAGCGCATTGCGAATCTTTGCCGCGAACGTGTCAAGCACCTCGTCCCAGGTGGTTCGCTCCCATTGCCCATCGCCGCGCGTGCCAACCCGCTTCAGCGGAAAGAGTATGCGTTCGGGATCGTGAATCTGATTGATCGTCGCCGGGCCCTTAGCGCAGTTGCGCCCGCGGGAAGCGGGATGCAAGGGATTACCTTCGAGCTTTTGAATCTCGCCGGTTTCTTGATCGACGTAGGCCAGCAATCCGCAAGCGGCTTCACAGTTGAAACAAGTGGTCGGCACGAGCGAGTAACGCCGCTCGACTTTCTTAGGCCAACTCTTCGCGTCGAACTCGACCCAGTCATCCCAGCGATCGTGAGGCGGATAGCTTGCGAGCCGCGCTCTAGACACGGACTGCGCGACCTCGCTTAATTGTTCGTTGCTTGTGTCTTTTTTTTCCGGCATATCTCGAAGATTACACGTTCGATATTTTCGCTATGGTACATGCATCGCCAGCGCATCGTTGCATTGCCGCACTCATAGCCCTGAGCCGACAAGCTACTCCTTGTCGTACGCGCCGCGATTCAAGAATCCGAAAGCAGAATTGGGGATGACCGTTTCCACCAGTGCATAAGCATAACGCTCAGACAATCCCATTTCTTCGATCAGCTCCTCCATCTGAAAACATGCAGCAATGTTGGTTGAATAATCCGGACAGACTAAATATGCAATCGGGTCTTCCGGGTCTTCAACGCAATAATCACCGTGAATAAGTTCATACTTAACCCAAAGATTTCTTCAGCCACAAGCCCCCCAAGATCACGACCCGGGTTCAAGGAAGCGTATTCCATAACAATAGCTAACATCTCGCCCAAGCAGGCTGCTGAAAAAGTCGCCGTAACTCCACCAACCCTGAGTTGGTGGGATCTCGACTGACAGGCTAGACGAATGGGTCAGCTCGACAGGCTATCTCCACCGACCCCGCGTCGGTGGAGTCGCGACTTCCAGCTAAGGCTTAAGGCCAGTCCACGTCGCATAGCCTCCCAATCGTGCCTCCACCGACACAGGGTCGGTGGAGGGAGCCGACGCGCACACACTTGTCTAGCCCAACAATCGCCACTCCACCAACGCAGGGTTGGTGGGGCCGCAGCAGCGTTTTTCAGCACCCTGCTAGATTATCAATTCCGCTCGCGCTGCGGAATAACCATCCGACGCATGGCTTTACGCAAAGATACGGGCGCTCCCAGGCGTCTAGCTGAGCGGGACTGCCTGACCTGCTTGCACCCAAATGTGTTCCCACAAGAACAACCCCGCAAGCGCGAACAGCGAAGTCAGGATGGCGAAAGCCTGGTCATGCGCAGCGCCGCTCGCGAGGAAAAGAAGCGGGATGATCAAGCCCATGATCACCGCACCGTCCCAAAACATCTTTAGGAAGATGCCCTTCGTTATCAGCCTGGCCGCGCGCATTCGCTCGACGTTTTCTTCGGGCATGAACAGCTCCCCAGCGATCAACACACCGTTGGCGACCAGGGCCCCGATGAACTCGTAATATAGGAACCACCAGCCCGGCCCGTCTAATGTGCTTCCTGAGATGATCGAGTCGGCTACGACAACGAGCATGAGCACCGACGCGCCTGCCACCATGGCTTGAACGAGCAGGTGCAGAGGGGTGAGCGAGCTGTGCCAGAAGACGCGCCCTCGCGCCTGCCGGAAAAGAAATGCTGAGTATATAGCCGACATCGCGGCGAACAGCGCGCCGAGTAACAGCACCGGTCCTTCTGCCTCAAACAGGCCGACAAACGGGATAGCCAGCCACGCCATCAGCAGCGCGCCGAAGATCACAAGTATGTAGCCGCCAATCACCAACCACGATTTCCACTGAGGGCGAAACAGTATGCTCAAGAATCGGTCCGGCCGTTTGAGGTCCCAGATCAGGAGCGCCACGGTCGCAGCCAGAAACAACAGCGACACCAGAGGCGCGGCTGACTCGTACAGCCAGTGGCCTTTGACGAACCCGAATCCAATAGCAATCGCAGCCAGGACAAATGCGCCCGAGGAGATCGACTTTGTCCACAAGTAAGCCGAGACCTTCCATCCCCACGGCCGGTCGTGCGAAACATCGTAGGTTGTCCTCGCCCGCGCATCTGCCGCCGCGAACGCCTGGTCGTCCGCCATCATCGGGTCCATTCGCAACTCGGACCAGAGGTAGCCCCCGGTGTGGGTTTGTTCCGTGGGCGTAAGCGCAGCTTGATCGGCTTCGATGTAGAAGAGCTTCGGCAACGTACGCGCTTCAGGCTTTCTCACAGCCGTTTGCTCGGTCGCGATGAGGTGGGAGAGCTTCGACGTTGGATCGTCCATATCACCCGAGATGATTGCCTGCACCGGGCAAACGATTACGCAAGCAGGCTCGAGCTGTGCCTCTATTCGATGCGCGCAGAAGTTGCACTTCTCGGCCGTGTTGGTGTTGGGATTGATGTAAAGCGCGTCGTAGGGACAGGCTTGCATGCACGACTTGCAACCGATGCAGCGGTCGCCGTTGAAATCGACGATGCCGTTGTCGCGGCGGAACAGCGCAGTCACCGGACAAATCGTTATGCACGGAGCATCGTCGCAGTGATTGCACCTGAGCACGGAGAAGAACCGCCGAGTGTCCGGGTACTCGCCCTTCTCGATGTATTTGACCCAGGTGCGGAACGTCCCAAGCGGAACCTCGTTCTCGGATTTGCAAGCGACGGTGCATGCGTGACAACCGATGCATTTGCGATGGTCTATGACGAAGCCGTATTTCATGTGGTCGGTGTGAATAGGACAGACTTTAGTGTGTACCTGGTAACGCCGACCGAGGCAACCCCGGACACGGACTAAAGTCTATGCTACGTTTTGAAAGAGCGAGGATACTATCTAAATAATTTTCCGAAGGCCAGCGGGGGAACTCCAAAAGATCGACTAGTGTCATGTAACAAAGACTTCGCTAGTGAGTAAAAGCCAGTCCTGTAAGGGCGGTCCTCCGTGGCCGCCCCTTCCCGCGCTGTGGAATCATTCAGGTAGAGAGGGGCGGCCATAGAGGACCGCCCTTACAGGACTACCACTTTCGCCGTTACACTCAACTAGTGCCGGTCGGAAGGGCGTGCAACGCTCAAGGTATCAAGCAGGCGATCCGCCATCTCGCGACCGCAAGACCTGAGCAAGTACTCAGCCGAACCCGTGGTTCGAGGCAACGGAATAGGCAGCCCGCCGGGTCCGCGTGGGCGCTGGTAAACACGTCCCGATGTTTTGGTCTTTCCTGTTGCCGGCGTGAAGACTTCATATCTGACATAAAGATACTGGGCCTGCACACCACCGAGACCCGCTCTATCAGTGTCTGCAACATCGACTTCCAACGCGAACCACAAAACGTAGGTATCAGTCGAAGCCTTCGCAAGGTCAATTGCTTGCTTACGGTTCAGTTCTTTTGTGGGAGACGCCTTAACAGAGCCCGATTGAGAGAGGCGATCCAGACAGCCATCCTCGACCATGCGCGAATAGATCGAGGAAGTGTTCATGCTTTGAAGGTACCAACCGACCTTCACGGGAATCTGCGATGTCGCCCGCTGATCCGTCGATGGCTTGCTGGGCGGCTCGTCTTGCTTGGGTGGGAGCGGATCCGGCGATGTGGGCTGCTTCGGAGGCCGGCGTCCCGACTGCGCTTGCGAAACAGAAGCTACACTCAGCAGGAGTAAACTGCAGATGCAAAGCACTGCGATGTGGCGCGGATATGTCCACTGAAGCGAAGGTTTCTTATTTTGCATTTCCGTTAGCTCCTTGTTTCATCGCGCGGATTGCACGGGAAGCTAATCTGAGCAAACGCCGATAGAACCTGTGTTCGAGTGAAACGCTCAATAACGACAGGTCTAGTCTACACTCGAGCCTTGCCCTGTCAAGCCATCGACCAAGCAATCGAACCCTCTGCGCTAAGGTCTCGATTGTCGCAGTCCACTATCGGCATCGCTCATCCAACCGCAGCGCGAGGCGGCGACACTTGCAAGTTATTTGCTGCGCCCAACCTCGAAACGCTGGCACTGTAGACCTGCCTCTTTCTGATGCGCTTCTCGGGCAAAATCATACTCAGGCTTGGATGCCTGCCCTATCAAGTTGTCTCTGGTATCGCTGTTGCTCTAGCGAGCAGGCGCGGGGCGCGTCAAAGGCTGCGGCACGACGCGTTCAGACCATCGACTCGAAGATACAAAAGGAGCGTGCAATGAGAAACTGCCGAAGATCGGTGTCGGCTCTGCTGGCCGTTTTACTGTTTTCCCAATTCGCCTTTTCCAAGACGAATCCCAATGACTGGAACAACGTGCGGATCCTGGAGCCCGGATCTACGATCGTGGTGAAGACAAAACAGGGCGAGAAGTACGAAGGCACACTGGACGTTGCGACTGTCAACTCACTCTCAATCGTTGTGACAGTGCCACGGGTGATGCGCCGGGTGATCGACCTGCGCAAGGACGAAGTAAAAGAGGTTCGCACAAAACTATCCCGCTTCGCCTCGACCGCGATTGGCGCGGGTGTCGGGCTTGGCGTAGGCATCGGGTTGGGTGCAATCGCCGATTCAAAAGACAGGTACGGTGAGGATCCGGGTCTGGGCAAGCTCTCGTACGGCTTTACCGGAGTGCTTCTTGGATCAGTGTTTGGAGGCGCATTCGGATTCGGTAGCAAGAAGATTTACGAAGCGCCGTAGCGAATTGCGCCGGCCTCCTTCACGGCCACTTCTTATGCTTAAAGAAGGCGAGCATTGAACCCGCCATGATCAACATCCCCGTAGTGGCGTACCAACTATTGAGTTCGAATATCGAGGAGCCACGGCAGCGGATATACAGTTAACGATGAGCGTACAGCTCAGCTCTGTCGCTTGTTTTCGAATCTCATCGTCTGCGCTTAGCCGGTCGACTGCCGCTGCGCCGCTTCGGTCGTGCCTCGGGCGCGCTGGTCTTCAGGCTCGGCATCGCAGCGCTCGTTGACTCTGCGGCCGCTGCCGCCTGAACAGGTTGGACAGAGAGGTCTACTCTATCCATCTTCACACCGTAGTCTATCGCGATCAGAAAGAGCAGCCCGGAGATTGCGAGGGTGAGGAACCAATACCCAATGCTCAGGTAGACTCCTCCGGCATAGACGGTGAAGACGATGATCCCACCAACTAGTGCCAGGAATAGAATGCGTGGCAAGGTTATCTGCCCGCTCTTAATAACTTTGTCTCGTTCTGCCATTACTGATCTCCCGAATATGTAAGACAATTATGACGGTCTGAGTTGGATCGTCGCAAGTAGCACAGACTTAGTCTGTAGGTCTGGGATTACAGACTAAAAGTCTGTGCTACGCTGTGCTACGACTCGCTTCCAATACGCATACCGTAGAACGAGCGCCAGACGAAGACCATCGACACAACGAAAAATGCGGCAGCCAAAAGATGGCTGACCATCGGACCCGCATCGATCGTAAGCTTCACCGCCAGCTGCACCGCAAGCAGCCCAAACAACGTCGTGAACTTGATGACCGGGTTCATAGCCACCGAAGACGTGTCCTTGAACGGATCGCCCACCGTGTCGCCAACGACGGTCGCATCATGCAGAGCCGTGCCCTTCTGCTTCAACTCGACTTCGACGATCTTCTTCGCGTTGTCCCACGCGCCACCGGCATTCGCCATGAAAATCGCCTGATAGAGTCCGAAGATGGCGATCGAAATCAGATAGCCGATAAAGAAGAACGGTTCGACAAACGCGAAGGCCAGCGTGGAGAAGAAGACCGTCAGGAAGATGTTGAACATCCCTTTCTGCGCATACTGCGTGCAGATCTGAACAACCTTCTTGCTGTCTTCCACGGAGGCCCTCTCAACGCCTTCCAGTTTGATGTTTGCTTTTATGTACTCGACCGCGCGATAAGCGCCAGTCGTCACTGCTTGCATCGACGCGCCGGTGAACCAGTAGATGATGGCGCCGCCGGTAATCAGGCCAAGCACGAACGGCGCGTGCATTATCGACAGATTCGTCAGGTATTCTTCCTTTAGTCCCTCAGTAAGCAGCATTATGATCGAGAAGATCATCGTCGTCGCGCCCACAACGGCCGTGCCGATCAGCACCGGCTTGGCAGTCGCTTTGAACGTGTTGCCCGCGCCGTCGTTCTCTTCCAGCAGGTGCTTGGCGCGCTCGAAGTTCACGTCCATATTGTAGTCTTTCTTGACCTCGGCGACGATGTTTGGGACTTGCTCAATGAGCGATAGTTCGTAAACTGATTGCGCGTTGTCAGTCACCGGCCCGTAAGAGTCTACGGCAATGGTCACCGGTCCCATCCCCAGGAATCCAAATGCAACGAGTCCGAACGCAAAAACTGCCGGAGCGACCATCAGTCCGCCCAGACCCTGAGTGCTGAACCCGTACGCGATAGCCATCAGACCGACGATGCTGATGCCAAGCCAGTAAGCTGAAAAATTGCCCGCGACCAAACCCGACAAAATGTTGAGTGACGCGCCGCCTTCGCGGGACGACGTAACCACCGCCTTGACGTGTCCCGAATTCGTCGAAGTAAAAACCTTGACTAGCTCCGGGATCACGGCTCCCGCAAGCGTGCCGCACGAAATAATCGTCGAGAGCTTCCACCAAAGCGTATCGTTGCCGCCAAGAGTGGGAATGATGATCCGCGAGACAACGTAGGTCATCGCTATCGAGACGATCGAGGTGATCCACACGAGGCGCGTTAGCGGCATTTCAAAATTCATGTTCTCGGCGTTCTTGTACTTCGCTTTGGTCATCGCCTCATTGATGAAATAGGACAACGCCGACGCGATCACCATCATCACGCGGATAACGAACAGCCAGACAAGAAGCTGAACCTGAATCGCCTCAAAGCCCGGACCCACGGCCTTTTCGTTCACCGCAAGCAGTATGAACGAGATCAGTGCCACTCCGGTCACGCCATAGGTTTCGAATCCATCCGCGCTGGGCCCAACCGAGTCGCCCGCGTTGTCGCCGGTGCAGTCCGCGATCACGCCCGGATTGCGCGCATCGTCTTCTTTGATCTTGAACTCGATCTTCATCAAATCCGAGCCGATGTCAGCAATCTTCGTGAAGATGCCGCCCGCTATGCGCAGCGCCGCAGCGCCGAGCGACTCGCCGATCGCGAATCCGATGAAGCATGGGCCGGCATAATCGCCCGGGATGAACAGGAGGATGCAAAGCATGATCAGCAACTCGACGCTGATGAGCATCATGCCTATGCTCATCCCAGCTCTGAGCGGGATGGCATAAAGTGGATAAGGCTTGCTCTCAAGACTGGCGAAAGCGGTTCGCGAGTTTGCGAACGTATTGACGCGTATGCCAAACCACGCAACTCCATAACTGCCCGCAATACCCACGAGGCTAAACAAAAGTATGACCACGACGCGCACCGCTTCGAACTTGAGCAGCAGGCCGAAGTACATTGCGATGATGACGGCGATGAAAGCCTCGAGTATCAGAATGAACTTGCCCTGGGTGATGAGGTAGGTCTTGCAAGTCTCGTAAATCAGCTCCGAGATCTCGCGCATCGCCTTGTGAACCGGCAGGTTCTTCAAGTGCGTATAGATCGCGAGCCCGAACAACAGACCGAGCACGCATACGACCAGACCAAACAGCAGCAAGGTGTGTCCATCAACTCCCACGAATTCGACTTGCGATAAGTCGGGCAGTCTCAGGTTCGCCTCGCCACCAGGCTGGTGAGCCTCTGAAGCCTGACGAGCTTGCGCCAGCACGGCCGAAGCATTGCCGGTCACAGCCGCAAACGTGGCTGAGATGAACAACAGCGTGCGGCGCTTCGTGACGGCCTTTGCGCCTGCTTTGATTGAATTCGGTATCATTACAAGAACGGTACCAAGTTTCATACGCTTTTATGATCACTCCCTTTGAAGATTGGAAACCCAGCAGTCAGGAATCAGAGCGATGCTTAGCAACGTGGCTCCCGGGGACGCTTTGAAGGCAACTACAATCCTGACCGCTTTCACCGAGGTTACCTTGCAGCTTGTGTTGTGATCCCTGTTAAGAGGGGCCACTTCGCGGACCGCGCTGTCATAGACGAGAAAATCGCGGTCATGACAAAGCAAGGCTTATAGCATATGGCGGAGTTGGTCAGCAAGTATGGCGCAGGCTAACCCTTAGGGCAGGGTGTAATTAAAAGCGGACCTTGCCGAGACACTATGACTTCGTCCGGTAGGGACTTTCGATAGTAGCAAGGCATCTTTAATGCCGGGTTTGGAGTTTGGACATTTGCCTCAGCGCTCTTCCTCCCGGAGGGACGGCCCGATAATAGCCCAGCGATTCACGCCGGGGGTTGGTTTTCCATTAGCCCAGGCGTTCACGCCTGGGTTGCGTGTGGGGATGGATTAGGTTAGCCCCGTTCACGGGGCTTCCCACGCAGCTTTAGCTTTTGAATGTCGAATTCCTGACACGAAGGATTCCCTGAAGGCCAAACCAAAGCCCGGTGAACCGGGCTATCTGATCGCTCGGCACGCGTCACCCAGGCGTGAACGCCTGGGCTAATGGAAAAACCGCCGTCGGTGTCGTTCAGGTCTTGACACAGTCTCTGAATTGCTGGGCTATTCTCTGGCATCCCTAGGAGATGTTCACCCGACTGCGTTGGGCGGTGCCCAGGCACTTAATTGCTAGCGCGGCGTCCATTGCAGCAGGCGCATTCGCTTGGAGAATTAATTGGCTGGCCACTATACTCAAACGTCCTCAAGCTTGGAGACCGAATCTGCATGGTAGTAGGCGCGAGACTGGAAGAAGGCGAGCCGTCTGACGTTCTCGACAAACGCGCCTTAGCGCTGAAAAAAGTAGCGCCGCTGCTATTAACCTTCGCCGCGGGACTCATCTGCTACGGGATGTTCTTCAATCGCGGGCTCGGGCTTTCGGTGATCGGCTACAGCATCGCCCCCGCTGAGCGCGTGATGCAGGGCGAAGTGCCTTATCGCGACTTCCTCTTCAACTACACACCCGGGACTCTGTGGGTGAACGCGCTGTTGATGAAAGCGTTTGGCGCGACGCTCATGACCACCAGAATTGGACTGCTCGCGTTTAAGCTGATCACCCTGATGACGCTGTTCTACGTCGCTCGAAAGCTCACCAGCGGATGGGCGGCACTCATACCCGTTGCTCTCACTCTGGCGTGGCTCGGTCACCAGCAGATATTCAACGTTTACCCGGACCAATATCTGGTTCTGTTCGCGCTCGCGGGCTTGATCTGCATGCTCAACTACGATCGGACCTGGTCGCGTTCGCTGGCTGTTGGTCTGCGGAGGAGCAGTCGGCATTGTCTTCATCTTCAAGTACAACGTAGGCGTTCTCCTGGCGTCATCGGGCGCGCTCGGGATCGCGATGAGAGAAGTGATGACGACTCGTCGAATCGCCCGCTTAGCGAATGCGATCGCGGTGTACCTGGCTGGGTTCGCTTTAGTCGTTCGACCGCTCGCTGGGTATCTCGCTTATAACCATGCATTCATGGCGATGATCAACCATTTCTTGCATCACGCGGCTGAATACAGCGAGACTCGCTCGGTGACGCTTCCGCCAGTCAGGCTGGTTCTACCTGCAGCACTGGCGTCGCTTGGCGGCATCATCGCCGGGCTGGCCGTGCTTCGCAGGGCTCCGCGATTCTTTCAAGCTTACGTCATCATGGCTCTTGCCATTGGTTCGATCATATTGGTGGCGCCCGGCAGAGCAGCGCTGCTCAACGAGTCTGCGATCGCTGCGGTTGCTTATTACCCGCCTCTGACCTTTATTGCGGCCTCGGCGGTGGCAATCTGGCAGTTGAAAAACAACCGACGACCTTGGGCGAGCTGGTGGCGAGACAACGGCGCGATAACCCTCACAGGGTTGTTCGCGATTGCGGTTTACCTCGAAGTCTTCCCGCGAGCTGACTCTTTCCATCTCGTTCGCGTGCTGCCGCCGGTCTTTTTGTTCTTCTTCGCTCTTCTCGTGCGATGCCTGCCCGCTTTCAGGGAGCATTTGAGAAAATACGTGCCTTCGCCCAATCGAGTTGCTTTGCTCACTATGGCAACGCCGCTCATTTTCTTGCTGCTCGCCGGAGTTCAGGACACCTGGGCGCCGGAGTTCGATTCGGGATTTCATTTCAAAGACAACCGAGAGCTGACTATAGAGCGAGGGCGCGGAATCTTTGTTGAGGAGAAACAGGCGGAGTTGACCGAGGGACTGGTGCAGATGATTCAAACCAACAGCTCGCCGGAGGACTACATCTTCTCGTTCGCGCAGCGAGGCAGCGCCCTTTACTTTCTCGCTGCGCGGAGGAACCCGACTCGCTTCTTGTGGTGGAGATCGGTGGGGATCAGTGGAGAAGAGAGGGAAGGGGTGATGACGATGATCACTACTCGTCGCGCGAAGCTCATCGTCGTCCAGGACGTCGCCGCCAACAGGGAGATTCAAGATTTCATCGGCGATAACTACGACCACATCGGAACCGTGGCCGACATAGCGGTATACGGCCTGAGATAACCTCTGGGTACCAGCGATGCAGCAAGCGACAAGCTCACCGTTAATTGACAGCAACAGGTCAACCAAAGAAAGGCTCATTGAGATTCTGACCGCCGCCGCTGTGCTCGCGGTGGCGGTTGCAGCCTATGCCTTGCTCTTCAATCGAGCGAACGTTCTCTCACATTCAATAGGCTACAACCTCTACGCGTCGGAGCGAGTGCTTGAAGGCGACGTGCCCTATCGTGATTTTCATACCCTTTATCCACCGGCGATATTCTATTTGAACGCGGTGCTGTTCAAATGGCTGGGCGTCTCTTTGTACACTGCGCTGCTTGGAGCGCTGATATTCAAAGTGCTAACGGTTGTGGTGATTTATTTGAGTGGCCGTCAGGTGATGCCCAGAGCATGGGCGCTAGTGGCTGCACTCTCTGGACTCTTGTGGCTCAGACCCAACGGACCGTTCAAGTCTGTTCCCATGCATTATGGCGCGCTGTTCCTGGCGCTGGCGATGTACCTGTTGCTGAAGCATGAGAATCGTCAGAAGATCTTTTCTGTGTTCCTGGCGGGAGCGTCGCTCGGATTGGTCGCGTTGTTCAAACACAACATCGGCGCTTATGCGCTCGCGGGTTCGGTTGTTTTTCTTGTTGCCGAAGATCGCACACTAAAGTACAGGTTCACTGTTGATCCTGGAAACTATCGTCGGGTTCTGGTCCTGTTGATTGGTTGCGCTGCAGCGATCGCTCCGGCGCTGTTATATATGCAATGGAACGCTGCGCTCGCGCCGATGATCAGAACTCTACTTTTCGGGCCGGGCGAATTCCTTCTAAGCAGACTGGCCGTTCCTCTGTCGCCGGTTGCGCCAGTTCTTTTGGTTGCGGCGTTGGCCGTGACCATGTACGTGACTTACCGGTTAAGAAGGCATCACCCTATCGCTGTGTTTCTGTGGCTGAGCTTGATCGCAGCGATCTTCGTTTTCGTCTTGAGGCGAGATCAAGCTGAAGTCGATCAGATCATCTTCTACTTGCCGATGCTGGTGCTCGCTTCCGGGTTGGCGATTGCAATATTCAACAAAGCTATCCCCATAGGCGAACGGCGCTCGCTCTTAATCGTCTTCATCTTCGCGGCGGCGGCGTTGATGGAGCTGTTCCCGCGCTTCGCCCGCGAGCAGTCCATCGCCGCAATGCCGTTACTGATGCTGTTCCTGTTTTACCTGCTCTACGTGTTGCGGCCGGCGATAAAAGCACTCGCTTGCGGAACGTGGCAATATCGGTTAGCGCTGGCTGTCCTGCCGATAACATTCTTGTTGATAGAAGGGCGTTTGTTCTTCAACACCTACTTCGACAGCAATCTTCGATTCAAAGCCGGCACTCAGGTCAACATCGAGCGGGGCGGAGGCGTGTACTTCCCGGCGGCGACCGCCGCTTCGATCGGCGATGTAGTGAATTATGTACACCAACGCGTGCCGCCCGGCGGATACGCGTTTGCGCAATCCGACGCGGGAACTTCTTTTCTGTTCCTGTCTGGCCGCAGAAACGTGTCCAACGCGCAGTTTTGGATTGGCGTCGGTGTAACCCAGGAAGAGCGCGCCGCGACGCTCCAGCGAATTGACAAGAGCCGGACTAAACTGATAATCACCAGCGACGAAGTGCTTGCAGCCGAGAAGTACGAGCCGATGCGCGACTACATCGGACTACATTTCAAGGCTAGCCAGCGCTTTGACGATGTGCTGATCCTGGAGAGGTGAGGGGACCCGGAAACCGTGCTTGTGATGACCGAAGAAAAGCAAGAGACGTTTGAAGAGGACATTAGGCTCGATGGTTTTTTCAAGTGGGTTTGGCGCGGCAAGTGGTTAATCATTTTTCTCGTCATAGGCGCAAGCGGGCTGGCTGCGGTGATGGGTCTCAGACAGCCCGCGGTCAGCACGGCGACGGCTCTGATCGAAGTCGGCAGGGTCTGGGGCAAACCGATCAAGGACATTTACGTCACCGTCGAGATTGCGAACAGTCCGGGCTTCATCGAGGAAGTCGCAGCTAAAGCCGGCGTGAAGCCAGGTCAGCTTGGCCGAAGTGTTCAGGTAGCCGCGGTTGAATCGGGTGTGCCGCACTCGCTCTATGCGATTTTGATTCGAGTCACCGCTAAGACTGAAAGCGCGGACGAATCGGTGAGGCTCGCTCAGGCGGTCGCAGATGAAATAGTCGCGCGTCACGAGAAACTGTTTGTCGCAGCGCTCGCGCCGCATCTGGAACGCCAGCGTCAACTCGAGCAGCGGCTCAAAGAAGCGCCGCCCTCTGATCGCGACTTCGCATTCAAACTCGAAGGTGAGCTGGATGAGCTGAAAGCCAATAACTCATCGCCCAACTCAACCGAGACAACTCATCTGGTTGAGAGAGTCGTGCCGGGCTCGACGGTACGCCCGGACATCTGGCGAGGCACCGCAACGGCGGGTTTGATCGCTGCAATAGTCGGAGTTGCGGGCGCGTGTTTGATAGGCTACTACAAACCCGCGCGCCAATGAGAGCCTGCCCTGGGAGCGCAGGCATCCCTGCCTTCCTGGCGCGGCGTGAGAAAGAGATTAGCCGTTAGCAGAAAGCGGCAGGCAGGGATGCCTGCGCTCCCAGGGCAACTCATATTCTATGAAGAGTCTGCTTAGAGAACTCCTGTTCCCGCTGATTGCGGTCGTCGCAGCCTTTCTTGTCGGTGGCATCATCGTATGGATGATCGGCGACAGTCCGCTGTTGGTGTACGAGCTCTTCTTCACCAGCGCGTTCGGCTCGATAGATGGCATCGGCTACACGCTCTTCTACGCGACACCGCTCATCTTCACCGGACTTGCAGTAGCGGTTGCATTCAAGTGTGGCTTGCTGAACATCGGCGCCGAAGGTCAACTCATCGTCGCGGCGTTTGCAACGGCCTGGGTTGGGCTGGTGCTGCCGGGCTGGCCCGCGTTTATAGTGATGCTGCTTGCGATGATTGCTGCTGTCGTAGTCGGCGGAGTATGGGCCGGAATCCCTGGCGTCCTCAAAGCGCAGTTCGGCGCGCACGAAGTCATCACTACGATTATGATGAACTTCATCGCGGCGGGGCTGGTCAGCTGGTTGACTCAATATTACTACCGCAGGCAAGGCGATCCGATTCTCGAGACGCTGCCCATAGCCGAGAAAGTTGACGGGACGATCATCGGGCCGCACATTCCACGCATGAGCGCGATGCTCGCTCCTCTCGGAATAAACTTTCCAGATCGATTGCCGTTGAACATGGCTTTCCTGTTCGCGCTGGCAGCCTGCGTGATTGTCTACGTTTTCTTGTGGACGACGAAGTGGGGCTACGAGCTTCGCGCGGTCGGCGCAAATCCGTCGGCGGCGGAATACGGCGGCATTTCAATCGCGCGCAACATAGTGATAGCGATGTTCATCTCGGGGATGCTCGCCGGGATGGTGGGGATCAACGACGTGCTGGGCTATCGGTATCGTTACTATCACAACTTTTCGGCGAACTACGGCTTCACTGGAATTGCGGTGGCGTTGCTCGGGCGGAATCACCCGGCAGGTGTGCTGCTGGCGGCGATCTTGTTTGGCGCGCTGATAAGGTCCGGGTTGTTCATCGACATCTTCACCGACAACGTGTCCAAGGATTGGGTTGTGATTTTGCAAGCTATCATTATTCTGTTCGTCGCGTGTGAAGCGGTTTTTAGAGGCGGCGCAAAGAGATTGATCCGGGGAAAGGTCTGAATCGGTTTCTGGTTTCCCTGGGAGCGCAGGCATCCTGCCTGCTCCTGGGTGGGAGTAGGGAGCAGGCAGGATGCCTGCGCTCCCAGGGAAACTAGAAACCTCTACGAAAGATGCTTAGAAGCCTTGAAACCATCCTCAGCCTGTCACTCCTGGCGTCGATGGTGAGGTACGCAACGCCGCTCACACTCGCCGCGCTCGGCGGCATGTACTCGGAGCGCGGTGGCGTTATCAACATCGCCCTCGAAGGCATAATGCTAGCGGGCGCGTTCACTGCGGCCGCAGTGACGGTGAAGGTGGGCAATCCATGGATAGGGCTGATGGCTGCGGCTGCGGCGGGCTTGCTCGTCTCGCTTATTCACGCTCTGGCTTCGATCCAGTTCAAGGCAGACCAGGTCGTGGTCGGGACGGCAATCAACATCTTGTTTCTAGGTGTGCCGCCGCTTCTGTCGGGCGCACTGTTCGAATCGACGGGTTCGACCCCTCAGCTCCCGCGCGAGCAAACGCTTCCCGAATGGCACATTCCGTTGATCGATCAGGTTCCTGTACTGAAGCAACTGATATCCGGACACACCCCCATCTCTTACCTCGCGTTCGCTATGGTTCCGATCAGCTATTACATTTTGTTTCGCACGCGATTCGGACTCAGGCTGCGCGCAGTCGGCGAGAACCCTGAAGCCGCGGACACGGCTGGTGTGAGCGTGTATCGCCTCCGTTATAGTGGAGTGTTGTTGAGCGGCGTGCTTGCGGGCATCGGCGGCGCTTATCTTTCAATCGCGCAGAACTCACTATTCACGCGCAACATGACCGGAGGCCGCGGCTTCATCGCGCTGGCTGCTCTGATATTCGGCAAGTGGCGCCCGGTGGGCGCCTTCCTCGCATGTTTGTTGTTCGGTCTGGCCGAGGCGATCTCCGATCAGATGCAGGGAGTGGTGCCGATACCGGTCCAGTTGATTCAGATAATTCCCTACGTGCTCACGATGATCGTGCTGGCAGGATTTATAGGGAGAGCGACTCCGCCTCGCGCAATCGGCACGCCGTACATCAAAGAGAAGTAAACCATGACGATTCCACTATACGAGAGAGCATCGGAAGCCTCACGCTACATCCTGGCGAAATCGCAACCGCGGACGCCGCGCGTAGCCGTTGTGCTTGGCTCAGGACTTGGCGGAGTTGCTGATGCCGTTGAGGAGAGAGTCGAAATCCCTTACAGCGAGATACCTCACTTTGTGAGTTCGACCGTCGAGGGTCACGACGGGAAACTGATAATCGGTTCGTGCGGCAAAGTCGACGTCGCGTTGATGAAAGGGCGGTTCCACTTCTACGAAGGCTACTCTATGGAAGAAGTGACGCTGCCCGTGCGGGTCTTCCACCTTATGGGCATTCGCTCACTGCTCTTGACTAACGCGGCCGGCGGAACGGCGCCTCACCTCTCGCCCGGCTCGCTGATGGCGATAACCGATCACATAAATCTAATGGGTGAAAATCCGCTGAAGGGCCCGAACGACGCTCGCTTTGGACCGCGGTTCCAGGATATGACATCGGTTTACACGCCCGCTAATCTCGAAGCCGCCCACGAGGTCGCCCGCGAGATCGGCGTTGCTCTGTTTGAAGGTACGTACATGGCGCTGCGTGGACCGTCATACGAGACGCCCGCCGAAATACGAATGATGCGCAAGCTGGGCGCCGATGCCGTGGGAATGTCTACGGTGCCTGAGGCGACAGTGGCGCGTCATTGCGGGATGAACGTGTTGGCGATCTCTTGCATAACGAACGTCGCCGCCGGGCTAACCGGCGCCCAGATAAATCATAGCGAAGTGATGGCAGTCGGCGAGGGCGCAGGCAAGCAACTCGCTGAGTTGATTCTTCGCGTAATCCCGCGAATCGTCAGCGCAGACGCGTGATAGCGACTTGTAGCGGTGCTGAAAGAAAGAAGGCTTGCCCGTTTCTCGATTCCATTAACACCCACCTTTGGTCGGGTGTTGCGAGCCGGGCGGATCTGGTGTGGGTTCCAATTAACACCCAACTTCCAGTTGGGTGTTTGGACCGGCGGACTAATGGAACCGTTTCAACGGTTTTGCTATTACGCGCTTCATCGCGCGGCGCCAGTGCACGACAAACCACGGAAACTGTTTCAAAGTTTCCACAACTCGGAGTTTAGCGATGTCTCTCCATTCTTACTCGCGATGCTGGTTGCATCTAACTTGGGCGACTTGCGCCGCGAACGAATGCTGCCCAAGCCCTCGGGCGTGAAGGTCTCGAGCTTCCTCTACGACTATTCGCGCTCGAAGGGGATCTACAGGAAATCCAACTACGTCAATCCCGACCACGCGCATGCGGTTATCGACCTCCCAACGAGGTACTCAATAGAAGAAGTTCTGCAATTGTTGAAGGGCGCCTCGTCACATTGGATCAATGCGAATAGGATAATCGCCGGCAAGTTTACGTGGAGACGCGGCTACAGTGCGTTCTCGGTTTCGCACTCGAATCTGGACGCCGTAGTGCGCTACATCGAGGATCAGGAGGAGCATCACCGGCGGAAGTCGTTCGCTGAAGAGCTTTCGGCCCTTGTTAAGGTGCACGGGCTGGAATGGCACGATGACGCGGCTGATGAAGCTGAGCCGGTGAGCTAAAGAATGCGGCCCGGAGGCCAAACCGTTAAAACGGTTCGGCGTCGCTGTGGGCCGCCAGGCACCTCACTGAAGTGAGGTGTTAATGAGAGGTAGTGCTATCGTATTTATGGTATTGGTATGTCGGTGGTGGTATCCAGGGCGTGATACCCCCGCTGGATTAAGGAGAACCACAATGCAACTCCGCAGAGTGCCGACCTGTAGCACGCCAAGGTAGTACCGACCATTGCTGCGCTGGCGACTGATGCAGAGCAGCAAGCCTTTTCGACGTAGACACTTGCCTGCTAGTTGCTTGCCTTTGTGGCCCGTGGCCCGGCGAGTCTGTGTCACCAGCCCCGATAGAAGAGTTCTTCATCGGACACAGACTAAAGTCTACGCTACTTCCGCCTGAAGGCCGTACGACGAACGTCCCTGACTCCGTTTGCGCACTGATGGTACAATAACCACGCTATGATAATTGGCATCAGTGGCGGAACCGGCTCAGGCAAGACTACCGTAGCCCAGAAGATCATCGCGCCGGTCGGCGTCGAGAACGTTGTCTACCTCCAACAGGACTCTTACTATCGCAACCTCGGAGACATGCCGCTCGACCTGCGCCACCAAGTCAACTACGACCACCCCGATGCATTCGACACTGAGTTGCTGATAAACCACCTTGAAGCATTGCGGGCGGGTGAAGCCATAGAGCAGCCGGACTACGACTACCCCACACACTCGCGCAAGGCGGAAACGATTCACGTCGAACCCCGCCCGGTTATCGTCGTAGAGGGCATCCTGGTTTTTGTGAACTCGCAGATGCGCGGGCTGATGGACCTGAAAATCTTTGTGGACACCGACCCGGATATCCGTTTCATAAGGCGGCTTGATCGCGACGTGCACGAACGGGGGCGCACAGTAGAATCGGTGATCACCCAGTACACGACGACAGTGCGGCCGATGCACCTTCAGTTTGTTGAGCCGTCAAAGCGCTACGCCGATATCATAATTCCCGAGGGCGGATTCAACGACGTGGGGATTGATTTGATCACTGCAAAGATCAAATCATTACTTGGCCGATCAGCCGAAGAGAATGCGATTCCCATTCGATCTGACAGCACGGGAAACGAACGCCCAGAGTTTACGAGTTAGTGGAACACACGACCGGCAGGGAAGCAGTGTTGAAATGATAAGTGATGATGAATTGATCGCACAGGCGAAGGACGCGCGCCGCTGGGCCCACGCGCCCTACTCGAACTTTAACGTGGGCGCCGCGCTGCTCAGCTCGGACGGCCGCGTGTTCACCGGGTGCAATGTTGAGAACTCGACCTACGGCTTGAGCATGTGCGCCGAGCGAGTCGCGATCTTCAAAGCGATTAGCGAAGGCGCCAGCGAGATTGCAAGAATCGCGGTGGTCACAGATCACGAACACATTGCGCCGCCCTGCGGGTGCTGCCGTCAGATGATCTGGGAGTTCTCCGTTGATAAGACCGAGGTCATTCTCGCCAATCTTTCGGGCGATGTTCGCACGTATAGGATAAGGGACTTGCTGCCCGAAGCATTCGACGCTCGATATCTCGAGGGTGTAAGCTAGCGATCACTTCCTGGGAATTTGTAATCCGGAGAATGAGTCGAATGGATAATGAGCATTTCGAACGTCAGATGGCATTCATCCTGGAGCACCAAGCAAAGTTCAGTGCCTGGCTGGAGAAACTGCAAGAGCGGGACGCCCATTGGGAAGCACGCCACGCCGAATCGGAAGCACGCCACGCCCATTGGGAAGCGCGCCACGCCCAATGGGAAGCGCGCATGGAGAGGGTAGATCGCCAGATAGAGCAACTCATAGGATTCGCGGGCACTTTGAGAGATGCGCTCCTGGCCTTGACTGACCACATTGAACGTCACGATCAGCAAATCGCCGCCCACGATCAGCAAATCGCCGCCATTGATCGGGGACTCGCAGAAATGGTCGAACGAGGCAAAGAAACCGACGCCAGGTTGAACGCTCTCATATTGATCGTGGACCGCCACGTCAGCGGTCATCAGTAGGACCAGCCATCAGCAAAAATCGACCCTCGATCACAACCTCGGAATCGCGAATCACGATTTCAGTTGATTTGCGCCTCGCTTTCTTCCGGTGCTTTTTGCTTATGCGGTTGGGAGCTGCGGAAATCAAACGCTACTTGGAGGAGATTGCTTGAAAAAGGCCCTCACTGTCACTTTTCTGATTCTCACTCTGATCCTTGACGTTGCGCCTTCCATCGCGATCGCCGCCGAGCGAGTCGACATCATCATTCGCGGCGGAACCGTCATTACGATGGATGGCTCATCGCGCGTGATTGACAACGGCGCGGTTGCGGTCAGAGGCGAGCGCATAGTCGCTGTAGGTCCTGCCGGCGAGATCGCGGCTAAGTATACCGCCACTCGTAACATCCTTGCCGCCGGCAAAGTGATTATGCCCGGCTTGATCAACACCCACACCCACGTGCCGATGGTTTTGTTCCGAGGCATAGCCGATGACCTGGTGTTGATGGAGTGGCTTCAAAAGTACATCTTCCCGGCCGAAGCTAAGAACGTCGACGAGCAATTCGTGCGCTGGGGCACGCGTCTAGGCTGCCTCGAAATGATTCGAGGTGGAACGACCACCTACGTCGATATGTACTACTTTGAAGACGCGATCGCCGACGAGACTGCGCGCGCAGGCATGCGAGCGGTGCTCGGCGAAACGCTTATCGATTTTCCCGCGCCGGACAACAAGACCTGGGACGCGGGCATGACCTACACCGAGAAGTTCGCGGCGAAGTGGAAGGGTCACCCGCTCATCACTCCAGCTATTGCTCCGCACTCGGCGTACACGGTGTCAACCGATCACCTGAAGCAAGCACATTCGTTCTCTGAGCGGCTCGGGATTCCGCTGGTCATCCACGTTGCCGAAGATCCTGCCGAGGTCAAGACGATTGAAGAACGATACGGCTCAAGCTCAGTTGCTTATCTGGAGCGGATAGGCTTGCTCGATGAGCGCGTGATCGCCGCGCACATGATTTGGCCGACTAGCGACGACATCGGCACGCTTGCGAAGCGGAGGGTAGGGGTTGCGCACTGTCCGCAGTCAAACATGAAACTGGCTGGGGGAACCGCTCCTGTGCCCCAGATGTTAAAGGCGGGTGTGGCGGTCGGACTCGGTACAGACGGCGCCGCTTCGAACAACGACTTGGATTTGTGGGAGGAGATGGATACGGCGGCGAAACTTCACAAGTTGACTTCAAAGGACCCGACCGTGATCAACGCTCGTGAGGCGATCGAGATGGCGACCATTCGCGGTGCGCGCGCGATTCACCAGGATAAAGAAATTGGCTCACTCGAAGCGGGCAAACGTGCTGACCTGATAATCGTTGGAATGGACAGCGTTCACCAGACACCGCTTTACAACGTCTACTCGCAGCTCGTGTACGCGACGAAAGCTTCCGATGTTGAAACGGTAATGATTAACGGCAGGGTCGTGATGCAGAATCGCCGAGTGTTGACTATCGACGAACGCTCGGTGCGCGCCAAGGCCACGCAATATCGCGACCGAATTCGAAAGAGCCTTAGCCCTCAGTAGGTCGACCTCTGTTCGAATCACAGACCAAGCTTAGGCCAGAGTTGATCGATTCTTCGCTTCACCTCTTCGCTCATCTTGATTTCTTTAGGCCACGGCGATCGAAGCCTTCTGACTTCCACTTGCGCGTTCCATCAATTTGCAATTAGCTCAGCCCATTGACACACTGTTACGCCTATGATGTGATTGCCCGGACCGAAAATCGTCGATTGCAAGTGACGAAGGTTTAATAGGGTTAATAAGGAGAAGCCTCCTTGGTCGCTCAAACGATTGCGCATTACCGAATCCTGGAGAAGCTCGGTGCCGGCGGCATGGGCGAGGTCTACCTCGCAGAAGACACCAGGCTCGGGCGCAAGGTTGCTATCAAGCTTCTGCTCTCCGATCTAACTCACAACGAGGATCGTTTGCATCGCTTCGAGCAAGAGGCTTGCGCTGCTTCTGGGCTCAATCATGAAGAGCAGAGAATTGCCGCAATCAGTCTTCCGCAACACATCGTTGGTGCCGGGCGATGACGCTCACCGCCGGAACGCGACTGGGACGCTACGAAGTCCGCTCGCAGCTCGGCGCGGGCGGAATGGGTGAAGTTTATCTCGCAGAAGATACCACGCTTGGGCGCAAGGTGGCTCTCAAGATTCTGCCCGACCGGTTCACCAAAGATGAATCTCGCCTACAACGCTTCGTGCAGGAAGCAAAAGCCGTCTCGTCGCTTAATCATCCCAACATCATCACCATTCACGAAATCGGCCAGGAGAACAGCGCGCACTTCATCACCACCGAATTCATTGACGGCCTGACGCTCAGGCAACAGATTGCCTCTGGCGGAATGAAGCTTACAACGGTACTCGACGTCGGTATTCAAGTTGCTTCAGCTTTAGCTGCCGCGCACGAAGCAGGAATCATTCATCGAGACGTCAAGCCTGAAAACATTATGATGCGGCGCGATGGCTACGTGAAAGTCTTGGACTTTGGGCTCGCTAAGTTGACGCAGCCGCCCGCGCACGCCATCGACACTCAGGCACCAACGGCTGGCAGAGTCAGCACGGAGACCGGGGTGGTGATGGGCACGGCGCGCTATATGTCGCCGGAGCAGGCGCGGGGACACAAGGTCGATGCGCGCAGTGACATCTTCAGCCTGGGGGTGGTGCTTTACGAGATGGTTACGGATAAAGTCCCGTTTGAGGGACCTAGTGCCAGCGACGTGATCGCCTCAATTCTAACCAAGGAGCCGCCGCCGCTCTCACGCTACTCGCCAGAAGTGCCAGCCGAGCTGGAGCGAGTCGTCACCAAATCGCTCGAGAAGGATAAGGAGGAGCGGTATCAGGTTGTTAAGGACTTGCTCCTCGATCTGAAGCGCCTTAAACAGCGACTGGAGTTTGAGGCTGAACAAGAACGCTCCGGACGACCAAATGCGATTGGTCAAGCGCCAGTGAAGACGAGCGGCGGGCAGGCCGCAATTGGGACTGCGAACAAGTCAGCGCCAAGCACTGCAGAAGTCGGAGCAGCGCACACCTCGGTGAGCGTCAAATATCTTGTCAGTGAGATCAAACGCCATCCGAAGGCCTGTGTCCTTGCTCTGGTCGTAACTGTCACGATGTTGTCAGCGATCGGATATTGGGCTTGGGGTGGTAAAGCTGGGCAGGCCATTGGCTCGATAGCAATCCTGCCAATGACGAACGCCGGCGGAGATATAAACAGTGAATACCTGTCAGACGGAATCACGGAAAACATAATCAACAGTCTGTCGCAACTGTCAGGGCTGAAAGTGATGGCGCGGACTACGGCATTTCGTTACAAGGGAAAAGATATTGATGCTCAAGCGGCAGGCCGAGAACTGAACGTGGATGCGGTGATGACCGGAAAAGTCATCCAGCACGGGGAGACGTTGATAGTGCAGGCAGACCTGGTGAACGTCGCAGATGGAACACAAATCTGGGGCGATAAATACAACCGGAAGCTGTCAGACATTCTCGAAGTGCAAGAAGACATTGCCAGGCGAATCTCGGAGAAGCTGCGATTAAGATTGACCGGCGAGGAGCGTGAGCGACTGGCCAAGCCGCCTACAGAAAACACCGAAGCCTATCAACTCTATCTGAAGGGTCGGTATCATCTGTACCGGCAAGAAGGGGATGTCAAGAAAGCCTTCAATTATTTCGAGCAGGCAATTGCCAACGACCCCAGTTACGCGCTGGCATACGCTGGGCTGGCTGATTCCTACGCTGAGTTTCAAAGAACCGGAATCAATCTGCTACCCGCGCACGAGGCTATGCCGAAAGCGAAGCAGGCGGCGATGAAAGCGCTGGAGCTTGATGAGCAGCTTGCCGAAGCGCACATCTCACTGGCACAAATCAAAGAAGGTTATGAATGGGACTGGGCAGGCGCTGAAAGAGAATACAAGCGGGCCATAGAACTAAACCCAAACCTCGCCAGAGTTCATCATGAGTATGGCGCCTACCTATCAATGCTGGGGCGGCACAAAGAATCCATCGCAGAGCTGAAACGAGCGCTGGAGATTGATCCACTTGATCTGGATGCTAATACGGAGTTAGGCTACCGTCTTTTCGTCGCCCGCCAATACGACCAGGCTATTGAACAATTTCGCAAGGCGCTTGATATGGACCCGAACTCGCCGGAGGCGCACAATGGCCTCGGCTGGGTTTATGAGCGAAAGGGAATGTACCAGGAGGCCCTCGCAGAACTTTCAAAGATATCCTTAAGCGAATACAATCGCGCCATGTTCGGATGGGTCTACGCCAGCTCGGGAAGAAAAAGCGACGCCCACAAAGTGATTGGAGAGTTGGTAGCGCAATCACAGAAACGATATATCTCACCGTACCTGATAGCACTGATCTACGCCCGCCTTGGCGAAAAAGATCAGACAATACAGTGGCTCGAGAAAGCTTATGAGAACCGGGACAATTGGATGGTTTGGATCAAAGTAGATCCAGGATTAGATTTCCTTCGCTCAGACCCGCGATTCACCGACCTGCTGCAGCGCGTTGGGCTCGCGCCGTGAGTTTGTCGATTGAGCAAGCAAGATGAAAAACCAATGCCCCCGATCCACGGCTAGCCAGGTGATGAGAGAATGGAGAGCGCCTAAATTATGCCTGCTAAGGGCGATGACCAGCGAGGGATTAAGTTAACTCCCGGCGGTGGAAACAAAGCGACGAGCATGTGCAGGCTGCGCTTGAGCGCGCGCCCCAAAGACCGCTCTATCTTTCTCGAGCAAGGCCTGCGAGGGCAATGCCGCAGTCCAGTCGATGCTCGGTTATGAAGAGCGGGCCGTTCACTTCATCGAGACACCACCGGACGATGTCGCTGCGGCAATGCTAGCTGCGAAGCACAAGGAATGAATATCTCACAATCCAAGCTTTGGCCAGAGCTGATCTATTCTCCGCTTCACGTCTTCGCTCATCTTGATTTCTTTAGGCCACGGGCGATCGAAGCCTTCTGACTTCCATTTGCGCGTTCCATCAATTCCCATCTTCGAGCCGAAGTTCGGCAACCGCGCCGAGTAGTCCAATTGATCGAGCAGGCCAAGCGACTCAAGTACGCGCCGCTTCTCGTATTACTTAGAGTCAGGTACAACATCGGATTCGATAGCTATTAGCTCAGCACGTTGACACGCTGTTACGCCTATGATGTGATTGCCCGGACCGAAAATCGTCTATTGCGCGTGACGAAGGGTTAATAAGGAGAAGCCTCCTTGAATTGCCGCTCTTTGGGGACGGGAAGCCGTTTCCTCTTATTCAGACGGAGTTCAACGAACAGTCGGCCCAACTATCTCCCGACGGGAAATGGATCGCTTACGCGTCGAATGAATCCGGGAAGTTTGAGGTCTATGTACAGAGCTTCCCCGCATCCGCCGGCAAGTGGAAGGTCTCAACTGACGGAGGGTATCACCCGCTCTGGCGGGGAGACGGGAAAGAACTATTTTACATCGCTCGGGGCAGAGAGCTGATGGCGGTGGATGTGAAAGCCAGTTCCACCTTCGAGGTCAGTGTCCCTAAAGAACTTTTCCAGACGCGCATCGTCGGGGTGACTTTCAGGCGTGGCTATGACGTCACCGCCGACGGCCAGCGATTTCTCATCATCACGCAGGTTGAGGAAGAAAAGCCTTCACCGATCAGCGTTGTGTTGAACTGGACTGCGGACTTGAAGCGATGACGCTCACTGCCGGAACACGACTGGGACACTATGAAATCCGCTCGCAGCTCGGCGCAGGCGGGATGGGTGAGGTGTATCGCGCGCGCGACTCGAAGCTGAATCGCGAAGTCGCCATCAAGGTATTGCCTGAGGGCTTCACCGAAGATGCCGAACGTGTGGCCCGGTTCCAACGCGAAGCGCAGGTGCTTGCGTCGCTTAACCACCCGAACATCGCGGCGATCTATGGGCTGGAAGAGTCCGATGGCGTTCGCGCGCTGGTGATGGAACTCGTCGAGGGACCAACGCTGGCCGATCGCATTGCTGCTGGGCCAATTCCTGTCGATGAAGCGATGGCGATTGCGAAGCAGATCGCAGAGGCGCTCGAAGTCGCGCATGAGCGGGGCATCATTCATCGCGATCTGAAACCAGCGAACGTGAAAGTGACGCTTGACGGCGCGGTGAAGGTGCTCGACTTTGGCCTCGCCAAAGTTTTGACCGACGACAGTGACGCTGCTGACCTCTCACACTCACCCACGTTGATCAAAGGCACGCAAGCCGGAATGATTCTCGGTACCGCCGCGTATATGAGCCCCGAACAGGCGAAAGGCAAATCCGTGGACAAGCGCTCAGACATCTGGGCGTTTGGATGCCTGCTGTTTGAAATGCTCACGGGCAAGCAAACATTCAGTGGCGAGACGCTAACAGACACTCTGGCTGCGGTTGTTCGAGCCGAGCCAGACTGGGATGCGCTGCCCGCAACGACTCCAGGTGTGACCCACCGCTTGCTGCTTCGTTGTCTGATAAAAGACCAGAAACGACGACTGCGAGACATCGGCGAAGCGCGCATCCTGTTTGAAGAAGCCCTGAGCGGGCCTGAGGATGTGTCAGTGGCGACGGCGATCGTGCAATTGCCTGTGCGAAGCCGGTTGTGGGTGGGGGTGGCGATCGCGGTGGCGATTACTGGGCTGGCGACGGCGCTGGTCGTTCGCCTCTTCGAGTCGCAACCGAGTCAGCCGCCAGTCCGAAAATTCGCCATCCCCGTGCCCGATCTGAAGCAAGGGGAACGAACACCTCCGGTGATTTCTCCGGATGGGCGGAACATTGTGTACGTGGCCGGTTCCAGTCTCTGGGTTCGGGAGTTAGACCGCCTGGAGCCGACGGAGCTTGTATCTGGGGTTTCGCCCGCATTTCCATTCTGGTCCCCCGACAGCAACAGCATAGCTTACCTGGCGAACCAAAAGATTTGGCGCGTCGGAGTGACTGGAGGGCAGCCGGCGATTGTGGCCCAGGCAAGCTTCAATCTGGGTGGCACGACACCGGGAGGCGTGTGGACCGAAGACGGCAAGATTGTTTTCGTCCAAGCAGCCAACGGAACCGGCATATTGTCTGTCTCCGAGCAAGGAGGCGACTTCAAAGAGTTTCTGTCGCGAGATGAGAAGAGTGAGTCAGACTTTCACAAACCGAGCTTGCTGCCAGGCGGTAAAGGTCTGCTCTACATTGTGGACCACAACGATGGCGGACCGGACACGATCGAAGCGTGGACGGGCCAAACACGCAAGACAATCCTGCATTTGAAAGACGAGTTTCTGGATGCGCCGGTGTACTCGCCGTCGGGACATATACTTTACCGAAGAAACACGGGGAACCCCGGAATCTGGGCGCTACCCTTCTCCTTGAAGGAATTCAAAGTCACAGGGGAACCTTTCCTTGTCGTGGCCGATGGCAGTTGGCCCTCGGTCTCCTCCGATGGCACCTTGCTCTACGCCGAGGAAGGAGAATCCAGCTTTCAGGCGGTTCAATTGAACCGCAAGGGAGAGGTGGAAAGCACGCTGGGTGAGTCGGCGGTGTGGCTGCGGCATCCGCGATTCTCTCCCGACGGCAGCCGCGTGGCCTTATTCAAAGGCGAACAGAATGCGTCCGGCATCTTTGTAACAGACCTGCGGAGCAAAAGGGATGTCCGCCTGACCTTTGATCGGAGATTGACTATCCATCCGTCGTGGTCCCCAAGCGGCGACCGCATTTACTACGAGTCGCGAGAAGGCGGCGCGCGCCCGGAAATACGCTCTCTTCTCGCCGACGGGAGCGGCAAGGAAGAGGTGTTGGCGCAGGACGGCATGCAACCTTACGCTGCGCCAGACGGCAAGGGGCTTCTCTTTACGACTATCGTGGCGGGACAGGGATTCGAACTTCATTATGTGCCTCTGGAGGGCGACCGCAAGCCGATTGCCTTCCTGGAGGCTCCCGGAAACCAGGAGCAGCCGGTGTTTTCTCCCGACGGGCGATACGTGGCCTACCAGTCCAATGAATCAGGCCGTTCCGAAATCTTTTTGATGGCGTTTCCTGCACAGGAAGGAAAGTGGCAGGTCTCGACCAATGGTGGGGCTACGCCGCGGTGGGACCGCACGGGCAAGAAGCTCTACTTCGTGCAGGGTGAATCCCTGATGGAAGTCGAAGTGTCCACGCAACCAAAGTTAAGCCTGGGTACGCAGCGTCCGCTTTTCTCAGGCGCTATGGGCCGTCTCCGGCTGGATCTGTGGTATGACGTGAGCCCCGACGGCAAGACATTCGCGGTGGTCCGTGAGGCGCCTGGAGACAAGTCATTTGTTCACTCGCTTCGTTTAGTGGAAAACTGGTATGCAGAGTTTAAGGACAAACAGAAGAAATGATTGGGCAAAGCATTTCGCATTCTCGAGTCAATTGGAAAGCTCGCAGGACACATAGCGTGATCGTCCCGTCAGGCTGACATTCTGGCCCGAGCATTGGCTTGGAACCGGAGATGATGCAGCGCTCCTTTCAGGAAGTGAAACCTACAGTCGGCGGTGATCATCCGGAACATCCGCAACCTTTACGTAACCGGACAGGCAGACTTCACACGCTTCTTTTCAACAGAGTTTCGTTGACGGCTTGACCTTGGCACCAGGGCATGAAGCCTGCCCTCCGAAGCGGCTGGAAATATCAATATAGATGGCGGCGCCGCTCGTTGCCGCGCACGCTGCAGGTAGTTAGAGAATCAGATTTTCAGATGATTCCTAGCGGAACAAACGTCGGTCGTTATGAGACGTTTGGAGCCAGTCGATAGAAGGCGGCCCGCCCAAGCAAGTGACCGACTTCAAAGGTGAGCAAATCTTCGCATTCGGCTGGTCACGCGATGGCCGGCTCGTAATCTCGCGCGGCGTGGCCAACCGTGATGTGTTGTTGATCAGCAATTTCAGCTGAACTAAGCAGAAAGCAAAAGCTCGAACCGGCGGAATATCTCACAATCCAAGCTTTGGCCATAGTTGATCGATTCGCCGCTTCACCTCTTCGCTCATCTTGATCTCTTTCGGCCACGGGCGATCGATGCCTTCTGACTTCCATTTGCGCGTTCCATCAATTCCCATCTTCGAGCCGAAGTTCGGCAACCGCGCCGAGTGGTCCAATTGATCGACCGGGCCAAGCATGAATTGAATGTCACGCTCCGGATCGATGTTGTTCAGCACGCGCCAGGCCACTTCATTCAAGTCGCGAACGTTGGTGTCGTTGTCCACCACGACTATGCACTTGGTGAACATCGCCTGAGGCAGCGACCATATTCCGTTCATGATCTTGCGCGCGTGTCCCGGGTAATCCTTGCGGATCGAAACGATCATCAGGTTGTGAAACACTCCCGCGAATGGCATGTGATAGTCGACGACCTCAGGGAACTGGCGCTGCATCAGTGGTAAATAGATTCGCTCGATCGCTTCGCCCATCCAGCAGTCTTCCTGCGGCGGCTTGCCGACGATGATCGTCTGATAGATCGGTTTCTTGCGATGCGTGATACAGGTGACGTGAAAGACCGGGAATTCGTCTTCGAGCGAGTAATAGCCGGTGTGATCGCCAAACGGCCCTTCGGTCCGCCGCTCTTCCGTGTCGACATACCCTTCCAGCACTATCTCGGCGTTAGCCGGCACTTCAACATCGACCGTCTCGCAGCGGACCATCTCGACCGGTTTCTCTCGCAAGAAGCCGGCAATCATCATCTCGTCCAGATCTTCGGGCAGCGGCATGATGGCCGCGAACACAGTCACCGGATCGGCTCCTATGGCCACTCCCACCTCGAGCCGCCCTCCGCCGCCGCGTTTCAAGTTGCGAAAGTGCTGCGCGCCGTGCTTGTGAATCTGCCAGTGCATGCCGGTGGTCTTTTCATCGTAGACCTGCATGCGATACATCCCGCAGTTGCGTTTGCCCGTCGCTGGATTCCTGGTGAACACCAGCGGCATCGTTATGTAGCGCCCGCCGTCTTCGGGCCAGCACTTGATGATGGGGAAGTCGAACAGCGAGAACTTCCCTTCCTCGAGCACTCGCTCCTTGCACGGCCCATCTTTCACTATCTTGGGAAACATTTTTGCGAGATCGGCGAGGCGCGGAATCATCTTGATTTTTTCGATCAGCCCTTGAGGAGACTTCACGTCGGTGAGTTCAGTTATGCGCTCGGTTATCTCGCCGTAGTCGCTGACACCCAGCGCGATCATCATCCGCTCGCGGCTACCGAGCGCGTTTATGAGCACGGGAATCGAGTGGCCGCGAACGTTTTCGAACAGCAGGGCGGGGCCAGCTTGTTTGGAAACGCGGTCGGTGATCTCGGCTATTTCAAGCTCCGCGTCCACCTCTGCGCGGATGCGCTTAAGCTGACCACGTTTTTCGAGCGCCGAGATGAATGCTCTCAGGTCTTGGAGGGCCATACGCTGTTAATCTGCCCCTGCGCATCCGAATCCTGCCGGGCCAGACTCCGCGAGATTCGCGATAGCCGCGATCAGCTCGTTCGGCTCGACGGGCTTTGCCACAAACAGATTGAATCCTGCGGTCAATGCGCGTGCCCGATCCTCAACCCTCACATACGCGGTCAAGGCCACAGCCGGCGTCTGCTTCCCGTTTTTAGCTTCGAGTGCTCGCACCTTGCCTATAAGTGAATAACCATCTTCACCTGGCATTGCCAGATCAGATACCAACACATCGGGCTTGTACCACTCAAGCACTTCGAGGGCTTCAGAAGCAGACGAGACCGCCTGTACATTGGCCCGGCGCTCAGTCAGCATGACGGTCAGAATCTCAAGGTTGCCTCGGTCGTCGTCGACCAGCAGCACCTGGATACCATCAAGCGAGAGAAGAGGATGGAGGCCTGCGTCCGTTTCTTCATTTATAAAACTCGCGGCGTTTCCGTGGCTTTGGGCGCGTTCATTTGCAGGCGCAAGGGGAAGACTGATTGTGAATGTAGCGCCAAGGCCGTCTCCATGACTGTCAGCGTGGACGGCGCCGCCGTGAAGCTCAACCAGGTGCCGCACTATCGCTAATCCTAAGCCAAGCCCGCCATGCCTCCGGGTGCTAGTGCCATCGGCCTGGCGGAAGCGGTCAAAGATGAACGGGAGAAATTCGGAAGTGATGCCCGGGCCCGTATCGCTCACACTGATCTGTACGTTCGAGTGTACGTGCTCTAGTCGCACTTGGACGCGCCCGCCAGACGGAGTGAACTTAATTGCGTTCGAAAGCAGGTTCCAGACGACTTGCTGCAAGCGGCTGGAATCACCCGAGACGCGGCGAGCTGAAGGATCAAGTGTCACCTCCAGTTGAATGCTTTTTGAATCAGCCGCGAGCTGAACGGAGTCGATGGCTGCGTTGATCACCGACGCCACGTCAACCGGTCCAATGTTCAGGCGGAGCTTACCCGTAATCACACGCGATACGTCGAGTATATCTTCAATCAGTTGTGCCTGCGCTCTTGCATTGCGTTCTATAGTTTCAACAGCCCGACCCGCAGTGGCCTCATCTATCCTTCCGCTGCGCAGCAAATGAGACCAGCCGATGATTGCGTTGAGCGGCGTGCGCAACTCGTGTGAGACGGTTGCCAGGAACTCGTCCTTCATGCGATTGGCGGCTTCGGCTTCGGCTCGCGCCATTTGCTCTCGGGTGAGGGAAATCCGGAGTCGCTCCTCCGCCTCGTTCCGTTCCGCGATCTCGACTTCGAGTGATCTTGCCTTCTGTTGCAACTGAAGGATGACTCGCAGGCGCTCGTCCGGGTTGTCAACCGCGGAATAGCTTTCAGCAGGGATGACGCGCGTGTGCGCTGCACACACGTCACCTAGCGGCTTGGCGAGCGCTTCCCTGCCAAAGCCGTTCATTGGATAGGCGCAGAAGAGTGCGAATCGATGAGTCTCTTGTAAATTGTTCCAGAGTTCTTCCAGCCGTATCGCCGCAGCCTGGTTTCCCTCTGCCCAGAGCAGCGCGACCATCTCGCCAAACGCTTGAACGCGGCCTCGGCCCTCAGTCGCTCCCGCGATGACCCCCCCAAAGACTTCGGCAAAACGCGCCGGCTCCGGCAACCCATCAACCATGAACTTCGACAGAGTCTCGGTCGCGTCCAACGAAACATATTGGCCGCTTGCACTTGCGGCAGCCACGTCCAGCCCGTATGCGTGCAATCGTGTATGAAGTTCGTCTCGGTGTGCTTTCGTTGCCACAACGATACAGCCGTCACCCGCGCGCAAGCCCGTGCCGATGAAACCGCCCAGCGAGTTGAGTAGGAACAAGTCGGTCTCGTAGAACTGGACGAAGTGCTCGGACTCACTCATATCCCTCCAATCCGAGCGCGGCGCGTGCGTCGACACGCTGATGTGTGCGCTGTTGCGATGACTCAGCTCACTAGCAAACCTATCGTTTAAGGCTTTGGACATTGAGGCCTCCACAATGACTCGTATCGTGTCAGAGTCATGTTTTCACAGCGTAGGAATAGCTAAGATAGATATTTGACCGACCGCCGCAGGAGCGGATGCGACCACCATTGGTTCGTCAAGATTCCTGGCCCAGGGTATTCAAACCAGCCAGGGATTTAGCTCAGACGTTCAGGTCCACAGGCAGGATTCTATCCTTATTTCGCCTTGGAAAGCTAGAGGAAATTTGCTGTTAACCTCGCCTGCTCGATCAGTACGTGGGCGTTCACGCCCGGGGCAGCAGTTTCTCCATTAGCCAAGGCGTTCACGCCTGGGTCACTGCAGCTTTTCCATTAGCCCAGGCGTTCACGCCTGGGTCACGCGTGCCGACCGATCAGATAGCCCGGTTCACCGGGCTTTGGTTTGGCCTTCAGGCAATTCTTCGTCTCAGGATTCGACATTCAGCTAAAGCTGCGTGGGAAGCCCCGTGAACGGGGCTACCCTAATCCATCCCTACACGCAACCCAGGCGTGAACGCCTGGGCTAATGGACAAACTGCTGACCGGGCGTGAACGCCTGGGCTAATGGACAAACTGCTGACCTGGGCGTGAACGGCTGGGCTAATGGAAAAACTGCTGACCCAGTTTGTGAACGCCTGGGCTAATGGAAACCGACCCCAGGCGTGAACACCTGGGCTAATGGAAATACTGCTGACCCGGGCGTGAACGCCTGGGCTAATGGAAATACTGCTGACCCGGGCGTGAACGCCTGCCCGAGCCGGTCTGATGACGCCGTCAGCGGATGACACAGTTGATGCAGCGCGAGGGTTGACGTATATTACTCTCTGTTTCCGCCAGCGATTCCATCAAAAGTATCGATACACGATTATGTCACTTGCTTTCAGTGCGACCAGAAACACCGTCAAGCGTCTGGCGTTTGTCGTCTTGATAGGATCCGCGTTGATTGTGCTCAATCAACCTCAGCCTCACGTTGTCATCGCCGAAACGTTACCCGTCGCCTTCAAGAGTTTTGAAAGCCCTCAGGTTCATCCGCTCGCTCTCACTCCCGATGGAACTCGGCTCTTGGCGGTAAATACTCCCGATCATCGATTATCGGTGTTTCAGTTGAACGGCGTAGCGCCCACGCTTGTTGCGGAGATTCCGGTTGGCCTCGAGCCCGTGAGTGTCGCCGCGCGCAGCGACCGTGAAGCGTGGGTTACCAACTGGCTGTCTGATTCGGTGAGCGTGGTAGATCTCACCACAGGCAATGTTATTCGAACCATCGATGTAGGCGATGAACCGACCGACGTGGTCTTCGGCGGCCAGCAGCGCGAGATGGCTTTTGTTTGCGTTTCAGGGCTCGGCCAGGTGAAGGCTTACAACCTGGACGCACCCGCGGACAGTCCGCAAGTAATTAACATTCGCGGCAAGCAGCCTCGCGCGCTGGCTCGCGACTCCTCCGGCGGGCACGTTTTTGTATCGGTCTTCGAATCCGGGAACCAGACTACGGTTGTTCCCGCAAATCGGGTTAAAGCCGCAGGGGGGCCGCCCAAGGCGTTCCCCAAAATGAAGAAGCTGCCCCCGGCGCCTGATGTAGCTTTAATAGTGAAGTGGGACGGATCGAAGTGGTCAGACGAACGGGGCAACACAAAATGGAATGCGCTTGTTCCTTACACTCTTGCAGACGTCGATCTCGTGGTTATCGATGCCACCGCACCGACCCCGCGCATTCAAAATGAGGTGCGCAGCATAGGTACTCAAATCGGCAACTCTGCGTTCGATCCCGCAAGCAATCGCCTTTACGTGATCAACATCGAGGCTCATAACGAAGTTCGCTTTGAGCAGAATCTCAGCGGCCGGTTCGCAACCACTCGGGTTTCGATCGTCGACCTGAGAACTCCTTCTCTTAACATCACCGCCGCTAATCTGAATACCCACATCAATCTCGATGTGCTGGAAGGATCGGACGCGGAGCGAGCCCTAAGCCTGGCGCTGCCTGCCGACATTGCCCGCGGCGCGGATGGCGCGCTCTATGTTGCAGCAACGGGGTCGGCCAAAGTAGGTGTTCTCGATCCGGCGGGCGCCGTTCAGGCGAGAATCAACGTAGGACAAGGGCCGACCGGACTAACGATCGATGAAGCGCGACAGCGGCTGTACGTGCTCAATCGCTTTGATGAAACGTTGAGCACTGTCGATCTGAAGGAACGCGCTGAAGTGGCTCGCATACCGGTCGGCTTCAATCCAGAATCCGGGATTATGCGGGAAGGCCGTCGTTTCCTGTACGACGGCAGCCTGTCGGCGCACGGTGATCTGGCTTGTGCAAGCTGCCACTCGAACGGCCATCGAGACGGACTGGCGTGGGACCTGGGAAACCCGCGCGGCAAGCTGCAAACTGTTAGTGGTAACGGACTCCTTCCTTCGACCTTCCATCCAATGAAGGGTCCGATGACCACGCAATCGCTGCGCGGCCTCGTTGGAAACGAGCCGCTGCATTGGCGAGGCGACCGAAGCAAGCTCGATGACTTCAATCCCGCTTTTATGTCGCTGCTCGGGGGGCCGCGAGAGCTCGCTGCTCATGAAATGGCGGCTTTCAGGGTATTCACTCAAACGCTGACTTATCCGCCCAACCCACTTCAAAACCTGGACCGCACGTTTCCAAATCCCGCAACCGGCCCGAGCGCCGAGCGCGGACGTCTGCTCTTTAACAACAGCGCGCTGGATGCCGGACTGCTGTCGTGTAATGCCTGCCATTCCACCTCGCCTGGTTTCCAGTCGGGGACCAACAATCTGATAATTCCCGGGTTGTTGCTTCAAGAATCTCAGGATTTCAAAGTTCCACAACTGCGCGGGCTTTATCAGAAGCTCGGATTGCAGAACTCAGCGGGTGAACAACTTACCGGGTTCGGCTTTATTCACGACGGATCGATCGATACGTTGCTCGATTTTTTGCGCTTGCCGGTCTTCACTTTCAGGAGTGACCATGACCGCCGCGATGTCGAGGCTTTCGTTCTCGCCTTTGACACCGGTCTCGCGCCAGCCGTCGGGCTGCAAGTGACAATCAATGGCGACAACAAGCTTTCGCCCGCAATCGCCGAACGCATCCATTTGCTTATGGCCCAGGCGAATAGTCGAAACTGCGATCTCGTGGTGAAAGGGATTTACGGCGGCGCGCATCGCGGCTTTTTTTACGTCGGCAACGGAACGTTTCAATCCGATAGACAGAGTGAATCACCCTTAACCTGGCAGGCGCTTTTGCAAGCGGCAGATGCTGGATCAGAATTGACGTTCACCGGAGCGCCTGTCGGCTACGGTCGCCGCATCGGCATCGATCGCGACTTCGATGGAGTACTTGACGGCGATGAGTGAATAGTCTGCGACCATCCCTGCATCCCGCAGGAGGCGATTCGCTTGAAAGAAGAACCAGACCATGCAAATGAGTGAAAACGGCCTCGGACTATTGGAAAGTTGGGAAGGCTTTGAGCTAAAGGTCTACAAAGATTCGGCCGGGCTCCCAACGATCGGCGTCGGTCATCTTCTTACCAAGTCCGAGCTTTCGTCCGGAAAGACTGTCATCAATGGTATCCCGGTGCAATATGCTGATGGACTGACGAACCAGCAAACGCTCGATCTCTTGAGTCAAGACGTCAAGCCTGCTGAACAAGCAGTGAATAGTGGCGTGAAGGTCGCACTCAATCAGAATCAGTTTGACGCTCTCGTTTCGTTTACGTTCAACGTTGGGGTTGGAGCCTTTACAGGTAGCACTCTTTTGAAGGTACTCAATCAGCAACAGTACACCAATGTGCCGAATCAGTTGCTTCGCTGGGTTCGCTCTGGCGGCCAGGTAGTGCAAGGGTTGGTCAATCGCCGGCAGAATGAAATCAGCCTATGGAATGGTCAGGTCTAAGTCGGCCACTCGCGTGCGTGTCTCCTTTTAACCGGTCCCTGGGGACTGGACGATCGAAGAATATCAATCGCCTCATTTTGCTTTTTTTGACACACTTTCTTTTCCAAGAATAGTTTAAATGGATTTTAAGAAGCTTAGCGCGGCCTTCTTTATCATTTACCTTATCGCTGGTTTGTTTGCTTACAAGCAATACGGCGTTCATTGGGATGATGGCGCTCAGAGAGATTATGGCAATGCTAACTGGAATTATATCCTTCACAAGGATAAGGCGCTCATCGGCTTCGGCGATCGGTATCACGGCCCGGCTTTGGAAATTCTGCTGATAGGGGTTGAGAAGGCCTTCGGACTTTCTGATACGCGCGAAATATTGCTGGCTCACCATCTCGCTGACTTTATTTTTTTTTATCTTTCGGTAATCGCCTTTTTCTTTTCGGCGCACATTTTATTTGGTCATGAAAAATGGGCCCTGATGGCAAGCCTGATGCTTGTATTGTCCCCCAGGATTTTTGGGAATTCTTTCTTCAATTCCAAGGACATCGGGTTTTTATGCGCCATGATTTTCTCGTTTTATACATTGCTCAAACTAATGGCCAAGCCCGATTTTCTAAGGCTCCTGGTTCATTGTGCGGCCACCGCTTTTGCTATAGACATCCGGATATTGGCAATTATTATGGTCCCGGTAAGCCTCTTTATATTGTTGAAAGGGCTTTTTGAGCAACCTGCTCTGAAGAAAAGATACTTATTGCTTTTGGCGCTTTTCCCAATCCTGCTTTCGGGCTTTACCATTTTATTTTGGCCCATATTGTGGGAAGGCCCCTGGCATTATTTCTACACGGCGCTGCTTGAAATGAAAAGGTTTCTTCGCTGGCCTGGGGAGATGCTTTATTTTGGCCACTACATCAGCGCCACTCACTTGCCCTGGCACTATCTGCCTGCCTGGATATTGCTCACAACCCCCCTCTTCTTTTCCGTCTTCTGGATATTTGGCGCTGTAATAACCATCAAAACTCTTATTACTGATCCCATATCCTTTTTCAAAGGAAACTTTCTTTGGGGCGCAGTTTTGTATTTAAGCGTTGCTCCCATACTGGCTGTTATTTTGCTGAAATCAGTTGTCTATGACTCCTGGAGACATGTGTTTTTTATTTATCCGTTTTTTGTGCTGGTGGCCGTATTCGGGTTCAAGAATTTATATGAGCGCCTCTCCGCCATGCCTAAAACAATACTGACCGGTTTCACCGCCCTGTATTTCCTGGCAATGACAATAATTACCATTTATTTACACCCTCACCAAAACTCCTATTTCAATCTTGCCGCGGTTATGTGTTATACGCCTGTCGAAAAGCAATTCGAAATGGATTACTGGGGCCTGGGTTACAGACAGGGACTGGAATATATTCTCAGATCCAATCCCGATAAAGGCGCTATCAAAGTTCGCTCACTGAACGAGCCGGGAGTTTGGAATAAGGACATCCTGAAAAAGGACGAACGTGCGAGGCTTGAGGTTAACCGGGAATCACCGGATGCCGATTATTTTGTTACTAATCACCGATTGGAAAAGGGCTATGTGCCTCCCGGTGGAAAAATAGTTCATGATATAAAAAAATTCGGCAGTTCAATTATTACGGTTTACAGTTTGAAAGAAAATGAATAACCATAGAATGGTCTTGCGCAATCAGCAAATCTGCCTGAGAATTCTTTGAGCCTCTAGCCCAGAGCCTTAATGCAACGGACTGAACCAAGGACTATTCTCGCTTGAACTATATCGAGAGGAAACTATGAAAAGATTAACCACCGCAATTCTATTGCAAGCAGTTTTGCTTGTTGCGACGCTTGCGCCGGCTACGCTGGCGCAAAATGGTAACCGGCAACCTCCGATCGCGAAAAAGGTGCCGCACGCGACTGAGATTCACGGCTACACATTGAAGGACGATTACTTCTGGCTTCGCGAGAAGAAGAATCCTGAAGTCATCAAGTATCTCGAATCGGAAAACGCTTACACCGAAGAGGTGATGAAACCAACGAAGGAGTTTCAAGAGGCGCTTTACAAGGAGATGCTCGGCCACATCAAACAGACCGATCTGAGCGTGCCGTCGCGCATCGGCGAGTACTACTACTATTCTCGCACCGAAGAGGGCAAACAGTATCCGTATATGTGCCGCAAGAAGGGCAGCCTCGACGGCAAAGAAGAAGTACTGCTCGACCTGAACAAGCTAGCCGAAGGGAAGAGTTTCCTGGGACTCGGCGGATACACCGTCAGCAACGACGGCAACCTTTTGGCTTATTCGACGGACACAACGGGCTATCGTCAATTTGCGCTTCACGTCAAAGACCTGCGCACAGGCCACACCTTGAGTGAGAGTATCGAACGCACAGGCTCGGTGGTTTGGGCGAATGACAACAAGACGCTCTTCTACACTACGGAAGATGCCGTTTCAAAACGCTCGGATAAATTCTGGCGCCACGGTGTTGGCAGCGACAAGAGCGACTTGCTCTATGAGGAGAAGGATGAACTGTTCGACGTCGGCGCGGGCCGGTCGCTCGACAAGAAGATGATCTTTCTGGGTTCCTTTGCGAAGACTTCAAGAGAGTTTCGCTATCTGCCCGCCGACAAGCCTACGGCTGAGTTAAAAGTCATTTTGCCGCGTCAGGATGGTCACGAATATGACGTTGACCACTATAACGGTCTCTTCTACATCACGACCAACAAGGATGCCAAGAACTTCCGCGTTGTCACCGCGCCCATCAACGATCCGGCCGAGAAGAATTGGAAGACGTTCATCGCGCACAATCCAAAGGTGAAGATTGACGGCCTGACTACTTTTGCCAATCACCTGGTTGTGTCCGAGAAAGAAGGCGGCCTTAATCACCTTCGCGTGATTGATATGAAGACGAAGCAATCTCATCGAGTTACAAACGATGAATCAGATTACGCGCTATTCTTAGCCGGCAATCCTGAGTTCAATACGACAACCGTACGTTTCAACTATCAGTCAATGGTCACGCCGTCCTCGGTGTACGACTACGATTTGAACACGCGCCAGCGCAAGCTGCTCAAGCAACAAGAGGTGCTGGGCGGCTACGATGCCAGGAACTACGAAGCGAAACGCATTTGGGCGGTCGCGCGCGACGCGACGAAAGTGCCGGTCTCAGTTGTCTACAAAAAAGGTGTTAAGTTCGACGGCACCGCGCCGTTGCTCCTGTCTGCGTACGGTTCGTATGGCGCGTCGATGGCGCCTACGTTCTCGTCGAATCGACTCGCCCTGCTCGACCGCGGCGTGATCTACGCGCTGGCCTACATTCGCGGCGGCGGCGAGCTCGGCGAAGAGTGGCGCGAACAGGGCCGAATGATGAAGAAGTTGAACACGTTTCACGACTTCATCGACTGCGCCGATTACCTGGTTAAGAACAAGTACACCTCGTCTGACCGGTTGGTGATTCAAGGCGGCAGCGCGGGCGGGTTGCTGATGGGCGCGGTGACGAATATGCGGCCGGACTTGTTCAAGGCAGTCGTCGCGCAAGTGCCGTTTGTCGACGTGATGAATACTATGCTCGACGCTTCCTTGCCGCTTACGACGAGCGAATACACAGAATGGGGCAATCCGAACGAGAAGGCCGCGTTCGACTACATGCTCAAGTATTCGCCTTATGACAACATCGCAGCGAAGAAGTATCCGGCGTTGCTGGTGCAGGTCTCACTCAACGACAGTCAGGTTCCGTATTGGGAAGGTACGAAGTTCTTAGCCAAGTTGCGCGTCACGAAGACGGATAAGAATCCGCTGTTGCTGAAGGCAAATTTGGGCGCGGGTCACGGCGGTGCGTCGGGTCGATACGATGCGTTGCGCGAGACCGCGTTCACCTATTCGTTTATGCTCTGGCAAATGGGCATTACGAAGTAAACAATTAGGTCGAATCTCTGGCAAATCGCGCCGGGGGTCCGGTTCCACGGCTGGAACGCTTCGGCGCGCCTTCTAAAGAATCTTCGTCTATCCAGTAGCTCGAACTGTTGGGTCGAACAGCAACCTTGGGTTGAGAAGAAAGGAGCTCCCCATGTCGAGAAAGGAGTATTGCATACTGACAGCCGGTTTCAGGAAATCAAGTCTTGCGTTGCTTGCACTGGCGCTGCTGCTGGTCACAACCGCGCTGGGTCAAGGTAGTGAGTTCTGGCAACGGAAGGACTATCGGCAATGGTCACAGGGGGAATGCCAGAAGCTTCTCGAGAACTCTCCGTGGGCAAAGACGCACACCCTGGCCCAGGTGGTCATCGAGTCGCTCCAATCGCCGCAGTCAGCGGCGCCACCCGGCGTGCCTGCGGTGCCCGATCCCACAGTTGGCCCGGTCACGTCATCGACTGCCAACCGCTCTCGCGAGCAGCGCCCCGAGATCAAGTACTCGGTGCAATTTCGCTCCGCGCTGCCGGTGAGGCAAGCAATCGTGCGCCTCATGCAGATCGCTCAGAAGTACGATCAAATGCAGCCCGCACAGAAACAGCCGATCGATCAGAATGCAGAGCAGTTTCTGGCAAAGAGCTTCCCGGCCACTGCGGTGGTATTTGTTTCGTTCACCTCGAACGTGCGCGAGTATCAGCTGGAGCTGTCTCGCTACTGGCAAGCTCAAACCACAGAGACGCTCAAGAACTTTGTGTTTCTTATAGGGTCCAACGGTGAAAGGATCCCGCCGATCAGTTATGTCTGGGCGGGGAATGACCGAGATTTCCAATTGGTTTTTCCGCGCGCGTACAAAAATCACCCGGCAGCAGTCCCCGGAGATAAGGCGATACAGTTAGAATTCATCCATCCTCGGATTCGCCAGCAAAGGGAGTCTCGGGTCTTACTGGAATTCAAGCTGGAAAAGATGATGATGCAAGGAGAGGTCGTATTTTGAAACTGTCCGCCTCGCGGTTGGCAGGGGAATGAGAACTAATCTGCGCCGAGTGCCATGGAGGCGACTGGGCTCTTGTGTTCACGGTGGAAAACGGGAAAGTAACAGGATTCCACTCGTACACTGATACCGCCGCAAGAAGCGCCCGCTGTCGCGTATTGTTCTCTCGGCGACTCCATTCTTATTCCACCGTCACCGACTTCGCCAGGTTGCGAGGCTGGTCGACATCGCAGCCCCGGCGCACACCTATGTGATAAGCCAGTAACTGGAGCGGAACTACCGAGAGAATCGGCGAGATCAAGTCGCTTGCGCGAGGTATCTCTATCACGTGATCGGCTATCTCCCCAGGCTCGGTGTCGCCCTCGGTCACAACCGCGATCACCACGCCGTCCCGCGCTTTTACCTCAACCATGTTCGACAGCGTCTTTTCGTAGCGCAGCTTCGAAGCCTCACTCGTTTCATCACGCGTGCAGATAACCACCACCGGCAACTCCTCATCGATCAGAGCGTTCGGCCCGTGTTTCATCTCCCCCGCGGGATAGCCTTCAGCATGAATGTAGGAAATCTCTTTGAGCTTCAAGGCGCCTTCGAGTGCGATGGGATAGTTGATTCCGCGGCCGAGATACAGAAAATCCTGCGCGCGATGAAATTCGCGAGCAAGCTTCTCTACCCGGTCGTCGCAGCCCAGCAACGTCTCGAGCTTCACAGGGAGCCCGTTGAGTGCGCGCACATGAGCGAGCGATTCTTCCTCGCTCAGCACGCCGCGCTGCTGTCCGAGGTGAAGCGCAAGAAGGTACAGCACTGTCATCTGACTGGTGAAAGCTTTGGTCGAAGCAACGCCGATCTCGGGGCCGGCGTGAGTCAAGACCGTGCCGTGCGACTCGCGCGTCAGCATCGATCCCTGCACATTGCATATCGAAAGAATCTTGGCGCCCTTCTCCTTAGACTCACGCACTGCCGCAAGCGTATCGGCAGTTTCGCCTGATTGTGAAATGGCGATAATCAAAGTCTTGTCATCGAGAATCGGATCGCGATACCGGAACTCAGACGCGTAATCGACTTCGACTGGGATCCGCGCCAGTTCTTCGAGCATATACTTGCCGGCCATCGCCGCGTGCAAACTCGTGCCACAAGCGATCGCTTTGATCGACGTGAACTCGCGGAACTCGGCCTCGCTGATCTCCATCTCGTCGAGATACACGCGACCCGTCGTCTGAGAGACGCGCCCGATTATCGTGTCGCGAACGGCGCGCGGCTGCTCGTAGATTTCTTTCAACATGTAGTGCTTGAAGCCACCCTTCTCCGCTGCGATCGGGTCCCAGGTGATTCGCTGCACATCCGGAGCAACTGGATTACTTTCAAAATCGGTGACGGTCACGCCTTCGCGAGTGAGCACAGCTATCTCGCCGTCGCCCAGGTAGAAGACGTCGCGTGTATGATAGAGCACGGGCGGAATGTCGGAAGCCACGAAGTACTCGTTTTGACCAAGTCCAATCACGATTGGCGGTCCCTGCCGCACGGCCACGATCTTCTCGGGCTCGTCCGACGACATGATCGCGAGCGCGTAGATGCCGCGCAGATCAACCACCGCGCGTCGAACGCTTGCCTCGAGCGTCGGCTCGCCTTCGTTAAGATACTTCTCAATCAAATGTGCGATCACTTCAGTGTCCGTCTCGGTGACAAACGTGTGGTCTTCGGACTGAAGCTTGCGCTTTAGCGGCAGGAAATTTTCGATTATCCCATTGTGAACGACTACCACCCGGCCCGAACAGTCACGATGGGGATGGGCGTTCTCTTCGGTGGGTCGCCCGTGCGTGGCCCATCGCGTATGGCCTATTCCGTAAGTACCGTCGAGTGGCTTCAAGCGAATGGCTTCCTCGAGGTTGCGCAGCTTGCCTTCTGCGCGGCGAATCGTCAGATTCCCTTTCGCATCTACCACAGCAATACCCGCCGAATCGTAACCGCGATACTCCAACTTCTTGAGTCCGTCGAGAATCACTCCGACGACTTGTTTATCACCAACGTAACCGACTATTCCGCACATCTGCTTCTTCCTTCCTTTGCTGCTCTTTTCTCAGTACTTACGATGCACTTACCTAAGCTTCTTCTTCACTTCAGCGGGAACGCCGACCGCGAGCGAATCGGGAGGCACATCCTTTGTCACGACGCTGCCAGCGCCAGTGACCGAGCCCCGTCCGACACGGACCGGAGCGACAAGCATCGTATCACTGCCGATTTTCACATCGTCTTCGATGATCGTCTCGTTCTTGCGCAGCCCGTCGAAGTTGCAGGTCACGGTGCCAGCGCCAATGTTGACGCGCTCGCCGAGCGTCGCGTCGCCAAGATAGGTGAGGTGCGAAGCCTTGGTACCCCTGCCGATCTTAGACTTCTTCACTTCAACAAAATTGCCAATGACTGCTTTTTCTCCGATATCGGCGCCGGCGCGAAGCCGGGAGAAGGGCCCGACCGTTGCGCCGTCGCCGATTTTGCTGTCTTCAATGACGCTGGAGTTTCGTACCGTAACGTTGTCGCCGATTTCGACATTCTTCAAGCGCGTCCAGGACTGAATAGTGCAACCGGAACCAATATGACTCGCGCCTTCAATGATTACCTGTGGATAGATCAACGAGTCCTGGCCTACCTCGACGTCTTGATGAATGTAAGTCGTCGCCGGATCAACAATCGTCACGCCGGAAAGCATCAACTCGCGAAGCTTTCGATCGCGGAGCTTGCGCTCGAGATCGGCGAGCTCGATTCGCGTGTTTACACCGAGCACCTCTTCGGCGTTCGAGTGACACACCAGCCCGACCCTCTTTCCCTGATCCTGCATTATTCTCGGCACATCGGTAAGATAGTACTCACCCTGCGCGTTATCAGTCGTCAGATGATCGAGTGCTACAAGCAACGCAACTACGTCGAAGCAATAAATGCTCACCCCGACCTCTCGAACGGCAAGTTCTTCCGCCGAGGCGTCTTTCTGTTCGACGCATCGAAGGAAGCGGCCGTCCTTATCTCGAATGATCCGGCCATATCCCGTGGGATCATCAATCATCACCGTCAGCAACGTCACGGCGTTCTTCTGACCGTGATGATTCTCCACCAGATGCTTCAGGGTCTCGGCCTTGATCAAAGGCGCGTCGCCTGCCACGATCACTAGCGACGCGCTGTGACCTGCAAGTTGATCTCGTGCCACCATAACCGCGTGGCCGGTGCCCCGCTGCTCGGTCTGTAGAACGAATCTCAGATCGGGGCGAGCCGCTGCCCCGGCCTCGATCAAGCGCGCAGCTTCGTCGCGCACCGCGCTCTCGACTTCCTCTGCCTGATGACCGACTACCGTGAAAATGGCTTCCGGAGCGAGGTCGAAGGCTGCGCGCGCAACGTGCGAGACTAAAGGCCGGCCGGCTAGCTCGTGCAATACCTTTGCGCGCCGCGACTTCATCCGGGTCCCTAACCCAGCCGCCAAGATCATAACGTCCGTCATAAATTCTCACTCCGTCAGACTAAAGACAGGCCGTGCCCCCGTGGGCGACCCGAGTATTCCTTCTGCCAGGGACCGCCACTGTCATCAGCGCAGTCAGTAACACGGTCTGAAAGAGCCCTGACCGGACTTGATTCTACTCTCACGCTGAGGGTTGGCGCGAGAGGTTTGTTTAGAGGAGGCGGCGCCGTAGGGACCAATACTTGGGATTCGTAGTTCGCCTTCAGGCGGAAGGTCGCAGCGGGAGTTCGTCGTCGGATACAAGCCTCTGCCTGAACGCGGGACTACGAACTTAGGCAGTTATCGATGGCCAGCCGCTTCAAGGGAGCGGCCGCTCACTGCACCGCAAGCATCTCGGTTTGATGAAATCTCCAGAATCAAGCGCGCGAGCTTATTCGGATCGTGGCGAACCAGCCCATCTTCGTGAAGCACATCGCGACATATGAGCTGAAAGCCGCGAGTTCGCTCCGGAGTTTCCACAGTCGCCTGATGAAGCTGGTCCTCGAAGCTGCCTCGCGCCAGCGAATCAAACTGGACTTGGGCCGCGCCATCGGCAAGGTACTTCTCGCGAAGTTCCTCGTTGATTGAAGCGGTGTTGACTAGCACGTAGTCGAGATCCAGGTTCGGGCTGTATTCAAACAGAACTCGCAGATGATCTTCGACATCAAAGTTGTCGGTCTCGCCGGGCTGCGTCATTATGTTGCAGATGTAAACCTTGAGCGCCTCCGAGTCGCGCATCGAGTCGACGATCCCATCGACGAGGAGGTTCGGAATTATGGAAGTATACAGTGAGCCGGGGCCGATCGTTATGATATCAGCATGTTTGATCGCTTCAAGTGTTTCGGGCAGCGGACTGCAGACCTCTCGAGATAACCGCAGTCGTTTTATGCGCGAGCGCGATTCAACGATGTTGGTCTCGCCTCGAATCACGCGGCCATCCGTAAGCTCGGCCACTAGTGCGACGTCCTGAACCGTGGAAGGAAAGATCCTGCCCTTTATCGCCAGTACCTCGCTGCTGACTTTGATCGCCTCAAGAAAATCGCCCGTGATGGCAGCGAGTGCCGCGAGGAAAAGGTTCCCGAAGCTGTGACCCGACAGATCGCCCTCTGACTCGAAGCGGTACTGGAAAAGTCTCGTCAACAGGTGTTCGTCTTCCGCAAGCGCAACCATGCAGTTGCGAATATCCCCGGGTGGGAGTATCTGGAATTCGTCCCGCAATCGGCCTGAGCTACCCCCGTCATCTGTAACCGTAACGACAGCTGTGAGTGTCTCGATCCAACAGGCGTGATCCGAAACTGGCTCCTTGCTCACGTAGGCCTTCAGCCCGGAAAGAAGCGTCGACAGTCCCGTGCCTCCTCCGACAGATACAATCCTTAACCCTGAACCTGTTTGTCCCATGATAGAAACGATGCGACTGCTTATCGTTTACTCATCGATAAGGTCGAAACCAAACCCTGTCAGTTGTTGGAAATCTACATTGCTGCGGAGACTGGCAAGATCCAGGTCGCGGCGAGCGTGCGAGCGATGGACCGGACGAATGCCCATCGCGCGACGCAACGCGTCAAGAGCCTTGGAAGTGTTGTTCAGGCGGGCATAGGCAGCGGCGAGAGAATAGTAGACATGGTCGGCGCGAGGTTCGACCTTCAGCGCCTTCTCGAACAACTCAATCGCTTCAGTAGTGTTGCCCTTGTTCAGCTCGAATACCCCTTGGTTGTAGAGCGCGTCTACATTGCGCGGCACCGAAGGCGTGCGCCCGAGACGCTGTTCACAAATCGCCAAATAAGTGCGGACGCGCGCAACAATCTCAGCCTGGTCAGCGAACTTGGCGAGCAGGCTTTCGAAGGCCGACTTTGCCGCGCTGAAGTCCTGGCGGTTGAACTGTCGCAATGCTTGCTCGAACGCTCGCACGGCCGCTAGAGTGCCAGGTGAAGGCGGCTTTTTCGGCGGCGCGGGAAGCGGCTTTGGAACTAACGCTCGTCTCCTTGCCAGTTGCGCTTTCCGGGACGGCGTCCGAGCCGCAGGCTTTCTGACGACAGACGACTTCGCCGCTTTACTCCGTGAAGTCCTCTTTGCGGCAGCCACCTTGTTCCTCTTCGCGGGAGAAACGGAAATGCTTTTCTTCTTCGGTACAACTTTTTTGGTTGCACGGCTACTCAGTTTCTTGGTAGCCGGTGCTTGCTTGCGCTTCTTGGCCTGTGGAAACTTCTTCCCGATTGCTGATTTCTTGACCTTTGGAGCAGCGGTGATTCTTCCGGGTCGCTTAGGCTTTCTTGAAGCAGCCTTCTTGCCTTTGGTTGCGCGGATCTTTTGAGACGCGGATGAGCGCTTCTTAGTCGCTTTAGTGATCAGGCCGCTCATCAGTCTCCTCGTAGTTGAGAATGAACTAGCTCCACGTTTAAATCCTGCGCATATGCCAGTTTATGGGTGTTTTATATCAACAATTAATCGGCAAGTCAAGAAAATACCTCGGCGTCCCAGAGACCTGATAAGCGAGGCCGCGTGCTTAGTTCCCGAGTCAAAGCGTCTAAGTGCCGAAACGCACGGACTTATGCCTGTTTATGCAATAGCGGCTTCATTAACACCGGCTCCAAGGCAAGGAAACTCCGTTGTTTCTGCACTTAGCGTCAGACGCCCCAACCTTCTTGCAACTTCTGGAGCGGTAACTGTATAATTTGCCACGTTTAACAGAAATAGTAACCCGAAGTGGGCTTGGACGCGAACTAAATGAAAAAAAGCGAGCAGGATAAGCGCGACAAGTCGAAATCAGGGTCGGTGACACTGCGTGGGAAGACGGTCTTGGTAACCAGGCCTAGCGGGCAGTCAGAAGACATTACCGCGCAACTTCAAGCGCTTGGAGCAACCGTAATTAACTGTCCAACTATTGACGTTCTTCCTCCCAGCAGTTGGGCTCAGCTCGACGCCTCAATTCGGAGAATAGAAGAATACGATTGGATAGTCTTCACCAGCGCGAACGGCGTGCACTTTTTCTTTCGCCGCTTAGGCGAACTAGAGAGCGAGGGGATCGAGGCGCTAGCCGGGCACGTCGTCTGCGCAATAGGTCCGGTGACCGCGCGCGCATTGGAGATGGCAGGCGCCGTCGCGCACGTCACTGCCTCCGACTCAAAAGCAGAAGGTGCCCTGATGGCAATCATCGATTACGTAGGAGGCGAGCAGAATGTCAGAGGACTAAGCTTTCTCTTCCCGCGGGCGCGAATAGCGAGAGAGGTTTTGCCAGAGGGCCTGCGCAGGTTGGGAGCGCGCGTTGATGCGGTCGAGGCATATCAAACCGTCAGGCCTGACGTCGCGCGGGAAAGCATCCTCCGCCTCTTCAAAGAAAACTCGATTGACGTAGTGACCTTCACTAGCTCATCCACCATCTCGAACTTCGCTGCGCTCGTTGGATTGACAGATCTCTCGGATCTCCTCGCAAACATGGTCGTGGCGTGCATTGGACCGGTTACCGCAGACACCGCGGCGAGGCACGGGCTTAAAAGGGTTATTCAGCCGGAACTGTACAATGCTGAGGCGCTCGTCGAGTCTATAGTAAAGTCAATCGGTCAAGAGTGAGACGGCAAAGCTGAGCGGGCCAGATTTCTGTTTCCGCAGGACGCAATAATCTCCCAGGGATACGTTCAGCAAATAGGTTCTCTTGTCGGTGGTACTGATGGAAAGAACGCGAAGAACGATTCATCGTTGCCCGATCGTCTGTGCATCATTTCTCATACTAGCGGTTGCAAGCCAGGCGTTCGCGACTGCCGCTATTACTGCGTCACAGCAAGGACAACAGAAGCCTTCCGAGGAACAACCGGTTCGCCTCAACGCTACGCTGGTGCAAGTCCCAGCCATAGTCACAGACCGCGGCGGGAAGTTCGTTACCGATCTGTCGCGAGGTGACTTCACGGTTTACGATGATGGCAAGCGTCAGGACATTTCGTTCTTTGCTGCTGTCAAGCAACCCTTCCACGCCGTGCTGGTATTGGACACGTCGAACAGTGCACAGGACAGACTCAAGGCGATTCAGCAGGCAGCGGTGGATTTCACCAGTCACCTAAGGCCAGGTGACCGTATGATGGTTATCTCTTTCGACAACGAGGTTCGAAGTCTGACCGGCTTTAGCAACGATCGTGCTGAACTCGAGCATGCGATCAGAGGTACGGAATCAGGTTTCGGCAAGCTTTTCTTCGAAGCCGTTGCGCGCGCGCTCGACCAGTTGAAAGACATTGAAGGCCGCCGTGCGGTCGTTCTATTCAGCGACGGCGTCGATATGCGCAGCATCGAAGCGACTGCCGAAAGCACTACCAGAACGGCTGAACAAATCCGCGCCGTGATTTACGCCGTGCACTTCGACACGAGGTGGTGGATTGAAGCTGAGGCACGCCGGCAAGAGATCGAACACCCGAAGCGTAAGACGCCATTCGACGTCGATGGTCGAATACCGCTCCCGCCGGATTTTGGCGGGCCCGATCCTGCCCCGACAGGCATACCAAAGCCTAACGCGCCCCGAATCGAGATAGGGCGACGGCCCAGACCGCCTGTGGTCTACGATCCGGATCGCACGGGCACGCGGACCCAGCGGATACCCAGCACAGAGCCCCCGGACCAGATAACTACGACGCTCGACAAGCTCTATGGGGAGGCAGATTCCTATCTGCAAACCATCACAGCGCGGACCGGAGGCAGAGTCTATCTAGCGGACACATTCGACGATACGCGTGCGGCTTTCACGGCCATCGCGGAGGAGTTGCGGAACCAGTACTTGATCGGCTACTACCCAACGAGCCTTAAGCGCGATGGTAAGTATCACAAGATCAAACTCGAGTTAACACGCAAAGGTGTTGAGGTGCGCGCACGGCCTGGCTACCGGGCTACTGATCAACCCCAATGATCACCGATTTCGTCGCATTGCTGACCGTTATCAAACGACCCATACACTAATTCGTGTACCACGATCAACAATGTGCGCCGAACCGGCCCCGGCGCGCCCTCGCTTAAACGTCAATCTCTCCTTCCCTTGAACAACTTGGCAGACCCTCTTTGTTCCAGTCAGGCTAGGCACAGTGGTTGCCGGGGAACGCCGCCCAAGTCTGTGGAACAAGAACGCTTTGAAAGTTTGAAAGGAAGTATCATGAAGCGCACTCTTCCCTCAATCCTCACGCCATTCCTACTTCTTACAATCCTTTTCATTTCTGGCGCTGGCTTCGCTCAAACGGCCAGCTCAATCAACCATGAATCGGAGGATTTTGACGACGCGGCGCCGGTGGCGCGAGTGGCGCGATTAAGTTTCGTTGAAGGCGACGTTTCCTTCCTTCGCGCCGGCGTGACCGAATGGGCGCCCGCTGTTGAAAACCTGCCTTTGCTGGCGGGCGATCAGGTATACGCGGGACCGGGAGCGCGCGCTGAGGTTCAACTTGGGCGAGGTAATTACATCAGGCTCTCGGAGAGCACCGAGCTAACAATCACTGAGCTGTCGGCTTCTTCAGCGCAGTTCGAAATCACCGAAGGCACGGCCATCATTCGCATCGAGCGCCTCGCTACGGCCTTCCATCGCTTCGAGGTAGACACACCTAATACTGCGATCGTGGTTCAGAAAGACGGGCTTTATAGAGTTGAAGTCCGCGGCGAGAAGAACTCAGAGCTGATCGTTCGCCGGGGTGAAGCCGAGGTATCGACTGAGGAAGGAAGCTTCAGAGTGCGCGAGGGTCGCAGGGTGCTAATCGATACCGCAACGGGGGGCAGACTCGAACTCGCCGTAGACACAACAACTGATGACTGGGACAAGTGGAGTCACGAGCGAGACACGACGATAGCTAGGACGAGCGCGGACCTTGCGCCGGACTACGTTGCCGACTACGAGACAACCTACCACGATTTCTATGGAGCTAGCGACCTCTCAAGTTACGGTACGTGGACGAACTACTCCTCTTACGGACAATGTTGGATACCGCGCGTCGGCGCGGACTGGGCCCCATATCGTTCGGGTCAATGGCTCTGGATACCCGCAGCTGGTTGGACCTGGCTATCAAACGAGCCGTGGGGATGGGCTCCGTACCACTACGGTCGATGGTCCTATCTGTCAGGACTAGGATGGGCATGGATACCGGGCTTCGGCTCGCCTAATCGCGGATATGGTCACAGAGATTACCATTGGCGTCCCGCGCTGGTCTTCTTCTTCAATAGTCCGACTCCACGCGGCAACTACGTTGGATGGTACCCGCTCGCGCCAGGGGAGCGCTGGCGCAGACATGACAACCGCCGAGGAGATGACCGCGCGCACCTGCCATATCCGTCTCCGCGAGACGGTTCGCGAAGACCGGACGACGGCAGACTTGGTATTCGGCCTCCTCAGCCGCGTCACGGGGTGACAATTCTTCCCGTCGAGGGATTCACCAGAGGAGATCGCTCCGGTGTGCGGCCGGTGGCGCCGGGCCGGGAGCTTTCGGGCTGGATCAACAAGGGCGCGCGTGCGGGCTTACCTGAGATGAAGGCTCCTCCTGTAGCCGCGGCGCCCGCGCTCGGCGATAACGACCGCAGAAGCTCGCGGCGTATAGCCGTGCCTCCAAACGAGATCATTAGACGGCCGGTCGTCACCCGCAATCCAAATGCTGACTCGTCGGCGCGACTCGGCGCCCCACGCGAGCGCCGTCTGATCTCGCCGCGTAACCCTGGAGCCATCACTCAAGGGCCGGCTCTGAGAGAGCGGGGCTCAGAACGCGGATCGGAGCGAAGACCAAGGACGTCCGCGCCATCTGCAGACTCGCAAACCGGCGCCGATTCTGGCGGCGAGCGACACTCTCCTAAGATTCGCGTGCCGCTTCCAGCTCCAGCCGACAAAGTGGACGGCGACGACCCAGCGCAGAGGCGCAGGCGCGCGCGTGAAGGCGACCCTGCAGCGGAAAGACCGGCCCAGAAATCTGAGGGCGGGGCAGACGGGACTGGCGGAGAGAGGCGGCATCGGCGACCTGACCCTTCAGCGACACCTGCGCCCCGAGAAAGCAATCCAACCGGGGATCGGCAAAGCGATAACGAAGCTCGCCCGCGTGAGAGAAGACACCCAAACAGTGATCCCAAGCCAAATGAGGAATCGCGACAGCGAACTCGATCCGAAGAACCCGCGAGACCTCGTGATCATGGCGCGTCTTCGCCGCGCGCAGAGCCGCGCCAGGAGCGGCAAGAACGGCATCAAGAGAAGGAACAGCGGCAGCAGGAACGCCAGCAACAGCAGGAGCAGCGCAAAAAGCCTTGAAGATCGAAACGAGTGATGCGTGACGAGCAATCGCCGCCATTCGCCTCACTGATCACGCATCACACATCACGCTGTTCCGGTGGCACGGACTGGGCGGATGAAAAGCGAACTCAGAATAAGACACCCCATCTGCTTCATCCTCCTTCGCTTCATTCCTCCGCCTGGTCGGTACCACCGGACGACAGAGATTTAGTACCGGCAGTAGTTTCTCTTTACTGAGTACCAACCGTTTATCAACCTACGCGCTTTGGAAGGAGGCGCCTATGAACCCTCACAGAATAGTCGTTCTCTCGTTAGTCTTTACCTTGACTGTGTTGTTGACCGTAACCGCGCAATCCCCGAACAACACGCGCGGTAAGAACGGAAGCACTCATGAACGGAAATCCGCAGACACGCCACGTGAAACTGGAGAAAGCGTTCAGCGACGGCAGCCCGACACCTTGCAACCGCAGAGAACCGGCAGCATTCAGCAGACTATAGGGGACTCGCCGGCGGGAGCGAGCGAAAATATCCGGCTTGCCGTAGACCTCGTCGTACTCGATGCGCAAGTTTTACAGCACAAGACTGGCCGCGTAGTCGGCAATTTGACGAAGGAGGACTTTGTGCTCGCAGAAGACGGAGTCAGACAGCAGGTCACTCAGTTCAGTCAGGACACGCTCCCGCTTTCGGTTATCCTGCTAATTGACCGCGGCGGATGCCTTGACCCCTTCAGCGAAAAAGTGCGCCACGCGACGCTCGAAGCGCTTCAACGGCTCAGGCCGCAGGACGAAGTAGCTCTGATGTCTTTCGCCAATACCACCGAGTTGGTCACGGGTTTCAGCAGCGGCAAAGACAGGATACTCGCCGGTCTGGATCACTTGCCTCCTCACGAAGAAGACGCCAACCACTGCTTCAGCCGCGCTTTTTACGATGCAGCGGACTACATGAGCAGGGCAGGAAATCCGGATGGCCGCCGGGTGATTATTATGATCACCGGGATCACGACTTTCTTCGACTGCGGCGGACCTTCATCAGACGAAGCGCGCATGGCCGTGCTCGAGTCAGGCAGCGTCGTGTGCGGGATCATACCCAAGACGGCAGGCCAGCGAATGGAGAAAGGAATGATGATAGCAGCGGCCGGCATTGGGGGTTTGTTCAAAGCGAAGAGCTCTAACCTTAAGAAACTTGCCGAAGAGACCGGCGGTGAAGTCCTGAGCGATAAGCCGGAGAACCTGGACCGCGTCTTTAACGATCTGATCGATCATCTCCGCACACGGTACACCCTCGGTTTTGTCTCTACAAACAGGAAACGCGACGGGAGCTTCCGCAAGCTAAAGCTCGAGCTTGCACGACCGGTTCAAAAGAGTGATGACAGACTGGTCATCAAAACAAAGCGCGGCTACATAGCGGCAAGAGATTCGGGACAAAGCCAGGAAACACCCCGCACAAAATAGGGTTGCTCGACGTACGGAGCCCCCTTTGTGCAAGCTCCCGCGGCTCCTGTGCGCACACCTTCTAAGAAGGACATGGGAAGTGGAAGCTGGTTGGTGTTGTGCGCCGTAGGGGACATTCTCAGGTCGAGCAACTCCACCAGCCCATCCAGCGTCTGAGCCGCTGGCCGCGACGGCGCTTTCCTTGACACTGTTCCGACCCGCCGATAGAGTCGCTCGCTATGAGCGACCCGCTCGACGTCGCCAGGTACATCTTCATTAACGACGAAAGCGAGCTGCGCTCGGGCTGGCGCCTGCTCGTTTTCTTCGTTCTTTTGATTCTCGCCGGCTTGCTGCTGACGGGCTTGACCAAAGCCTTCGCGACGCTATTCCCATCACTCGATTTCTTACTCGTTGAGCCATCCGGGTCAGACGACCTGACCAGCCGCCGGTTGATTTATCTCGGCGTCAGTAACGCGACGAATCTTGCAGCGGCCGCGATCGCATCGGCGGTATGCGCGCGAGCGCTGGAGCGTCGAAGCGTCGGCTCGGTGGGCTTCAGACTGCATCGAGGCTGGTCGCGGGACTTCGGATTAGGTTCGTTGATGGGAGCCGCCTCGTTGGCTATTGCGGTTGGAATCGCAGCAGCAACGGGCGCCATCAGCTTTCACGTGCAGACGCGGAACGGAGACCAGATCGCGAGCGGTTTCATAATCGTGTTTCTAATCTTTCTGATTGCCGCTGCGAGAGAGGAGCTGATTTTCCGTGGCTTCCCGTTTCAAGCGCTCGTGCATAACCTGAGCGGTGCAAGAGCCGTAGCGATCACGTCTGTTATCTTTGGGCTGGCGCACCTCTGGAATCCCAGCGCATCCGCCTTCTCGACGATCAATACGATCCTTGCAGGAGTGTGGCTCGGATTAGCCTACCTGATGACGCGAAGTCTTTGGCTCGCGACCGCGCTGCACTACTCTTGGAATTTCGCGATGGTGTTTATCTTCGGTCTACCGGTGAGCGGCTTAACAACGTTCAATGACGTCGCGTGGCTTCGAGGCAGCATCGGAACGCCCTTGTGGATATCAGGCGGGGGTTACGGACCCGAAGCTGGCGTGGCAGCCACGGTGGCGCTGATCTTATCCACGCTGGCGATCTGGAAGAGCGGGCTGTTTACCCCTTCCGAAGAAATGCTATCCGCGATCAAACATGGTAAACCCGAGCCAGCTTTCGTAAGCATTACTCCCGAGAATCAAACTCCAGTACAATCCGCATCCGATCGGCAACAGTCTGAGGAAGAATCAAACCCAAGCCCCAGCTAGTTGTCGTCCAAAGAACGAGGCCCACCTGCCGGCGATAGGTAGCCGCAGTTGGGCCTTCAGAACGGTCTGGGTTAAGAAGCTGTGCCTAGGCGTTCTTCTCGGCAATGTCGCCAATCACAGGGAGCTTCCACATCTGGCCCTGATATGCCTTAACCATGCAGAGTATGTGAACGACAAGCAGGATCAGAAATATCAGGAGCTGGACCAGCGAAAGCAAGCCGCTTCCCGCCGCGCCGACCGAGCTCGATGATGAGAAAGCCATGCCTACACCCAGGAAAGCGAATATGATCCAGACAACGATGCCTATTCCCGTCAAGAACAGACTCTGTAGCGCATGAAAGCGCAAGAAGCGATTCTCTTTCGGTTCGCTCGCAAGCCAAATGATCGAAGTGATCAGGTTGACGCAGCAGATCGGCAGATAGCAAAGCAACCCGGCTACGTTATAGTCAAGGTTCATTACCTTCGTCTTGCCCGTAGCCGAGCCCGGTGGTGGAGAGCCTCCGCCTTGATAACCTTGAGGACCACCCGGCGGAAAACCGTACGGCGGCTGATTGCTCATTCGTTCGTCCCCCTTCTTCGACTGTGATTTTAGATCAGGAGCCCATCTCGACGCGCAATATTACTAAAGACGATCACGAGTCACAAGCACGGGACACACAACCTGATCGAACCGTCACTCGATCACTTATCGATCTCCTCCGGGTCCCGCACCTCTACGTTTTCTTTCGACACCTCGATCATCGATCCTCCCGCTTGCTCGACGTAGTAAACGTTCCCGCGTCTTGAAGAATGTCCTTCGCCCCTGATGACGCCGATGTAATACTTTGTCCCTTTGTCGAAGGCAAGCTTCCCCGCCATCGGGCTTTTCTTCTCTTTCTTCTCAAAGTAGCGGTCGAACATCGTCCCGCCGTATTGAAGGTACGTGTACGAGTTCACAAGCACGAGCCCGACAACAGCCGCGAGCACGGTTCCGATAATCATCGTCCTTATCCGCCGCCAGGAAAACAGGCGCCCGTCGCCAGAGCCATCTTCTTGTGGATTGAACATTCGCGATTGGCCGCCCTGGGAGCGCAGGCATCCCTGCCTGCCATTCCAGCAAAGGTTGTTCTCTTTCTCGGGCAACGCCAGGCAGGCAGGGATGCCTGCGCTCCCAGGGCAGCTAGAGTTTGAAGTGACTAAGCAAGAGCGTGGCTATGCCCAGATAGAAGAAAAACGTAATCACGTCCGTGAAGGTCACCACGAACATCGAAGAGGCCAGCGCAGGATCAACTCTGAAACGCTTCAGCAACACGGGAACGAGGGCGCCCATCGCCCCGGCTACGACAAGACTCAACACCATCGTAACGCCGAGAATGCCGCCAAGCTTCAACCCGAACCACATCGACCCAAGCTTGGCGCCGAACCAGATCGTTACTATGACGCACACGCCGACACCTATTATTGAGCCGTTGATCAGCCCCACTAGCGCCTCTTTGGTCACGACCCGGCGGCTGGTTTCCCATCCTACTTCGCCCAGCCCGATGCCTCGGACCACAACGGTCATCGTCTGCGTAGCCGCGTTACTGCCCATCGTCGCGACAACCGGAATCAGAACCGCGAGCCATATCGAGCTCTCAATCGTCTTCACGTAATATTGCACAATCGCGACCGCAATCAGCGCCGCTCCCAACGAAAGCATTAGCCACGGCAGTCTTCGCCGCGCCGAGTTAAGCGGCGACCCCAGCGCGCGGTCATCAGCTTCGACGCCGGCGAGCGCGTAGATGTCTTCGGTCGCCTCTTCGCGCATCACGTCGAGCACGTCGTCGACCGTGATTATTCCGGCCAGCTTGTTCTCTTCGTCGACTACCGGAACAGCCAGCAGGTTGTAGGTTGCGACTATTCGCGCGACTTCTTCCTGGTCTGTATCAGTGGTCACTTTGATCGCATCGCCGATCATGATCTTGCGTAACGGGGTGGAGGGTGGGTTCAACAACAACTGGCGCAAGCTGACTACACCGAGCAAATGATTGCGAGAATCGACGACATAAAGGTAAAACGCCATCTCGAACTCTTCCGAGCGTCGCTGCAGTTCGGTGATGGCCTCCGCGACAGTGACATCCTCGTCGAGCGCGAAATACTCGGGCGTCATCATTCGCCCCGCAGTTTCAACGGCAAATCCCAGCAGCTCATTGACGACGGTCGAGTGCTCGAGCTTCATCGCGTCCAGGAACTCGTCGCGCAACTCCTCGGGCAACTCAGACACGATAAGCGTCGCGTCATCTGAAGGCAGCTCTTGAAGCAGACGAGAAACGTCTTCGCGATTGAGCGTCGTCAACAGCGCTACCGAGCGGCTGGTTTCCATTTCAGACAGCGCTTCTGCCGCTTTGCTGAGGTCGTGACGCACGAAAGCTTCGAATACTAATTCGCTGTCGCGTTGCGGGAGGTGTCCTAGGATCTGGGCGATATCAACGGGACGCAGCTTGGTAAGCAGGTTGGCGGCGTTCGACATGGCGCCGCGCCGGGCAAGACGGCTGACAGAGTCCAACATTAGATTTAGCCGCTGCGCCTGCATCCGAAACGTCTCCGCTGTGTGACATAAGGTTTGAGGTGTAACTGTCCATTACAACTACTGATCGGCTAACCTTTATAGCACAGGCTCGCGGCGCAGCGAAAGAAAAAAGACCCTGAACCCAGTTCCGTCGAAGACTCCCGTCGAAAGTGGCGCGACCCCTAACCTGTTCGCTAGAATCTTCGGCCTGCGGCCTCGGCTTAGCGACACGCGAACAACGGCCCGAGGCACACAAACATGGCTCACCTTGCTTCAAACTTCTTCGCGCGCGATACAATCGAAGTCGCGCGTGACCTCATCGGAACTCTGCTGGTCGTTGGACCGTGCGAAGGCCGCATCGTTGAGACTGAAGCCTACACAACCGACGCCGCGTCGCACTCTGTCATGCGGCCTAACCAGTCGGAAGTGATGCGGCAGACGTTCGGGCACGTATACGTGTACTTCATTTACGGGATGTACTACTGCTTGAACTTCACGACCGATCGCGAAGGCGCGGGCGCAGTGCTGATACGCGCGGCCGAGCCGACGAGGGGACTCGCGTTGATGGAGGAGCGACGCGGCGCTAGCGACATCAGAAAACTTGCCAGCGGACCGGGCCGGTTGTGTCAGGCATTCGGAATTGACTTGAGTTTCAATGGCGAGCGCGCGGGGCGTCGCATTAAGGTGAGAGATCGAAAGACGACGCCCGAGATTGCGAGCAGCAAACGAATTGGCATCTCGCGGGCGATGCACCTTGAGTGGAGATTCTATGAACGGGGGAGTCAGTTCGTAAGCAGATGAGTTGAGACCAGTACCGCTGGTTGGTAGAATTCGGCTTTAAGAAACACCGACGACAGTTCCTCTGCGTTCCTCTGGGTCCTCTGCGGTTAAGATCCGGATTGAACCGCAGAGGTCGCAGAGGTCGCAGGGGTGCGCAGAAGTCGGCTTTAAGAAAACGACGCCACCGATAAAGCGTCCCGATCCTGCAAAAGAAACTCAAATGAAGAACGATCTAGTAATCCGCGCGGCGCGCGGCGAAGAAGTCGAACGGACTCCAGTGTGGATGATGCGTCAGGCTGGTCGCTACCTGCCTGAGTATCGAGCCGTGCGCGCCGACACTGATTTCTTGACGCTGTGCAAGACGCCGGAACTTGCGGTCGAGGTCTCGCTTCAGCCTTACCGGATACTCGGCGTTGACGCGGTGATCATGTTCAGCGATATCCTGATCCCGGTCGAAGCGATGGGCCAGGAAGTCAGACTCACTGAGCAGAAGGGCCCCGAGCTTCCTGATCCGGTTCGGTCTCGCGAGCAAGTCGATCGGCTAGTCGTCCCCGACCCCGTCGAGAAGACCGGCTTCGTGATGCAGATCATCCGAATGCTGCGACAAGAACTGGACGGCGCGGTTCCGCTGATAGGATTTGCAGGCGCGCCCTGGACCCTGGCGGCTTACATGATCGAAGGCGGGGGATCGAGAAACTACGCGCACGTGAAGCGCTTGATGTACGCCGACCCGGCGACGCTTCACGCGTTACTCGATAAGATTGCGGACACGATCATCTTGTATCTGAACGCGCAGATCGAAGCCGGCGCGCAGGTCATTCAGTTGTTCGACTCGTGGGCTGGAGAACTTTCGCCGAAGGACTACGAGGAATTTGCCCTCCGGTACGAAAAGAAGATATTCGAGTCGCTGAACCGCAAAGGTGTGCCGGTGACTCTGTACATCAACGGCAGCGGGACCTTTCTAGAGCAGATGGCCACGTGCGGCGCGGACGTGCTGAGCATCGACTGGCGGGTGAATCTGGAAGATGCCCGCGCTCGCGTTGGTCAGAATCTCACGCTTCAAGGGAATCTGGATCCGTGCGTGCTGCTTTCGACTCCTGAGATCATCACGGAGAAAGCGCGAAAACTTATCCGGGCCGGTGGTGGCCACCGTCATATTTTGAACTTGGGTCATGGTATTCTTCCGATGACGCCGGTGGAGAACGCAAGGGCATTCATCGAAGCCGGGTTGAGAATGCCCAATTCTTGATTCCACGAATCGGAGGCATCAGATGGCAACTAGTGATCTTGACACAATCGGCCGTACCGCGACGCCACAACAAGCCGCCGCACGTGCAAAGCTAGAAAGACTAATAGTAGAGAGCGGCGCAAAGCCCCTAACTATTGAGGAACTGAACGCGATGGGTGACCTATGGCCGGAAGATGAAAGCGTGGATGATTTCCTGGAGTGGCGCGAGCAAATGCGGAAAGAGGAGAAAAGCAGGAGACTTCCCTGATGGATCTGGTTGTGGTTGATACCGACGTATTGTCGTTCATTTTCAAGCACGATTCACGCGGCGAGGCATACAAGCCTCATCTCGCAGGCAAGGAGATCATCATCTCGTTCATGACACTTGCAGAGTTGAATCAGTGGGCCATCCGCAGCAAGTGGGGCGCGGCGAGGAAGCGGAAGCTCGATGCCTATCGGAAGCCGTTTACTGTCTTTCATTCGGATGAAGATCTTTGTCTCAAGTGGGCCCTCGTGATGGAGGACGCCCGCCGCAATGGCCGGCCGATCCAGACGGCGGACGCTTGGGTTGCTGTGACCGCATTGCTCCACGACATCCCGGTCGTTACAAACAACCGGAAACACTTCCTTGGCGTCGATGGCCTCACCGTGATATCCGAAGGGAATTCCTAATACGCCGCGCGTTAGACTCAGGGGACACGCTGAATAACCATGCGCGAATTGAGATCAACCAACCAGCGTATCGGAGTCCTGCTCTTCAACCTCGGCGGGCCGGCGAAGCTCGACGATGTGCGGCCATTTCTGTTCAACCTCTTTTCGGACCCCGACATAATCCGCTTACCGTTGCGCGCTCTGCAGAAGCCGCTTGCATGGTTGATCTCAACTCAGCGCTACAAGCTATCGCGAAGCTACTACGAACAAATCGGAGGCGGGTCCCCGCTTCGCAGGATAACGGACGAGCAGGCGCGTGCGCTCGAGCAAGCGCTCGCCACTCGCACCATCAGCGCGCGCGTATACGTTGGCATGCGTTATTGGCATCCATTCCTCGAAGACGCGATCGAAGAAATCCGGCGCGATCAGATAACTCACCTGGTTGTTTTGCCGCTCTATCCGCAATTCTCGATTTCAACTACCGGCTCGAGTCTCAACCGAATGAACGCGCTCCTCAGCGCTAACGGTGACGCCGCGCTGCGGGTGTCGGTGATAGAGAGATGGCACGACGATCCGAACTACCTCGACTCGTTGACTGGTTTGATCAGCGAAGAGCTAAATAGCTTTCCTGATCAAGACCCCTCGCGCATTCACCTAGTGTTCAGCGCTCACAGCGTTCCGGTTCGCTATATCGATGAAGGCGATCCGTACCTGGATCAGACCCAACAGACGGTCCGCGATGTGATGGAGCGGCTGGGTCGCGATCGTCCTCACTCGCTCTCGTTTCAAAGCAAGGTCGGTCCCGTGAAGTGGCTGCGGCCTTCGACCGATGAAACGATTCGAAAGCTCGCGCTGGAAGGCGTCTCTCAAGTGTTGCTCGTTCCCGTCAGCTTCGTGTCCGAGCACATCGAGACACTGTATGAGCTGGACATCCTCTACCGACACGTCGCCGAAGAAGTCGGCATCGCGCACTATCGCCGCGTGCCCGCGCTCAACTGCCGCCCTGATTTTATCGATGCGCTCGCAGGCCTTGTGGAAGGGCGGTTGTCGACCACGGATAAGGCACTGTAGGGATGACTTCAAGGAGAGAGGAACGCGGGAAGAGTCACAGGTTAGGAAGGCTGGTTTACCTCCGCTCCCCTTCGAGTATGGCCGGCAAGACAATGCTCCATCGAGGGTCGCGTCTAAATAGACTTGATGCGATACAACCATAGAGACGTAATCGTCATCGGCGGTGGGATATCAGGTCTCGTGTGCGCATATCGCTTGAAGACACTCGGCGTCGGTGTCACGCTCATCGAGAGGTCCGACCGCATAGGCGGCGTCATTCAGAGTGAGAGTATCGACGGCTTCCTAGTCGAGCGCGGCCCCAACAGCTCGCAAGGCAGCGAAGAATTGCTGGATCTGGTGGAGGAGCTGGGAATCACCGGCGAATTAGTTGAAGGCGATCCGAAGGCGCAGGCTTATGTTTACTTCGACGGCCGGCTTAATCCGGTGCCGTCCGGCCCTGGATCATTCATCAAGAGCGGTCTGCTGAGCATGGGCGGCAAGCTGCGAATATTCAAAGAGCCCTTCGTTCCGGTACGCCGTTCCGATAGGGAAGAGAGCGTCGCATCATTCGCACGGCGCCGAATCGGCAAGGAAGCGGCCGAGCGCCTGGTTGCCCCTTTCGTCTCGGGCATCTATGCCGGCGATGCTGAACAGCTCAGCGTTCAAGCGGCTTTCCCGCGACTGTCAAACCTTGAAACCGGCTACGGCGGACTCTTTCGCGGCATGTTGGCCAAGGCACGCGAAGCGCAGCGCGCAAAGAAAGGCGCCACTGCTTTGCTCGACAAAGCCGCTCCGACACGCAAGCGGCTCTGCTCTTTTCGGAGCGGGATGGCTTTTCTGCCCAAGACGCTTGGATCAAAGCTCGGCGAAGACCTGCTCACCGGATGCGAGCGATTGCAGATCGCGGAATTGCAAATTCAACCGGATCCGCAATCGGCGAAGTTTACGGTTGAGTTCGACCGGACAACCAATCACCATCAGCTCACCTCTGACTATGTCGTCATCGCCACGCCGGCACGCGTAGCTTCCACGCTAATCGCTTCCGCTTCAGATCAGTTGAGCCGCTTGCTTGAAGAAATCACTTACCCGCCGCTTGCGATCATCAGCCTGGCTTACAAGGAGTCATCAATCAAAACGCCACTCGACGGCTTCGGCTTTCTCGTTCCACCGGTCGGGCAGTTGAGCATTCTGGGGTGCGTATGGAACTCGAGCCTTTTCAAAGACCGCGCTCCCGAAGGCAAGGCTCTCGTCACGGTCTTCATTGGCGGCGCGCGCAATCCTGACATCGCGCGACTGGCAGATGCTGAGCTGGTTTCAACTGCGCACGCCGAGCTTCAGAAGGTGCTGGGCATCTCAAGCGATCCTGAAGTCGTCGCGATCACCCGATACGAAAGATCGATACCGCAATACAACCTCGGTCATTTCGCCCGCGTGAAGCAAATCGAAAGCCTGCTTCGCGATCTTCCGGGTCTGTCGCTCATCGGCAACTATCTTCACGGGGTGTCGACTGGTGATTGCATCAAGGAAGCCGACCGCGTGGCGAGGGTGATTCGTGAATCACTAGCTTGAAGCTTGAAACTATTTGAACTCACTTATCAATACTACATCGTTGGTAACGGCGGCTCTGGACACTACGAGTAGTTTGCCGTCGCGCGACCAGTCCCAGGAAAAGATAAAATCAGATTTGAAATCGGTCAACTGGACAGGCTTGCCGCCATCCAGCGGCTGTCCCCAGAGGTTTGAGACACCGCTAGTTAACGCCGGGTAAAAGACTCACTACATCACCGCAACCGGTTGGCTCAGTTCAATGGTCCACTCCGAGCTCGTTTCCTGAACCTCTTCCGGCTGGCTAACTCCACTTTGCTGGAGTACCGCAAGCAGGGCGATTGGGTCCTCCGGATCGCTGAGAAGGCGTGCTCTTATAACATGATCTCGCGCGCGGCTAGTATCGCCTAGCGCTGCGTATATACCGGCGATGTTCAGGCATTCTTCGCTGGCTCTATCGTTCATCTCACATCTCAGGTAGATGTCTTTTAGCTTTGCGCGTATTTGAATGTGATCGGGTCTGTGCTGCAGAGTCTGTCTAAGCAAGACTACGGCTTGATCAGCTTGTCCATATGCGACAAGGACTTCGGCTCTGGCGATTTGTTCAACTATCGCGTCCTCATTCAGATCGCCAAATAATTCCCGTTGTACCAGCGAATCGCTAGAATCTGACGGCGCTTGCGGAGTCTCATCAACGGAAGTCGAAAATTCAGGTTGCAACTTACTATCGTGAAACGCTTCCGAAACGCACAAGTTGCCGGGTTCATCTGGTATCGAAATCAGGATCGGCTCCAGCTCACCGGTAATCGCCTTTGGTGTCTGTGGCAATTCAGATTGATCAATCTCCTTCTGTAGAAGGGCCAACGCCGTCTTTGCCTGTCGGCTGTTAGGTATACTTTCCAACGCCCGCTCATTCATCTTGATAGCCGCGGGGATATTGCCTTTGTGCCAGAATGCCGCTCCAGCCTCAATGAAGCAGGCGTGCGCCTCGTCAATCTTCCCTGCGTGAAAGTACAACTCGCCCAAATTCATATGCGCTCGTGCATTTGCTGGATCAAACTTGAGTACCTTTTTGAGAATATGCGCCGCACTGTTGGCGGACCCGCTACGCACGAAGGTTTCAGCGATCCGCAAAAGATGCTCTGCAGCCTCCGGAATTCGCCCGGCTTTCCCATAGAGATCACTGAGAACGCTGATCGCCGCAAGATCTGAAGAATCAGCCTCAACAATCTTCTGATAGATAGAGATCGCCGCTGACACTTTGCCCTGATCGATAAGCTGTTGGGCCTGGCGCAGAGTTTCTGTCTTAGTGGGCCGCATAGTCTTCTCTTTCTATCAATCCCTTATCGAATTCTTTTGTACTTGATTCAGGAAAAAATGATAACTGCAATGCAGGCTGAGAATCCTGCTTTAGGGGCCCAACAAATCGCGCACGATACAAAACCCGAGTTCCGAAAGGGCATCATTATTGTGAAAGACTTGAGCGCTCCGTCTGTACCCAACAAATCCTGTCGTGAGCGCTAACACTCTCACCGAAAAGACTGTTGAGATGTCTTTCTTAAGCCGAAGCTCGGTAGCTATATAATCAAAAGCCATTCCACTGCTGACTTCTGAAGCTAATTGGCAATACCAGCTATTATTTAGACGCTTCATATGGCAAAAATTACTTTACCTTGGTTCGGTCACCCCGACCGAAAGATACGACCCCGTCTAGGGCGAACTGCAGTCCAGGGACGCCTCAGCCTTCTCAGCTTGCACTTATCCTATAACAGTTTGTATTTGACACCATTCCAGGCAACAGGATAGTTTCCCTTCTCTCGTGGACGACTCAACAGCTTTCCTGGACGGCCATTGATGCGGTGCAACAAGCCAGGAGTGTCCCGTGATAGACAAATCTACCGCTGCTCAACAAACTGGCCAGCTAGTAATACCATCGGATGCCTACGGACGTTCGAACCCCCAACGGCGGGCCGATCAAAATCGGCTTTCGCCTCGTCGCCCTCCGCCCTAGCCGTCCATAAGCAAGCGGCTCCGACGTAGACCTATAAACAGGAGGCCCATAAATGACGATAGCAACTCTTATTGCCAGATTTTTTTCTGTTAGCTTGTTGCTAGTTGGGGTCTCTCACCTGGCGCAGCCAAGACTGTGGCGAGATTTCTTCATCAAAATAAAGGGGACTGGTGTTGCCGGCATAATCATCGCAATGTATACCCTTCCGCAGGGACTGTTGATCGTCCTGGGACATAACATTTGGGTATTGGATATACCCGTCATCATCACAATCTGCGGATGGGGAATGACTATAAAGAGCCTAACTTATGCGATCATTCCCGGCAGAGCAGAAGCGGTCATACCAGAAGGCCCCAATGCACACCGAAAGTATGCCTGGGGAGGAGCACTTATAATTCCTGTGAGTCTTCTTTTGGTCTGGCATTCTTTTTTTCGTGCGCTATAAAAACAGCGGATAGCTCGCACAACATTGGCTGTGGCTGAGGACCAGCACAAATGACTGATGCAAAGAAAGAGATTATCAAGGCGGCCAAGTCGGGTAATCTCGAAAGAATCAAAGCTTTGATCGGAGCAGACCCGCACTTGATCCATGCCCGCGATTCCGATGGCTCCACGCCCCTTCACTGCGCCGCGTGGAAGGGTCATCAGGCAGTTGTTGCCTTTCTATTGAGCGTTGGCGCCGATGTGAACGCTCAAAATAATAATGGGCACTGGGGAACAACACCACTCCACGCGGCGGCTCATGCTAATCAAGCCCTGATTGCACAAATGCTGATCGAGCATAGTGCGGATGTTAACGCTAAGGACATGAGCGGAAAGACTCCGCTGCATCACACAACATCTCACAACGCGAAGGCCGCTGCGAAGGTCCTGCAAGAACAAATGCTTAAAGGTTGACCGATCATCCAGCCTATCATAAGCTACGTTACTTAGCGGACAGGAGGAAACGCGGGAACTACGCTATAACAACCTCAACCACGCACTCTTTGGCCGGCAATGAACGTCTCAGAAACCTGCCCGGTAAGCTTCCATCCCGCGAACGGAGTGTTTCGGCTCTTTGACTTGAAGCGCTGAGAGTCCACTGTCCATGCGCGCTCCAGATCAAATACTGTTATGTCGGCGGGCGAACCGACCGCAAGCGAACCGCCGGTAAGCGAGAACGCTCGAGCCGGTCCGATTGTCAGCATCTCGATTATGCGCGCGATGGGGACCGCAGACGAATGATGAAGCACGGTGAGCGCAACTCCTAACGCGGTCTCCAGCCCTACGACTCCTGAAGGCGCGAGGTCGTACTCCAACATTTTTTCATCCGAGTGATGAGGAGCATGATCTGTAGCTATTGCGTCGATCGTGCCGTCGCGTACGGCTTCTATCAGAGCGGCACGGTCCTCTTCGCTGCGAAGCGGTGGGCTCATCTTCGTGTTTGTGTCGAAGCCCACGACCGCAGCATCAGTCAAAGCAAGATGATGCGGGGTCACTTCGCAAGTGACCGCGAGGCCTTGTCGTTTCGCGCGGCGAACCAGCTCGACCGAACTTGCCGTCGAGATGTGAGCGATGTGGACTCGCGCGCCGGTCATTTCAGCAAGCATTATGTCGCGAGCCACGTGACTCTGTTCCGCCGCGTTGCTCATTCCCTTGAGTCCCAACAGCGTAGAATAGCGGCCCTCGTTCATCACCCCTCCCGCTGCGAGGTGCAAGTCCTGACAGTGATCGACAACGACAAGCCCGTGGTCGCGAGCGTACTCCATCGCGTGGCGCATAACCTGCGAGTCCATCACCGGACGGCCGTCGTCGGACACCGCAACCGCGCCCGCTTCCTTCATCTCGGCCATCTCGGCAAGCTCTTCGCCTTTTGACTCGCGAGTGATAGCGCCAACCGGATAGACGCGGGCGAGCCCGGCTTCGCGAGCCTTATCGATGATGAAGCGCGTGACCGATGCGTTGTCATTCACAGGCCTGGTGTTGGGCATCGCACAGATCGAAGTGAAGCCACCCGCTACGGCCGCCGCCGCTCCCGAAGTGATCGTCTCTTTGTATTCCTCGCCCGGCTCACGGAGGTGAACGTGCAAGTCGATGAATCCGGGCGTGACGATCAGGCCGCTGGCGTCGAAGACCTCCACCCCATCGTCGTTCGATGAGTCTTCGATCGACTTCACCCGGCCGTCTTCGATTAGAAGATCAGCCGTCTTGTCGAGCTGCTGTGATGGGTCGATGATTCGCCCGCCTTTGATTATGAGCTTCACTGACTCTCCGTGCCGATGAGCAAGAAAAGAATTGCCATTCGCACCGCTACGCCGTTGGTCACTTGATCCAGTATCAACGAGCGCGCGCTGTCAACAACCTCGGAGCTGATCTCAATTCCGCGATTAACCGGCCCCGGGTGCATCACTATGCAATCGCTTGAGGCAAGCTCCAGCCGCCGAAGCGTCAAACCGTACTGAACCGAATACTCTTTCAGCGAAGGAAAGAATGCGTCAGTCATTCGCTCCCGCTGAATGCGCAGCATCATCACCACATCGCTTCCGGCGATGGCTTCGTCGACGTGATCGGAGACTGTGAGCGAGCCTTCGGAGTTCTCGATCAGCTTCTCGTAGCCGATCGGAATCAACGTGCGCGGTCCCGCGATTCGCACGTGCGCGCCCAGCCTGGTCAGCAAGTGAGCGTTCGAGCGCGCAACGCGGCTGTGCATAATGTCGCCGACGATTGCGACTTGCAGCCCTGCAATGCGGCCTTTGTGTTCGCGAATGGTGAAAGCGTCGAGTAGCGCTTGAGTAGGGTGCTCGTGCGCGCCGTCGCCGCCGTTGATGATCGAAGCGCTGACCATGCGGGAAAGCTGATGAGGCACGCCCGGCGACGGATGACGTATCACGATCGCGTCGGGCGCCATCGCTTGAAGATTCTGAGCCGTGTCGATCAGCGATTCGCCCTTGCTGACTGAAGAGGTCGAAGCAGAGATGTTTACCGCATCCGCCGAAAGGCGCTTTGCGGCGATCTCGAACGAGGTGCGAGTGCGAGTTGAAGCTTCGAAGAACAGGTTGATGACGGTTTTGCCGCGAAGGGCCGGGACTTTTTTGATCGTGCGCGCGGAGACTTCTTTGAACGACTCAGCCGTGTCGAGGATTGTGTTGATCTCCTCGACTGAAAGTTCTCTGATGCCTAAAAGGTCTTTCCTGGTGAACGCCAAATTTGCCAGTGGTCAGTGATCAGTGGTCAGCGATCAGTGGTCAGCAGCACTCACTGGCCACTGACCACTGACCACTGGTCACTGACCACTGTTCTCTTACTCGTTCTCTACAACAATAACCTGTTCATCTTCGTCGTAGTCCTTAAGCATAACCTTGACGATCTCGCTGTCGGTCGTCTGCACGTCCTTGCCTACGTAGTCGGCTTGTATCGGCAGCTCGCGGTGGCCACGATCTATCAGCACCGCCAGCTCAACTCTTCGCGGTCGGCCGAAATCGACAAGCTCGTCCAACGCGGCGCGCACAGTTCGACCGGTGTACAGCACATCGTCCACAAGCACGATCGTGCTGTCGGTCACGTCAGCCGGGATATCAGTCTTGTTTACGATCGGGCGAGGGCCGATAGTCGAGAGGTCATCTCGATAGAGCGTAATGTCGAGCTGTCCCGTAGGAGGACGCTGGCCTTCGAGCTGCTCGATCTTATCTGCGATTCTTTCTGCGAGCGGGACGCCGCGCCGTCGAATCCCCACCAGAAGCAGGTCCTTCGTCCCGCGATTGTGCTCGACTATTTCCGACGCGAGCCGCGACAACGCGCGCTTTATTCCCGCCGCGTCCATTATGTGCGCCTTCAACTGCATTCGACTTTCCTCTGTCCTAAACCGCGCAGAATATAACACGCACTCTTGCCCGGCTCAAGCTGAGCACCTGACGTTGTATTTGACACCCTATTGAAAGCTGTGATGTCATACCCCGCACACAGCCCAATCTACTATTGGCATCAGCCAACGTTAGTGTTGAACTCGAGGTCTTCTTGATCGGAGACACCATCTCGCACTATCGAGTGCTCAGCAGGCTTGGATCTGGTGGGATGGGTGAAGTCTACCTGGCCGAAGACGCCCGGCTAGGACGCAAGGTCGCCATCAAGTTTTTGCGCACGGAATCGATCGGGGACGAGAACGCAAAGAAACGACTCGTCCGGGAAGCGCGCGCGGCCGCGACTCTGGATCATCCGAACATCTGTGCGATCTACGAGGTCGGCCATGAGGGCTCGCGCACCTTCATCGTGATGCAATACATCGAGGGCGAGACGCTCGCGGAGAGAATCGAGCGCAAGCCGCTTGATCTCATCGAGTCCGCCCGGCTGGCTGAACAGATTGCCGATGCGCTGAACGAAGCCCATTCACACGGAATAATCCATCGCGACCTCAAGCCAATGAACATAATGATTACCGCGCGCGGGCAAGCAAAGCTGATGGACTTCGGACTCGCGAAACTGGTCGAGGGAGAGAACCAGTTGCTCGGCAGTCACGTCCAAACCAGGAGCCAGCTCACCTCGCCCGGCTCGGTGGTGGGCACGGTGCCTTATATGTCCCCGGAGCAAATCAAGAGCGAGGAACTCGACGCGCGCAGCGACCTCTTCAGCCTCGGAACGGTGCTCTACGAAATGATAGCCGGAAGCTGCCCGTTCTCGGCAAACACAGGAGCGGAGACGATCGGCGCGATCTTGTTCACCGCGCCGCCCGCGCTCTCGACTTGCGCACCCGGCACTCCGGCTGAGGCGGAACGCATCGTGAACCAGCTGCTAGCCAAGGAGAAGAGCGAGCGATATCAAACTGCGGCGGAGGTGCTCACCGATCTGAGGCGGTTGATCGAAGAGCTCGAGTTCGAGGCCAGGCTGAGGCGCTCCGGAGATATGATGTCATCCTCGGGCGTGGCTACGGCGGTGATCAAACCGAATCTGCCAGCCTCTCGATCAGCTTCTCAATCAGCCAGCGCCAGCTCAGGTGTGCGCAAACGCCGTTCGACGAAAGCAATCGACTCGCTTGCGGTTATGCCGCTGGTCAACGCCAGCAACGATCCGGAGATGGAGTATCTGAGCGACGGGGTCACCGAAAGCATCATCAACAAGCTCGCGCACGTGCCCAAGCTGCGAGTGATGGCACGCGCCAGCGTTTTTCGTTACAAAGGCCGCGATCTTGATCCGCAGCAGATAGGCCGCGAGCTCAATGTTCGCGCGGTGCTGACCGGCCGAGTGATGCAACGCGGCGAGAAGCTGACTATCGGCATCGAACTTTCAGACGCTGAAAACGGGGCACACATCTGGGGCGAGCAATACAACCGCACGTCACCTGACATCTTCGAGCTTGAGGATGAGATCTCGCGGGTCATCTCGGAGCACCTGCGGTTGAAGTTGACGAGCCGCGAAAAGAAGCAGATGACCAGGCGCTACACCGAGAACCCCGAGGTGTACAAGTTGTACCTGAACGGCCGCTATCACTACAACAAGCTGACTGGTGACGGGATGAAGAGAGCGATCGACTATTACCAGCAAGCGATCGCGATGGAGCCAAATTACGCGCCGGCTTATGCGGGTCTGTCCTACACTTTTGTGACGCTGTGGTGGTATGGGTTTGTCTCGCCCGATGACGCAGTCCCCCAAGCGCGGGCGGCCACGATGAAGGCGCTAGAAATCGACCCGAGGCTGTCTGACGCTCACACCGCACTCGGGAGGATAAGGCAATGTTACGACTGGCAGTGGGAGGAAGCGGAGAAGGAGTTCAAACGCGCAATCAAGCTTAATCCCAATTCGTCGGATTCCCATCTTGCGTACGCGACGTTCCTGGGTTCGATGTGCCGCTTCGATCAAGCGCGAGCTGAAGGAAAGCGAACACTCGAACTCGACCCGCTCTCGCTATCGGCGAATCTAACTCTCGGGTGGACTCTCTACTACTTCACACGCGAGTACGATCAAGCTATCGAGCACGGGCGAAAGATGCTGGATATGGAGCCGAACTTCTACGGGGCCCACTGGCTGATCTCGGCTAGCCTCAACCTCCAAGGGAAGTTCGAGGAGGCCCTTGCCAGCCACCAACAAGCCATCGCGCTTGGCGGCGGCTCTCATGTGCTTGCGGGTCTCGGATCTGTCTATGCCAGATGGGGTAAGCGGGACGAGGCACTTAAGGTGATTGATGAGTTGAAGGAGCTGATGAAACGGACGTACATCCCTGCCTACCAGATTGCGATGGTTTATGGGTTCCTTGGCGACAAGGATCCGGCGTTCGAATGGCTTGAGAAAGCTTACAGGGAACGCAACGGTACGATGGCATTCCTCAAAACCGACCACGCGATGGATAACCTCAAGGGCGATCCGCGATTGACGGACCTTATGCAGCGCCTCGGCCTCAACTAGGCTACGGTGGTCTTCCCTTCTTTCAGCGATGCAAGTGTGAAGTCCGGAGGCGGCTCGGCCTGCGCCATATCGTTTCTCTCGTGTCGAAACATCGAGATCACCTGGTACACCCGGCGCCGGCAGCGGTTGATCCCGCCCAGCGGGCGGTGCTCTGGCAAAGTTCGCCACGGATTGTATGAGAGGTTGTCGCCGTACTCCATCTTCGCCGCAGTGTCGAAGTGCTGCGCTGGAATGACGATCGTGGCGAGCTTGTGAAACGGCGAGACCTTCTCGCTCCAGGATACGGTCGGGTCTTCGATCGGCATGGTGTAAGGATCGGTCTGGAACTGAATCATGAAATCGAAGTAGAACGGGTCGTGAGCCAACTGCCTTTGCATATTCTCGCGAAGGTAGCATTCGGGCGGGTTCTTCGGAATCACCGCCAGAGTATGCCTCCAAGGTATCACCGAATACTTCACTGCTCGAGTGCCGAAAAGATAAGGCGTCATGCTCCAGTAGCGAATGTCCAACGGACTAGTGTGCCGTTGAGCAGACTTGAAGATACTGAGAAACGTGCCGATGTGCGGATTGAAAGGATTGAAAAAGTACCACAGCGCGCCGAGTGTGCCCGAGAAAAACGCCTTGGTGAAAATGTACAGGTCCTTCGGGTCCTTCGAGAAGAACGCATCGAAGCTGATCGTTATGAAATCCAACGTCAGGCCGTTCGGGTCGTCTTCCAACAGCTTCTCCCCATCAACCCCGAGCAGCTTGATGGCCATGCCCCGGCAATCTCTCTTGTAGTCCGGGCTCACTGTCGGGCTTGCGTTAGAAAAGCGAATCAACGCCGGATAGCTGCGAGCTTCTTTGAATACGCCGACTCGCCACTCTTGCGGAAGCTCCGGCTCGACAATGAATTCGCCCATCACACACCCATGCTCTTTTGGATGCGCGTCCCGCAGCGTCTTTCCCGGCGGATAACTTTCGGCGACCTTCTGCTTCAACACCGCGGCAAGCTTCTCGGTGTATTCATTCTCATCGGGTGAGGGATACTCAGTAGCGAGTTCCGGCTTCTGTCTTGGCATCGGTTCTCCTTGCCACAAGTAATCAGGATTCAACACCTCTGATCAGAACCATTGGCTCCGGGCGGCCCGCCATGTCGTCCCACTGCTGTAGGATTCCAGGCTCGAGCTGTCCCGAACCGCCATGCGCCAGGTGCAGGAACATGAAAGTATTATCGCTCCTGATATCTGCGGCAGTCGTTTCGACGATCGGTATCCACGTGCCGGTGTTGTAAAACCACCGCTGTCGTTCCTCGAACTGATCGGGATTGTGAGTGTGACCGAATGTAATGAGCCGATAGCTCTTGTTGCGGCTGAACTTCTCGCGCGCGAAACCGGCGAGAGAATCCGGCTCCTTCAACTGCGCATAAGCCAGCAACTGGATCACACCGTAGGTCAACGCCAGCCAAGCCACCCACTGAATAATCTTAACAATGCTGGATTCCTCGTGGCCAACCTGGTGCCAGATTAAGAAGACGGGCGGAACCAGAATGACGAGAAGCATTGTCAGTACGCGGACGATCAGGTGGCGGCCGAAGACGAAAAAGACGTACTGACGCGGCACGGTCTTGATGATGGTTGCAAGGTGTTTGATAAGGAGCTTGAGGCCCGCAACGAATCGGTGTCTGAGCATGAGCGGAAGGATGTTCTCAGTAGGCCGAATGTTATCGATGAATGAGTATTTCTTCTCGATGAAGTTCAGCAGGTAGCGGTTGATAAAAGACCCGAAGGGAATGTTCAGTTCCCTGCCCTCGTTGACCGTGTCTGCTCCGATTACTCGCGTAAGCGGATCGTACCGATGTCCGTGCTCGATGTAGAAGTCGCCGTCGACAATCATTGATTGGTCGATGAAGGTCAGATTGGGAAGCACTGTTCCCTTGAGAACCACGTCGACAGCTAGAGCGGATTGGTTGGCCAGCCGCACCGCGAGGTCCAGTCGGAGATAGTTCCTGACGGCAAGCCAGTACCACTCTAGATCGTGATTGCCTTTTACGATGATGATTCGATGACCCGAGACTAACCACTCGCCGAGAGCCTCAAAGAATTCCGAGTGGCCGTCGAGCACGACATCAAGCTTGAGCACCGACTTGTAATCATCAGTCTCGAGGCCGTATATCTCTTCTCTATCAGAGATCGCGTTGATCAGACTCTCGACGCTGCGCTGAATTCCGATCATCTCTAACACTCGCTGCCACTCTTCGAACTCTTTTTCCAACTTGTGCAGGTTTTCGCCTGTCAGAGAGCGAAGCCTGTTACTTCTGCGACGAAGCTTCATTCGCCTGAGAAACTTCTGCCATTTGGACAAGCCTCGCTCCCCACCAGGCACATAGGTTACCCGGAGAAAGTCGACGAAGTCGCCGTTAATGATCAAGATGGCTTTTCGCGAGCCAAGCGACTGGTGTGCACCTTTCAAGAACCGATGAAACGAGGCATCGAAGAAGAAGTTCTCGCAGCCGTCGTATCTCCCGTCACGCCCACGGCCCGTCGCCAGATGGAGATCGCTGACGACGAATATGTCCCTGCCGTCGGACGCGATTGGAACGATGACCTCGGATTTGCCGGGGTCGTTCGAGCAAACGTACTTCGGCGCGAGACCGCTGTCCTCGCAGCGAAGAAGCAAATCACCCGTGCTGGTTACTGAGGCTGTCATGGTTCGCTCACCAAACAGAGTGCAATCTTTGACTGCGATTCTTCGGCGGCTTTCGTCGGCGGAACATCGCCAGAATCCAAAGCGCCGCCGCCCTGGTAGCGAAGTAAGCACCGTCGGTTGGCGGCCCTACTCCAAAATCGCGGCGCACTCCGGATCATCTACTGACCGGCGTCGTCTCGGTTAAACAACTTGCTCAGAATGAGCCTGAGCGAATAGATCGGGCTCTGCGGAAAGATCAGCAGCAGCAGCCCAACGGGCGTGACTGTCGGACGTATCAGCCCCATCGAAGAAAGAATCTCGGTTTTCTCGAAATAGGTTATCTCCTTGGTGATCTTTCCCTCTTCGTTAAATTCGTAAAGTATGTTCCCGTAGTATTCGATCCGTCGATTAGTCGGCAATAGCCCTTGCAGATGCCCCTTGTCCAATCCGGTAATGCGGTATTGGCAGACAAGCTGCCGCTTCTGCTCGTCCTTCAGCATGTGCTGAATGTCTATGTGCATGTCCGGAAGCGCCCGGAACGAATCCGTGTAGTACTGGAGAATCTGATCTTTGCCTCTCAACTCCTGGCCGGTCGGATAAATCAAGTAGTAGGCATCGTCTGCTATGGTGCTCACGGCCAGTTCTGCGCGCTTGGCGGGATCGAGATCAATCCGATTCTCGGTTTCGACATGAGCCCTTGCCAACCCGTACAAATCGAGCCCTGACGTCTCGGGATAGCTCACCGCTTCGGCGATCCTTCCTGACCCGTCGAATTTGTAGAAGATCCCGAGCTGCTGCGAAATATGATCGTCGCCGGGCTCGAGGCAAGGAGAGTCATTGTCCGATCCGGTCATCCTGCCTCGAAGAAACACCTCGTTGGCTTCGTCATCCTTCGTCAAGTGCTGAAGCTCAAATCGAATGTCGGGTATCCGCTTGAACGTCGCCGTCCAATAGTCGCGCAGCGCCGGCGCCCCGTGCAGCTCCTCGCCATCCGGGAAGACCCGGTAGCGGACGTCGCCCGCCAGAGTGCTCATAACCATGTCAACATCGTGTTTGTTCAAGGCTTCGATATGAGTTCGCGCCAAACTCGCCACATCGAAGATAGAGCCGGTGTCTGCTGCGTCAGTCATCTTTCCCCTCACTTTCCCGCAGCTTTTGACCGCGCCTCACACAAAGAGAGAATCTTGGCGGCCGCCATCGAGCTCATAGCCATAATCGTCCACTGCGGATTGACGGTGATGCCGGTCGGAAAAACGGAAGCATCCGCAACGAATACGTTGTCGAACCCATCGACTCGAAAGTCGCCGTCGACTACTCGCCGCCCCCTGTGCGGAGAGCTGTCGCCCGCCATGCGGTTGCCTCCCTGCGGGTGCGCTGTCGCTAGTCTCAGATCGGCCATTTGCAATGGATACTCATCGAGTTGTTGTTTGAACTTCGAATTATTTGCGGAGCTCAACGGTATCTCGATACCCGGCTCCGTGGGCAGCACACAGCGAGTCGCTCCCGCGGCAAGCCCCAGGTCAAGAAGCGTGTTTATCGCGTACTTGATGTTTGCGCGGTCGCGCTCCCCCAGTGTCCACGTGAACGGACGACCGGTGACCGGATCACCCTTGAGCTGAATCACACCATTCGGCTCTGAACCCACGAGCGAGCCAAAGTTGAGCAGATAGCGGTAACGCTTCAACAGATCGTGGGCGCGATCGAAATAGAACGGCAGCGACAGCGCGAATGCCCCGGGCGGGTTGAAGTAGGTTTCAAACGCTGCGCGGTTCTGCGAGTCGAATGCGCCCATCGTGATCTGTACGCCATCGAACGCGTCGAGGACGTCGGGAAACTCAAAGGCGACGTCTAACGCGAAGTTGCAACTCATTCCCTTGCCGACGTTCGTGGTCACTCCGCTTCGCATAAGGAAGTGACTGCTCGCGATCACACCGCCTGACGCAATCACTGCCTTTCGAACTCGCACGCGCTTCGTGTTTCCTTGGCTGGTCCTCAACAGCACGGCCTCGGCTCGCCTCCCGGTGGAGTCTTTCGCAAAACAGAGTGCGGTCGTCTCGCTGACAATCTTCACACCTCGCGCCTCGGCCCACGGCAGATACGTCTCCAGCATCGATCGCTTTCGAAGACGCTTATTTCCAAGATTGCAGAGGCCGTCGCCGAGCATGTCGCGCTGGTTCGCGCTCAACACTTCGGCGCCGTTCAAAGGCACGCCTTGTTTGACCAGTCCGGCAATCCCCGTCTTGAATTTCTCGGCGACCCGCTGGTTGATAGCTATGTCGGCAATTTGAGTGATCTCTATTTCCTGGCCGACGCGAGTGTATTCGCCTGCCTTGATGACCCTCCCTTGCTTGTCCAAATCATCGGCCAGATCCGAGAGGTCGAGACCGTACTCATTCTGCCACACGTCGCGTACCGCTTGCGGCATCTGCAAGCAGACCGCGTTGTTTATCACCGTAGTCCCGCCGACGCATTCGCCTTGTAGCACCATCAGGTCGAACCGCTTGGACTGCTGCATCCCGCCTTCCTTGTAGAGTTTTCGGATCATCTCCATTTCATCGTCGTTGAAATCCTGGAGAGGGGAATAGCGGCGGCCCGTTTCGATGACAAGGATGCGGCTTGGATCGCTGACCTCGCACGCCAGGCGATAGGCCATGCAAGCCCCTCCTGCGCCCGAGCCCACGATCAGGTAATCAACATCATCGGGAAGCTGAGCTTCAACAAAAGGCGTAACGACTCGCGGAGCAATCAACGGCTTCGGAGTTGGAGAGTCAGGCTTGTTGTTCGCGGCGTCATCTGGACCGCTGGGAAGCGGCGCTGCCTGCTTCGCGGGCGCGGCGTAGGACGGGTAGTCGCCCTGCAATCGGTCGCGCGCGTAGGGAGGAATATAGCCCACCTCTTCCCATCCTTTGATGGTCGTGTAATGCGCGAAGGTGATGAATGCATCAACCGCCATTCCGATCTTGTAAGCGAAGTCCGCCACTAGCGGAACAAATGCCCTCACCCGTTCTCTCGGCGGGCGCAGCACATACTTCCGCAAAAATTGCCGCCCTTCATCGCTGCTCATTTTCGAGAAGGTCGGATGCAGCCCGAACATCGGACTCAACAATTGCTCCACGATCCAGAACGGGAAGTTGAGGAGCCCACGCTTGGACCCGCTAATGCCGGCGACGTGGCGATCGATCTTGCCCAGAACCGCGGAATCCTCTACGACGCCACCGCCATAGAGCGCCTGATGCAGAGCAACCACGTTCTGAGCGCTCGAAGGGTTCAGCGCGTTGATCACGTAGTCGAAGTCGTAAAACATTTTCCTGAGCCCGATGAGCAGGCCCACAATTACCGCGTCTGCCGCTATCTGAAATGCGAAATACCAATCGACGTGGGTCACGCCGCCGCCCCGGATAAAGATGCGCGTGTGATCGGTCAACGCGCCCAGCAGCAGGAACACCCCGCTGCCAACGAGCGTAACGGCAAAGCCCGCAATGAGAATGCTGGTCAGGTAATCCCGAAGCTTCTCACGCTTCGCCAGCAGGAACGCGAGCACGCTCATCGTGCTGAACCGCGTGATCGTGTTGCAGAGCTGGGGATCGGGATACCCGTACACTGCGCTCAGGCCGTTCGCGCCACTTCCAAAGACTCTCAGCAGCACGGCGCCAACAAGCGAAAGCACCATTGCGGCACTCAGAGCGTAGAAGAAGATTCCGAGCAGCGCATCCGGAAGCGAAATGAAATCGACATACTCTTTCTCGGGCGCGAATTGCCGAGCCTCTTTCCGATAGCGAACCAGCAAATACGCGAAGATCAAAACCATCACGCCGTCAACGATGGCAGAGGTTAGAAGGAACGAGTGATAGTCCGTATTCGGCGCAAGAAAGTAACAACTCAACGAGGCTACGGTCGATGCGGAGTGGCCAGTGATCAAGCCAAGCACACAATGCCATCTCACGTTGCGATTGTAAGCGCCGACAAAAGCCAGCAGCACCATCAGGCTGATCTTGCTAAACGTATTGATCCCAAGCGCGGGATTGGCGTAGGTCATCACGATCAACTGTTGCGCTTGCTTAGGCCACACCGAGGCTCCCAGCGCGCCAATCGCGCAAAACACCATGTACAGGAGATAGCCGAACCCGAGAAGCCGTAACAACCAGTAGCCAATATCACGCGATGGCTTGGCGACCTCTTCGTTGGTCCATTCGGTCGGGAACAATGCCTCTTCTTGCTCGGAGGTTGGCACGGCCGCCGACTTGCTCGCGGGATACAGTACCGCGGCGAGCAAACGCGCGAGCCACAGAGCCAGCGGCCCTTGAATTATCCCATCGAACGACCACGCCACCAGGAACTTCAACGGGACTGGTATCGGAGTCAGGAAACTCCCGGGCTGGTAGACCCACGCTTCTGGATAATGGACTTGGCGGAAGATGTCCACCGGCACGCAGACGCTGATGATCATCAGGTAGAACAGAAGCGAACTCGACTTGCGCAGGACCACCAGCAACGGCGCCATCACAAATGCATAGATGGCAATCCCGATCCACATCACGCTCTGGTTGGGAAACGTCGTCACGTGAAACCCGGTGCTTTGCGTGTATAAGAAGGCAAAGGCCAGGACCCCCGAGACCGCGATAGTGAGAACGAACCTCATTGCCGAAGGCGCGCGATCAAGCGGGTCTACTGCGGTGTAACCGCGCAGGTTGAATATGGGCACCATCGTCCTTCCTCCTTAAGTCAGGCGGCTTTGACTTCAAACCCGAGACCGGCGAGCGCCGGGACCGCTAATGGCAATACCACCCAGCGCCGCAATATTGCCGAGTCGTTCAACGGCGAAGATCGCTAGCTGCAAATGCTCAGATAAGCTTCCCATAAGGCAGCGAGCTTGACGCGCTTTATTCTGCCCAAATGATTGCGGGCGGACCCTGTCTGAAACGAGAACCCGCGAGTAGAAAACTTGCTGAGATAAGGCCTGAGTGAATGCGGGCGCGAGTTTAGTACAAACCCGCAAGGACGAGCAAGCGAAATTACGTCGAGTCGAGGGCGGCTGCGGCGGGCGTTTGCAACGAGTAGCGGATTGGTAGGCAGGAATGTTGGGGTAAGGCTTCGCTCCGACCGGTCGCGTCACGATCTATTGCGCGGAAGAGACGGAAAAGTACGCCTCCCAAGAGTGCTCGCGGGCGTGGGAAAAGTAGGCGACGCGGCGCTCGTCGCTGCCCGCCAGTGGGAGTTTGAGCCTACCACGTTCGAAGGACACACCGTCCAGGTCATCGAGACGATCTCGTTCCCCGCGAAGTGAGCCGAGCATCGGATGAACGCGGAAGCGAGGCAGCCTGCGCTGCCGGTTCAGGGTTCAGGGTTCGGAGTTCAGAGTTCGGAAACCCGGAACCCGAAACCCGGAACTCGGAACCCCCAACGCCGGGCGCGTTGGAGCTCAACGCGAGCCAATCAGAATTTATTAGACGGGGATTTGATCACACCATACCCGCGGCCGGTCATCACTTCTTTGCCCTGCTGGTTTCGGCACACCCAGTTGAATGACATGCGAGTGTATTGATCGGTCTGCTCAAGGCCTCCTACGGTTACCTCGCAGCGAACCGTGTCTCCAGCAAAAACGGGTCGAAGGAACTCAAACGTCAATTCTCGCGCGATGAAGTTCAAGTCTCCGCCGATCTTGGTTGGAAGCGTCGCGGTCAACAGACCCTGTACCATCAACCGCCCTTGCTGATCGGCCACAGCGTGGTGCTCGCCCTCGTCACCCGAGAGTCGACCGAACAGCTGGATGTCGTCTTCAGTAAAAGTCCGCTCCCACGCGATCACATCCCCATCCGTCATTTACTCGCCTCGCGCACTTCGTTGGTAAATAGTTTTCTAGCAACTAACCCGACCTCTAACGTTAGCAGAGTATTTCGCTTGACGCACAGCATGGAGGATGAGCTTCGGGTGGCCGTCACGTTTTCACGAACGGTCCTGATTGGATGGTCGGACCGGGTGGGCGAGCTAGCGGCTGGAAAATTCGCCGACATAATTGCGGTTGCAGGAGACCCGGTGCAGGAGATCGCGCTGTTACAGCACGTGCAATTCGTGATGAAAGGCGCGACGGTTGTTAGAAATGAGTTCGCGAAGAACTGAATCTATTCAACAGACGAATTTGATGCGGTTCACATTTGTGTTAACTTACGTCCGTGCGCAACATCGTATTCTACCGAACGGAATCCGGCGCATCTTCGATTGAAGACTTCATCGATTCGCTTCCGAGCAAACAAGCTCAAAGAGTCGCCTGGGTGTTGCGGCTCATCGAGGAGATTGATTCTGTGCCTGCGCAGTATTTCAAGAAGATGCCGGGCACTCGGGATATCTGGGAAGTTAGAGTGCAAGTGGGAAGTGACACAATACGGCTGCTTGGATTTCTTTTCGGGTCGCGCTCTCTTGTCTTGACCAATGGATTCAGAAAGAAAACACAAAAGGTTCCAAGGAGAGAGATTTCTTTGGCCGAGCAGCGAAAACGCGATTATCTCAACAGGAGCACGGGACAATGAGCGATCTTCAAAAATACATTAATAAGCGAAAGCGGCGAGACCCTGAATTTGCTCAAGGCTTCGAGGTAGGCTATTCGAATTTCAAAATTGGGGTTCTGCTAAAGCAAGCACGAGAGAAGGCGGGGATGACGCAGGACGACGTTGCCCGCAGACTACGAACGAAGAAGTCGGCGATCTCGAGAATAGAGAATCACGCCGAAGACATACGGCTTTCGACAATACAACGCTATGCAAAAGCGTTAGGAAAAAATCTAAGGGTTGAGATTGTCGGCTGATCGCGTTTAGTTACCCGAAAGCCACCGCCGCCAACGTCTACCTGGATGCTCTATCCAAAGCCGGTTCTAGCGGCTTGGTTGAGTCGGGACCCAGAGCTATATCGAGCCATCTGTATCTGTTGAGGTGCGACCAAGAGGATTCGGCGTTACTGGGCTGGGAGACAGACGATGGGAAACAAAGAAGCCGTTAAGAGGCCCATCGCAGTGCTGGTAACACTGCTTGCTGTCGGATTCTCGGTGATGGCAGTGCAAACCGCCTGCGACCAACCCGTTAAGCCATCCGAAAAGCGGACTGTTCGCCAAATTACCCGGGCAGATTTGATCAATTGCGCGAGGGGATGTTGTACCCTCAGATCATAGAAATACTTGGCGGGCCGGGTGACCGCATATCGGAGACGAGACTGAGCGATCTTATGACGCTCGTTTCGTACCGTTGGTCTAATTCCGATGGTTCTTCGGTCTGGGTCGACTTCAAAAGGGTCACGATCGAGAAAGAAGGCAATACAGCCGCCCAATCTTTCGAGATAGCTAGCCATATCACCAGCTTTGGTCTGCGCTGAATGGGTAGTGTCCTAATTCGATTGTTTCCTCTGCGTGACCTTTGCGTCCTCTGCGTCTCTGCGGTGAACCCCAACGCCGAGAATCATTCACCGCAGAGACGCGGAGCACGCAGAGATGGCGCGAGAATTGAAGTTAGGACACTACCCAAAAAGCCATTAATTTGACTCACCTGTATCTAGCCGATAAGATTCCAATCGAGAGCTTCGGATGACCACGATGACCTTCTCTAATTCAATCCGACCCAGGACGCGAACAGCACGGGAGAAAAAATAGAGCATGGCTATCGAGTCTGCTGTTGGCGACAACTTCCTTACTACCAAAGTCAGCGAGATAGCCAATTGGGCGCGTAAGAACTCGCTTTGGCCTTTGCCTTTCGGCACTGCCTGTTGCGCCATCGAGTACATGTCAGTAGTGTCGGCGCACTACGACGTCGCGAGGTTTGGCGCTGAAGTTGTCCGTTTCTCGCCCCGCCAGTCGGACCTGTTGATGGTCATGGGAACGATCACCGACAAGATGGGACCGGTGCTCAAGCGAATCTACGAGCAGATGCCCGATCCCAAGTGGGTGTTGTGCATGGGCGCTTGCGCGACTTCGGGTGGGTTCTATCGCGCTTATCACGTGATGCAGGGCATCGACGAAATCATACCCGTAGACGTCTACATTCCCGGCTGCCCGCCAACTCCCGAAGCTGTGCTGCAAGCCATCTTGATGATCCGCCAGCTTATCGAGAAAGAAAACATCGTCGACGCCGACGCTCGCCGTGAGCTGCGCGAGCGGATGAAGAAGGAGATCACAGAGACCTCGCCTAAGCCGATGCTGATCGCCGAAGAGCAGGCGCGCGAGGCGGTGCGGCTCGTTCAGATTACTCGCGAGCCAGTCGCGCCGCAGAATCCCATCGCGGCGTTACTCCAGGGACGTTTCGCGGATCAGGTGCTGGACGTAAATGATTTTCGCGGCGATCTGGCGATCACCGTCAAGCCTGAGAAGATCACCGAGATCTGCCGCGCGCTTAAAGAAGACCCTTCGACGAGGTTTGATTTGCTTTCGACGATCACCGGACTCGACTACCATGGCTATCCGGAGAAGAAGCGAGACGAGCGGTTCAACGTCGTCTATCACATGTATTCGATCGATCACGGGCACCGGGTGCGTTTGAAGGTGCCTCTCCCGGAATCGGCTCCGGAAGTCGATTCGGTGGCATCGGTGTGGAAGACGGCGAACTGGTGGGAGCGCGAGACGTTTGACATGTTCGGCATCCGCTTTCGCAATCATCCCGATCTGCGCCGCATCCTGTGTCACGAAGAATTCGTCGGCCATCCGCTCCGTAAAGATCACGAGCCGGGCGCGCGCACGCCGCTCTCGCGCGACTACAAGCTGCCGCTCGAGTACAAGACGCAGTGGGAAGGACACGAGACCGACCGATTGAGCCCGGAGCCCACGATCATCAACATAGGCCCGTCGCATCCGGCAACGCACGGCGCGCTGAGGATCGTCTGCCGCCTCGACGGCGAACAGGTGATCGAGTCTGATGTGGAAATAGGCTATCTGCATCGCTGCTTCGAGAAGATGGCCGAGACTCATCAGTGGAACGGAGTCATCCCGTACACCGACCGGCTCAACTACTGCTCGTCTTTTTTGAACAACGTCGGTTATGCGTGCACGGTTGAGAAGCTGCTTGGAATAGAAGTGCCGAAGCGCGTCCAGTACATTCGTGTGCTGCTCGGCGAGCTGTCCCGGATAATGGACCATATGGTCTGTTTGGGCGCGGCCCTGGTTGACCTCGGCGCGATCACCAACTTCTGGTACTCATTCGAGCCACGGGAAGAGATTTACGATCTGCTCGAGATGACCTCCGGCCAGCGAATGATGGTGAGTTACGTGCGCGTCGGCGGGCTATCGGCTGACCTGCCGAAAGACTTCGTGCCGCGCTGCCGCGAGGTGCTGAAGCGATTGCCGGGCTACATCAACGACCTGCATAAGCTAAACACCAACAGCGTGATTTTCAAGCAACGCACGGTTGGCGTGTCAGCGATCTCAGGAAAAGACGCGGTCGATCATGGCTTCACAGGGCCGATGCTGCGCGCAGCGGGCGTGCCTTATGACAGTCGCCAGAATCATCCCTATTCGAGCTATGACGATTTCGACTTCGAGGTGCCGATAGGCAATCGCGGCGACGTGTACGACAGATACCTGGTTCGCATGGAAGAGATGCGCCAGAGCCTTCGCATCGTCGAGCAAGCGATCGAGAATTTGCCCGAGGGACCTTATCAAGTTGACGATCGCCGGATCACGCTGCCGCCGAAGCAGGGAGTGTACACAAACATCGAAGATTTGATGAACCACTTCAAGCTGGTGATGCACGGGATACAAGCGCCGCCGGGCGAAGTGTACGGCTACAGTGAGGGCGCCAACGGTGAGCTTGGGTTTTACATCGTGAGCGACGGCTCGTTGCGCCCGTGGCGTTGTCACGCGCGAGGGCCGTGCTTCCCGATCTTCTCAGCGTATCCGAGGTTGATCGAGGGCGGGCTTGTGGCTGATGCCATTGCGACGTTGAGCAGCTTGAACATAATCGCGGGAGAGCTTGATCGATAGTGGGGCAGGCTTCAGCCTGCGCGAACGCATACGGCAAACTGGAACGCAGGCTGAAGCCTGCGCCACGTCGAGAGATTGATGATCGAATTCAGCGAAGAGGCCAAGCGCCGCTATCAGTCGATCCTGAGCCACTACCCTGAGAAGCGCGCGGCGCTGCTTCCAGTGTTGACGCTCGCACAGCGTGAGTTCGGTTGGATCTCGCACGAAGTCGCCGAATACGTCGGCGGACTGATGGATTATCCGCCGTCGGATGTTTTGAGCGTTGCGACCTTCTACACGATGCTTCACAAGAAGCCGGCGGGGAAGCATCACATCGACATCTGCAAAAACGTGAGCTGCTGGCTGATGGGAGTCTATCCTTGCGTTGATGAGATCAAGCGCCAGTTGGGTGTCGATAAGCGCGAAGTTACGGCGGACGGCAAGTTCAGTTGGGACCTGACTGAGTGTTTGGGCTCTTGCGGGACTGCACCGGCGATGCAAGTTGGAGATCGCTACTACGAGAACCTGACGCCGGCAAAGGTCGCTGAAATTATCGAGAAGCTGCGCAATGACTGAGATGCGAATCCGATAGGCAGGCAAGATGCCTGCGCTCCCAGATGCGCTCCCAGATGCGCTCCCAGATGAGCAATGACTAAGATACTGCTGGCAAACATAGACAAGCCCGATCAGGCGAGCATCACCAAATATCGCGAGCGCGGCGGGTACAAGGCTCTCGAAAAGGCGGTCGCAATGGACCAGGCCGCGATCATCGAAGAAGTGAAGGCGAGCGGGCTGCGCGGTCGCGGAGGCGCGGGCTTTCCTACAGGAATGAAGTGGAGTTTCGTGCCGCGCAACACAGCTAAACCGACGTACCTGTTGTGCAACGCCGACGAGAGCGAGCCGGGGACGTTCAAGGATCGTATCTTGATGGAGCGCGATCCGCACATGATGATCGAGGGAATGGCGATCGCGTGCTACGCGCTCAACTGCCATCTGTCATACATCTACATTCGCGGCGAGTACGAGTTCGTTGCCAACACAGTGCAGAAGGCTCTGGACGAAGCTTACGAAGCGAAGATACTTGGGCCGTCGCTGTTGGGGAAGGATTATGCGCTCGATATGTTCGTTCACCTCGGGCAGGGCGCGTACATCTGCGGGGAGGAGACTTCGCTGATCGAATCGCTCGAAGGCAATCGTGGATATCCCCGCATCAAGCCTCCGTTCCCCGCGACTCACGGGTTCCTCGCTTCACCGACGGTCGTAAACAACGTCGAGACGTTGGCCGTGCTGCCGTGGATCATTCAGAACGGCGCAGCGGCGTACGCTGCGATTGGAACCGAGAAGAGCAAAGGGACGAAGCTGTTTTCGGTTTCGGGTCACGTCAACAAGCCGGGCGTTTACGAAGTCGATATGGGTTATCCGCTGTTGGACTTCATCAACAACGAAGCGGGTGGGATCTCCAACGGACGCAAGCTGAAAGCAGTCATACCGGGAGGCTCCTCGGTTCCGGTGATGACAGCCGCTGAATGCGAAGGTGTGTTGCTCGATTACGAGTCGTTGCTGAAAGCGGGCTCGATGGTTGGTTCGGGTGGGATGATCGTGCTGGACGAGACGACGAGCATGCCTCAGACGCTGTCGGTGATCGCGGACTTCTACGCGCACGAGTCGTGCGGGCAGTGCACGCCTTGCCGAGAAGGAACGGGATGGGCGGCGAAGATTCTAAGGAACATCGTTGCGGGTAACGGCAAGCGCTCCGACCTGGATTTACTTTTGAAGATCGCCGATCGTATGGAGGGCAAGACTATTTGTCCGTTGGCCGATGCGGACGTTATGCCGATCAGGAGTTTTGTGACGAAGTTCAGAAGTGAGTTTGAAGCGTTGTGTTCAAGTTGAGTAGGAGAAAGCGATGAGTGATACGCCGGAGTTCAAGATGGACAAATTGGAGCATCTGCCCTAAGCAGCGATCGAAGAATAAGCGATGCCGAAATTCACTCTAAACGGACAAGAGATCGACGCCAAGGGCGGACGGACTATCATTCAAGCTGCTGAAGAGCACGGCATAGAGATTCCGCACTACTGCTATCATCCCGACCTCCCCATCGACGGCAACTGCCGCATGTGTCTGGTTGACGTCGAGAAGATGCCCAAGCTCACGCCGGCTTGCACAACCCTGGTCAATGAAGGCATGGTCGTGCGCTCGGACAATGAGCGAGTCAAGGAAGCTGTGCGCGGGGTGCTCGAGTTCTTGCTGATCAATCATCCGGTCGATTGCCCGGTCTGCGATCAAGCGGGCGAGTGCCGGTTGCAGGATTACTACATGGTGTACGGCTTGCACACCAGCGAGATCCCGCTCGAGATGAAGGTGCGCAAGCGCAAAGTGATCGACCTGGGGCCGATGGTTGTTCTCGATCAAGAACGATGTGTGCTGTGCTCCCGGTGCATTCGCTTCTTCGAGCACGTTACCCAGACAGGAGAGATGCAGTTTTTTGGACGGGGCGATCACGTTGCGATCGGCACGTTCGAGGACCGGCCGCTCGACAATCCTTACTCGGGGAATGTTGTCGACATCTGCCCGGTCGGCGCGCTGACCTCCCGCGACTTCAGGTTCAAGTGCCGAGTGTGGTTCTTGCACGCGACGGACTCGGTGTGCGGCGGATGCTCAACCGGCTGCACGGTGAGGATCGACCATCGGGACGGGGCGATTTTCCGGCTAATACCAAGGCGCAACCCCGAGGTGAATGAAAGCTGGCTATGCGACGAGGGTAGGCTGAGCTTCCACGAGCTGAATCGAGCCCCGCGCATTCAGCGCCCGCTGATGAAAGGGCGCGACGGAGTGCAGGCGCCGGTTACCTGGGACGAAGCTGTACGTTCGATTGATTCACGCCTGAAAGAAGTTCGCGACGCGAACGGCGCAGGCTCAATTCTCGGTTTCGCCTCGCCCTCCGCAACCAATGAAGCTCTGTTTCTGTTTAAGCGATATCTGGGCGATCAGCTCGGCGCGACTCAGTTTGATTTCCGTGTAGACTCCGAAGACAAGAACGTGCTGGAGGAGGAAGACCAGATCCTGCGTCACTTCGACAAGCATCCGAACTCGACGGGGGCGATCAAGCTCGGCCTGATGAGCGCGCAGCTTGGCGGGATTGAGGGCGCGATCAAAGCTGCGCGTGCGGGACAGATAAAAGCCGGCGTGCTGATCTACTTTAATCCCCTGGTGCGGCGCCCCAGCGATGAAGAGGCGGAGGGACGCATTTTCGAGTTGATAGACGTGCTCGAGTACTCGGTGGTGCTTGCGGCTCACAAGGCAGAATGGCAAACGGGAGCAAACATCGTTTTGCCGGTGACGGTATGGTCGGAAGAGGATGGGACTTATACTAACTTTCAGGGACGGGTCCAGCTTGCAGGTAAGGCGATCGATCCCGGTGGAGACGCGCTGGCGGTTTGGGAAGCTTTCGCGATGTTGCTTCACGCAAGCGGAGCTGAGTCGCCCTGGATGTCCGCGCAAGATGTGTTCGCTACGATGACTGAAGGCGTCGCGGCGTATCAAGGTATGACGTTGGATCAAACACGATTGCCGGGCGTCGTTGTAGGATAAAGCTGTACCGGCGTCCTTCTGGCGGCGCCTGGGAGCGCAGGCATCCTTGCCTGCCTGGCGTTGCGCGGGAAAGACAATGGCCGTTGCAGAAAGGCAGGCAGGATGCCTGCGCTCCCAGGACGCCCGTACAGGTTTGAGATACTATGAAGAAACCAGCGCGAGTCATCAACGTATCGGAACGCGCGGAGAGCGAGTCGTCGTTCGCCAAAGATATGCTCGGCCCGCTCGTCGGGATGGGTCTCACCATTAACCGGATGATGGACAACCTGACCGGGAAGGTGAACGCGACCATTCGCTATCCTGAAGAACGCCGCGCTTACTCGGACCGGTTTCGAGGCGCGCATATCCTGACGGCGCGTGAGGACGGTTCCCCGCGCTGCGTCGCCTGTTACATGTGCGCGACCGCCTGCCCGGCCGATTGCATCTACATCGAGCCCGCTGAGCATCCCGATCCGCTAATCGAAAAGTATCCGGCCAGGTTTGATATCGACATGCTGCGCTGCGTCTTCTGTGGTTTCTGTGTTGACGCTTGTCCCGAAGAAGCAATCATCATGAGCCGTGAAAGCGAGATATGTGCGTACACGCGCGAAGAGACGATGTGGGATATCAAGCGGCTGATGAGCAGGCCCGAGCTTCCAGAATTCGGCCTCGGTTATCGCCCGAACGAGAAGCTGGTCGATAGCACGATCAAGTTCACGCCGAAGAAGAAAGAGAAAAAGAGGCTCGCAGGCCGGGTTACGCTGAAAGAAGATGTCGAGATGATTCCTCATGTCACCTTCGACCCAACCAAGGATTGAGCGCGACTCGCTGGGCGAGCGCGAACTGCCGGCCTGAGGG
>JBBPIH010000020.1:92989-105195 GCA_038040455.1 Acidobacteriota bacterium
TCAGTAGTCAGTAGTCAGTAGTCAGTAGTCAGTAGTCAGTAGTCAGTAGTCAGTAGTCAGTAATTCGGTGGTCCGTAGTCAGTGGTTGGTCAGTGCCAGTCAGACAGCAGTTATGCCGCTTACCTGTTTCATTTAGGTCGAGGAATAGTTGAGATGGAAGATACGTGGCCGTCGAAGACAGATGTCGCCTGTGACTGTAACTATTTGCATGATGCGGCGAATGATCCGGGCACCCCTATCGAATTTGACGCCAGCCTTAATGAGTTTCACATCGTCTATTCCGTCAATGGCTCGGAGGGTTACATGCTCATCCGGCATTGCCCCTTCTGCGGCGGGAAGGCTCCTGCATCCAGGCGAGCTTCTCTTTTCGCTACGATCTCCGTCCAGGAACAGTCTCGGCTGGCTGAGTTGACCAAATCGCTGAAGCGTCTGGACGATGTGACTGCCGCTTTGGGTGAGCCCGACAGGGATGAAGCGGCGGGCTTGATAGTGACCAGACCTAAGAGTGAGGGCAGGCCGCCGGAAACACAGGCGTACCGCACACTGACTTACACCGGACTTTCAGAAACTGCTGACGTGCGCGTGACCTTCTACACTGACGAGCGCGTGGAAATCACGTTTTGTGGTAAATGCATCGGTGACGATGGCGCTAGCCACGCGCGGCATAACAACGGCATGGGCGGACGCGCAACATAGCGGCCTTCTCAAGATGAGGTCTATGCGCGCCGCTGATGCCGTGCAATCTGCTATTGACGGGTTCGGATACGGACCACTGACTACGGACCACTGACTACGGACTACGGACTACTTCCAGATACACCAACCCCATCCGTTTGAATGACCACGGACTACGGACTCCCTTCCTTGACTCTTTAAACTAAATCGGCGAAATTGATAACGACAAACGGTCAAATTATCTTAGTTGTTAATACCTGAAAAGGAGGCCTACGTTTCAATGACGTACGTTATCGCTGAACCCTGCATAGGGACCAAGGACACGGCTTGCGTGGACGTTTGTCCTGTCGACTGCATACACCCGCGCAAAGACGAGCCCGCGTTTGATAGCGTGGAGCTGCTGTACATTCACCCCGACGAGTGCATTGACTGCGGCGCGTGCGAGCCGGCTTGCCCGGTTCAGGCGATCTTCACCGAAGACGATCTCCCCGAGCAGTGGAAGCATTTCACCCAGATGAATGCTGACTACTTCAAGCAATGATGCGAGCGCGGAGCAAGAAGTTTGGCCTACGTGATATGTGAGCCTTGCATCGGCACAAAGGAATTGGCTTGCGTCGATGTATGTCCGGTTGACTGCATACAGGGTGGCCCCGATCAGCAGCAGATGTACATAGACCCCGCAACATGCATTGACTGCGACGCGTGCGTGGCCGCGTGTCCGGTGTCGGCGATCTTCGCACAAGAGGACGTGCCAGCTAAGTGGCAGGGCTTCATCGCGAAGAACGCGGAGTTTTTCCGATAGTCAGTGGAAATCTCGGTGAGCGGGACGCGTTACCTGCCGGGATGGGAATCGCTAGCCACAGAATGAGCCGCCGTTGATTCGCTCAAACGGCGGCTCATGTTCATCTCTCTGATCAAACTTCGGTGGTCAGTATCGAAAATTCTTCATGTTATGGAGCAGCATCTTTTTGCCTTCCTGGAACCGGACCTCAATCTTGTTCGGGGGAAGGGTCGCCTCGACAGCACCCAGCCCGAACTTCGGATGATTGATGACGTCACCAGATGAAAAGATGTTGTTCATGTCGTAAGACTTGACTGGGCGCTTCGGGTCAATGTTAAAGGTGTTTGTTTCTTTGGAGCGCCTGGAACCAGCTTTTCTTTTTGTCGGCGCCGCGGCTGTGCTACTCCCTGCCCCATCCGGAACAGCGGCAGGTTTCACCTTGTAGTTGTGCGTGCTTCCGCACATTGAGCAGGTAACCCTGCGGACGATTTCCCCATCCATTGCAGCGACGATGTGCGTTCGTTCTTCCTTGCATTTGCCGCAGTGCGCATTCAGTTCTTGTCCTACCCGAGGCTTTCTGTAGAGCATTGCTTGACTATAACATTCGGATTATCCAACTTCCAGTTTCGGAGCAATTCGAGAGGAATTGCGGTGTAATTCGAAGATTGTGCTGAAGTGGGTTGAACAGAAGAAGCCAGCGAGGGAACATCAACTGGCAAGGCTTCAAAGACCCGTTAGATCATTTTGAAGTGCCACGGCTGAGTACCAGTGCTGGACTTTGGCAGCGTCTCGCGACGCTGCCGAGTGCTTCACGGGCTTGAAGTCTCAGGTCAGCGCTGGTAGAAAATCTTTCTTTAACGCTGCAAACTTCACGGGAGGTACGCGACATGAAAATCAAGCGTCGTCGTCAGCCAAACCCGCTGACCAAGAAATCCCATAGGGGCTTTCGTGGCTATCCTGTTGCAACCGTCGCTTTCTACGGCCCGGATGACAAGAAAGCTACCAAGGTGGCCGTTGGCATTGTCCATTATGACGGGGACGAAGCAGACCCATTGCAGCGATGGCTTTCTGACCAAGAAGACCTGAGATTCGATGAACAAATAATCAAGGAGGTACTGGAGTTCATAAAGCGACAAAAAGTTCTGACGGTAGTGACGGTAGATAGGATAATCGGATGTCCACACGAAGAGGGTGTCGATTATCCAGAAGGATGCACTTGTCCTGAGTGTCCATTCTGGGAAGGTAGAGATAGATGGACGGGTCAGGAGAACGACAGCAAATTGATAAACTAAAGAAATCAGCGGCCTCAAGAAGCAACGCCTAGCGTGTTAAGACTTCGCGCTGAACCTAACAACCACGTAATGGTTGCATGTTTAGATCAACTCGCGCAGCTTGCGCGCGGCGCGGTAATGAATACCGTTCGCCTCGCTCGGAAGTTCGCCCGGGCGAAACAGCCCATCGACCCATCTCAAGTACTCGCCGACCGCGCGTTTGCCCACAATGGTCTTCTGTAAGCCTCCCCGCGCCTGTCTCGCGCTGATGTGATAGACGAAGCCATCCGTGCCCAGGTAGACCCCGTTCTCCCACAGGCCTTTCTTCAGTTCCTCTCCATCGCAGCCCAGCAGGGATCCGTCGATTGCGATCTTGACTGCTTCTGTGCGGCTCGTCCCCTTGCTCGACATATATTCATTTCTACCCAAATCGCCGGCCCAGCGCAACGCTTATCGTTTGCCAGGATGATGCTATGGTAACCTGATTCTTCGAAGTCCAAAGCCCTTGAACATCGATTATGATTAACATTTTCTCCATAAGGTGCAGCCTTGCATTTGCTCCGTATCTCGCAGAAAGTGCCGCGGAGTTCTTGAGAGAAGGTGGTCTAGCCTCTCGCGTTGTGCGCCAGGGCGGCAGCGGTTTGATAGTCAGGTCCGATGGCGACGTGGTGCTGAGGCATCAGAATCGACAAGCATCTTTTGGGCGCGAAGAGGCCACACATTACTTCGCGACCGTCCAGTTCAGATGCGAATTCTACGATGTCTTGAGGATGCAAGACGAAGTTGTGCTCGCAAACGCCGGCAATGAACTTTTGTTGTCGCATCCGCAATCCGATCTGTGGTTGGGCAGCCAGGCGATTGCTGCGTTTGTAGATGCGTTCAGCTCAGAATCGAGCGCAAAGGCGGAAGAGAGCCTTTCTGGCTTACCCGAATGGCTGAGTGTTTCTACAGGCGGCGAGCGATTGTTGATAAGCGATCAGCGGACTGGGCGATGGGTGTTGCTTAGCCATGATCACATACATGAGCTTGAACGCAGGCTCGAAGCGCTTGGTGCTCCGGCCTTAGCGGTGCCTCGACCCGAGCCTCCCACAATTTCACTCAAGGGACTGAAGGTGCATCTACAGTCAGCGTTCAAGCTAGCCGCAACGCTGGAAGACTTCGCGGACACCGGCAACGTCGCGCCCTTCGAAGAGATCACGCCAATCTATTCGTTGACGGCTTCGCGATCCACCGAAGGGATAGAACTGAGGGATTCAGACAAGCGCGTCGCGTTGACACGCCGAGAGGTGCGCATATGGGCGAGCATTATACGCGGCGAACTTGACCGCTTGAACGCGACGCAAGTTGAGCGAGGAAGGATTCGCACAGTCTTTGCCGGCACCGGAGACGGGCGCTGGATCTTGCAGTGGGGCGATGAAGTCCTTGTGTCGAACGTGGAGTTGTTTCAGCTTCTCCCCTTTTCGAACTCAACCCAGAGTGGCGCAATGGCCTCGCCGAGGATCAAGCACGCAGGTGAGTTTCTCTTGGTGCTGTGCCCTGAGACTGGAGCCTGTGTCGCGTTGACTGATTCAGAATCAAGGTATGTGCACGAAGCTGACTGGTGAGTCAGTACCGCGAGCGGTAGCGAGCGGCTCGAACAATGAGCGAACTCGGTCGCTACCGCTCGCGGTACTGACAAGCTGTCTAAGGATCGGACTTTCTCAAACGATCGCCTCATCTTCTTCGTCCACGTTGATAAGAAGGTGGCCCATCTTTTCTTTCTTGGTCTTCATGTAGCCCAACGACTTCTCGTGCGGCTCAACTTCAATAGAAACCCGCTCGACGATTTCGATCCCTGCGCGCTGCACGGCTGCGATCTTATCCGGGTTGTTTGACATCAGCCGAATCCGCCGCAGACCCAGTTGTTTGAGAATATCCACACAACACTCGTACTGGCGAAGATCGGCCTCGAACCCGAGCGACAGGTTCGCTTCCACCGTGTCTTGCCCGGCGTCTTGAAGCTCGTAGGCACGAATCTTATTCGTGATCCCGATGCCACGGCCCTCCTGTTGTTGATAAATGATCACGCCTTGCCCCTGTTCTTGAATGAGCTTCATCGCGCGATCGAGCTGCCGGCCGCAGTCGCACTTCAGGGAGTGGAATACGTCGCCAGTCAAGCACTGTGAGTGGATGCGAACGAGAGCGGGCGTGTGTTCATCGAGCGCTCCTTTGACAAGCACCGGAAACTCTTCGTCAGTGGCGAGGCTCTTGAACCCGATGATTCGAAACAGTCCGAACTCGGTTGGCAGATTTGCCTCGGCCAGGCGCTCAACACCAGTGCATCGGTTAGGATTGCCGTTGCCTATAACCATAATCGGACCCAAATGATGGCCAACTGCGTAAAAGTGTAGTTAGCAGTTCAATCAGCGTCAAGCAAAGCGCAAAGAGCCAAGTCTGTACCGCGAGCGGTAGCGAGCGTCGGTGCTCGATGAGTCAACCGAGCTGCGCTCGCTACCGCTCGCCCTACTTACTTGGCCCTTTGCTCTTTGCTCTTTGGCCGGTCGTTGATATAGTCATTTGACTTAAGGTGAAGCTGTGAATGACGCCGAGCGCACAATAAAGCTCGACCTCCGGGAACTGCCACTATCGGAGAACACGAAGCGGCCAGTCCTTGTTGTATTGCAGGGCAACTCAATCGGACAAACCATCAACCTCGAAAAGGAGCGCACCACAGTAGGTCGCGGTTCGCAGGCCGACCTCGTGCTGCGAGACGAAATCGCATCGCGCCAACACGCGGAGATAATACGCCTTTGCCTTGAGGGAAATTGCCTCGAGTACTACGTCAACGACCTGGACTCCACCAACGGCACTTTTCTGAATGGCGCAAAGGTCACTTCGCAACAGCTACTTCAGGACGGCGATAAGATAAAGATCGGGGATCACCTGATGAAGTACGCGATGCTTGATGAGTTCGAGGCGGAGTTTCAGGAGAGGCTTCATCAGATGACGCAGCGCGATGAGCTGACGGGTCTCCGCTCGCGCCGCAGCCTGTTCGCAGAGCTTGATCGAAAAATCACCGAAGCTACCAAGGGCGCGGAGCGGCAGGAGATCAGCGCCCTGATGATGGACATCGACTTCTTCAAACGTGTCAACGACGGGCGCGGCCATCTTGTGGGAAGCCACACCATTCGGGACGTAGGGCACATCATTCGCGATGTTGTAGGAAGCGCGGACCTGGCGGCACGCTACGGCGGCGAGGAATACCTGGCTTACGTGATTGGCTCGCGCGAGCGTGCGCTTGAAATAGCTGAAGGAGTCAGAAAGACCGTCGAAGCCCACCCGTTCCCGGCATCGACCAGCGATCTCTCGCAGACGATGCATATCACAATCAGCCTGGGCGTGGCTACATTCCCCGATGACGGCGCGGTGGCGCTGGAGATTGTGCAGAAGGCAGATCAGGCGCTCTTCAGAGCCAAGCTCAGCGGCCGCAATCGAACCTGTGTGTTCGATCCTGAAGTAGACCGGCCGGACTCATTTCATCCTGCGGTCGATGCTTCGGCGATCATCTACGGCCCCGCGGATGCGCAGTAGTACTCACACTTGCCGCAAGCTTTGATCTGACCGTTTCGAGGAAGCTTTCAAGGTCAATAGGTTTCTCGACAAAGCCGTCAGCCCCGGCATTAAGTGCGTCGTCGATCACCCGCTTTCCGTAAGCGCTCATCACTATGATCGGCGTGCCGCTTATATCCTTCGATCCACGAATGCGCTTTATCATTTCGATGCCATCCATGCGCGGCATCTGGATATCAGTAACGATCAGATCCGGTGGCGCGCTCGCGGCGGCGTTTAAACCTACAATCCCATCGATCGCATGCTCGACGTCGTATCCCTCCGTCTTCAACAGGCGGCAGAGCAGGAATGAAGTGTCGTGATGGTCTTCGACGACTAGTACCTTTTTCACCGTTCCCCCGGTTCGAGTATCACGCGCGTCCGCGGGTGGCTAAGCGCCGAGCAAGGCCAGGCGCAACCCGGCTTCTTCTTCCGTATTCACCAATGCGACAACGATGTCACCGTCCTCCAGCTTGGTTTCCCCTCGAGGGACTACCATCGTGTTGCCGCGCAAAATAGCGATGAGGTTGCTTTCCTGGGGCAGATCGACCTCGCGGACCGCGCGGCCGCTAGCGGGAGAGGTATCATCCAGCGGGTATTCCAATATCTGAAAAGCGCCCGCCTGGAGGCTAAGCAAAGTCTTTATGCGAACAGTAGGAAGCTCGCGTTCGATGACTTGTTGGATGATTGCGGTCGAGCTGACCGTAGAATCTACGCCAAGCCGAGCCATGACCTCTTCGTTCTTCGGATTAGAGGCTCGAGCGATCGTCTTCGGAACTCCAAATACTTTCTTGGCCACCTGGCACGCGATCAGGTTGTCCTGGTCGCTGCCGGTTGCCGCCACGAACACGCGCGCTCGGAAGGCGCTTGCGACTTCTAGCACGTCGTGCGTAGAGCTGTCTCCAACGAATACCTCGCAGTCGAGCTTGGCTGATAACGCAACCGCACGAGCGGCATCTCTTTCGATCAGGGCCACCTCGTGTCCGCTCTCGTAAAGCTCACGCGCGAGGTTCACTCCGACCTTGCCGCCGCCAGAGATGAGGATGTATCGCGATTCATCCGTCGTATCGAAGCGACGCCTCGGCTGAGCTTTAGGGACCTCGGGTGGCATTCGCTCAGGCACAGGTTGACCCGCTGCGATGTCCACCTGCTCGACGATCATAGTCACCGCAAGAAGCGTTGGGCAGACGACGATCAACTGGGGATCTTCTTGAGTAGCTTCGGAGTGGCTCGGCTCGTACACTCGAGCGATCGCGCGGGGGACGTGGAAATGGGTACGCGCTACCTGCGCAGCCATCAGGTTCACGTTATCATCGAAGGTCACCGCGAGCAGGAGGTCCGCTTCTCCTATCCCAGCTTCGCGTTGAACGTCTACGTCGATGCCGTTGCCTTGAACGAGCTCGACGCCTTCCAATTGAGAAGCGCGGCCGAGACGGCTGGCTTCTTTGTCTATAACGGTGATTTGGTGCCCTCGCTCTAGAAGCGCTGCGACTGTGCGTGACCCAACTCTCCCGTATCCGATAACGACGATCTTCATGTCTTTCTTTAGACTAGCGCCCAGCCGAACCGCTGACAAGCGGAAGTAGATTAGCGACGCGCGCTTCGTGAGGCGACCGGATCACTGTTCACCATCTCACGCATCATTTCTCACTTAGCCGGCTCAGCGATGACCTTACTCGAGCGGCGGTCTTCTCACCCAGGCCAGGAACAGACGCCAGCCGCCCGCCTTCGGCAAAGGTCTTCAATTGATCGAGACTGTTGATGCCAAAATCACGGTAAAGCAACTGCGCGGTTTTCAGTCCGATGCCCGACACTCGGCGCAAGTCTAAAACAGTCGCGGGCACATCTTTGGTCAGTTCTTCAAAGTATGAAGACTTCCCTGTTTGCACTATCTCGAGTATTTGCGCGCTGATTGTTTTGCCGATGCCTGGAATCTTCTGAAGCTCGCCGGCGCCACCTCGCGAGACTATGTCAATCACCGGCGTTGCCATCGAGCCGATTGTTTCGGCTGCCATTTGATATGAGCGGAACTTGAACGGGTTCTCATTCTTGAACTCCAGCATGTCGGCGATCTGCTGGAGCACCCGCGCCACTTCAGCGTTGTCGACCACGGGTTTCTCTATTTGTTGGGGTGAATCGTTCACGCAATTAAGGTATCTCCCCAGCGAAGCGAGGTCAATCCACCACCGGTGACCTTTTGGAGCGGACGCCGGCGATAATCCGCCCGAACTTTCGAAATATTGATAATCAAACTAAGTCGAGCGACCAGAATCCACGCAGCAACACAAAATCAGGGCACTGCCCAAACCATCTGCGGTTGACGTCTCACCAGGTTGGGGGTACTCTTGCGCCATCCCCCGAAGGCCATCATATGGAGCCAGCCATGTTAGTGGGCACCTCTCGTTAGATCTGTTGCCCACGGACATTGGACACGTCTGGGAGGTTTCTCGATGGATAGTGAGCGAAGACAATCAAAGCGCGGAGATCTGTTTACCGAAGTCGAATACGAGGGTGGAGGAATTCGCGCAGAAACTCGCATCTCCGATATTAGTCTCTCCGGCGTCTTCATCGACGCGCTTTCTCCGCTGCCGGTGGGAGCCGCCCTGAAGGTTACTTTTACTCTACCGGGCGGAGAACGGGTGGTCACGGAAGGGGTCGTTGTACACAGCCAGCCGAGTATCGGTATGGGTGTGTCGTTCACCTCCCTGAAGCCCGAGGACGCTCGGCGCATTCAAGAGGCTCTCGACGCGCAACAATGAGCCCGGGCAGGGGTCTTGGTACGAAGACAACCAGATCCTCGAGAGTTTATGTTAATTTGCTGACCGCCTAATACGTCTAACACGTGATGCCGGACTACCGGACGCCTTAACGGACGTTTTCTTACTCGCGGGTATTGACTTCGTCGGCTAGCATCGGTAAAACTCTTCCCTCTGACATCGGTAGTTGAAACGACTGCCGGTCAACCCCTCGCTCAATCCGTGTCCTGGAGTTTCTCTTATGAAGAACGTTCGTCTGAAAGCCATGCTGTTGGGTTCTGTGGTGGTTGCTCTACAGGCAACGCCCGCACAAGCCAAAGACAAGTGGATTAACCTCACGACGAAGAACTTCAACATCATCAGCAATGCCGACGAGGGAGATTCCCGGAACCTCGCGCTGAAGCTGGAGCAGTTTCACTACGTCTTCTCGAAGCTCTTCAATCTGCCAGCCGTGCGGCCGATCCCAACGACCGTGATGGTCTTCAAGAACGACGGTTCCTTCAAACCGTACAAGCCTCTGTACAACGGCAAGCCGGCCAACGTTGCGGGCTACTTCCAGTCGGGTCAGGACGAGAACCTGATCGCGTTGCACATTGGCGCCGACGAGCGGGACCCGATGTCGGTGATCTATCACGAGTACACGCACCTGCTAACGAGCTCGACTCCTCGCGAGTGGCCGCTTTGGCTCAAGGAGGGGCTCGCCGAGCTCTATTCGAGTTTCAAGGTGAAGAACAATGAGGTCACACTCGGCGTCCCGATAGCGAATCACGTTTTCTTGCTGCGCGAGAACAAATTCATTCCTCTTCAGAGTCTTTTCAGCGTCGGCCACGACTCGCCTATCTACAACGAGCGTGAGAAGCAAGGAATCTTCTATGCCCAGTCCTGGGCTCTCTGCCACTACCTGCTGTTCGGCGACAAGAGCGCCCGGCAGCCCCAAATGGTTGAATTCGTCAAGGCCATCAACAAAGGTATCGACGCCGGTAGTGCCTTTGCGCAAGCTTTCAAAACGGACGGGCCGGTGATGGAAAGAGAGCTGCGGCGCTACGTCGGCAACAGATCATACGACGGCACTATCTACACGCTCACGAGCACCGAAGGCGAGAAGGAGACTTCAGTCAGGTCGATCGCCGAAGCCGAAGCTCACTTCTACCTCGGCAATCTTCTGGCGCGAACAGATCGCCTGGACGAGGCCGAAGCCCTGCTCCAAAAAGCGCTCGCGCTCAACCCCGAACTGCCGCGGTGCTACGAAGGCCTCGGCTTTGTTGCGCTCCGCCGCAACAAGATCGATGAAGCGATGGAGCAGTTCAAGCAAGCTGCGACGCGCGGCTCAAAGAATCACCTGGCGCATTACTACTACGCCGACGCGCTGCAACAGCAGGCTCTCGGCGACATCACGCCGCTGCTGGCCCAGAAGATCGCCGAGGAGTTGAGGACTTCAATCAAGCTGATGCCTGAGTTTGCGCACGCCTATTACAAACTCGGCTTCTTGTCTCTGGCAACAGGCGAAAACATGAAAGAAGGCGCCGAGCTTTTGAAGATCGCGCTCAGGCTCGAGCCGCAGAACAAATACTTCGCTCTCACGCTCGCCCAGCTTCAGACGCGCACGCAGGACTATGCGGCGGCAAAGAAGACGCTTGAACCGCTGCTCGCACTCGACTCCGATCCGGCCTTGAAATCGTCCGCCGAATCGACCATGAAGATGATCGAGTACTACACGCGCCCGGCGCCAACATACGCCGAGCCTCCTCGAGCTGCGGCGGACACAGACAGGAGCACAGATCCTGGAACGAGCTCTGCGAGTGAGCCCGCTCCTCCACGGCTCGTCAGAAGACCCACGCTAAAGCTCGAAGGTACGCAGTCGATTCGCGGAGTGCTCGTTTCCATCGAGTGCAAAGGCGGAAAGTGGACGCTTGTGGTCAACACGAAGGATGATCTGTTGCGGTTCGCGGTAAGTGACAAAGACAAATTGCAGTTCTACAGTCAAGACCCGGCGGTCGAAGGCAGCGTCAATTGCGGGAGCGTCAATAAGATCGCATTCATTTACTTTAAGCCCATAGCAGGTCAATCGAAACTCGCTGGCGATGCGGTTGCCGTTGAGTTCACTCCTTGAACTCACTTCTTCAGAAGACCGCTAAGTTTCACCTCAAAGATGTCCGGGCGTGAATAGTGACCCGTCACATCTAGCGCGAGACTCTCTTCGGCGACGCGCGACAAATCAAGATCGGCTGTCAGAATCACCTCTTCATCGAACACGGGGCCCGCCAGCAACGAACCATCCGGAGCGATAATAGCGCTGCCGCCCTTGAGCACGAACGCATCGGGATTCTGTTTGAGCGATTCAATAGGCTCGAGCTCAGACGGAAGCTCGCTCGATTTCATCACCGCGCCGCAGGCGATCACGAAGCACCTACCTTCAAACGCGTAGTGCCGGCTCGCGACCAGGTTCATCTCTTTCACCTGCGGCCATGCTGCAATGTGAATGTCTTCCCCGGATGAGTGCAGCACCTGACGAGCCAACGGCATCCAGTGCTCCCAGCAGATCAATCCGCCGATTCTGCCAATGCCCGTTGCAACGGCTCGCAAACTCGAACCGTCGCCTTGACCCCAGATCATTCGCTCAGTGTAAGTAGGCATGATCTTGCGGTGCCGGTTGAGCAACACGCCGTCTTGCCCAAAGGTCAGCATGGTGTTGTAAAGCGTGCCGCGCCCCGCGCCTTCAATGACTCGTTCGTGAATGCTGATGTTCAGAACTACATCGTGCTCGCGCGCTGCTGCGCCGAACGCTTCGGTGACCGGTCCGGGCACGACGACGCTGTTCTCCATCAAGCGAGCAAAGACTTTCTTTGTTGGCTGATGGTCCCACAGCGCAACGTCGCGGCAGGAATCGAGCCACGCCGGATAGCCCGGCAGCCACGTCTCTGGAAAGACGACGAGCTTAGCACCGAGCGACGCGGCTTCGGCGAGGAGTGCGAGTCCTTTCGCCACTGAGTGCTCAAGGTCCAGATAGACAGGCGCGGCTTGTACTGCTGCGACCTTGACGATCATAAAACGTCCTGAGTAGCACAGACTTTAGTCTGTATGTCTGTATCCGGTCGGTCTTAACCAATTAAAAAAAACACAGACTGAAGTCTGCGC
>JBBPIH010000099.1:0-10835 GCA_038040455.1 Acidobacteriota bacterium
TACAAATCGGTTATGACCTCGAAACCGGAGAGTTTTGCAAGAGGCTCTTCAATTTGCAATTTGCAATTTTCAATTCCCATTATGTTCAAGAAGATACTCATAGCCAACCGAGGCGAGATCGCAACGCGGATCATATGGGCTTGCAAGGAGCTTGGCGTCCGCACAGTCGCCGTTCACTCTGAGGCCGACCGCGACTCCCTCCACGTGCGCTTCGCGGACGAAGCCATCTGCATCGGTCCCGCCCAGTCGGCGAAGAGTTATTTGAACATTCCTGCGGTCATATCTGCTGCTGAAATAACCAACGTCGACGCCATTCATCCGGGGTACGGGTTCCTTTCCGAGAACGCCTACTTCGCTGAAGTCTGCGAAGCCTGCAACATCACGTTCATCGGACCAGGCTCCCCTACGATCCAGTTGATGGGGGACAAGGCACAGGCGCGCGCGGCGATGAAGGCTGTTGGTGTTCCCATTACGCCGGGGTTCGACGGGGTCATCGAAGATGAAGATGAGGCCGTGAAGGTCGCGGCCAATATAGGATATCCGGTGATAGTCAAAGCGGCGGCTGGTGGGGGAGGCCGCGGCATGCGAATAGTTCGCGATCGCGATGAACTGCTCGCGGCGTTGCCTGCCTCTCAACAAGAGGCGCAACTCGCGTTCGGCAATCCGGCAATCTATATCGAAAAGTACATCGAGACGGCTCGCCACATAGAGATTCAAATCCTCGGCGATCAACACGGCAATGTCGTTCATCTGGGAGAGCGCGAGTGCTCGATTCAACGCAGACACCAAAAGCTAATCGAAGAATCCCCCTCGCCGGCACTCACCCCCGAACTGCGCCGCAAAATGGGAGAGCTGGCCGTGCGCGCGTGTCGAGAAATTGGATACGTTAACGCGGGAACGATGGAGTTTCTGTTGGACGAAGACAAGAACTTCTACTTCATGGAGATGAACACGCGCATCCAGGTGGAGCATCCCGTGACCGAGTTTGTCACTAATACGGATCTGGTTCGCGAACAGATACTCATTGCGGCCGGCGAGCGGCTCGAGTTTGACCAGGACGACATAGTGTTCAGCGGTCATGCGATTGAATGCCGCGTCAACGCCGAATCTCCCATCACGCACGTACCCTCGCCGGGTCTGATCACGGCGATGAATTTGCCCGGCGGACCCGGTGTTCGCGTCGACACGGCGGCATATCCTGGTTGGGTTGTGCCTCCGCACTATGACTCGCTTATCGCTAAACTAATAGTTCATCATCGCACTCGGGATATGGCGATCGCGCGAATGCAGCGCGCGCTTGAAGCTTACATTGTTGAAGGAATCGAAACGTCTGTGCCGCTACACCAGCGCATACTGACTGAACCCGACTTCGTGGCCGGAAATCTTTCAACGAGATTCATGGAGCGCTTCAACAAGACCCGTAACGCGGCTAAGGCCGGACCTCAGCAGGCAGTACAGGGCGCGGGCGAATAACTCTACGGGCGACGCTCCGCGGCTACCTTATCAGGATCGGGCGCGAGTCGCTGCGGATTAATAGAGGAAACACCAGGGAAGGCTTAGGCTGGTCGAATGTCTTTCTCGCCTCCGAAAATCTATCCAATCACTGACACTCTCATTAGCGGGTTATCTCACGGCGGCCAGATTGAACTGCTGGCAGCTGGCGGCGCATCTCTGATTCAGTTGCGAGAGAAGCGCGCCTCGCCGCTCGAATTCTACCGGGCGGCGATCGACGCAATGTCGGTAGCTCGCAGGCTTGGCGTTCAGATCATAATCAACGACCGCGTCGACATCGCCATAGCGGTCAAGGCTGACGGGGTTCACCTCGGCCAGGACGACCTCCCGCCTGATAGGGCGAGGCGGTTGCTGGGCGAAAGCCGCATCATAGGCTTTTCGACTCACACCCTGGAACAGGCTCTGGCAGCCGATGCCGCGCCCATCGACTACCTGACTATCGGACCCGTCTTTCAAACATCCACTAAAGACAAGCCGGATCCGGTTGTAGGGCTCGAAACTGTCAGTGAGGTCCGACGGCGTATTTCTAAACCACTTGTGGCGATCGGGGGAATCACGCTGGAGACGGCTCGTGCGGTTATCGAAGCCGGCGCCGACAGTGTAGCCGTCATTTCTGATCTGCTATCGGCGGGCCATATCGCGGAGCGGACACATGTCTTTTTAGACTCCATCAGTTGAGAGCTGTGTCTGATCGTCGATTATGGCAGGGCCGCGCTTGCCTGCGCTGCCCTGCCGGGGAAAGCGTGATCATTTGAAGGAACCCTGGACGGGAACTTCGACGAAAGGAACATCAGGATCGTTAGTCTCAATGCGGACCTTGCCCTTAAACTCACCCGGCTTAATCTTCGAGCTATCCACCGTGAGCTTAATCTTGTAGACCTGTCCCTCAGTTTCAGTCAACAATTCAAGCTTTAGGAATGGAAGCGTCGAACTGTAGCTCTTGATCTTGAGCCCCTGCTCTCTGATCTTCCGCACGAAGATCATCGGCCAGTTGATAGCCGACAGGTCCGAAGTTACCGGCAGCGGCGGCATTATGATCGTCGTAGGTGACGCAAACACCCGCGGGTAAACCGTCAGCTCGAGTTCAATGGCGACTTCCGGCTGAACCGTGCTATCGGTTAGAGCCTTTAAGGTTTGTACATAGTGACCGGCCTTGAGCGCAGGATTGCTTGCTACGACCAACTGGTAGCGCTTGCCGTCCTGCAGTGTCTGAAGCGTTGCTGTAAAATTAGTGCCGCCAGGAACAACTGTCTTGACGTGTACCGGCGTAGGCTGAGGGTTGTACAAATAAAACGAGTTTGAGCTGCTGCTGCCGACCAGAGCGCTGGTGGTCCATCGCTCGCCTGGCTCAATCGTGAGCACAGGTTTGGGGTTCAACTGTCCAGCTGCTGGCGGTGTGGCCGGCGCGTTCGTCTTGAACCGCGCGCGAAGCACCAGGTTGAAATTGGGATTCTTCGGATCATTGGTCGAGACTCCCGCCGACTTGGATATTTCACCCACGAATCCTTCGGTGTGCTCAACTGCCAACTCGATCTTACCCTCCTTACCAGGAGGCACGACTTTGTCATAGTCGCCCTTGGTGCATCCTCAGCCAGGGGAGACGCTGTTGATCAAGAGGTCAGCCTTACCTTCGTTCTTGATCTTGAAGGCATATCGAAGCGGGTCGCCGGGTTTCACTTCGCCGAAATCGTGTGTGAATGACTCGATCACCAGGAGGGGCGCGGGGCCTGACGGCGCACTCCCGCCGCTCGGCTGAACTGGTGGCTGCTTTTGCTGTGCGGCGGCGACACCCAGAAGCAGTGCGACCAAGACAAGCGTGCGGAGGGTCGAAACAAGGTTCATAAACGTGATTCTCCAATGAGCAGAAGTTGTCGAGTACCGGAAGAGTTTACCAGAATCAGCGATGATGTGTCAGCATCGTTTCGGCGAACGGCCACGGCGCAAGCCTCTGAGAGTTCTTTGAAGGCGTGTGAAACCCCGGTTGATGTCAACACTCGATCGCGCGCTTCGGTCCACGCGGGAGTTATACCCAGAACGGCATAAAGACCGCCCTTGTTTGCCTGTTCTCAAGCATTATGTACCTCAAGGAGCGATCCTCAACAGCTTCAGCAGACTATGGGCGAAGACAGCTATCAACGCGATAAGTATCAAAACTGTTGGGCCTCTCTCGACTGAGAATCGGCTTACGGCTCACTGTTCTTATGTTCAGAACGCAGGTCGAAAAATGTAGAATTGCATTACACCCTTCTTTGTAAAGGACCCCCTTGTCTTCGATCATTGGCTGATTCTCCTTGGGTTATCGATTTAAGCAACTCCGCTGGGTATACGCCCACGTTCACCGGGCCGCGCAAGAAGCGCTGAGCCGGGTAAGGGGGAGCGCGTCGCCGCGTCCCCCTCCCCTCAGAACCGGACTTGATAGTTTCCCATCATCCGGCTCAAGCCTTGCCCGATAAATCCGTTGTCTCAGAGGATTGACATGAGACCTTTCTTTCCCGCCCTCATACAATAAACTATTGCGCGGTCGGTGTCTCAGTCACGTTGACACAGAGGGGCGGCGGCTAACTGAGCGAGGCACATTCGGCTCATCCTGAACGTTTCGTCAGAAAACCTCCGGAGCCTCCTTCTTTGCCCGGAGCCGTCTGGATCAACCCGCCCAACCTGCTGGGCGGCCCGCCGGACTCAGAGCCGGTGCTACACTAAACGCAACTGGCCGGTGTCTCAAAGTCGTTGACACGCGCCGGATTAGCGATTCTATGACTTCTTAACCTTTCTATATTTCTTGTAGAAGTCATCTAAATCGAATGCGTAGCTTGGTTTTGCATCCACCTCTTCAAGGACGTGGTCCTTATCCAATTCGGGTTCGACAAGCATTTCTAGCCCCTTAGGCTCGTCAGCAGTTGCTATAACTTCGCCTTTCGCATCTCTCACTATTTTGATTTTCATTTGTTTTCCTCCTTTTCATGAAGCATTCACACCGACATTCAATCCATTTGTTCTGCGGAAAACCTGAATGCCGTTGCCCCTCCTCCTATCACAGCTACCTGAACTGTATATCTCAGTGGAGAGATCCTTACAGTTACGTGATTGATTCTCATTCCTGAACTGCCGGAATCTGCCCTAATAACAACCGCGTCAGCAGGTGATAGAGCGCTTCCTGTGATAGTCCAGTCTCGAGTTTGGTTTCCATTCTGTGTAACTTGACTTGTTGTCCAAGACATGGTTTCCTCCTTAATCAAATTTCGATTTACTGTTCAACGAATTTTCGTCAAATTGACAGCATTGTGTCGAGTGTTTGTACTTTAGCTGTATCTTTACTTGTCCTCCAATACAATAGACGTAAATCTCAGTATGAGCAATGCAGTTTTCAGGGCTGTCTTCGAGAAAAAGGTGGGGAATAAAATGGCAATTCCCTTCATGAGGTCATTTCGAGCGTTGACTGATGACAAGTGTCTAACGCGGCGCTTCAGCGGCTCGCCCACTCAACTTACAAAATAAGCCGCTCCCGGCGAGTCCGCTGCAAGCGCTTGTTAGCTGTGCGGGTCTTGGACAGCACAATCGTACATTACTCTAGAACCATCAGGTTCATTCCCAAAGACGAGCGCTCTTAATTGAGCCCCTTCCAGATCGGCGCGGCTCCGCCCTTTATAGAACCCGCCTCTTCCCTTATTCAATTGTGACAGGTCAGGCATATCGATCACCCAATAGACGGCCCAGACTTTGTCACAATTCTCGAGTGGAATTGAGCCGACTAGAGATGTTCCCATCGAGCGTTTGCCAGGCCAGCCTGATAGGGGAGTCGCAGAGTTCACGAAAAAGATATCAATTTCTGTTGCTTGTTCCTCCGGTGCATTAGGCAGCCAAATGACACCTGAAACATTTGAACCTTGAATGCTATTAGTAACTGCGGACGATGGAGTGACAATGCGAAAGGCCAGTGTAACTCCAGGTGTTATTTCGGGAGGCCTTGGCCATTTGTCAATGAAACGATTGGTGAACTTTGGGATCGCTCCTTGAACCCTTTCCTCAAATGTTCGTTGCGAATGAGCAATGTGCCAATTTCCAGATTGATGAAGACTCGCCTTGAGCGAACCACCCAACGCTCGGCATGCGAGGTACGCCTCAGAATTCCCGTGGGCAGTTTCGGTCCACAGTTTCCAAGTGGCGGCTCGTCGAACGCCATCCTGAATTCCAAATCTAAGCGCCTTTTGGCTCATATGAGTGAACAGCTAACGTTGCGGATCAGCCGCGGTGCGGAGCGCTGACGGCTGCATCCGCTGGTTGGGCGCGACGCGCTTCTCACTCTACGGCCTCATCGATTATGCGTCGAGCTTGATGAGCCACCTCCGCTAGCCGCCTCGACGAATCGTGCGACGTGTCCGCAAGAGACTCTACGAGCTTCGCCAACTTTGCCACTGCCTGCCGTCCAACCGATTGTCTGACGAGGACCTCCCTGAGTTCTGAAAGCGCAGAGGAAACCTGATCGGCTGACCGCCCGCTGCTCTCTGACGCCTTTGTCAGCGAAGCGCTCAGCTCCGGTAGGATGTCCCGTTCGACGGCAACGATGCGCTGCAGCGCGTTCTCTGACACTGAAGACTGTTCGCGAAGTGTCACGACGACTGCCTGAATCTGGCCGGAGAGGCTCTTGAGCCTCTCGTTCTCGGTCCGAAGGGCCTCGATATGTTGCCGGAGGTCCTGGTTTTCTTGCCGGAGAAGGTCGAGCCGCTCACGGATGAACTCATGCTGCTTGGTGAAGAGGCGCCAGAGAACGCCGATAGTGATCCCGAAGGCGAGGATGATCGCGATGATTACTGGATCACCGACGACTGTCAGGAGTTTTTCAATGAAAGTATCCATGCGCCGCGGTCATCCTGTCAGCAAACGCCCAACGCCCGAATTAACCGGCGCGCCGAAAATACCATTCAATATACGCCGCAGGAAGAATGATAAAAAGCACGCTATCGGCGCGTCCGGTTGAATTAACCCCTCAGAGGCGTTAGCCGCACGGTCCCTTCTGTATAAACCAGCCGGCATGATCTCGCCGACTCCGCGCTTCAAAGCGAAGGTGATTATCTACTTGACACGGGGCAGCGTACATGCTATTCTCTCCTCGTGGTCAAGCAACTCATTCAGAACCAAGAGGTTTCAGGCGGTCGTCGGAATCCCGCACAAACTCTCTTAGCCGTTTCGCCACTTTGGGCGCAATCACAGCATCGAGTAACTCGTCCGAAGTCATCTCAATCGGCTCTTTCTCTGGCTTCTTTGCCAGCTTCTTTGCCGGTTGTTGTTTTCTCTCTTTCGGCATAAGGACTCCTATGAAAACCAAAACTACAGCACGGCCAAAACAAGAAATGGATTTGATGAAGCTGATCGCTCAGTTCGATACGGACGACAAATGCCGCGCCGCTCTTGAGCAGTTACGCTGGCCGGACGGTGTTCAGTGTATCCGTTGCGCGAGCGACAAAATCTCTCGCGCCCAAAAGCGTAATCAGTTTGAGTGTGACTCATGCGGCTACCATTTCTCCGTAACAGCCGGAACGATCTTTCACGATTCCCATTTGCCGCTCCGAAAGTGGTTCATCGCGACGTATCTGATTTGCGAATCCAAAAAAGGCATCTCTGCTCTCCAGTTGAAGCGCACGCTTGGCGTTGCTTATAAGACCGCATGGTATCTTTGCCACCGCATTCGTGAGGCGGTCAAGGACGCTGATACTTCGTTGCTCTCCGGCGTCGTTGAATGTGATGAAACCTATGTTGGCGGCAAAGCCAAGAACATGCACAAGGACGTTAGAGCACGAAAGATTCAAGGTCGCGGCGCTTCTGGAAAGGCTATGGTACTTGGCGCAATCGAGCGCGGCGGTCAAGTACGTCTTGATGCTGGAGTCACAGCCGACCGTGAAACGCTGCGCTCTTTCATCTTGGCTAAACTTGCCGACGAAACCACGGCGATTATGACCGACGACCTTCCGGCTTATGACGGTTGCGGTGATGCGAACACTCGCCACGAATCTGTCAATCACAGCAGAATGGAATGGGTACGAGGCGACGTTCATACAAACACCATGGAAGGCGTCTGGTCGCTGTTCAAACGCTCTGTTATCGGTTCGTATCATCAAATCAGCACCAAGCATCTTGATCGTTACCTCGATGAATTGGAGTTTCGGTTTAACAATCGAAATAACCCTTATCTGTTTCGCGATGCGATACTCAGATTAATCGGTTCCACAAATCTACGTTACGACAATTTAATCGCTAAAGACGCGAAGCTGGGTTAATGCAACGTTCCCACCATAGGCAATGTACCACCCATCGCACCGCTGACAACGCGCCCCACAGCAATACCACTGGTGCAGGTAATAGCATCACACAATGGTAGAATTATTCTTTCGCCGTCATCAAAGCGGAGCCTGATAACCAAATCCAAAAGACTAAACGTCACTTGACCGGCGGCTGGTAGTGAGAGTGTGTCAATCAGCACCTCAATCTCTTTCACGATTTGTTGACGTAGAGTAATGGCCGTATACCTTCCTGGTTCAGTATCGTCGGTCTGGGCTTGAACTAGAGGCCGATCTAAGCGGATAGGCTCATGGGTTTTTGGGTGTTCAAGAGAAAGATAGCCATCGATGGTCTTTTCCGCGAGAAGCAATGACCGAGTGCCGTTGAAGACGAGAAATGTAAATTCTACGTAGCCCTGCGAAAGCTTCTTAATGGATACCCTAATCTCTGTATATAGAAACTTGGCACGATCTTCGGCCTCTGTTTTCGCCAGATTCTCGCTTCGCACAGAATGTTCCGAAGCTGCAAGAAGTGCCTGTTTAGAGGGTAATACGAGTACTGCATTTTCAGTCGTTGTCTCCGAAAATCTTTGGCCAATGTACGAGTACTCTATTATCAGCTTTTTCTTTACGTGCTTCTTAGGATCGGGAGGAAAGAGATCGTTATAGTCCTGGTCGGCAAGGATTAGTCTGCCATCTGAGATCATTGATTTTAGTTTCGGTGCAGCATCGTTCCACTTTTCTCCGATCCCATATTGAGCACTAATAATCTGTAATTGACCGGGCGAGTCTTCTAGGAGTTGCGGCTCTGGTAGTGGCGGCGATAACGCAGGTAACTTGCGAGTCGCCCGCCAAATCAGCACAACAAAGACACCCAATGCTAAAGCTGGTATTATGTAGAGACCAATGACCAGCCAATCGTATAATCCAGTACTCATGGCTGGCTTCTTTTCAGCCCACCAAGCCGGAATGGTCTTATCTTTGATCCACGCTGGCCAGGCCGAAGAAATCTGAAGCGGCAACTGATAGAGCAAGAATCCGAAGACCGCAATAGCAGTCGCCCATCTTGGATGTCGCCTGGCGAAAGGCGGTAAGAGCTGGTCAGTCCATTTTTCCATACCCGACAGTCTACAGACGCAGCCTTCCCCGCGTCAAGTATACAATCCCCAAAGCGAATCGGCTGGGCTGCGCACTCCTCGCCCACGCCTGTTCAAGACGTGAGTGTATATCATCGTGGTGTTCAAGTCAGCATGTCCCAACAACTCTTGAATAGTGCGGATGTCATAGCCATCTTCCAGCAAATGAGTCGCGAATGAATGACGCAAGGCATCAACATACTACTCATGTTTAAGTACATGGCGACAATCAAGACGCTGTCGCTCCGCTGCCCCGATGAAGTCATGACAATAAGCGTCGTTGTGCTATTGTAGAGGTCGATGCGAGTCATACCGCTCGGCACCAGCTCAGGCAAACCAACTCTGAAGCGAAGCGTGAGCGCGCTCGCCGTGGCTCGCGAGGCGGAATGGCTGCTGTTTGATTGTGGCGAAGGGACCCAGATGCAGATCGCGCGCGCCGGTCTGAGCCCGAGCCGGCTTTCGGCAGTGTTCATAACTCATCTTCACGGCGACCACTTTAACGGTCTACCCGGACTTCTGGCGACGATGGGGCTTGACCGGCGAACTCGGGACTTGAGGCTCACCGGACCGCAGGGAATTCGGGACTATCTCGATATGCTCGAGCGGTTAAGAGTTATGTTCTTAACTTATCCTGTCGAGCTCAGAGAGTTCAGCGCGCTTCCCGACCCAACTGTCGTATGCGAAACAGCGGAGTACACGGTAACCGCTCTCGCGCTGGATCATCGATTGTTCGCGCTCGGCTATCGCATCGATGAACGTCCTCGTCCGGGCCGATTCAATGTCGAACGCGCACGCGAGTTCGGTGTTCCTGAAGGATCACTGTGGGGCCGTTTACAAGCCGGCGAAGAGGTGAGACTAGCCGACGGAAGTGTTGTCCGCTCATCCGATGTGGTGGGGCCGCCGCGACCTGGCAAGTCCGTCGCGTACTGCCTCGACACGCGGCCTTGCGCGATGACAATCGAGCTCGCGCGAGATGTTGACCTGTTGATTCACGAAGCGACCTATACCGAGGAGTTCGCGGCCGAGGCTCAGCAGTACGGTCACTCGACTGCGGCGCAAGCTGCTCGGACAGCTCGCGACGCAGGCGTCCGGCGATTGCTGATCACCCATTTTAGTACGCGTTTTCCGGACGCGACGCCGCTGCTTGAAGAAGCGCGCGCGATTTTCCCGGACACGATTCTGGCCGAGGACCTGATGGAGATCGAAGTCTAGAATGATTGTCGCGATAGGAATCGATCTGGTTGAGATCGCCCGCATCGAGGAAGTCTTCGCGCGCAGAGGCGACCGCTTCCGCGCGCGCGTGTTCACTGAGGGAGAGGTTAGCTACTGTGAACAACGCGCCTCGAAGCTGGCTAGTTACGCTGCCCGGTTCGCGGCAAAAGAAGCCGCGATGAAGGCGCTGGGCACTGGCTGGTCAGACGGCGTTGGCTGGAGAGATGTCGAAGTCGTGAGTGGGCCGAGCGGCGCGCCGATGATTCGACTGCACAGGAGGGCCCTCGAACGCATGCGCGAGATCGGAGCAACAAGGGCTCTTGTGTCGCTCACTCATTCGGGTAGTTTGGCGATCGCGCAGGTTGTCCTGGAGGGTGATCCGGCAAGGTAGTGTGTCGTAAATGTGAGGCACGATCTGGGAGTGAGGCGAAGGTTCGAGCGGTGAGGCAAGAACGATTGTTAGGCTTCAGGCTTGGTGACCATACCTTCTGTGTTATGCGCCGCGCCCGCTGATGCCGACGTTAGATAGCAACTCGCAAGCAAAGGTCAAATAGCAAGATCACAGGTTGGGAAGGGTGGTTTACCCCCTGGGAGCGCAGGCATCCCTACCAGCTTTGGGGTGGTGGAGGAATCGAGGGCGACGGAGTCAGACGCGCCCCCGGGGCCACCCCACCAACCAACCAATATAGCCACACCCAGGGAT
>JBBPIH010000100.1:0-10804 GCA_038040455.1 Acidobacteriota bacterium
CCGCACAAGCTGCATGAGACTCAAGCTGAAGGGGCGTCGGGTGCATGCCGTTGTTAGATGCGGCGTCGTTTCAAACACGCCACGCTGACTTATCCATTGGCTAGTGTATGGGGTCAAGGAACGGCGTGTCTGGATCACTCACATAAAAGACCACCAGCCGCAGCGGGTCGGTGCCGCTGCGGTTGTAACCCGTCATTCTCACCTGCGGCGGCATCATCATCGCCTGACCAGCTTTCACCGTGACCGGCTCGCGCCCCTCCATTTCCAATGTGAATGCACCTTCCAAGACATAGACAGTCACCGGGAAACGGTGCGTGTGAAACAGAGTCCTATCGCGCGGTTGGAAGCTAGCCGTGAGGACGCGCACCTCCTGCCTCTCGCCCTTGGGCATCCCCTGGACGATCTCGCGCAGGAGTAATTGGGGCTTTATGACACCCTGTTCTTGCGCCATCGCTATCAAACTAACGAGCAAGACCGCGAACGCGAGGCAGAAGCCTCTCCACTTATTCATCTGTATTCTCCTTCCTCACACGATAGCATCTAACGTGAATTCGACAGAAAACTGTATAACACTTTTATCCAGAAGATTCCTTCTGCATAAGCCAATGCCAGCTTGGACGTTTTTGACCGCTTATTGTCTGATCGTTGAATTGCTTGGCCTTCGAGAGCTGATGTAACCTCTCAGAGGCATTCGCACACTGTTCCTTTCTGTCTAATCCCATCTTCATAACCACGACTCTTCCGCGATCAAAGCGTATCGGCTGGACTGCGGACTCCTCGCCCGCCCTTGTTCAACACATGCGTATAAATCATGGTGGTGTTGAGGTCGCTGTGGCCCAGCAACTCCTGAATCGTACGGATGTCGTAGCCATCTTCCAGCAAGTGCGTGGCAAATGAATGACGCAAAACATGGGGCGTGGCGGGCTTGCCGATGCCTGCGCGAAGAACAGCTTGCCTCATCGCCTTCTGCACGACTGTCTCGTGAAGATGATGCCGGCGCTCCATCCGGGGGTACGCGTGAAGTGGTTGCCTGCATGGCTGCCTCCGTGACACGCGCGAATATACAATGCGATCACTTCGCAAACAAGAGCAAACGGTTAAGTAGAGTATCCGTCGGGTATGATTGCAAGTGGGACTTGCTCCGCTACGTATTGACGATCCGGCTCTCACTTGCCGCTCGACTTCGTTCCCTTGAGCTAACAGCTCCTCCCCTATCACCCTCTCAAGCGACATCCATCACATCAAGACCGCCGAGCAACATGACAAGGAAGGCGAACTCGATCAACCCTCCGTAAGGAGGGCCATGTTTATAGAACCCGACACAAGACGCGGCCGCCCTCCGTCAGGAGGGCCATGTTGATGTTCCGCATCTAGCCTTCACCGACTAACATGGCCCTCCTAGCGGAGGGCAACCTGATTCCGCTCGCCATCTATAAACATGGCCCTCCTAACGGAGGGCGAATGTCCAAACTCCAGTGACCGCGTAGCGGTCACCTTAATTCCTGCGGCACGCGCGTCGCGGGGCGAACGTTCCCCAGCCGAAAAGGTAGCCGCTACGCGGCCCGGCGTGCGCTGGCGTTGTTCGTCTATCGAGAGGTGAACGCTACGCGGCCCTACCCAACCCTGCCCCGTTGCGGGATTCTCGTGACTTTTCAAAAGAGTCTCGGTGGGCGGAATTCAAAGAAGCGGTCAAGCGTTCGTCTAGGCTGAACCCGAACCATCCACCCATCTGTCACTGTCAACTCGGTAGCTTTACGTTGTAGTATGTAGTTGTGTAGAATTTCGAACTTTGGAAGGCACTCAAAGATCAATCTCAGATGATGAGAGGTAACCGGCCTCCTGATCCTCTCGCATAACAGGACAAGCAATAATGGAATCAACAACCATTCTCAACAACGTTGAAGACAAGCACATCGAAGAACTCGAGACTGTGACGATACGATTCGCGGGTGATTCGGGCGACGGTATGCAGCTTACCGGAACCCAGTTCACCAATACGACTGCGATCGTCGGTAATGACATCTCAACGCTGCCTGACTTCCCTGCCGAGATTCGCGCACCTGCCGGATCGCTTCCTGGCGTTTCAGGGTTTCAGCTAAACTTCTCGAATCACGACATCCGCACGCCGGGCGACGAACCCAACGTTCTGGTCGCCATGAATCCGGCTGCGTTAAAGGTGAACCTGGCCGATTTGGAGCTCGGCGGAATTCTGATCGTGAACACGGATGCCTTCAATGAGAACAATCTGAAGAAGGCAGGGTATCAAACGAACCCCCTCGAGGACGGAAGCCTGAGCGGTTACCGCGTATTCAAGCTTCCCATCAGCACGCTCAACCGCGCAGCGCTTCGCGACGCAGTGCAGCTCCCGTCCAAGGATATCGATCGCTGCAAGAACTTCTGGGCGCTTGGACTGATGTACTGGCTTTACGACCGGCCGCTTGAACCGACTCAGCGCTGGATACAAGGCAAGTTCAAGAAGCCCGATCTCCAGACAGCGAACTTGACCGCGCTGAAAGCTGGATTTGCTTATGCGGAAGCGGCTGAGATATTCACCACTCATTATCGCGTGCGCCGCGCCGCCATCGCTCCCGGGAAGTACCGCAACATTACCGGCAACGAAGCTACCGCGCTCGGCTTTGTAGCGGCGTCGGTGCTTGCAAAGCGGCCGCTGTTTTACGCGAGCTACCCGATCACGCCGGCGTCCGACATACTGCACGAGCTTTCGATTCACAAGAACTTCGGAGTGAAGACTTTTCAGGCCGAGGACGAAATTGCGGCAATGTGCGCAGCGATCGGCGCATCGTTCACAGGCAATCTCGGATTGACTGGCACCAGCGGTCCGGGTCTGGCATTGAAGAGTGAGGCTATCGGACTGGCGGTGATGACCGAGCTTCCCGTGGTGATTATCGACGTCCAGCGCGGCGGTCCCTCGACAGGCCTCCCGACCAAGACTGAGCAAGCCGATCTGCTGCAAGCGATGTTCGGCAGAAACGGTGAGTGTCCGGTTGCGATAGTCGCTCCTGCCACTCCCGCTGAATGCTTCCACATGGCTGTTGAAGCGTTCCGCATTGCGACGAGGCATATGCTGCCGGTGATTTACCTTTCTGACGGCTATCTGGCCAACGGCGCCGAGCCGTGGCGATTGCCGGCCATTGATGAGCTGCCACGGTTCGAGGTCAAACTCACGACGAACGCCGATGGTTTCAATCCTTACAATCGCGACCCGGAAACACTGGCGCGACCCTGGGCAGTGCCAGGCACACCCAACCTGGAACATCGCATCGGTGGGATCGAGAAGGAAGACATAACCGGCAACGTTTCCTACGATCCCGAAAACCATATGCACATGGTTTTGACTCGAGCGGAAAAGGTCGCGCGGATCGCCTACGACATACCCGATCTCGAAGTGTTCGGCGAGCCGGACGGGCGCTTGCTCGTCATCGGATGGGGTTCTACCTACGGCTCGATTACGTCAGCGGTCGAGGAGATGCAACGTAGCGGCAAATCGGTTTCGAGCATTCATCTTCGTTATCTGAATCCGTTCCCCAGCAATCTTGGAGAGGTATTGGGACGGTTCGATCGAGTCTTGATTCCCGAGTTGAACCTGGGACAACTCGCAATGCTTCTGAGGGCTCGTTATCTCGTGCCGGCGGTTTCGTTCCCGAAGGTCAAAGGGAAGCCGTTCAAGATCAGCGAGCTTATGGCGAAGATGAATGAGTTGTACGAGGACTGAAGATGAACGAAGACCAATTTCTGAATCACGCAAAGACAAAAGCGCTCCGGAGCTAGACGGCAGCGCAAGCGTAATTCATCGTAAGAAGGAAAACTATGAGCACAGATGCAAACATTCCAACGAACGGAGGCGGCTCACAAGCGCCGCCGGTCAAGCTTACTCGAAAAGATTTCGTCTCAGACCAGGAAGTCCGATGGTGCCCGGGCTGCGGCGACTACTCGATACTGGCGCAGATACAGAAAGTGATGCCCGAGCTTGGCATCAAGCGCGAGAACACCGTCTTCGTTTCGGGCATCGGTTGTTCAAGCCGCTTCCCCTACTACATGAACACTTATGGGTTTCACAGCATTCACGGGCGAGCGCCAGCGATTGCCACAGGCATCAAGGCTTCGAACCCCGAGCTGTCTGTCTGGGTCATCACCGGCGATGGGGACGCGCTGTCGATCGGCGGCAATCATCTGATCCACATGATCCGCCGCAATCTGGACATCAACATCATCCTGTTTAATAACCGAATCTACGGCTTGACGAAGGGCCAGTACTCGCCCACTTCTGAATTCGGCAAGAAGACAAAGTCGACTCCATATGGGGTGATTGACTACCCCCTTAACCCGCTCTCGGTAGCGCTCGCGGCAGAGGCGACTTTTGTCGGGCGCTCGGTTGATACTTTCACATCGCATCTTCAGAAGGTCGTCGAGCGGGCGATGCACCACAAAGGTGTCTCATTCGTCGAGGTCTACCAGAATTGCAACATCTTCAACGATCACGCATTTGATATGTTCACCGACCGCGGCGTAAGAGATGACGCGATGATCGAGATCGAGCACGGCAAGCCGCTGTTGTTCGGCAAAGAGCACAAGCGTGGCATTCGAATGCGAAGCAGCAATATGCATCTGGAGGTTGTCGAGCTCGGCAACGAAATCAGCGAATCCGATCTGATCGTACACGATGAGCGGGCGGCAGACTCCTATCTGGCTTACATGCTCGCTCGAATGGAGTACCCTGACTATCCGGTTCCAATCGGCGTGTTTCGAGACATCACGAAACCTACTTACGAGGACATGCTCGCGGGCCAGATTCAGACTGCGACCGAGAAGATGGGTCCGGGGAATCTCGAAAAGCTGATCAACAGCGGCGACACCTGGGTCATCGAGTAGACGCCAAGAGGGGCATGGGGTTCAGGCCTTAGCCTGGGTTTTGATCTGCATAAAGAAAAAGACCAGGCTAAAGCCTGAACTCCTTGCTCCTCTTGTCGTCCGGCTGGTATCTACGCCTGAAGCTATTGTATAGTCGTCACGACATATATTAGCTTAATCGGCTCACAGCCCCGGACCAGCGAAGCGTTGAGGTGTTTAGTAGTTTTTACCAAGGAGTACCGTTACCCAATGAGATTTCATCGCTTACTCCCCTTCCTCACGATTCTGTTTGTGTGCGCGACTGCCGTAGTAAGTAGCGACGACGCGGGCCGCATTGTTTCTTCCAGCACTAGCGCGAAAGAAGTTCGGCAATGGGAAGTGACCGGACCGTGGGGCGGTGACGTTCGCGCGCTGGTTGCCTCGCCGGCTGACTCGGACCTGTTCTACCTCGGCACCGCCGACGGACAGATTTTCCGCTCAAACGATGGCGCTCGTACGTGGCAGCGGCTCAAACCCGGACTCGATAAGCGCGGACTCTCGGTTGACCACATCGTCATCGATCCGCGGGATCCCAAAACGCTCTACGCCGGCGCGTGGGCGGTCGAGCGCGACCAGGAAGGCGGCGTCTTTAGGAGCAACGACGGCGGCGAGCATTGGAAGCAGCTTGACGGCACGAAGAAATTGTCCGTTCGCTCTGTGGCCGTCGCGCCATCCGACTCCAACTTTCTGATTGCCGGGAGCGCTAACGACGATCCGAATCTAAACGGGGTCTTCCGCTCGACCGACGGAGGTAAGTCATGGGAGCGCATCTCCCCGGTCGGCGACAAAGAGATCCGGAACATCGAATCAGTAGCGATTGATCCGCGCGATACGAACATCATCTACGCTGGGACACGGCATTTGCCGTGGAAGACAACTAACGGCGGAGTGACGTGGAAACAAATTGGCAATCAGATTGCTGGCATGATTAACGACTCGCATGTTTTTGGAATCACCGTTGATGCGAATCACCCAAATACTGTCCACGTTAATGCGTGCAGCGGATTTTATCGCTCGGTAAATTCAGGGGAGAAGTGGTTCAAATTTCCCGGCATTCCATTCAGCGCCCGCCGGACGTACACGCTGTTGGTCCACCCGTCGAATCCCAAAGTGATCTTTGCCGGAACAAGTGAAGGGCTGTGGCGCTCGAAGGATGATGGTAAGCGCTGGATGCTGCTGACCTCAAAGACGCTGGTAATCCGTTCGATCGTCGTCACTCCAGACAAACCGGACCGCGTGCTCATCGCCACCGATGACGTCGGCGTGCGGGTGTCCGAGAACCTCGGCGATGACTTCAGAGAGTCGAACACCGGATTCATTCACCGTCACGTGCTTGCGATCATGCCGGATGCGGCCGAACGCGGGCGGTTACTCGCAAGCGTCTTCCACGACGGCTCAGGTGGAAGCGTGTTCGTGTCTTCTGACGGCGGCCAGTCCTGGCTGTCCTCTTCAACCGGGCTCGGCGGCCGCGACGTGTTCTCCTTCTATCAGATGCCCGCCAACCCCAACACAATTTACGCCGGCACCAACGGCGGAGTCTATCGCTCGAATGATCGCGGCGCGACGTGGGCCTCCACAGGAGTCGCGAAGATTAAAACGCCCGCGAAGCCCGCGAAACCACCGGTGCGAAATACGCGTAAAAGACGCGCCGGCATTAACTGGTCACCAACCCAACTCGGCCGATATGAGACCATCGCGGCTTCAAAGCGCACATCGAGCCAGAAATCAAAAAAGCCGGTCCAGAAGCGTCCTGCGAAGAAAGAGAAGCCCAAGATTGAAACTGGTCTAGCGCCGGGTTTTGTGGAGTTGACCAGGGCAGTTGACGACATCACGAGCTTCACCGACGGCGAAGGGCACGTAGCGCTGCTCGCCGCAACGATGGATGGACTGTACCGCACCTTCGACGAATCGAGGGGATGGGAAAAGGTCACGATAAGCGGCTACGAATCGGGAGGTCGCGTGTTCTCGGTATCGACTCACAAGGACACGCCGAGAAAGATATTTGCCGGAACCAAGCAAGGCTTGTTCATCTCCAACGACGGGGGCGATACGTGGCAGCACGTCGATCGCGGACCCAGCGATATGTCGGTGAAAGCCATTGCGCAGGATCCCCGCGACGCACAGTTAGTAATCATTGGCACTAATCAATACATCTTTCGCTCCACCAACGGCGGCCGCACATGGACGCGAAGAGGTGGGGGGCTACCGGCCGGTGATTTCACGTCGGTGGTCATCAGTCCAACCAACCCCGATGAAGTGATGGCGTCCGAGTACTCGCAAGGCGGAGTGTTTCGTTCTACCGATAAAGGCTACATCTGGGAGCGCGTAGATGTAGAGCTACCGTCGAATAGAGTGTGGACCCTGACCTTTGATCCATTCGAACGGAACCGAGTGTATCTGGGTAGCTTCTCGAGCGGGGTTTACGTTTTTACTATTCAGCACCGCGCGAGCACGGGTCAGCAGTAGCAGAAACGTAGTCAGTGGTCCGTAGTCCGTAGTCCGTAGTCCGTAGTCAGTAGTCCGTAGTCAGTATGGTAGCGCGGCACGAAATCAAACTTTCCCAACTTTCCTGACTAAAGACACGGACTACGGACCACGGACTACGGACTACGGACCACTGACTACGGACCACTGACTACGGACTAACCATCAATGAAGATCCACGAATACCAGGCCAAACAACTTCTCGCTAAGTACGGAGTGACTGTGCCGCGCGGCGTGGTCGTGACTCACGAAGACCAGGTTCGCGCGGCCGTCGGCCAGCTCGGACTTCCGGTTGTCGTCAAAGCGCAGATACACGCTGGAGGACGCGGCAAGGGTGGCGGCGTCAAGCTGGCTCGGTCACTCGACGAAGCAGTCGACAGCGCGCGAAAGATTATCGGCATGAAGCTGGTCACTCATCAGACCGGCCCCGAAGGCCGCCAGGTACGCACCCTTTTGATTGAAGAAGCTCTCAAGATCAAGCAAGAGTTTTATCTGGGTATCGTATTGGACCGAGCCATCTCGCGATTAGTCTTCATGGCATCATCAGCAGGTGGAATGGAGATCGAAGAAGTCGCCGCTAATGAGCCTGAAAAGATACTCAAAGAAACGATCGATCCGGCCGTCGGGCTTCTGGCTTTTCAAGCTCGCAAGCTTGCATTCGGCATCGGCCTTCCGAAAGAAGTTGCGAACAAGGCAGTGAAGTATATGACCGCGCTCTATCGAGCCTACGTTGATCTCGACGCATCGCTTGCCGAGATCAATCCGTTCCTGCTTACCGCAGACGGCGAACTGTACGCGCTCGATGCAAAGCTGAACTTCGACGACAACACGTTGTTCCGCCACAAAGAATATGCCGAGCTTCGGGACTTGAACGAAGAAGATCCTCTGGAGATCGAAGCCTCCAGACACGATTTGAACTACATCAAGCTGGACGGCAACATCGGGTGCATGGTGAACGGCGCCGGTCTGGCGATGGCAACGATGGACATCATCAAACTCGCCGGGGGAGAGCCTGCGAATTTTCTGGATGTTGGAGGCGGAGCTTCACAGGAGCGAGTCGAAAACGCTTTCAGGATACTGCTCTCGGACAAGAACGTCCGCGCAGTGTTGATCAACATCTTTGGCGGGATCGTTCGAACGGACATGGTTGCGACGGGCGTGGTGGAGGCCGCGCGCAAGCTCGGAATAAAAGTACCGGTAGTCGTCAGGCTCGAAGGGACCAACGTCGAGAAGGGCCGCGAAGTGATAGAGCAGTCCGGTCTCGGCTTCGTAACCGCCTCAGGAATGAAAGACGCCGCAGAGAAGGTCGTCGCCTTGACAAAGTGACTTCCCGGCACGCGAAACAAATGTCAGATGCCGGAGCCGTCTGCCATCGAGTGTTATGATACAATCTGCTTGAATACGGATCGACAATGAGCACTCAGATTGAACCTCTTTTGACGATAGCCGACCTGGATGCCATGCCCGATGATGGCAATCGCTACGAGATTATTGAGGGGGAACTCTTCGTGTCTTGCGCACCTTTCCTCACCCACCAACGCGTTTCAAGAAACTTGTTCGTGCGGATAAGCAATTGCCTTGAGCAAAATCCTATCGGAGAGGTTTTGGCCACACCCGGAGTAATCTTCAGTGAATTCAGCGGAGTGATTCCTGACATAGTCTTTATCAGCAACGAACGCCGAGGGGAGATTGCGTCCGCGGAACGAATAACCGGCGCGCCGGATCTGATAATCGAGATCGTCTCGCCAGGTTCTGAGAACGAGCGGAGAGACAGGATTGCAAAAAGACAACTCTACGGAAAATACGGCGTGAAGGAGTACTGGGTAGTTGATCCGCTCCAACGCACGATAGAAATCTATGCCCGAGTCGGGCGGAACCTGAAGCTGCGAACGATGTTGCGAGAGCACGACGACCTGACTACTTCACTGCTGCCAGGCTTCAGTTGCAAAGTCGCAGACATTTTTCTGTTCTGAGTTTAGCTTATCCCACCGGGTGCCACCCTTTATAAAACCGGCTTGTCTACCGCCTTAATCACAGCAGATCGAAGCTCTTCATACGGCAAATTAGCCGAACGGATGTTCAAGCGAAGGAGCCTGTCCGGTGAGCAACTCCGCTCCGTTGCCGGTGATCACCATTATGTCCTCAAGCCTCATTCCGAACTCCCCCGGAACATAAATGCCAGGCTCATCGCTGAAGGTCATCCCCGCTTCAAGCTTCGTCTTGTTGCCGCGAACCAGATAAGTCCACTCGTGACCGTCCATCCCAATGCCGTGCCCGACCCTGTGAGTGAAGTACTTGTAGTCCGGGCCAAACCCCGCATCGGTGATGACCTTGCGCGCAGCGGCATCGACGTCTTCACACGCAACACCGGGGCGAGCGGTCTTCAAAGCCGCAGCTTGCGCGCGCTTGACGATGTCGAACACCTTGAGCTGCTTGCCGGTCGGTTTCCCAAACACAGTAGTGCGAGTTATGTCGGAGGCATAGTTCGCGACGTTGCATCCGCCGTCGATAAGTACGATGTCTCCTTCGCGAAGCTTCTGCGGCGTGATCGTGCCGTGCGGCAAGGCTGAATGCTCGCCGAAGAGAACAAGCGCCCCGCCTCTCGCCCCAAGCTGCTGATGAGCGGCAGCGATCCTGCCCGATAGCTCATTGGTAGTTATTCCCTCTTTCAGAGTTTTAAGCGCGATCTCGAACGCCTTGAGAGTGATCTGATTCGCGAGCCTCATCAGTTCGATCTCGTGAGCTGATTTTATGCGGCGGCAACGAGCAGTCACCGGATCGGCGCTGATGAGCTTCAAAGCAGGAGCGGATTTAGCGATGCCATCGGAGAACGCAAACCGCATCGTCTCTTCTATGCCGAGCTTACCGGACACTACACCGCGATCCCTTAGAATCGAGGCGACCAGTTGATAAGGGCTTTCGTCTTCCTGCCAGGTTCGAACATCGTTTCCGAACTTTATCTGTTCGAGTGCTCTTGCCTTTTCAAACGCCGGGGCGACCCAGGCGAGTTCGCCCTTCGCCGGAACCACCAGCGCGAACAACCGCTCGCTGATTCCCCACTGCGCGCCGGTGAAGTATTGCAGGGTGGTGCCGCCGGTCAATACAATAGCGTCGATTTCCGCATCGTGCATATACCGCCGCGCGGTCTCCTGGCGCTGCAAATACTCCTCGCGCGTGATCGGCCTGGCCTGGCTGGCCATTGGTTTGAGTGCCGCGTCTTGATCTGCAAACGCGCTCTTCGCGTGAGCCCCAAGCGCGACTGACGATAGTGCGCCGAGTTTCACGAAGGTCCTTCGGTTTAGAGTCATCTTTTTATGGTCTCCAAGACTAGTGAAGGAGGGGCATCCGTGCAAATCCGCCGAATCAGTGTCATCCGTGATGGTATGAAGCTGGTGCCTCCTGCGGCTAAACT
>JBBPIH010000021.1:0-101669 GCA_038040455.1 Acidobacteriota bacterium
GGCGAGTTCAGCCAAACACAAACTATTAGTGGTGAATTGGTCAGGCGTTTTCCGAGAGACACCATACTCAATAAAGTTTTGCTGCCTGTCGTTCAGGCCCGAATTGAACTGCATAGAGACAATCCGGCTCAGGCGATTCAGTTGTTGGAGACGACCAGACCTTACGAAGGGGCGGCTCATTTCCAAGTCGCCTACCTGCGCGGCCAGGCCTACCTCAGCCAGCAGAAAGGGGCGGACGCCGCAGCCGAATTCCAGAAGATACTCGACCACAGGGGCTGGCAACCAACCTCTCCTTTATACTCGCTCGCGCACGTGGGCCTCGCGCGCGCCGCCGTGCTTCAAGACAACACGGCAAAAGCGCGCAAGACTTATCAGGATTTTTTTGCGCTGTGGAAAGACGCAGACCCGGACACTCCGATTCTGATACAAGCAAAGAAAGAGTACGAGAAGCTGAAGTGAGTTTGACCGACGATGAGGCTGTCCGCCGGCACAACACTAGGACGTTACGAAATCCGCTCGAAGATTGGTGAAGGCAGAATGGGTGAAGTGTATTGGGCGGTTGATACGGAATTGGATCGCACCGTCGCGATCAAGATTCTTCCGGAGAGTCTCGCTTCGGACCAGCAGCGTCTACAGCGCTTCATTCAGCAAGCGAAAGCCGCTTCGGCTTTGAATCATCCGCACATCCTCACTGGAACGTGGCTTAGCCGCAGGAGCGATCGGAGCGTTTTATAAAGACGAGCCGCTGATGGATACGATTCGCAGCGACCCGCGATTCGCTGACCTGGTGCGGCGGATGGGCACTACCCCGTGACCTGCATTCCGATTCGCGCTGGCGCCATGCTGGAATGCGCATCAATCGTGCCAGGGGTTGTGCTTCACGCCCTTTGGCAGCCGAATAGTCTCGTACGATTTCTGCAGCTCTTTTTCACGGGCGAGTTCCTCTGCGATGGGCATCCTCGCATATTTCGCTTCGCTCGGGCTTGAATAATTCCGAAGGTTCAGGCTGGGCGTTGAGAGGATTCGTTTTGCACGACGGTTGCATCGCGGGCATTTCCGGTACGCCCTGGAACGCAGGTTCTGGATCACCTCGAAGATGGCGCGACAGTGATTACACTGATATTCGTAAATAGGCATGACTGCAGCTACAGGGGATCGCTTGCTGCTCATCCACTCTTCTTGGCTGAAGCACTAATAGCCCAGATACGCGCTGCATTTCCTCCGAGTATCTTCTGTTTCAACTCCGGTGTAAGCCTGGGATATCCATAACCTTCGACCAGCTCATCTGGGATTTGAAAACGGCGAAAGGCTTCAATCTGCCATTGGGGGTTGCCCCACAGAAGTGAATCGGTGCCCCACATTACGTAATCGGTACCCATATCGCGCAGCAGCGTCCCGAGAGTGTGGGCGCAGGTGAGCGGCTGGTTCGAAACCAGGGCTGCGAAGGTCGACCCCAGTTCACAATAAAGATTCTTTCGGTGCCCCTTGAACGCCGTTCCCAGAGACGCGAGCTCCGTGACGTAGGGATAGGCCGAGTGAAAGACCATCCAATTCATGTCGCGGAAGTCTTCCGCAACCTGATCGAAATCCGTTGGATGAGCGTAACGCGCCGCGAAGTGGCCGAACGGAAATCCCTTATGACACCCGATATTCTTCAGACCCAACTTCCGGCATCGTTCCCACAGCGGGTAGGCCAGTTTTTCATCATCCATCCACCAGCCACGCTTCGGCGTCGCATCGAAGGTATAGAGCTTGAGTCCTGAAATCTTGTATTTCTCCACGTACATCTGGAGTCGATCCAGAGTTTCACTCAGGCCCTGATTCGGAGTCAGGCCGCCGCCCAGCATGATCACTTGCTTCGGCCAGCGGTTGCGGACTTCGACCATCTCCTCGATGGGCATCATGTCCTTGCCACCGTAATCCTCTCGGAACCCGAACGGGTTGATGATGGCCACAGAGGTGTCGCTGCCGTTCAGAACCAGCTTGCCGAAGTTCTCTACGGTCATGTCGCGGATACCTCCCGCAAGCCCCCTGGACTTGCCGAGGCCATCAATCGAATCCACAAAGTACATACCCCGCTCGGTTGTGTTTTTTCCAACGACAAAGCCGTCGCCGCGCCAGCAGACATGAGTGTGTGCGTCCACTATGAATTCTGTTATCGATTTGGTGAGCATGCCATGTTCGACTGCGGCCTCAGGGCTGGCGGCTTCAACTTCGTCCACATCAAAGAGCCGCATCCCAGCGGATTTGTTGACTGCCAGCATGGCGGCCGCAAATCCGGCTGCGCTCTTCACGAAGCTTCGCCGCGGCATCTTCACCTTCTTCGCATAGTGATCGAGCTGCGAACTGATGCGCCCGCCCATTTGGCCGGCTGCGAAATGCGCGGTTCCCTGTTCGTAAGGGTTATCCGGGTTCTCTGGAGCTTCTATGCGATCGAGTGGCTTTGTATAGAACACTTCTCCACCTCTAACTTGGGTAATTATATACTTGACATACCACGCCCATGAGCGTATGCTCTGGGAATGGAAAGCGTCAAAACATTACAGCAAGCAATAATCTACTTCAAAGACTACGAGAACTGCCACCGGCTCATGGTTCAGCTTCGCTGGCCTGACGGCAAGGTGACGTGCCCCTATTGCGGCTCTGAGAAAGTTACCTACCTGGCAAAGGCTCGCGTTTGGAAGTGCTACGGCAAGCATCCGCGTCCGCGCTTCTCACTCAAGACCGGAACAATCTTTGAGGATTCTCCGCTCGGTTTAGACAAGTGGCTCGCGGCCCTCTGGCTAGTAGTGAACTGCAAGAATGGTATCAGCTCGTGCGAGGTTGCCCGCGATCTGGGCGTCACTCAGAAAACCGCGTGGTTTATGAATCACCGCTTGCGAGCCGCTTTGAATGAAGGCGGATTCACAATGCAATTGACTGGCGAAGTCGAAGTTGATGAAACATTCATCGGCGGCAAGGCTCGTAACATGCACATCGCCCAACGCAAGCGTCGCATCACTGGCACTGGCGGAAAAGACAAAGCGAAAGTGATTGGTCTTCTTGAGCGTGGCGGAAAGGTTCGCACTACGGTTGTTCCTGATCGAAAGAAGCAGACTCTTCAACGCGAGGTCAAACAGCACGTCGAAGCTGGCGCAGCGCTCTACACTGATGCGCTGTTGTCTTATGACGGATTAGAAAGCGACTACGCGCATCAGGTAATCAATCACGCGGTCAAGTACGTCGAGGGAAACGTTCACACGAACGGAATGGAGAATTATTGGAGTCTCTTGAAGCGCGGTCTAAGCGGAACATACATCAGCGTTGAGCCGTTTCATTTGTTCAGGTACTTAGACGAGCAATCGTTTCGCTACAACAACCGGAAAGACATGAATGACGCGGGGCGCTTCTTACTGGCGCTTGCGGGTATCACCGACAAGCGACTGACCTACAAAACTCTGACTGGAAAAGACCGGGACGCAAGCACGCCGGTCCCACCGACCGGACACTGAAAAGACAAAACAGAGGAAAGCGAAAGGCTGGCTAGCTCTTGCGAGCGGCTGGCCTTTTTCTTTTTGGCTTTGATCTCTTAAACGGATTTGGTGCTGCGCTCTTGGGAACCGACAACACCGCGCCAAGTGCCTTGATAAATCTTGCTGCTGCCTGTGCGCCTTCATCGACTTTGGGATGTGGTTTCATAGTGCCTTTTATTGTACCACCGCCTTAACACCATGAGCATCAAGCTTTTGATCAAACGAATCTATCTCGGTAGAGGGCAATGAAATATCAACTACAGAATCAATAATCTTACGACTAAAGTTCTTCGTGGCACTAGGGTCATAAACAACACCGACTACTATGCCCTTGTTCGGCGGTACGGATCGTTTAATGTCGTTCGCCTTAAACTCCCACGCTTCGGCATGAACCCTGTCGGGACTCAGCTGAATCGCTAACGCAAGTCCCGGTTGACCGTTTGGAGAGACGTAAAAGTCTAGTTTGTGTTCTCCGATTTTGCCCAAAATTGTTCTTCCTTCTTTATATCGAAGATGACGTTTATTGAGCGTGAGCCTGATCTTCTGCTTAACCTCGTCCTCTTCTTCAATATCCCTTTCACCCGTTCGCGGATAAGCCAGGTACGCATCTCCTATCGTTTTTAGCGCCTCGGCAAATTCATGAATGGCAGTGCCTAGTTCTTTGTCCAGACAGGTTCTAACAATACACTCCCCAGCCAAGCTGACACGCCAGATTTTTGTTATCTCCAGAATCCGCTGCTTAAGACTGGGGACAACTCTATATCCCGAGTCGTGTAGCTCACCGAAAGTTTGGCCGAAGTCAGACAGCAGATAATTTGATTCATCCATCCGCGTTACAGAAAACTCCACGCGAGTATATCCAGAATAATGAAGCGGGAAGGACAGAAGAACGCTTCGATCATCAAGCTGCTTGGCTTCAACGAGTTTCCTCTGAGCCTTGAAATAGCGGCTACGAATCTCTTGGGCATATGTCATGACTATTCTCCGAGTCTCATTTGCCGAGTCGAATCCGCAATTTTCCACCGTTTAAGGCATACTCGCATCAATCCCCAAAAGTCGGGGTTTTTGACGAAATGGTTTGCGCTGACCACAAAACGACCATGATCGGTATCCGTCCATTGATGCTCATGCCAGCGCCGTACAATCCCAGTAACAAGATTATCCTTGATAACGTCTTCGCGCCACTTCCAATCAACACAGCGAATCCTTTCACCGTGCCACAATAGCGAGACGCTTGGATAGGGTGGCGTGCCGCCCGTCGCGAGCGGCAGCCAGGCGGTTAGCCGCAAGCCTATATTCTCATGCGGTGATGCGATCCGCCGTACATCATAAACAACCTCAATCCTTGACGCCTCTGTGTTCGTGCCCCAATTGCTTCTTACCGTTCTGCGAATAACCTTTCGAGCCTTCAGCAGCTCTTTTACTGTTGGTTCGGTTACGCTCGGATGCGCCACGGCGCGCATCATATAAGAGCCCGCTAAGGGCTTCAAGGCTCGCCGGGAAATGTAGTAATATGCAATCGCCTCGCGAGCGAATAATGACAAAACTATTTTCTGATTTTGACTTCTCGGAGTTAGATAATCCAGAGTTCAAAGAGGATGCGGTTCGTGAAGAGTTAATAGCGGACCTGCTCAAAGAACTTGGATACTCCTATAAGTCGAAGCATAGGATCATTCGCAGTAAGACCGTTGAACATCCTTTTGTCAAAACAGGAAGCGGCAAACGTCGCAAGATCAAGAGCATTCCAGATTACTTACTACAGGTTGACGGTAAGAATGCCTGGGTGCTGGATGCGAAAGGGCCGGACGAAAACATCACATCGGGCGACAATCGTGAACAGGTCTATTTCTATGCAATTCATCCTGACATCCGTGTACCTATCTATGCTCTTTGTAACGGTCGAGAGTTCATTGCATTTGCTACCAATCAGGAAACTGCGCTTATCCACTTTCCAATGCACGAGATTGAGAAGTATTGGAACAGCCTCACCAATCTATTAGCAACTGAGAATGCCGTCCAATATATACCGGAATCTCAACCGGGAGTAGAGAAGCCATTCGACTATGCGGATCGAGTACCGCCGAAGCGGATAGAGGTTATTCAAAAGCAATCAGCGGCGCGTCATTTTGGAGTGCATGGATATTTCACCAAACAACCTTATCGCGTGGTTCAAGAGTATATAAGTCGGTTCACCAAACCGGGTGATCTAGTTCTTGATCCGTTCGGCGGCAGCGGCGTTACCGCAATCGAAGCCTTGGTCTTGCAGCGGACGGCGATCCACATCGACCTGAACCCGCTTTCGATTTTTATTACAAAGAACCTGATTCTCCCCGTGAGCGTCAGCGACATGCTCAGCGCTTATCTGTCCATTGAGGCTGAATTTGAAAAGCACCGTCCGTCCACCAAAAACGAAATAGATAAAGCCTTGACCGCGTATCCTTATCCTCACGACCTGCCGCTAATGCGAAATGCTGATGTTGATAGCATCGAGAAACTTTTCACACCAAAGCAACTAGCCGAACTAGCCTATCTGAAACACCTGATTAGTAAGTTGAAAAACAAGGCAGTCAAGGACAATTTGATGCTTGCCTTTTCAAGCACCATAACGAAGATCAATAGAACCTATCATCCGTCCACGACGCGTGGCGACAACGCAGGCGATAGCGCGGCTTTTAGATATTACCGCTTCAGAATCGCCCCTAAGCCGGTTGAGCTTGATGTAATAGCCACTTTCAGAACTAAGGTTAAGAAAGTAATCGCAGCGAAAAAAGAATTGGCCGCTTATGTCACGCCAGAGGCGGCAACCAAGAATGTCGAAGTGTATAAGGGCACCGCGACCGACCTAAAGAAAGTCGCCGATGAGAGTGTTGATTACATCTACACTGATCCACCCTACGGCGCGAAGATTCCGTATCTCGATCTATCAGTCATGTGGAACGGGTGGCTCGATTTGCCGGTCAGCAAGGCAGATTATGACTTGGAAGCGATTGAAGGCGGAGAACACTATAAGACGAAAGCTGACTATGCAGGACTGATCGCACAGTCAATCCGTGAAATGTACCGTGTGCTGAAATTTGATCGCTGGATGAGTTTCGTGTTCAATCATAAGGACCCGGCCTATTGGTACTTGATCGTTAATACTGCTGAAGAGGTCGGATTTGAATACGCGGGTGCGGTCGAGCAAACGGCGGGACAGGCAAGTTTTAAGAAGCGCCAGAATCCGTTTACAGTTTTGCGCGGACAACTGATTATCAACTTCAAGAAAGTCGCGAATCCAACCGCCCTGGCGAAATATAATCTCGGAGTCAACATCAACAAGATAATTGCGCAGACAGTTGAAGGATTGATCGCAAGAGAGCATGGCGCGACCATTGACCAAATCAATAGTGAAATGACTCTTATGGGATTGGAGATGGGATTCTTAGACGTGCTAAGCAAGCACTATCAAGACTTGACCCCATTCCTGCAAGAGAACTTCGACTATGATTCAGAAACCCATAAATACCACATAAGGACAAACACCAAATTCAAAACAAGCATCCCTCTTGATGTGAGAGTCCGATACTACACTTATTCGTATCTCAAGCGGATGCGGCTTCAGAAGACAGACCCTACGTTTGATGAAATCGTCCTGTACATCATGCCCTTGCTCAAGAACGGTACAACCCCAAAGAAAGAAACGATTCTTGCGGTATTAGAGCAAATCGCCCAGAGGATCGGCGAGGACCGTTGGCGGCTCAGCGAGCAACAACAACAGGGGCACTTATGGGACGCAGTATAGCTGACCTGTCACGTCACCAAAGGATACATCAAGGCGGCGTGGTATGTGAAGTATATAATTACCCTAACTTGGCGCAATTGTCTATGAAAGTCAGCCAAAGATACGCGACGTTGTTACAGATAGCAACCGCAAAATAGTCAGGGTGCGCGTCACGCGGCTATGAAATCCCGGTAGCTGTAGTGCGGGAAGCACTGGCAATGGCAGCCAAAGCTTTTGATCAGACGGCCCGGACTCTGGTCGAGCGCGTATGATCGTTCTCGACGAAGAACTTCAAGGACTGGGCTTGGAAGAAGCCATCGTTCACTCGAAAAAAGGATTCGGCTGAGGAACTCATAGGGAACTTCACGCTTGGGGTAGGTGGGCAACCGGGATCTCTTCGGTTTTATCGAATGGCCTCGTTCCCGTCGCTATATCGTTTACGGCATGCAGTATATCGGCGGAGTAGTATCGAGTACCGCATAGGTCGCAGACTCCGATGATGACCTCTTCGAGAATTACAAAACCGGTCTTATGTTTGAACGCCTCGCGCTTGATCTTCTTGGGCCGGACCGTTCCTTCGCAGTACTCACACTTGTAGCCGTACATAAGCTATTCCTCAGGCTCGGTCATCGTATAGACCGTGATTATGAGGTAGCGGCCGGTACTTGTAAAACGCCCGACGACGCCAACCGCCGTTTGCTCATCCGCAGCCGCTCCCTCGATGATGTATCGCGCCCCTCTTGAGTCGTCACTTTCAGTTTCTGTTTTCGCCTCGCCAGTTCTTCCTTTTGCCAGTCGTGCATTGGCACGACTTCGAGCGTGGACGCGATATCGTCCCAGAGGTCTTCTGCTAACTGGAGCTTCTGCGACAGGTTCAACTGGAAACTGGATTCGGCTGGGGAACTTATAGGTGCATCCTAACATTTGAAGGGAAGGAAAACTGTTCACTATCGCGCCTACCGTCGCTGCGGGCCGGCTCGCACAAACGCTTGGAAGCGTCTGTGCAGAATCTCGTAACGGCCAACAAGGCTGCCTTGATCATTCGTCGTGCGGCTCATTGTGTAGTAACTCGATAGCTCGGCGTCAGCAGACTTCGGATCCTCCTTCGAGAGTTCTAGATTAGCTCTCACATCGCGGGCAAGTTTTTCAAGAAAGGGACGAATCCTAACAACGTGTGTCGTGGTATTTCGAGTGAACCAGTAATAAAGAGGGATAGGACCGGCAGTACTGAGAATCGGGTCTTTATCTTCGAATATGTCAGCCATTCTATCTAAAGTTTCCTGAATTCTCCCTCGGGATTCCGTGAACGCCCTAATGTTTGTATCTTTGTTGTCCTTAACAAAGGCGTCGAGGTTTGTTGCCTTCGTATCGACAAACTTTCCTTTAGACTCAATCAACAATATCTTTGCGGCGGCGTTGAACTCATTCATTCTTGTGATATCAAACGCAATCTTCTTAATGAAGAAAGGGTGTAGGACCATCTTTCTAATTATCTTCGGTACCGGACCTTGCATGGCATTGCGTTTTTCTGCTGCGTTGACCTGCACGCCGCTGTTCAGTCGGACGAACATCTCATCGATCCTAACTTCCTCGTCGACATCGGCGACGACGCTCATGACCGTTGGTACATAGCGTTCGTATTTCTGAGCAATATTCGGGAAGCGCAGTTTGAGATCGGGGTAGAAAAGTCCCTTTATGTCTACCGAGGGATCCGAATTGTAGGTGAAGTCTCCCGCTAAGGACACCTTGCCTTCAAAAAAATCGAAGAACGTCTCTAGCCGTTGTTTTCCGTCAATCACAGCGTACGGAGTCTTCGCCTCATTGAGCGCAGTATTCACGTATGTGAAATCAGCCAGGTAGAATTTCGGGATGTCGTAGTCATTCAATACGGAATCTATCAGCTTAGCCTTCTTCTCTTTCTTCCAAAGTTTGCTTCTCCTCTGATACCTTGGAGACATATTTATTCTCGACCGGTTCTCGTACCACCAGATTAGCGTTTTTTCTTGATGGACTTTTACCTGAAACATAGGTCTAGATCTTAAAGCCGAACGTTCTCTTGGTTTCCATTGCTAGCCCGTGGAGATCAGGGTAGGACACGGAGTCAGTGTAGCCGATTGACAAAACCGATTGCATTAAAGCATCTATGTGTTGCTTCTCAATGATCAGCTTAACCAGGCTCTCGGACCGATAGTCTTTTATATCAAACGCAATCTCCAATGGCTCGAGACTCTTGCCAGAAATTGTAAACACACCCTTCTGCGCAAACATTCTCGTGTTGTTAGCTATACCCCTCATTGCCACTGGCAAGGGATACATTTGCGCCAAGTGCATAGGCTCAGCGTTCTTCCTAGGCGCATAGCCGGATTTTTCAGAATTCTGTATCGAGAGAGCACCCCTGTTTCCCCAGGATATATCAACAAGAGAACGTTCATTCCAAGCATTCGGGCTGAGAATCCAAACAGCCGCGTCCTCAAGATAGTCGCCGGTTTTCTCATCGATTTTCGCTGAGGTCACAGCAAAATAAAGACCAATAAACGGGTTCATCGTCCAGTCAAGAAGGCGTGTTGGAAATCCGTAGTGTTGCACGAAGAACAAAAGCTCAAAGTCCGCATCCTCCGGGTCTAGGTACTCGGGTTTGGTCTGGTGCAACACGCTCTCGCGTCTAAACCACTCCAACATCTGCCGCTCCAAATCCAAAAGCGTATTCGCATCCTTGATCTTTGGATGCCGATATAAACCAGGCACCAGTTCGTCGTTAGTTGACCGACCGCATCCTCGGTACCAATTAATAATTGACTGGTCGTGTCCGTATACAGCCCTCGAAGCTGCAAGGGCGCTCTCGACTGCTTGGGTGAACCCTATCAACGAAGTCACGTGGTGTTCAGCTGGTGGTGGCATCTGTTATTGAGGACAGCGGTTCACGTTCGCACGGAACTGAGCCTGGTTTTTACACTCCCTGCTATCACCAAGGCCAACAGGACCGGCACAGCATTCCCCAATTGTCGAGTCGTTGCACTCCACGGCCCAGGGAACTCGTATTCGTCGGGAAAGGTCTGGAGCCTCGCACATTCACGAACCGTAAAATATCGGACCTTCCCGTTTGGATGAAGCAACATATTCTCTCCGCCGGGTACGCCGTGATCCCCTGCCTTGAGGGTCTTGGCTGGCTCATCCATTACGCTGCCAGTGTGTCCAACATACATCCGCGCTCCGGGAATAAAGGTATGGTTTGCGATCGGAGGACTCGATACTGTCCTTTCGGGTCTTGGCAAATCCTTGAGCGCATCGCGAACCGTCAACCATTCGCGTTTTCTCTCGGACTGGATTTCATGCTTCAACTCTTCGATCTTTCTCCTTAAGGTGAGCGAAATGGTTGGTCTGCTCTTCTTTGAGATTTCGTGACGCTCCCAGTAATCTGCGGTTATGTACTTGCTAAAGAGCAACTCATCCTGCGAATGCGTTGGTTCCGGAAAAGACCATTCAACTCCCAGGTCGGACCGGATACCTACAATGAAGACCCGTTCACGACGCTGAGGCACACCGTAGTCTGCGGCGTTTATGGCACGGACTAGTACGCGGTAGACCTCTTCACCAGCTCCCTTCGTGTGATGGCGCTCCAACCGCGCAAGATGATCCTCCCATCGCTCTCCGTTCCCTTGGCGGATGTCGAGATAGCTGAGTTGCAGACGCACGTACTCAAGGTATGTGGAGAGCCTTCTCCTTAGCAAGCCCTTAACATTCTCAAAGAGAAAGGCCCGAGGTCTTAACTGCCGAACGACGCTGACAGTCGCCGGAAACATGTTTCGCGCATCGCTGTGTCCGAGAGACTTCCCAGCAAGCGAAAAAGGCTGACAAGGTGGCCCTCCACAGAGTAAGTCCAAGCCTTCCTGGATCGTAGAGAAATCAAACCGACTAACGTCTTGTTCGAATAATGGCCAATCAATTACCGGTCTGATCTTCTGCACCTGATTTGCCTTGATGGTAGCGCACGCATGCCGATCTACCTCGATTACGGCATCGTGTGAGAAACCTGCCTGCGAGACGCCGAGGGCCAGACCGCCGGCACCAGCAAAGATTTCAACAGCTCTCATCGCAAAAACTCTCTCAATTGATGAGCTAAGGATGGATCGCTTACTTGACACTCCCAAACAACGAAGAATTGCCAACCTGCCTTCGTTAGTTCGCGTTGTTTCTTCAAGTCGCGCCTCCTATTCCCTTTTAGTTTCGGCAGCCAAAAGCCGAGCTTGGACTTTGGAAGTCGGCAGTTTGGGCAACCGGGATGACGGTGCCAAAAACAACCATGAACAAAGATCGCCTTCCTCCGAGGCGAGAACACAATATCGGGATTGCCCGGGACCGACCTCACGTGAAGTCGGTAACGATATCCCATCGAATGCAGCAGTTGTCTAACTACAAGTTCAGGTTTCGTGTTCTTGCTGCGTACCCTACTCATTCTTTCGCTACGCTCTCGTGGAGATAGCGTGTCGCCTAGATAGGGGTACCGTTCTTTGGTGCCCATCGAGTCACCTAGATTAGCACGAATGTCATAGCCTTGGGAGGCCCGACTATCGAGAGCAGTCGCCGAGTGGCGATTATGATCTCATATCCTAGATCCCGATTGCCGATTCCCATTCCCCTAGCGTCTGATCCAACCGATCCGTCAGCTCATCAGCCTGCTCGCGGGTTATGCACAAGGGTGGGGCGACGTGGGATTGCGAATTGAGGATTGCGGATCGCGATTGGGTGATCCAGCGCTCGATGAAAACTCTCAGCCACCTACTTAACGCTCGACCATGATAGCGAGGTTGTGACGCAGAGCCCAGGCTGTGCTGAATGCTTGAAGCGGGAGTAAGCGCTCCCCCTTGAGCGGGTCGAGAAGGCTTACTTCATACTGACTAACGGCAACGACGACCAGTGTATGAATGTCTTCGGCGCCGTCAATTGGGCTGAGATCAACGAAAACGATAGGATGCTGACCTTCAGTAACGACTGTCCGCAACTCTTCGAGCGTCAGCGTCTGTTTGGCGGTTCCAGCGAATCCCAATTGCCGCGCTGTATCAACCGCAAGAAGCGCGTCAGTCCCATAAGGGGTGCAATCGCATTGCTCGCGCAAGTCACCTTCGGCGATGTCTACGCCGAAGCTTCCAAAGACCATTCGCAGACAAGCCGGCACGCACGAGTAGCGAGTTTCCTGCTTATGGAACGGGGGCTTCGATGGCATCACGATTCTCTTCGTAGAGCTTGCGAGCGGCGGCTTTCATCTCCTCCAGCGGAGTGTATGAAACGATTTCCTCCGAGGTGGCGCTCACTAAAATCTCGCCGGTCTGACCGACAGGGCCGATGATGGGATAAGCGAGCCGCACCGGTACGCGCCACACATTGGCGGCGGCATCAAGCGTCGGACTGCTTGCGAGAAAACGATCCGGCAGATGATCGCTCAAGAAGAGGTTGGCCGCCGCTTGGGCTTCCAGTGCAGTGATCGTCGCAACCAGGTTGGTGGCCATAACGGATTTATCATAACACCGGAGGTCAGCGGCTGTGAACGCAGACGTAGAAGTACTAATCGCCGACACTGCTCGCAGGAAGTTCGACTGCGGATTGCGGGCGGTAGGTTCACCCCTCGATCAGGATCGTCAGGTAGCCGCCGAGCTTCCAGGCCTCGTCAAGCGTCTCGTGTCGCGTCCTCATCTGGCCGAGTAGCGGATCGTAGACTTCGATATGTCCGGTGGTGATGCTCGCAACGACCTGCGCGTGGTCGCCGATCAGGCCATAAGGCTGGAGCTGAATGCTGAGAATCGGGAAGCTGCCTCGACGCAGAAGATCTCGCAGATCGTACAAGCGCAAACCGTAGTCTTCACGCGAGCGTTTGAATCCCATCTGCCGCGCTGCTGTGAGCACCGCGGTTGAACTAGTCGCGAGCAAAGGGTCCCATCGGCACGCCTAGCGCAGCTCGCTCTCAGAAGCTTCCACGCCGTACGCTGATAGGACCACTCGCAAACAAGCGGGCAAGCAGGAGCTAGCTTCTTCTGGCTCGTGAAAACGCGGCTTCGATCTCCGCACTGTGTTGTTTCCCGAGTTTTCTTCCCTGCTGATGGAGCAGGTCGATATCAGTCAACGACAGAATCTCTCCGGTCGATGCGTTTACCAACGCTTCACCCACTTCACCAGCTACAAACCCAGGAGTTGCGTAAAGAATGGGAACACGCCAGGTTCTACCGTCCTCGCTGAGGCTCGGAATGCCTGCGCAGTACACTGTGCCTGCACGGGAAACCAAGGCTCCGTTGACTCGCCCCTGAATGTCAGTGGCCTCGAAGCTCGGCGTGTGTCTTATTGCCAGGTTTTTCCTTCTGGACACCACAGGCAGTATAGCAACGTCTTCAAGGAGGTCGCTATCGATAATCCGAGCGTTTGATCCAGCCTGTCCATCAAATCAAAAACAACTTCGGCCGGTCCGCGCTCGAGTCTGCTCCTTTTCTTTATTCTCGCGAAACACTTCTTTTCGTGCTCGCGTGAAAAGCGCGTCAAGCTCGTCATCGGTCACGCCGCTCTGTTCAACCTGACGGCGGAAGGGCGCCAGGATTTCGTCAAAGCTCAGATCTTTGGGCGAGAGGCCTTCTTCAATGAGACGACGGGCAATTTCCTCCGGCGTAGTTCCTGCCTGCCGCGCCCTATCAACCAGGGCCTGCATCGTGTCGGCCGGTAGATCCTTAATTTGAATTGTCTCTGTTCGCATCTGGTCCTTCCTCGTCTTACTCGTGGCTACTTCGAGCGAAGCTTAACACAATCCCAATATGCCAGAAAAACATTCTAACAAGGGGGGGAACATCTACCGATGGTTCGAAGAAGGTGGTATAACACCTAGCGCAGAATGATCGGCGAAACCCTCTCTCACTATCGCATCGTTTCCAAAATCGGAGCTGGTGGAATGGGCGAGGTGTATCTGGCTGAAGACACCCGGCTGGACCGCAAGGTCGCGATCAAAGTCCTGCCGGCCGGTTTTACCAAAGACGCCTCGCGCGTGCGGCGTTTCGAGCAGGAAGCGCGCGCGGCTTCCGCCCTGAACCATCCCAACATCGTCACGATACACGAAATCGGCGAGTCGGAAGTCGGGTGCTTCATCGTCCTCGAATACATTCAAGGCCGTACCCTCAGAACTCTCATCGATGAGCAACGGTCCTTCCAATCTCTCGCCCCGATCGGCCGGCAGATAGCCCAGGCGCTTGCCGTCGCACACCAGGCAGGAATCACTCACCGAGACATCAAGCCGGAAAACATCATGGTGCGAGACGATGGCTATGTGAAGGTGCTGGACTTCGGCCTGGCTAGGCTCAGCTCTGCGAATGTTTCCAACGAATCAACCGCCGAAACGGCGATTCACACAAGGCCCGGTTCGGTAATAGGCACCGTGGCCTACATGTCGCCTGAGCAAGCCAGGGGGGATACGGTCGGACCCGAGTCGGATATTTTTTCTCTGGGCGTTGTCTTCTACGAAATGGTAACCAGGCAAAAGCCTTTCAGCGGCGACTCCGAGGTCAGCGTGTTGCACGCGATTGTTTACGACGATCTGCTGTCTCCTTCGGTCATAAACCCTGAGGCGCCGCCTCCGCTCGAGTCACTCATCCTCGGAATGCTGGATAAGAATCCACGCGCTCGCCCGAGCGCGGCCGAAGTCGCCTCGGCATTGACCGTCGATGAGCAGGGGGTCTCTTTCACATCAGGTGTCGCCGCGATGTCCTCGGTCGTCCCATTGACTGCCCGTAACACGGTCGGCAGACAGGTGGAGCGCGAAAAGTTGCGCGCCGCGTTCCGCTCGGCAGGCGAAGGGCGCGGGCTGATGCTTTGCATCACTGGCGAAGCCGGACTTGGTAAGACCACGCTCGTTGAGGATTTTCTTGCTGAGGTTCTGAAGGCTAATCCGGCGTGTCAGATCGCCCGCGGGCGAAGCTCGGAGCGACTGGCCGGAGCTGAGGCGTACATGCCGTTTCTCGAAGCGCTCGACAACCTGGTGCGGAGCTCTCCCGGTCAGTACCTCAGGCGCGCGATGAGGGCGATTGCACCCTGCTGGTACATCCAGCTTGCGAGTTCGGATTCTTCCGCTGAGCGCGTCTTAGCGGAATCGGCCGCCGTGACGCAGGAGCGAATGAAACGCGAGCTGGCGGCATTTCTGCAGGAGGCTTCAAACAGAAGCCCGCTGGTGTTGTTCTTCGATGACTTGCACTGGGCGGACGCCTCGACCATTGACATCATCGCCTACCTTGCCACAAAGCTTGACGCGATGCAGTTGTTGATTGTCGCGGCATATCGCGCATCGGAGATGGTGCTGAAGAAGCACCCGTTCCTGAGTCTGAAACTGGATATGCAAGGACGCGGGCTATGTCAGGAGCTGCCGCTCGAGTTCTTGACGCACGACGACGTCGAACGGTTTCTGGCGTTGGAGTTTCCTCGACATCGTTTTCCGAAGGAGTTCGCCTCGCTCATCTACACCAAGACGGAAGGCAGCCCGCTTTTTATGGCGGATGTTGTGCGTTACCTGCGCGACAGAAAAGTGATCGGCGAGGAGGCAGGGAGCTGGACGCTTGTGCAGACGGTGCCCGAGATCGAGAACGACTTGCCGGAAACCGTCCGCAGCATGATACAGCGTAAGATTGCTCAACTGAGCGACGAAGACCGCCGCTTGTTGATTGCCGCCAGCGCGCAAGGATACAACTTTGATTCGGCGGTTGTCGCGCAAGCGCTGACGATCGACGCCGCCGAGGTTGAAGAGCGTCTCCAATCGCTCGACACGGCCTATCGCTTCGTGAAGTATCGCAAGGAGGACGAGTTCCCCGATCACACGCTAACGCTGAGGTACCGTTTCGTGCACGTCCTCTATCAGAACGCGCTCTACGCGACGCTCACGCCGAGCCGCCGAGCTTCGTTGAGCGCCTCGATCGCGCAGGCGTTGCTTAGGTTTTATGGCAGGGAGAGTGCGGCGGTGGCCTCCGAACTCGCTTTTCTTTTTGAGGCGGCGCGCGATTGGTCGCAGGCGTCGAACTATTTCTTGAAGGCGGCTCGCAACGCCGTTCGCATCTTTGCGAATCAGGAAGCAATCGCGCTCTGCCGGCGCGGCCAGCAGATGACCCGTAGAATGCCGGAGTCTGCTGAACAGACGGGTCAAGAGTTCAAACTTGAGTTCACGATGGGTTCCTCATTGATGACCGCGAAGGGGTTTGCGGCCACCGAAACGCTGAACAGCTTCTTGCGGGCGCGGGAGCTCTGCGAGCAGTTGGGCGATAACACCCAGCTCTTTCGCGTTCTCTTTGGACTTTCGATCATTCTGGTCGTGCGCGGCGAGTACGAGAAAGGCCGCCACTTTGCACAAGAGTGCTTGCGCCTGGCAGAGACGACCGGCGATGCGGCTATGATGGTGCAAGCCCATTGGTCGCTGGGCTTATGCTTTCAGTATCTCGGAGAGTTCACCAGCTCACGCGAACATTTCGAGGCAAGCCTCGCGCTCTATGACCCTCAGCGTCACGCAGTGCACAACGTCTTCCTTTACGGTGCGATTACCAATCGCGCGCATCTCGGCCGTGTGCTGTGGTATTTGGGATATGCCGACCAGGCGCAAGCGATGACCCGGGAAGCCCTGAGCATCGCTGAGCAGATGAGTCATCCGGTGGGCATCTGTCAGACGCTCTCGACAACTATCGCGCTCGAAGCGTTTCATCGCAATGCCGAGCGAGTCGTTGAAATGACAGAGAAGATGCTCGTCCACGCGGATGAGCATGGGCTGCCCCACTACAGAGCGATGGGCGCGATCATGCTGGGCTGGGCGCGAGCGACGCAGGGAGAGGCGGAAGAGGGCTTCGCCGCAATGCGACAAGGGCTGGTGGCCTGTCGCAATCTTGAGATCGAACAACGGCGTGCCAGTTATCTGGTCCTGATGGCTGAAGCATTGTGCCTGGCGGGCCGGCCGGAAGAAGCGCTGCGCGCTCTGGATGAAGCGGTTGAGACCATCAACATCACCAGCGAGCGCTTTCACGAAGCAGAGTTGTATCGCATCAAAGGCGAGGCGCTGTTAAGCATACACACGTCACAAAACGGAAGCGACAACGCAGAACATCCAGGCCTTCAATCACAAGCTGAGGCTTGTTTTCGGGAAGCCATACAAGTTGCTCGACGGCAAAGCGCCAAAGCGTTCGAGTTGAGAGCCGCTATGGGACTAGCTAAATTGTGGAATCGGCAGGACAGGCGAAAGGAAGCCCGTGATGTCCTGGCTGAGATCTACGGCCGATTCACCGAAGGGTTCTCTACCGATGATCTAAAAGACGCAAGGGTGTTACTGAACGAACTCAAGGAGTGATGCTGTCGACACGGTTGCCAAGATCTAGGTGCTTGGTGAACGAGATGAAGCCATCGCCGAGCTTGCAAAAGCCTATCAGGAGCGCGACTGGTTTTTGCCGCGGCTGAAGGTTGACCCGTTCTTCGAATCTATGCGCGACTACATGCTGTTGGAACAATATGCAGCAATTCGGTGATAAGGATCCAGGCTTTCGCCTGGCTCGAAAAGGGTTTCCAGGATAAGAGCGGCTTATTGGATTTTGTGACAACCGAAATGTGTTTCGACCCTCTCCGCAGCGATCCACGCTACGCCGGCTTGTTACGCCGGACTCAAACCGTGAGCCAATCAAATCGAGGACCAACGTGAAGGAATCAGCGATAGCCGTCGGCGCGCTCATCTCACACTATCAAGTCACCGGGAAGCTCGGCGCCGGCGGGATGGGCGAAGTCTGGCGGGCGCGTGATACCCGGTTGAATCGCGAAGTGGCGATCAAAGTGCTCCCCGCGTCGTTTGCAAATGACGAAGACCGGCTGCGGCGTTTCGAGCAGGAGGCTCTTGCCACTTCTGCGTTGAATCATCCGAACATTCTGACCGTCTACGACATCGGCACGCACGAAGGCTCCCCCTACATCGTCGCCGAACTGCTCGAGGGCTCAGACCTGCGCGCGCAGCTCACTGACGGCGCATTGCCAGCACGCAAGGCGATTGACTATGCCCAACAGATCACCCACGGCTTGGCTGCCGCACACGACAAAGGGATCGTGCATCGTGATTTGAAGCCGGAGAATCTCTTCATCACCAAAGACGGGCGCGTCAAGATTCTGGACTTTGGGCTGGCGAAGTTGACACAGCCAAAGCTTGCGCGAGTGGATACGGAAGCGCCAACCAGTCCGCTGTTAACCGAGTCAGGCGTCGTGATCGGCACGGTGTTCTATATGTCGCCGGAGCAGACACGCGGAGAGCGAGCCGACTATCGCGCGGACATCTTCGCCTTCGGCGCGATCCTCTATGAGCTGGTCACCGGGCAGCGGGCCTTTCAAGGCAAGTCAGCGGTCGAGGTCATGCACGCGATTCTGAAGGAAGAGCCGCCCGAGCTTTCTGAGACCAGCCGTCAGATTCCACCGCAGCTTGAACGCATCGTGCGGCGCTGCCTGGAGAAGAACCCAGAGCACCGCTTTCAATCAACCAGTGATCTCGGCTTTGCGCTCGAAGCATTGTCCGCACCATCGGGCTCGCGCGTCGAAACTGGGGTGGGCCTCGGTGCGGTGACTGAAAGCACGGGCAAGGCGCGGTTGTTCGGCAATGTCTGGCTTGTATGGATCGTCGGGGCGGCATTCATTCTGGGGATGCTGGGATTCGCTTGGGCGTATTTCACTCGCCAGCCGCCAGCCGAGGCGCGCGTGATGAAGTTTTCAATCCTGCCGCCGGAGAATACGAGCTTTGACCACGTCGCCGTCTCGCCGGATGGAAGATGGCTGGCCCTCACGGCGGCGATGGGCGGTAAAGTCCAGCTCTGGGTGCGCGCGCTCGACGACACGGAAGCGAAGGCACTGCCCGGCACTGAGGGCGCAATCTTACCCTTCTGGTCGCCCGACAGCCGCTGGATCGGCTTCTTCGCTACCGGCAAGCTGAAGAAGATTGAGGTCTCCGGCGGCCTGGCACAAACGCTGTGCGATGCCGGGGTTGGGACTGGCGGCACCTGGAGCCGCGATGGCGTGATCCTCTTTTCGGCTCTGGGCGGCGGCGGGGTGTCTCGCGTGTCAGCTGCAGGCGGTGAAGTGACATCGGTGATGAAGCCCGACTTGGAACGCCAGGAGACGGAATATTTCCATCCATGCTTCCTGCCGGATGGCCGTCATTTTCTCTATTTCAGTCTTAGTGGGCAAAAGGAGACCCGTGGGGTTTACCTCGGCTCGCTCGATGGGGGAGTGAATCAACGGCTGCTCGGCGACGACTCGAACGCCGTGTATGCGGCATCCGATAGAGGTGGGGGTTACCTGCTCTTCGGGCGTGAAGAGGCATTGATGGCCCAGCCCTTTGACGCCGACGCGCGGCAACTCACCGGCGAGCCGTTCCCCGTCGCCAGGCAGGTTGGGATAATTTTTGGCAATTCGATCAGCTCCCGCCGCCGGAACTTTTCTGTCTCAGACAATGGCGTGCTGGTCTTTGATCCGCTCCGCGACCGACAGCGCAGTCAATTGATCTGGGTAGATCGCGGGGGAAGAAAAATCGACTCTTTGGATGGGATGGATAACGTAGGCTTACTCAGGCTCTCGCCCGACGATAAACGCATCATCGTAACCCGCCTCGACTTCCAGACAGGTAACATGGACCTCTGGCTGTCCGCTGTAACGGGCGGGAACGCCACGCGCTTCACCTTCGATCCGGCGCTCGACCACTTTCCGGTCTGGTCACCCGATGGGAGCCGCATCGTCTGGTCCTCCAACCGGGAAGGGCCTTTTCACCTGTATGAAAAGGCAGCCAGCGGCTCCGGACAGGACGCGCTGTTGCTCAAGTCAGATTACTACAAATTTGCCAGCGACTGGTCGCGGGACGGGCGCTTCATCATCTACCGCGTAGCCGATCCGAAAACAAAATATGATGTGTGGGTCTTCCCTGCCGGGCCGCTCTCAGGCGATCAGAAGCCTTTCCCGTTTCTTCAGACAGAGGCAAACGAAAGCACACCGATGCTCTCTCCCGATGGGCAGTGGATGGCCTATACCGCGGATGAATCGGGCCGGTATGAAGTCTACGTCCAGAGCTTCCCCGGGGGCGGCGGCAAACGGCAGGTCTCGTCGGGTGGCGGGATCGGGACGCACTGGCGGGGGGACGGGAGGGAGCTGTACTACCACGCGCCGGACGGGAAGCTGATGGCGGTGGCCGTGAAGGGTGGGGCGAGTTTCGAGGCGGGCGCGCCGGTGGCGCTCTTCGAGTTCCGCGCTGGCGGCAATCTCATCACTCCCTATTATTCCGTGACCAGTGATGGGCAAAAGTTTCTGCTGAGCACGATTGTGGAGACCAAGGCTGCGGCTCCGCTCACGGTGGTGGTCAACTGGGCGGCGGAGGTGAAGAAATGACGATTGCGACGGGCAGTCATCTTGGGCCTTACGAGATATTGTCACAGCTCGGCGCGGGCGGGATGGGTGAGGTCTATCGCGCCCGCGATACGCGACTGGATCGAGTCGTCGCCATCAAGGTTCTCCCTGCTTCCTTTGCTAACGACGCAGACCGGTTGCTGCGATTCGAGCAGGAAGCTCGCGCCACATCGGCTCTCAACCATCCGAACATTCTCACCGTTCATGACTTCGGCACACACGAAGGCTCGCCTTACATCGTCGCCGAGTTGCTGGAAGGCGAGGAGTTGCGTGAGCGGATGAATGCGGGAGCGCTGTCGGTGCGCTCTTGCCTTGACTATGCACAGCAGATCACCCAGGGACTCTCCGTCGCACACGAGAGGGGGATCATCCATCGCGACCTGAAGCCGGAGAATCTGTTTGTCACCAAAGATGGGAGGGTCAAGATACTCGACTTCGGGCTGGCGAAGTTGAAACCGGAGAAACAAGCTGGAGAGGGTTCGGACGTCGCAACGATGAAGCTGATGACTGATCCCGGCGTGGTGATGGGCACAGTAGGCTATATGTCTCCCGAACAGATGCGCGGGCTGGAGGCGGATCATCGAGCGGACATCTTCGCTTTCGGCTTGATCCTTTACGAGATGTTGGCAGGCAAGCGAGCGTTCATCGGGAACTCTATAGCCGACCTGATGAGCGCCGTCCTGAAAGAAGAGCCGCCGGAGCTGAGCGAGACGAATCAGAAGATTTCGCCTGCGCTGGAAAAGATCGTGCGGCGTTGTCTCGAGAAAAAGCCAGAGCGCCGCTTTCAATCAACAAGTGACTTGTGCTTTGCGATTGAAGCGCTCTCGACAGCGTCAGGGTCGCGGCTGGAAACGGCCACGGCCTCGACTGTGATGGCAGAAAGCTCGGGCAAGGGGCGCCTGGCCGGCAATGCGCGGCTGGCGTGGGCTGTGTCAGCGGTGTTGTTAGCGACGGTGCTGGCCTTCGCGTGGGCGTGGTTCGCGCGTAAGCCGGCAGCGGACGCGAGCATCGTGAGGTTTTCGCTTTTTCCTCCCGAGGCGTCGGGCTTTTTCTCAGCCGGTCGTGATGCAAGTCCGCCGGCCATCTCGGCCGACGGTCGCCGTCTGGCTTTCGTGGCAACGATGGCGGACGGCAAAAGACAGCTCTGGCTGCGCGCGCTCGATTCGCTCGCGGCCCAGCCGCTCGCAGGCACTGAAGGCGCGTCGCATCCGTTCTGGTCGCCCGATGGCCGCTACATCGGGTTCTTTGCGAATGGGAAGCTCAACAGGATCGACGCGGCGGGTGGCGCAGTGCTCACGCTTTGCGAGGCACCCGCAGGCTTAGGCGGTTCGTGGAGTCGCGATGGCGTGATCGTTTTCGCCCCGAACAATACGAGCCCGCTGCTTCACGTGCCGGCTTCGGGGGGCGCCCCCAGTGAGGTCACTGAGCTTGCCGAGTCGCGTGGGGGAGTCTCTCACTACTGGCCATGCTTCCTGCCCGACGGACGCCATTTCCTTTTTCTCAGCAGAGCCTTTATCACCGGCGCGAGCGAGCAGGATACGATTAACGTTGGCTCGCTTGATTCGAAAGAAAGCCGGCCGCTGTTCCAGGCCAGTTCAAGTATCGCCTATGCTCAGGGGCATCTGCTCTTCCATCGCGCGGGACTGCTGCTGGCCCAGCCGTTCGACGTCGAGCGACTGAAAACGGTGGGCGACGCTTTTCCTGTCCTCGAACGGGTCCAATATGAGATCACCTCGTCCAGGGGAGTCTTTGCGGTCTCGGAGAATGGTGTCCTGGTCTATCAGCCGGGAGCTGGGGCGAGTGACTTCCAACTCACCTGGTTCGACCGCACCGGCAAGTCGCTGGGTGTGCTCGGCGATCCGGCCAATTATTTCACTCCTAGCCCCGCCCTTTCACCCGATGGGAAGATGGTCGCGGTGCAGATGCAGACCAGCGTTGGCTCTCGTGATAGTTCAGACATCTGGGTCTACGAAATCGCGCGTGGCTTCCCGACTCGCTTTACGTTCAATCCGGCATCCGAGAGAGCGCCGCTGTGGTCTCCTGACGGGAGCCGTATTGTTTTCGGCTCAACCCGCAAAGGCATAGTAGATCTCTATCAAAAGGCTGCCAACGGGACCGGGGATGAGGAAGTGCTCCTTGAATCCGGATTCGACAAATATCCGATGAGCTGGTCTTGGGATGGGCGGTTTATCCTCTACCAGGAGATCGCACCCAGGGTCGGTGGCGACCTTTGGGTCCTGCCCCTCGAAGGTGAGCGCAAGCAGTTCCCGTTTTTGCGGACCGAGTTCAATGAGCTGGCCCCCATGTTTTCCCCGGACGGGCGGTGGGTCGCCTACCAGTCGGATGAGTCTGGCCGGATGGAGATCTATGTCGCGCCGTTTCCGGGGCCGGGCGGCAAGCGGCAAGTTTCCACCGCGGGCGGCCTGTTTCCGAGGTGGCGAGGTGACGGCAAAGAGCTTTTCTACCTGGCCACGAATAACCGGCTGATGGCTGCGGAGGTGAACAGCACGGGCGCGGCTTTTGAGGTCGGAGCGACGCGGCCTCTCTTCGAGGCGCGTTTGACCGGGCCGGGGTATTTTTACGCGGTGACCCCTGACGGCCAGCGCTTCCTTGTCAACAGAGCGGTGGAGTCGAAAGCCTCCTCCCCAATGATCTTAGTCCTGAACTGGACAGCGGACCTGAAGAGATGACGATAACTGCCGGCACACAGATTGGTCGCTACATCTAATGAACCCAGACCCGATCGCTGAAGCAAACGAGACCGAAGCAGAGAAGCCTATCGCGTCGCGAAATGACTGGCTGAGTCGCTATTCGCGGGTGATGGCGCGGTTCGTGCCGGACGCCATCTCGACCGTGGCAATCATGGTGGTGATTCTGTTCCTGCTCGCACTGGCGCTCGGCAACACTTTCACCGCGACTCTCGACGCGTGGTATCGCGGGCTATGGATGCTGTTGCCGTTTACGATGCAGATGACGCTGGTGCTCTTGCTCGGATGCGTGCTGGCGGCGACGCCTCTGTTTCGCAAGCTCGTAGTGTCGATTTCACAACTGCCTCGCACCTCGACTCAGGTCATCATCGCCTCCGTTCTGTGTGTCGCTTCGATCTCGTATCTGAACTGGGGGCTTGCGCTCGCGCTTGGGCCGATTATCGCGGTGCACATTGCGGGCGAGGCCGAGCGAAGAGGCATCCCGATCGACTTCCCCTTCTTGCTTGCGGTCAATGGAGGCGCCAGCTCGGTCTGGCAGTTTGGGCTTTCGGCAAGCGGTCCGCTGCTGATGGCAACGCCCGGGCACTTCCTGGAAACGAGCACGGGCACGATGTCGCTGCTTTCGACGATCTGGTCTCCGGCAGCGCTTGCGCTGGTGGTCACATTCCCGGTAGCCGTTATTCTTGTCGCGCGGCTCCTGATGCCCAAACAGCCGCACCAGCTCTCGCAGTTTCCCTCGGCCAGCAAACTCGCCGAACCGCTGCAGATCGAGGATCAAGGCGACTCCAGCTTCTCGCAAAGGATCGAGCATCACTGGCTGATAGCCGCCATCTTGTGTCTGGGCCTGCTCGCCTGGCTGTACTACCACTTTTTAGTCAAGCGCTCGAGCCTCGATCTTAATTCACTCAACACCATCTTCCTGATGCTGTGCTTTCTTTTGCACCGAAACATCCGCAACTTCTCGCGCGCGTTGCAACGCGCGGTGGTGTCCTGCTGGCCGATACTGGTTCTCTATCATCTGTATGCGGGTGTGGCCGGCTTGATCCAGTTCACAACGGTCGGCGAAGCCGCAAGCAACCTGATCGCTCCCATCTCAACCCGCTGGACTTTTCCTTTGCTCACTGCCCTTGCGGGGACAATAGTCGCCATCTTCGTCCCGTCGAGCGGCGGGCAATGGGTGATTCAGGGTTTCATTACGATCAAAGCGGCGGAAGCTGCCGGCGTGACGGCTCAGCGAGGAATGCTGGCTCTCGGCGTCGGCGACCAGATGGGCAATCTGGTTGCGCCGTTCTGGTTTCTGGTAAGAGCCGAGATTGCACGCATCGACTTCAGAACATTCTTCGGCTACGGATTGATCTTCGCCCTGCTCTGGTTTGTGTTCGGCGTTGCGGCGTTTACTTTCTTGCCGTGTTAGCCGCTTCGAGCGGCCTATGAGTTTTTGGGTGACCCTGAACTACGTACATCACAACCCGGTGCATCACGGTTATGGCAAAGAGCTTGGGCTCTATGGCGAGAAAGGCATCGTAAACCTAAAGCCTTAAATCAGAGGAGAATAGTGTGACTCAAAACCGTCGAGACTTTCTAAAACAATCCTCCGCTTTTTCACTGCTGCTTTCTCATCCGGCCCTGGCAGCGCAGGCGAAAAGACAACACTCGCAACTTGCCAGCTATGATGCGCTTGGCCTGGCTGACCTCATCAAAAGGAAACAGGTCTCGCCGCTGGAACTGGTGGAAGATGTTATTCGCCGCGTCGAACGGGTGAATCCGAAAATCAACGCCGTGCTTACGACGAACTTCGATGTCGACAAAGCCCGCGCCAGAGCCAGAAGTGGCGCACTCGAAGGCATCTTTGCCGGCGTGCCGGTGATGCTGAAGAACCTTCAGCAGTACAAGGATGCAAATATCGATTCCGGCTCCCGGCTGTTCGCACAGGTGATCAAGAAGTACGGCAACCGCACGCAACAAAACTCGGCGCTCGTCGATGCCATGGAACGATCGGGGATGATTATCACGGGCATCACCAGTTCGCCGGAATTGGGGTTGATCGATACGACCGAACCGATTTTGCACGGGCCAACGCGCAATCCCTGGAATCTGAATCATACCGCGGGCGGATCGAGCGGCGGAACCGCCGCCGCCATCGCCGCCGGGATCGTGCCGCTGGCCCACGGTAATGATGGCGGCGGGTCGATTCGCATTCCGGCTTGTCAATGCGGCGTGTTTGGATTGAAGCCAACGCGCTCACGTGAGGTTGGAAGCGGTGGAGGATCCAGAGGTGGCGACGAAGCGCTGAACATCTCGTCGAACCTGTGCCTGAGCCGCTCGGTGCGCGACACCGCGGCGTACCTGAGCGTAGTAGAAAACAAGAACAATCCAAATCTTCCCCCTGTCGGATTTGTTTCAGGCCCGGGAAAGAAGCGGCTGAAGATCGCTTTGGTCATTAACACACTGAAAGGCCAGAAACCGCATCCGGAGGTTGAGAAGGCGACCAATGCGGCTGCGAGACTATGCGAGAGGCTCGGCCACAAAATCGAACCGATTAACCTCTCGATAAACGGCGAAGAATTCGTTGACGCCTTCGTGGGTCTGTGGGCGTCAGGCACACTTGGTCTCGAAGCGACGGCCAAGCAATTGCTGGGCGAGGGGACAAAACTGGAAGACGTGCTCGAACCCTGGACGCTCGGGTTGATGGAACTGGCAAAGAGGCGAGGCGTCTCCGATTGTGTGCAACGCGCCACCACAGTGTTTGGCCAGGTGACCGCGACAATTGAGAAGGTTTTTCAGTCTACTGATGTGATTCTATCGCCGGTGATGACTACGCCACCATACAAGATCGGCTGGCACGATCCGCGGGTGGAATTCAAGACGCTGTATCAACGGGTCATAGACGACGTGGGTTATACTCCATTGCACAATGCCTGCGGGACCCCAGCGATGTCAGTGCCGCTTCATTGGACGGCGGATGGACTGCCCGTAGGAAGCCAGTTTGCCGCCTGGCGTGGCGGTGAAAGCACGTTGCTGCAACTGGCCTACGAGCTTGAGACCGCGCGCCCCTGGGCCAGGCGTCGTCCTCCGGTGTTTGCGTGATAATCCTCGGCCTCGGCACTCAAGCTCGAACGCGACGCAAAGAGAAACAACTTGATATTACCGCTGTGTCTGCGTAGCATCGGGCTTCCCCTCTGGTGACTGCAAGATGAACGAACCTCTCCTACCTGATACGACACTTGCGCACTACCGCATAATCTCGCGGATCGGGTCGGGCGGGATGGGTGAGGTCTATCTCGCCGAAGACACAAAGCTCGATCGCAGAGTCGCCATCAAGTTCCTGCGACCAGAATCAACAGCAGACGAGCAGGCGAAGAAGCGCCTCGTCCGCGAAGCGCAAGCAGCGGCCAAGCTCGACCACCCGAATATCTGCTCTATCTACGAAGTCGGGGAAGAAGATGGCCACAGCTTCATAGTTATGCAATACGTCGAAGGTGAGACGCTCGCCAGCAGAATGAGAAACAAGCCGCTTGAGCTTGGCGAGTGCTTGGGGATTGCAGCGCAACTTTCTGATGCTCTGGCAGAAGCTCATTCTCGCGGCATCATACATCGAGACATCAAGCCAGCAAACATAATGCTGACTGCGCGCCATCAGGCGAAGGTGATGGACTTCGGTTTGGCTAAAGTTGTTAGAGAGCGGTCGCTCACGGACACGACAGCGGAGACCGAAAGTATGTTGACTGAACCAGGAGCGATAATAGGCACAGTGCCTTACATGTCTCCTGAGCAGGTGAGAGGCGAAAACCTGGATGCACGTAGCGACATATTCAGCTTCGGCGCGGTGCTGTATGAGATGATCACAGGCCATTCGCCTTTTGGTGCTGAGAGCGCGGCAATGACCATTTCAGCTATCGTGAACAGAGAGGCTGCTCCGCTTGCCCGTTACTCCAAAGCGGTCCCTCGGCAGTTAGAACGGATCGTTAACAAGGCGCTTCGAAAGGACCGAGAGGAAAGGTATCAAACAGCCAGAGACCTGCTGATAGATCTCAAGAGCCTGAAACACGAGCTTGAGTTTGAGGCGGAACTGGAACGCTCCAAGTCGCCGGATACAAGCGTGACGAGTGAGAAACCGGCGGTTACCGAAGCGAATCAACCGGCTGACACCAGCGAAGCACTAACATCGCGAACAGCATCAACCAGCGCGTTTCTGGTCAGCGGGATCAACCATCACAGACGAGCTGCGATCATCACCCTGGCCACACTGGTCCTGGCAATTGCGACACTGGCCTACCTGTTCTACTTTGCTCCCAGCAGCAAGACGATAGATTCGATCGCGGTTCTTCCCCTTATTAACGTGAGCAACGATCCAAACGTCGAATACCTTTCAGACGGCATCGCTGAGACCATCATCAACAGCCTTTCGCAGTTCCCGAACCTCAAGGTGATGTCGCGCGGCTCGGTATTCCGCTACAAGGGCCGCGAGGTGGATACGCAAACCGTAGGCAAGGAGCTGAGTGTTCGGGCGGTCCTGACGGGAAGGGTGATTCAGCGGGGCGATGGTCTCTCGGTCAACGTAGAGCTGGTAGACACGCGCGACAACAGTCAGATCTGGGGCCAGCAGTACAAGCGCAATCTCGCGGATGTTTTCGCTGTTCAGGAGGATATCGCTAAGGAGGTATCAGAGAAGCTGCGACTCCGGCTCAGCGGCGGAGAGAAGCAGCAACTTGCGAAGCGGTACACTGAAAACATCAAGGCTTATCAGAACTACATGCAGGGCCGGACTCATGCAGATCGGCGCACCCGCGAGAGTCTGCTCACCGCGATCAGCTATTACGATAAAGCGATTGAAGAAGACAAAAACTATCCTCTTGCCTACTCGGGCCTGTCGGAAGCCTACACGAACCTGGGAGTGGTGCAATACATCACCCCCATCGACGGCCGAAGAAAAGCGGAGGAGAATGCGAAGAAGGCGCTCTCCCTCGACGACAACCTGGCCGAAGCCCATTCCGCACTTGGTCGATGCTACACGGCGTTTGCGCCTTATGATTTTGTTAGAGGCGACCGAGAGCTCCGCCGCGCCGTTGAGCTCAGTCCCGGATTGGCGTTGGTCCACTGGTACCTGGCGCTTTCGCTGGTAAGGCAGGGGCGCCTCGACGAAAGCCTGGAGGAGATGCTCAAAGCGCGCGAGCGCGACCCACTGTCATCTCTGATTGCGCGTTCTGTCGGCCTCTCGTACTACTTGAAGAGAGACTACGCTCGTGCGCTCGATATCGTTAAACGCGCCAACGAGCTGGGTCCCCCGTTCAGCACCACCTGGGAGGTAGGCGTCTACGCTGAGACCAGGCAATTCGACGATGCACTCAAACAACTGGAGACGGCAAAAGGAGAGAGACCCAGCGATCCTACTCTGATTTACAGCACAGGTACGATCTACGCAGCGCAGGGCAAGCGAGCCGAAGCGCTGCAGATTATCAACCAGCTCGAGCGGCTATCGGGAACCAGTCTGAGCCACGCGAACTACATCGCCAAGATCTACGGCGTGCTCGGCGACAACGAGATAGCGTTTACCTGGCTCAATCGCGGAATAGAGAGCGGCGCGCTCGGAGCATTCTACAAAGACGAGTATGTTTGGGATGGCCTGCGTGGCGATCCGCGGTTCCCAGACCTGCTGCGTCGCATCGGGCTGGCGCCGTAACTGGGTCACCACGACATGGCCGACCCGCGCGTTCAAGCCCGGTTCAAAGAGTTTCAGTTTGTCTTCCCGGACGTTGACCTGTCGGCTGAACAGTTCAGCTCACACGGCCGCTATGTCTACAGCCTGCACTTAGTGCTCGTACACGAGTCGAGATGGCGGGAGATTCGGGAAGATCATCTAGCGGCCACTCGCGATATGTTCTTCAAGGCGGCTCTGCAGAAGGGTCATCGAATCTCCCGCTTGGCGCTGCTTCCCGATCATTTGCATGCGACCCTCGGTTGCGGTTTTGAGGAGTCGCCCGAGGAGGTTGGGTTGGCTTATATGAACAACCTGGCTTTCGCTCACGGAATGAAGCCGCTGTTTTGCGAGAGCTATTATGTCGGGACGTTTGCTGAGTATGACATGGGAGCCATTCGCCGACAGGTCTAGCTGCACAGATCGTGGCTCCCCCGACGCGGGGTCGGTGGAGGGCAGTTGCGTCAGTGCCGGCTTTAGCTGCACAGTCATAGCTCCACCGACACAGGGTCGGTCGAGGCAATTGCGTCATTGCCGGCTTTTAGCTGCACAGTCGTGGTTCCACCGACACAGGGTCGGTGGCGGCAGTTGCGTCATTGCCGCCTTTAGCTGCACAGTCGTAGCTCCACCGACACAGGGTCGGTGGAGGCAATTGCGTCAGTGCCGGCTTTAGCTGCACAGTCGTGGTTCCACCGACACAGGGTCGGTGGCGGCTTTTGCGTTCAGGAAGTGAAAATGACTCTAGCTGCCCGAACACATCTCGGCCCTTATGAATTCCTCTCACCTCTCGGGGCGGGCGGGATGGGAGAAGTCTATCGCGCTCGCGATACGAGATTGGATCGCGAAGTGGCGATAAAAGTCCTCCCCGCTTCTTTCGACAACGACGCGGACCGGTTGCTTCGATTCGAGCAGCAAGCACGCGCCACATCGGCGCTCAATCATCCGAATATCCTCACGGTTCATGATTTCGGCACGCACGAAGACTCCGCTTACATTGTCGCTGAGTTGCTCGAAGGCGAAGAACTCCGCGTTCAGTTGAATGACGGCGCGCTGGCTCCGCGAAAGGCGATTGACTACGCGCAGCAGATTGCAGCGGGACTCGCCGGGGCGCACGGGAAAGGCATCACTCATCGCGACCTTAAACCAGAGAATCTCTTCATCACAATCGGACGGGCAGCACTTTCGAGCCAGGCATTCCCAGGGCGCCGTTCGATCTCTCAGCGTTGAGGAGAGCGACCGGTGGTTATGCCGTGAGCAGTGACGGCCAGCGATTTCTCTTCGTCACTACAACCGAAGAGACTGGCCCCTCGTCGTTGGCGGTTGTTGTGAACTGGACGGCGGAGCTGAAAAGGTGAGGAGAAGCAAGAGTTGGCTGGTCCAAAAATGAAGCAAGCTCTGATTTCCACCGATCACATAGAGAAACGCATCTTCTTTCTGCGCGGCGAGAAGGTCATGTTGAGCACCGATCTGGCGGAGCTCTACGAGGTTGAGCCGCGCGTTTTGGTTCAGGCGGTCAAACGCAATCGGGATCGGTTCCCTGAAGACTTTATGTTTCAGTTGACCAGGGAGGAGTTCGATCACTTGAAATCACAGATTGTGACTTCAAGTTGGGGCGGTCTTCGCCGGGCCACGCCGTATGCGTTCACTGAGCAAGGCGTAGCGATGCTCTCCAGTGTGTTGCACCAAGCGCGCCATCCAGGTCAATGTCGAGATCATGCGAGCTTTCGTCCGATTGCGTCAGATGATGGCTGCTCACGCGGGTTTAGCGCGTAAACTCGACGCGCTGGAGAAGAAATATGACGCGCAATTCAAGGTCGTCTTCGACGCTCTTCGTCGACTTATGGAACCGCCGCCACTCAAGCGCCGACGCATAGGGTTTCAGGCGAGGGATAAAGAGTGACCGGTCGTTAGCATCGATGCCGTTCAGGGTCGTGGTCAACTGGACGGCGGAGGTGAAGAAATGACAATAGCTCAAGGCACTCAACTTGGGCCGTACGACATTCTATCTGCTCTAGGTGCTGGTGGGATGGGCGAAGTCTGGCGGGCGCGTGATACACGATTGAATCGCGAAGTGGCGATCAAAGTGCTGCCCGCGTCGTTTGCAAATGACGAAAACCGGCTGCGGCGTTTCGAGCAGGAGGCTCTTGCCACTTCTGCGTTGAATCATCCGAACATTCTGACGATCTATGACATCGGCACGCACGAACACTCTCCTTACATCGTCGCCGAACTGCTCGAAGGCGCAGACCTGCGCGCGCAGTTGAATGGCGGAGCATTGACCGTCCGCAAGGCGATTGACTATGCACAACAGATCACCCGCGGCTTGGCTGCGGCGCACGAGAAAGGGATCCTGCATCGTGATCTGAAGCCGGAGAATCTCTTCCTCACCAAAGACGGGCGCGTCAAGATTCTGGACTTCGGGCTTTCGAAGTTAACGCAGCCAAAGCTTGGGCACGTGGATACGGAAGCGCCGACCAGTCCGCTGCTAACCGAGTCAGGCGTTGTAATGGGCACGGTCGGCTATCTGTCGCCGGAGCAGGCACGCGGAGAGCGAGCCGACTATCGCGCGGACATCTTCGCCTTCGGCGCGATCCTCTATGAGCTGGTCACCGGGCAGCGGGCCTTTCAAGGCAAGTCAGCGGTCGAGGTCATGCACGCGATTCTGAAGGAAGAGCCGCCCGAGCTTTCTGAGACCAGCCGTCAGATTCCACCGCAGCTTGAACGCATCGTTCGGCGCTGCCTGGAGAAGAAACCGGAGCAGCGCTTTCAATCAACCAGTGATCTCAGCTTTGCGCTCGAAGCGTTGTCTGCGCCCTCCGGCTCGAATCAGACGCTGGCGCTGAAAGCTTTGCCGGACAAGGAAGCGGAAAAGGCCGGAGGGTTTCTCTTCAAACGCGAACGCTGGCTGTGGCTGGCGGCGAGCGTGCTGCTGACGACGGCGGCCTTGGCGTTGGCGCTGCTCTACGTTCGCCAACCGTCGCGGGAGGCGCAGGTCACCCGCTTCTCAATCAACCTACCCAAAGGGACAAACACAGTTGCAATACGACGAGCTCCCGGGCTGGCTTTATCGCCCGATGGCCGCCGCCTCGCCTTTAGCGCAGAGGATGCGGCAGGAAAGAACCAGCTCTGGCTGCGCGCGCTCGATTCCTTCTCGGCTCAGCCGCTGTCCGGCACCGATGGCGCCGAATATCCCTTCTGGTCACCGGATGGCCGGTACATCGCCTTTTTCGCCGGCGACAAGCTGAAGAAACTGGATGTCGGATCAGGGGTGATCGAAACCGTCTGCCCAACGGGGCGAGGACAAGGCGGCGACTGGAATCGGCAGGGCGTCATTCTCTTCAGCAATGGAGAGGGGACGCCTCTTTCGCAGGTCAATGCTGCGGGAGGAAAGCCGGAAGCCGTCACCGAGCTGGATGCGGCGCGCGGAGAAACGCTTCACAACTTCCCCTCTTTCCTGCCTGATGGAAGGCATTTCCTGTTTCAGCTCAGAGGGCGAGATAACACCGGCATCTACGTTGGCTCCCTGGATGACAGAAACCTCAAGCTGTTGCTCTCCCTGGGTGCGGACGACACGAATTCCACGCGGGCTATCTGGTCGCCGCCGGGATACATTCTGTATGCACTCAACCGCACTACGCTGCTGGCGCATGCATTCGATCCCGACCGCCTGGAACTGCAAGGCGAGCCGTTCCGCGTGGCCGAAAACATAATGGTCACCGGACCGGGTATTGCGCGGTTTACCGTCTCCACGAATGGCGTCCTTGCTTTCATTCAGGGTGGTGAGGCAGACACCATTCAACTGACCTGGCGCAACCGAAGCGGAGAGCGGCTGGGCGTGGCTGGCCCGGCTGCGCCCTGGACATTCTTCAGCTTGTCGCCGGATGAACGCTTCGTGGCGCTGATCCGCGATGAGCCGAGCAGACTCAACTCGCTCTGGGTGCTTGATCCTTTGCAGGGCGCAACGACCCGCCTCAGCTTTGAGTGGTATCACAATAGTCCTGTCTGGTCACCGGATGGCAAACAGCTTGCCTTTTCCTCTGCGAGCAACTCACCGCCGAACCTCTTCCTGAAGCCGCTGGCCGGAAATGTGCCGGAGGAGCGGCTGCTGGAATCCCGTTTCGTATGCCAGCCGTCATCGTGGTCGCCGGACGGGAAGTTTTTGATCTACCGTATGATCGCTCCACAGACCCGGGAAGACATCTGGCTGTTGCCCCTGTCCGGTGACCGCAAGCCACAGCCTTTGTTCCAGACGAAATTCAATGAACAGCTTGGCAGAGTGTCGCCCGACGGGAACTGGCTCGCCTATCAGTCCGATGAGTCGGGGAGCAATGAAGTCTATGTGACACAGTTCCCGCAGCCCGCGCGCTCGAGCCGGATTTCGACCAGCGGCGGCGTGAATCCCCACTGGCGCGGCGACGGCAAGGAGTTGTTCTTCGTCTCAGGCAATAAGCTGATGGCGGCGAGCGTCAGCGGTGTCAGTGGTGGAGCCGAATTCCAGGCCGGCGCTCAGCAAGCGCTCTTCGAGATCGAAGGGACCCATTACGCGCCGAGCAACGATGGCCAGCGCTTCCTCGTCAGCGTGGTGACAGAAAAAGCACCCGCGCCACCGATCAATTTAGTGCTGAATTGGACGGCAGCGGTGAAGAAATGACGATAGCTCAAGGCACTCAACTTGGGCCGTATGAAATCCTGTCGCCACTCGGCGCGGGCGGGATGGGCGAGGTGTATCGCGCCCGTGACACGCGACTGGATCGAATCGTCGCTATAAAAGTCCTGCCCGATCATCTGGCCTCACACACAGAACTCCGACAGCGATTCGAGCGCGAAGCCCGAGCAGTGTCGAGTCTGAATCACCCGCACATCTGCACGCTTCACGATATAGGTCATCAGGACGGTCTCGATTATCTGGTCATGGAACTGATCGAAGGCGAATCGCTCGCCGATCGGTTGATGAAAGGCCCGCTGCCGACCGATCAAGTGCTGCGCTTCGCGATACAGATAGCCGACGCGCTGGATAAGGCTCATCGAGCGGGAATAGTCCATCGAGACTTGAAGCCTGCCAACATCATGCTCACCAAGTTGGGCACGAAGCTGCTCGACTTCGGATTGGCGAAGATGGATCCGGGCAGCTCGGGGTTGGTGTCGAGCGTGACATCGCTTCCGACCGAACGTCACTCGCTGACCGGAGAAGGAACGATCCTCGGGACGTTTCAATACATGGCTCCCGAACAATTGGAGGGACGCGAGGCTGACCACCGAACGGACATCTTCGCGTTCGGCGCGGTCGTGTACGAGATGGCCACCGGCAAGAAAGCATTCACCGGCAAGAGTCAGGCAAGCTTGATCGGAGCGATTCTTCACACCGAGCCTCCTGCTATTTCTACTATTCAGCCGATGACCCCGCCCGCGCTTGATCGAGTCGTAAAGAGATGTCTGGCTAAAGATCCCGACGATCGATGGCAGACGGCTCGCGACCTCACGATGGAGCTATCGTGGATATCGGAAGGAGGCTCGCAAGCGGGTGTGCCTGCTCCGGTGACTGCTCATCGCAAGAGCCGAGAGCGGCTGGCATGGATCGCGGCGGGTGTGCTCTGTGTGGCGGCGGTGGTGCTAGCGATTCCGTATCTCTTTCATAGCGCGCCCGCAACACCTTCGTTGAAGCGGTTCACTATTCCACCACCTGAGAAACTCAGCTTCGGCGAATCAATCGCTCTTTCACCGGACGGTCAACGCCTGGCATTCACTGCGACTGACGCGTCGGGCAAGGCTGTGCTCTGGATTCGAGCGCTTGACGCTCTTGCTCCGCAGCCGCTCGCCGGAACAGAGGGCGCACGATTCCCGTTCTGGTCACCCGATAGCCGCTCTATCGGATTCTTTGCCGATAGCAAGCTCAAGAGAATCGAAGTCGCTGGTGGTCCGGCTCAGACGCTAGCGGATGTCTCAATCGAACCGCGCGGTGGAACCTGGAGAGCGGACGGCACGATCCTCTTCTCCCCGGGCACTCTCACGCCAATTTTCAAAATCTCTTCGACGGGCGGCTCCGCCTCGGCCTTGACCGAGATAGATCAATCACGCAACGAAACTTCCCACCGCTGGCCTTACTTCTTACCAGACGGACGCCATTTCATATTCTTCGCTCGAGGGCGCCAAAAGGAGAACCAGGCGCTGTTTGTAGGCTCGGTTGAATCAAAGGTCCCGACATTCTTGCTCAGTGTTGAATCGAGCGTCGGCTATGCGCCAGTCGACGTCTCTTCACCTCGCGGGTCAGGCTTCTTATTGTTCATGCGCGACCGAACGCTAGTGGCGCAGCAGTTTGATTCTGACAAGCTTCAGTTGTCGGGCGAGCCGTATGCTATTGCCGAAGAAGTGGTGCACTACGGAGAAATCGGTCCCACAGCGCTCGGGGTCTTCTCCGTTTCTGCAAATGGCGTACTCTGCTATCAAACCGGCAACAAGTCGCTCAGCCAATTATCGTGGTTCGACCGTTCAGGCAAGCAACTCACGGTAGTGGGTGTTCCGGGACGCTACGAAGAGCCCTCGCTGTCGCCGGACGAGAGGAGGGTTGCTGTAACCAAAGACCGAGGAGGTCAAGCGGACATTTGGCTGATGGACCTGACTCGCGACGCATTCAGCCGTTTCACATTTGATACTCATAGCGATGTACGCCCGGTTTGGTCCCCTGATGGTGGCCGTGTCGTTTTTAGTTCAAACCGGAGCGGCAAGGGCGACGACCTGTATCAGAAAGTCTCGAGCGGGGCGGGCAGCGACGAGTTATTGCTGCATACGGACCACAACCCTCTCGCCTGTGATTGGTCTCGGGACGGGCGCTTCTTGCTATACGAGGAGAACCGCTCAGGTATCAATAGCGACCTCTGGGTTCTTCCGATGATCGGGGAACGGAAGCCCTACATCTTCATTCAGACTGAGTTCGAGGAGACACACGCCCAGTTCTCCACAGATGGCCGGTGGGTAGCCTACGTTTCAGACGAATCAGGCCGGGCGGAAGTCTACGTGCAGAGCTTTCCGCCGTCTGGCGGTAAATGGCAGGTTTCAGGCGGCGGCGGAGATCAACCGTTCTGGCGCCGCGATGGCAAAGAGCTTTTCTATCTGAGCCCCGACAGAAGACTGATGGCGGTACCGGTGTCTTCGGGGACTTCTTTTCAGGCAGGAGCGCCGGTACCGCTGTTCCAAACGCGAGTCAACCCATCGATTTCGACCGGCGAGCGGAACAACTATGTCGTGAGTGCGGATGGCCAGCGGTTTCTGGTCAACAACATGGTTGAAGACGGCGCTTCGCAGCCTATCAACATCGTGCTGAACTGGACAGCGCAGTTGAAGAAATGACTCTCGCCACGAAAACCATTTTGCACTACAGAATCCGCTCGCAGCTCGGCGCGGGCGGGATGGGCTAGGTTTGGAAGGGTCAAGAGATATGAGAAACAAACGCATTCCGAGTTGCGCACTGGTGATGGGCCTGATGCTGGCCGGCTGCAGCGCTCAGGGTACGAAGACGCTGTCGGTGGAGAGCAAAATGCCGGAGTTACGTCCGGTGGTAGTGCAGGGCGCCATGCCGGTGGAGGCAGAGAAACTTGCCAGCCGTCTGGATAACGTCAGCGTGGAGAAAGTCGGCGGCTGGACGTTCTGGCGCGGTACGCTGGACGGCTACCCGGTGGTGGTTTCCAAAACCATGAAAGGAGTTTCCAATTCTGCGGCGGCTACCGCGATTGCCGCTGAACGCTATCATCCGGTGGCGATCGTCAATCAGGGTACCGCAGGCGGCCATGACCTGCAGCTTCATGTCTACGACATCGTGCTGGGCAAATACTCCGTCAATCTGGGGGCGTTCAAAACCGCTTACCGTAAGCGTGGGCAGGGCAGTGATTCTCTGGAATGGAAGCCGATGGATCTGATGGCTTCCGAAGGCAGCGCCGGGGAAGACCCGAACGCGCAGACTATGCGACGCTTCAAAGGGGACGAGCAACTGCTGGCCGCCGCCGAGAGTGTTAAACACCTGTATCACAAAGGAAAAGTGGTGGAAGGGGTGATTGGATCCGGCGAGATCTGGGACAGCGAGCTTGATCGTATTCAGCGTTTTCACACTCAGTTCGCCACCTCAGTAGAGGAAATGGAAGCGGCTTCCGCGGCGCAGATTGCTGACTTCTTCCAGATCCCGTTCCTCGGTATTCGGGTATTGTCCAACAACATCACTAACGGCGGAAAATATGACGCCAAAACGGGTGTGGCCTGTCAGGAATATGTGTACGATGTGGTGAAAGCCTACATCGATACCACGCTGAAACACTGATTGCTGCAGGAAGAATGAACTCCATGATCGGCACTACTCTTTCTCATTACGCGATCATCAGCAAACTTGGTCAGGGCGGGATGGGAGAAGTCTATCTGGCGCAGGACACCAAGCTTGACCGCAAGGTCGCCCTCAAACTGCTTCCATCTGAATTCGTCAGCAACGAAGACCGCTTGCGGCGATTCGTTCAAGAAGCAAAAGCCGCTGCTGCTCTAAGCCATCCCAACATCGCGCACATCTACGAAGTCGGAGAAGTGGACGGCAACCACTTCATCGCGATGGAGTTCGTCGACGGCGACACGCTCACGACGAAACTACATCGCGAGAAGAGTACTCTCAGTACGCTGCTGAAGTTTCTCTCACAGGTCGCCGAGGGCCTTGCTAAAGCCCACGCTGCGGGCATCGTTCATCGTGACCTCAAGCCCGACAACATCATGATCACGCGGGACGGCTACGCGAAGATTCTGGATTTCGGCCTGGCTAAGCTCATCGAGACTCAAGGCTCATCGAGGTCGGCCGGCGCGAGCGAAGAAGTCGCGACGGCGATGATGCCTGTGCAACCGCTCTCCGCCGCGGGCTCGGTGATGGGAACCGTCGGCTATATGTCTCCCGAGCAGGCACAAGGCAAAACGGTAGACCCGCGCTCGGACATCTTCTCATTTGGCTGCGTGCTCTACGAAGCGGCGACCGGAAGAAGACCGTTCGAAGGCGACTCGGCGATTGATACGCTGCACAAGATAATCTACGCGGCGGCGGCGCCCATCGCTGATTTCAATCCGGCCGCGCCCTCTGACTTGCAGCGGATTGTTCGGCGCTCTCTGGCTAAGGACCCCGAGAAGCGTTATCAAACAATCCGAGATGTGGCGAACGATCTGGAAGACCTTCGCCAAGAAATCGAAAGTGAAACGGAAGTGGAATGGAGCATTCCGCCGAAGGATGTTTCCACCGCTCCTGTGCCCGACGCTCGGAGTAGCGATCCACAGGTAGTTCCCCTGACATCGAGCGCGGAATACATCGTTAGCGAGATTAAGCAACACAAGACCGGCGCGTTCGTCACGCTGGCTTTGTTTGTGATGACCGGTCTCGGATATACGATTTACCACTTCACCTCAAGAACAACACCGGTGGTCGTCCATTTTCAGAACATGAAGATCACGCGGGTGACGAGCGAAGGCAATGTCGAGAGCGCCGCCATCTCACCCGACGGGAAATACATCGCTTACTCGCTGGAGGAAAGCGGCAAGCGCAGCCTCTGGACGAAGCATCTGAGTACGGGCAGCCGGGTGCAGATCGTGCCGACGACTGAGACCTTCCTGATGAATGCGAGCATGTTTTCCCACGACGGCGGCTACGTCTACTACACCAGAGTGGACGAGCAGAATCCGCAAGGCGGGCTCTATCAGGTGCCGGTGCTGGGCGGCGCATCAAAAAAGATTCTCGCCAATGTCGCGCAGCCGGTCTCGCTCTCTCCGGACGGGAAACAGCTCGCTTTTGGACGCTATCACCTTTCTGGAACGGAAGACGAACTATGGCTGGCGAACGCCGATGGAACGAATGAGCGCCGCCTCATCACGGTTAAAGAACCAGAATGGCTTGGTGGCGCCGGCGCGGCCTGGTCTCCCGATGGGAAGATGCTTGCAGTCGGCTACGGCAGCGAGACGCAGGAGAGCGGCCGATACGCGATGACGATCGCCGTAGTGTCGATCGCGAATGCCACGCTGAAGCCGATCACGTCGGGACGTTGGCCTTACGCCGGAAGCGTCACATGGTTCAGCGATGGCAGCGCTCTGGCTTTTGTCGCGCGCGAGGAGGTCTTAGGCGCACTGCAAATCTGGCAAGTGTCCTACCCGCAGGGCCAAACGCGCCGCGTCACGAATGATTTGAATTCATATGCCCTCTACAGTCTAACAGTCACTGGCGACTCGAGCGCCCTGGTCTCCGTGCAAAGTGATCCGGTTTCAAATATCTGGGTTGCGCCGGAAGGGGACGCGAGACGCGCCCGCGCCGTAACATCGAGGAAGAGCGTGGAGGAAGGACACTACAGTCTGGCTTGGACGCCAGATGGGAAGGTGGTGTACGACTCGAACGTCAATAGTAAAGGGAGCATATGGATTGTGAATGCGGACGGCAGCGATCCGAAGCCGTTGACTGAGAGCGCAACCGACGACTTTGCGCCAGAAGTATCGCCGGACGGTCGCTATGTTGTCTTTAACTCGAATCGCGCGCGGGGTTCGTGGGAAGTCTGGCGGATGGACATCGACGGCGCCAATCCGCGGCGATTGACTCAAACAACAGGCGTACCGACATTCTCAATCTCGCCGGATGGCCGCTGGGTGATCTACAACCCTTTCGTTGGCGGACTCCAAAAAGTTTCGATTGACGGAGGGAGTCCGATTGAACTGGTGGCCAAAGGGAGTCTTCGTAACCCGCAGGCTTCGCCCGACGGCAAGCTGCTCGCCTACTTCTTTGATGACGAACAAACGAAACGCCCGAAAATCGCCGTCGTCGAGTTTGACACTGGCGTGCCCGTCCGCACGTTAGACCTGCCGGTGACCAGTGGAACAGACCTATATGAAAAGCTTTTCTATCGCGGGTTTCATTGGTCGCCCGACGGACGCGCGCTGGTTTATATCAACAAGCTGGGCGGGGTATCTAATCTCTGGAGTCAACCGCTCGACGGCAGCGCGCCGAAGCAGATCACCGATTTCAAATCCGATCTGATTCTTAACTTCGCTTATTCGCGGGACGGTCGCCAACTCGCGTTCGCGCGCGGTAACCAGAGCCGCGATGCGGTGTTGATCAGCGAGGTCAAATGATGGCGCTGGACGGCACAAGACTCGGCCGCTATGAAATCCGCTCGCACATCGGCGCGGGCGGGATGGGTGACGTCTACCTGGCAGAAGACACAAAGCTCGATCGCAGAGTCGCCATCAAGTTCCTGCGATCAGAATCGACAGCAGACGAGCAGGCGAAGAAGCGCCTCGTCCGCGAAGCGCGAGCAGCAGCCAAGCTCGACCACCCGAATATCTGCTCTATCTACGAAGTCGCGGAAGAAGATGGCCGCAGCTTCATAGTTATGCAGTACGTCGAAGGGGAAACGCTTGCCAGCAGAATGAGAAACAAGACGCTCGAGCTTGGCGAGTGCTTTGAGATTGCAGCGCAAATTGCAGATGCTTTGGCGGAAGCTCATTCACGCGGAATCATCCATCGAGACATCAAGCCTGCGAACATAATGCTTACTGCGCGCCATCAGGCGAAGGTGATGGACTTCGGTTTGGCTAAAGTTGTTAGAGAGCGGTCGCTCACTGACACTACAGCGGAGACCGAAAGTTTGTTGACTGAGCCAGGAACGATAATAGGCACAGTGCCCTATATGTCTCCTGAGCAGGTGAGAGGCGAAAACCTGGATGCACGCAGCGATATATTCAGCTTCGGCGCGGTGCTGTATGAGATGATCACAGGCCATCAGCCTTTTGTGGCTGAGAACGCGGCAATGACTATCTCAGCTATCGTGACCAGAGAGCCTGCTCCGCTTGCCCGCTATTCCAAAGCGGTCCCTCGCCAGTTAGAACGGATCGTGAGCAAGGCGCTTAGAAAAGACCGAGAGGAAAGATATCAAACCGCCAGGGACCTGCTGATCGACCTCAGGAGCCTGAAGCACGAGCTTGAGTTTGAGGCGGAACTGGAACGCTCCAAGTCGCCGGCCACAAGCGTGACGAGTGAGAAACCGGCGGCTACCGATGCGAATCAACCATCTGACACCGGTGAAGTCCTAACATCGCGAACAGCTTCAACCGGCGCGTATCTGGTGAGCGGGATCAACCGTCACAGACTAGCAGTGATTATCACCCTGGCCACACTGGTCCTGGCAATTGCCATACCGGCCTACCTGTTCTACTTTGCTGCCAGCAGCAAGGCGATAGATTCGATCGCGGTCCTTCCTCTCGTCAACGCGAGCAGTGACCCAAACGCGGAATATCTCTCCGACGGCATCTCTGAGGCGCTCATTAACAGCCTGACCGAGTTGCAGCAGTTGAGAGTCATCGCCCGCTCGACGGCTTTTCGTTACAAGGGACGTGAGGTTGAGCCGCAGGCGGTCGGGCGCGAGTTGAATGTGCGTGCAGTGCTGATGGGGCGAGTGCGTCAGATGGGAGACAGGCTGAACATCCAGGTGGATTTAGTTGACGCCACCACAGGCGCGCAGCTTTGGGGCGAGGAGTACGAGCGCAAAGTCTCGGACGTGCTTGCGGTCAAGCAAGCGATTGCGCGGGAGGTCACGGAGAAGCTGAGGTTGAGACTGTCCGGCGAAGAGCAGCGGCGACTTGTCAGGCGCGATACGACGAACGCGGAAGCCTACCAGTTCTATTTGAAGGGGCGCTACTACTGGAACAAGCGGACGGCGGAAGGGCTGAAGAAAGCGATTGAGCAGCTCCAGCAGTCGGTGGACAAAGACCCGAATTACGCGCTGGCCTATGTCGGACTGGCTGACTGCTACCTATTGCTGGAATTCTATGCCGGCGCGCCCGCGAGTGAGATGTTGCCGAAAGCCAAAGTCTACGCCCAGCGCGCGCTTCAGCTTGATGACACCCTCGCGGAAGCGCACACCTCACTCGCACATATCAATGATCTTTTTTGGCAGTTTGGGGAAGCGGAACAAGAGTACCAGCGCGCGCTCAGCCTCAATCCGAATTATCCGACGGCACATCACTGGTACAGCCTTCATTTCCGCACTCTAGGTCAGCTCGATGAGGCACTGGCAGAGATCAAGCGCGCACAGGAGCTGGACCCTCTTTCACTCGTCATCAGCGAGAATGTCTCGGCGACCTATCGCCTGAAGGGCAATCTCGATGCTGCCATCGAACAGGTTAGGAGAGTGATCGAACTTGATCCGAATTTTCCAGGTGTGCATCGAGAGCTCGGGCAGGTCTATTTAAGACAGCGACGTTATCCGGAGGCCATCGCCGAGTTTCAGAAGGCAGTCGATTTGTCTGGCAGAGCAAGCGTCCACCTGAGCAGCCTCGGATACTGTTATGCCGTGGTGGGGAAGCGTGGTGAGGCGCTGGCGATCACGAAAGAACTGGAGGAGAAGTACGCCAGACGGGAAGCATCTGGGTATGACATGGCTGGCATGTACGCGGGCCTCGGAGAGAAGGATCAGACGTTTGCCTGGCTCGACAAGGCTTACCAGACCCGCAGCGGCCTGTTGATATTTGTCACCTCGGATCCACCCTTCGATTCCCTGCGGAGCGATCCACGCTACGCCGACCTGTTGCGCCGCATGGGTTTGTCGCAGTGATTCACTGAAAGAGCAGAGCCGATGAAAGAGTCGCTACGCGCTAACACGACCATCTCACACTACCGCATTGTCTCCAAAATCGGCGCGGGTGGGATGGGCGAGGTTTATCTCGCGGAAGACACGAAGCTGCGCCGCAAAGTCGCGCTTAAACTTCTATCAGCCGAATTAACCAGGAACGAAGATCGATTGCGCCGCTTCGAGCAAGAAGCTCAGGCTGCATCGGCGCTGAATCATCCAAACATTCTTACGATTTATGAGATAGGCTTAGAAGGCGAGACGCACTTCATCGCCACTGAGTTCATCGAAGGCGAGACGCTGCGCGATCGCGTCGCCAAACGGAAGAACACCCTGGAGGAAACGCTGGACGTAGCTGTCCAAACTGCTAGCGCGCTGGCCGCTGCCCACAAGGCCGGAATCATCCATCGCGACATCAAGCCTGAAAACATCATGCTGCGCGAGGATGGTTACGCCAAAGTCTTGGACTTTGGACTCGCGAAGCTGATCGAGCAGCAAGCGCCCTCAACCGACACCGATGCGCAGACCGTTGCGCGCATCGACACCGATCCCGGAACTGTGATGGGAACGGTGAACTACATGTCACCCGAGCAGGCAAAGGGCAAGCCGGTTGACGCGCGCACGGACGTATTCAGCCTGGGCGTGGTGATCTACGAGATGGCGACCGGGCGCACGCCATTTCAAGGGGACTCGAGCACCGAAGTGCTGGCAGCGATACTGGACCGTGAGCCGCCGCCGCTTGCGCGCTTTGAGCCGGAAGCGCCAGCAGAGCTGCAGCGGATCGTGAGCAAGACGCTTCGCAAGAACCGGGAGGAGCGATACCAGACGATCAAAGATCTTTTGATCGACTTGAAGAACCTTCGCGATGAGCTGAACTTTGAGGCCAGGTTGGAGCGATCGATGTCGCCCGAATCCGCGGCTCGGAGCGGAATCATGACAATCAGCGGCGCGGCGCCAGCAACAGCAAGCGTGTCCGCGGTCTCGAGCGACGCAGTGGCAGCTCGAACAACTTCAAGCGCTGAGTACGTCGTCAGCGAAATCAAACGGCACAAACGATCCGCGCTCCTCGTTCTGCTCTTGCTGTTAGTCACCCTGGCCGCTCTCGCGTATTTCTCTTTCTTCAGGAGCGGCAGCAAGTCGATAGATTCGATAGCTGTCCTGCCATTCACCAACACGAGCGGTAATACCGACTCGGAGTATCTTTCGGATGGTATCGCTGAAACTCTGATCAACAGCTTGTCCCAGCTTCAGCAATTGCGAGTGGTCGCCCGAAGCACAGCCTTCCGCTACAAGAACAAAGAGGTCGATCCGCAACAGGTCGGACGCGACTTGAACGTGCGCGCGGTGATGACCGGTCGCGTCCGGCAGCTAGGCGACGCGCTGAGCATTCAAGTGGACCTGGTCGACGCAACTACGGGCGCGCAGCTTTGGGGTGAGGAGTATAACCGGAAGATTTCCGACATTCTCGCCGTGAAGCAAGACATTTCCAGGGAGATTACTGAAAAGCTGCGGCTGAAGCTGACGGGTGAGGAACGGAAGCACCTGACCGGGCGCGAGACAAATAACACAGAAGCTTACCAGTCTTATCTGAAGGGGCGTTACTACTGGAACAAGAGGACCGCAGACGGATTGAAGAAGGCGATCGGGCAATTCCAGCTAGCGATCGATCGCGACCCCAACTACGCCCTGGCTTATGTCGGGATCGCCGACAGCTATTTGGTGCTTGAGCAATACGCGGGGACTCCCGCGAGCGAAACAGGACCTAAAGCGAAAGCCGCAGCCGATCGCGCGCTCCAGATTGATGACTCGTTGGCGGAGGCGCATACCTCACTCGCTTCCTATTACCATTCAGCATGGCAATGGAAGGAATCCGAAAAGGCGTTCAAGCGGTCGATCAGCTTGAATCCGAATTACCCGACTGCGCACCACTGGTATCAGATTCTCCTCCGCGCGATGGGCAGGCTCGACGAGGCGTTGGCGGAAATCAAACGCGCGCAAGAACTCGATCCTCTTTCGCCCATCCTCGAAGTCAATATTGCGAGTGTGTATATAAACAAGGGCGATCTCGATTCTGCGATGGAGCATGCTAAGCGGCTGGTGGAGCTTGATCCAAACTTTTCCTTAGCCCATGAACCCCTTGGCACGGTATACATCAAACAGCGCAGATACACGGAAGCACTCGCGGCATTCCAGCAAGATGTGGCGTCCGACCGGACAAGCTATTCACTCTCGAATCTGGGCCACGCTTATGCAGTGGCGGGCAGACGTGATGAGGCGATGGCGGTACTTAAAGAGCTTGAGGGAAAGTACCATAGACGCGAGGCGCTCGGGCAATATCTCGCTGCGGTCTATGCGGGTCTCGATGATAAGGATCAGGCTTTCGCCTGGCTCGAAAAGGATTTCCAAGCTCACAGCGGCACATTGGATTTCGTGACAGTGAAAGCGGGCTTCGACTCTCTTCGCAGCGACCCGCGCTACGCCGACCTGTTGCGACGTATGGGTCTCAGGCCGTAAGCCGATCATAGCTACAGGGCCGATGGATAGTTCATCACCAGGCGCGGGCGCGATCATCTCTCATTACCGCATTGTCGAGAAACTCGGCGCGGGCGGGATGGGTGAGGTTTGGCTGGCCCAGGACACGATGCTCGAACGCAAAGTCGCTCTCAAGCTCCTGCCCGCCGAATTCACCAAAGATCCCAACCGCGTGCGTCGCTTCGAGCAGGAAGCCAAAGCCGTCTCCGCACTCAATCATCCGCACATAATAACCATTCACGAGATCGGCGAAGCGGAAGCCGGCCGATTCATCGTGATGGAGTTGGTGCAGGGACAGACGCTGCGCTCCCTGGACAAACCCTGCCCGCTCGACACGCTGGTCAGCCTTGGCGGGCAGATCGCCAGAGCCTTGAGCGCCACGCACGCTGCCGGCATAACGCACCGCGACATCAAGCCTGAAAACATCATGGTGCGCAATGACGGTTACGTGAAGATACTCGACTTCGGTCTTGCGCGGTTGCTTCCCGGAACAGCAACAGATCCTGAAGCCGCCACGCTCGCTTTCCAAACAACGCCGGGCACATTGCTAGGCACCGTAGCTTATATGTCTCCCGAACAGGCTCGCGGCGAGATGGTGACGCCCGCGACCGATGTCTTTGCGTTGGGCATCGTGTTCTTTGAGCTGGCGACCGGACAGCATCCATTCAAGGCCGACACGATGATCGGGATGCTACATTCGATCACAGCACAAGCGCCGCTGACACCCTCACGCGTGAATCCCGATCTTCCCCCCGCGCTCGAAGCCTTGATCCTGCGTATGCTGGAAAAGGAGGCAGGCAAGCGTCCTTCGGCTGTCGAGGTTGATCAGGCGCTAGCTGAACTGGCAGGACACCGTAGCGGTGGCCCGCTTCAGCGACCTGCCACATCAGCCGCTACATCAGCCAATGCGCGGCACACGGTCGGTCGGGAAAAAGAGCGTGCGGAATTGCATTCCGGCTTTGCATCCGCGCTTACCGGACGCGGACTGTTGCTGTGCGTTGCGGGCGAGCCGGGCATCGGCAAGACGACGCTCGTGGAAGATTTCCTCGCCGACCTCGCGACCGAGGGCCGATCCACGATCGCGCGTGGCAGGTGCAGCGAACGGCTCGCTGGCACGGAAGCTTATTTGCCGCTCCTAGAAGCGATCGAGAGTCTGTTGCAGAGCGGCAGCAATCCGGCAGCCGCGCGGGTGATGAAACAAATCGCGCCGACCTGGTACGCGCAGCTTGTGCCGCTTTCAAGCAGTGATGAAGAGTCGGCGCGATTGCTGGCGGAAGTCAAAGCTGCCTCGCAGGAACGGATGAAGCGTGAGTTGAGCGGGTTCTTGCAGGAAGTCGCCCGGCTGCGCCCACTGGTTTTGTTCCTTGACGATCTGCACTGGGCGGACGTTTCGACGATTGATCTACTCAGCTTTCTGGCGGGCAAGTTCGACGCGCTGAATGTGCTGATCGTCGTGACGTATCGGCCTTCGGATATGTTGCTGGCAAAGCATCCGTTCTTGCAGATCAAGCCGGATTTGCAGGCGCGCGGCGTGTGTCGTGAGTTGCAGCTTGAGTTTCTGAATGAAGCGGAGATTGAGCAATACCTCGCGCTGGAATTTCCGCAGCATCGGTTCCCCGCTGAATTCCCGAAGTTGATTCATGCGAAGACGGAAGGCAGCCCGCTGTTTATGGCCGACCTCGTGCGCTATCTGCGGGATCGCGGAGCGATTGCGTTGGAAGACAGCACGCAGGTTGTGTGCGCTCCCAGGTGGACGCTTGCACAAACCTTGCCCGACATCGAGCGCGAGTTACCGGAATCGGTGCGCGGGATGATCGAGCGCAAGATCGCGCAGCTCAGCGAAGAAGATCGCAAGCTGCTGGTGGCGGCGAGCGTGCAGGGGTATGAGTTCGATTCAGCAGTCGTGGCGCAGGTGCTGGATATTGAAGCCGACGAGGTCGAAGAGCGACTGGAAAAGCTGGAACGGGTCTATGCGTTTGTGAAGCTGACGAGTGAAGCCGAATTTCCGAATCGCGCGCTGACGCTGCGCTATCGGTTTGTGCATGTGTTTTATCAGAATGCGCTCTATAGCTCTTTGCGCCTCACCCGCAAAACGAGCCTGAGCGCAGCCGTAGCGCAGTCGCTCGAAGGTTTCTACGGCAAACAAAGCACGAACGTAGCCAATGAACTCGCAGTGCTGTGGGAAGCGGCGCGGGAGTATGCGCGCGCGGCAGAGTATTTCCAGCTCGCTGCAGAACAGGCCAGCCAGGTCTTTGCCACGAAAGAGGCGGCGACGCTGGCACGGCGCGGGTTAACGCTAGTTCAGTCGCTGCCAGAGGGACGTGAGCGCAATGGACAGGAGCTTGTCTTACAAATCAGGCTGGGAAATGCCTTGATGGCCACGAAGGGCTTTGCTGCTCCTGAAGTAGGAAAGACTTACGCGCGCGCCCGCGAGTTGTGCGAGCAGCTTGGGGAGACGCCGTATCTGTTACCGGTTCTGTTCGGCTTGTATTTGTTTCATATCACGAGTGGAAATTTCCGGGAGGCGCTGGAGCTGGGGAAAGTATTCCTGGACCTGACCGAGAGCAGCAATGACCCGACCCCGCTGATTGCTCACCGGATGATGGGCTGCGCGCTGTACTGTCTGGGAGAGCTTCAGCAGGCGCGCGAGCACTTTGAGCAAATCGCTTTGCTCTATGATCCCGCACAGCATCGTTCCCTGACCTGGCTCTACGGGAATGATCCAGGGATTGTTGGGCATAGCTATCTGGCTTGGACGCTCTGGCTGCTTGGCTATCCCGACCAGTCGCTTCAGCGAAGCCAGGAGGCCCTCCATCTGGGTCAGGACGTCTCGCATGCCCATAGTCAGGCTTACGCTCTGACCTTTGCTGCCATCACCCATCAAAACCGCCGGGAGTGCCAGCCAGCACTCAAACTGGCAGAGGCGGCGGTAGGTCTGGCTACGGAACAAGGGTTGGCGTTGTGGCTGGCCCATGCAACGGTTCTGCGTGGTTGGGCGATGACCGAGCAGGGAAAGGTCGCAGCAGGAATTGACGAACTGCGGCGCGGACTGGACGCTTCCCAGTCGATCGGGGGGGAGATACTCCATCCGTACATGCACTGCCTGCTGGCTGAGGCGTATGCGAAAGCAAAGCAACCTCGTGCAGGCCTTGCGACGCTGGATGCAGTACAGGCGCTGGTCGAAAAGAATGATGAGCATTATTGGGAAGCGGAGGTGTCTCGCTGGCGCGGCGAGTTGCTGCTGATGGATGGCGCTTCGGCTGCGGAAGCCGAGCAGTGTTTCCATCAAGCCATCGAAATCGCGCGGCGGCAGAGCGCGAAGTCTTTGGAGTTACGCGCGGTGATGAGCCTCGCACGCTTGTGGCAACAGCAGGACAAGATTGTTGAAGCACGGCAGATGCTCGCGGAGATTTACGGCTGGTTTACGGAAGGCTTCGACACGGCGGATTTGAAAGAGGCGAAGGCGTTGCTGACTGAACCCAGTTCAGAGTTCAGCCTTCAGGCTGCCAGCGGCGCAACCGAAGACAAGCTGAAGCTTGAACTCTCAACTCCTTCCATCGCCGTGCTGCCCTTCGTCAATATGAGCGCCGATGCTGAGAACGAATACTTCTGCGACGGGCTGGCCGAAGAACTGCTCAACGCGCTTTCAAAGATCGAAGCCCTGCACGTCGTCGCCCGCACTTCGGCTTTCTCATTCAAAGGCAAAGAGACCGACATCCGCGAGATCGGGCAACGCTTGAACGTCGGCGCAGTGCTCGAAGGCAGCGTGCGCAAGTCGGGCAACCGGCTGCGCATCACGGCGCAGCTGATCAACCTCGCGGACGGCTATCATCTGTGGTCGGAACGCTACGATCGCGAGATGCAAGACATCTTTGACATTCAGGATGAAATCTCACTGGCGATCGTCGATGCGCTGAAAGTGAAGCTGCTCGGCGAAGAGAAGGCGGCGGTGCTGAAGCGTTACACAGAGAACACCGAGGCATATCAGCTTTACCTGAAAGGGCGGTTTCATTACAGCAAATGGACGGCAGAGGGATTCAGGAAATCCATCGAATACTACGAGCAGGCGCTTGGGAAAGAGCCGGACTATGCCCCCGCGTTGGCCGCGTTGTCCATCACTTATGCTGGACTCTGGTATTTCGGGTTTGACACTCCCGATCAGAGTGTAATTAAAGCGCAGGCGGCAGTGACCAGAGCGCTGGCGCTCGACCAGTCGCTGGCGGAATCTCACTATGCTCTGGCGTCGCTCAAGTTCTACTACGATTGGGACTGGTCAGGAGCGGAACGTGAGTTTCAGCGAGCAATAGAACTGAACCCGAACTATGCCGAAGCACACGAACAATATGGCATTTTCCTAGCGTTAATGGAACGGCCTGGCGCAGCGCTTGCCGAAGCGGCTCGCGCCCTGGAATTGGCTCCGATCTCGCTCCAAACAAATTTCAGCGTTGGATTGGCCTTTTGGTGTGCCGGTGAACACGACCGTGCGCGTGAACAAGGCCACAAGCTGATTGATATGGAAGCAGGCTTCTTTGGCGGACACTCGCTTATTGGATGTGGCTTCCTTATTGAGGGAAAATACGAGACAGCCCTGACCGAGCTTGAATCCGCTGTGGCTCTTGGCGGTGGCCTTGAAGTTTCAACTTTGCTGGGGTGCGTGTATGGAATCGCGGGCAAGCGAGAAAAAGCAGAGCAGATGCTTGCTGAATTTCGCAAGCTGAGCGAGCAAGGGTATTTCGTCGCGCATCATCTCGCGTTGGTCAATGCAGGGTTGGGCGATATGGATCGAGCCTTTGCCTTACTGGAGCAGGCTTACGACCAGCGCGAAGGGACTCTGGTCAATCTCAAACACTTTGCTTCCTTTATTCCCGGATTCAACGCCGACCCGCGTCTGGCCGGCCTTCTGCGGCGCATCGGCTTGCCCGAGTGATTGAAGCACGAACGTGAGCAACCAAAAGGAGATTGAGATGAAACACGGTTTCTACTTGCTTTCTCTGATCTGTGCGTCTGCGCTGGGCGCTCTGACTTCCAGCGGAAATGGCAGCGCAGTATCAACCGCCAAAGTCGCCGATGCATCAGCGCCAGCCGACCCGCCAGCCTACTTGCTGGCTGTCGGAACCAGGCTCAAGCCGCCTGAAGCGCTGGCAGCCTACTTCAAAGCTGCGGGTCCGCTCGCAATGGCGGCGGGGTATCAGCAACTCGCAACCCAGCCGACCAAAGCCACCGTCCAGGTATTGGAGGGACAGTGGCCGTATGAAGGTTTTGTGACGCTTGAAAGATTCACGTCGATGAAGGATCTCCTCAACTTCTGGAATTCAGATGGGTATCAGTCTGCCAAAAAGTTACGAGCGGATGCTATCAAGATGGATTTCATCATCGCCATCGAGGGTCGCTGAGTCTGGAGGCTCGCAGACTTGTCGCCCCGCATTGCTTCGCCGATTAGCCAGTCGGGGCCGTTAAGCATAGCAGTTCACTGTCGGGAAACGATGGCCGCCGTTAAAGCGGTTCAATTAGGAGGATTCAAGAATGGCAGGAGCAAAGTTTATCGTGATCTATCCTCGTCCAACAGATGTCGAGGCTTTCGAGAAGCTCTATCAGGACGAGCACGTGCCAATGGCAGTTGAAAAACTGGCGGGCAAGACTAAGTTTGTGGCGACGAAGGTGGTCGGTTCTCCTCAGGGAGAACCGCCTTTCTACCGAGTCGCTGAGATCCACTTCCCGTCATTGAAGGCGTTGGAGACTTGCGCCGCTTCCGAAGGAGCGAGGGAGACTCTCGCTCATGCAGTTTCCATCTCCAGTGGCGGGACTCCGATCTTTATGATCGCTGAGGAAGAAGTCTTCACCTTCGACGTTAGTCACGAGGACACCTTAACCGACTACCACAAGCCAGAAGCATAAAGGCAAAAGGTAAAAGGCAAAAGTGTGAATAAGAAGCATCACGCAGTGGTGTATCTGTTACGTTTGCCTTTCTGAAGCAGATGATCGGTCGGACACTTTCTGAGTTACAGGATTCTTGCGCAAATTCGGGCAGGGCGCAGGCGGTGAAGTTTACCTCGCTGAAGACACTCGCTTGCAGCGCGCCGTCGCGTTGAAATTCTTACCTGAATCGCTCGTCGCAAATGAAGCGCGGTGACAATCTTTCTATCAGCGCCGAGCTTGTGGACGTGCGCAACGACAGACAGATCTGGGGCGAGCAGTACAACCGGCGGCTGGTGGACATCCTCGCGGTGCAGGAAGAAATCTCGCGCGAGATATCAGAGACGGATGGACCCTCTACTTCGCACGCCAGTACGATCAAGCTATTACTATCTATCAAAAGGCGCTCGAGATGACCGGCTGATCTATTACTCTATTATCCAGACTGAAGCCGATGTTTGGCTGATGACCCTGGAATAAGAAGATGAAGGAAGGCTCTGCCAGCAAGCTCAACACTCGCTCACTATGGTACCCTGTCTCGAATAGCCGCGGGTGGGATGGGCGAGGTAACCTTGCGGAAGACACCAAGCTCGGCCGCAAAGTGGCTCTCAAGTTGTTGGCTGCCTCGCGCTGTGCAAAGGTGCCGATCCTGATCTGCCGATTCTGATTGAAGCGAAGAAAGAGTACGAACGGCTTAACTAAGAACCGAAGAGACCAACTTGGATTTACAAACGATTTCTCACTACCGAATCGTCACGAAACTCGGCGCGGGCGGGATGGGCGAGGTGTATCTTGCCGAAGACACGCGCTTGCGCCGCAAGGTGGCGCTCCAGATCCTTTCGGCGGAACTCAAGAAGAACCGAGACCGTTTGCGTGGGACTCCAAGCCGTGAAAGCTCACTAAGACAAGAACGCGATGGATAATTCATCACTAGTCGCGGGGACAACCATCTCTCATTACCGCATCGTCAATAGAATCGGGGCGGGTGGGATGGGTGAGGTGTATCGAGCTAGTGATACAAAGCTGAATCGCGAGGTCGCGATCAAAGTTTTGCCCGAGACGTTCGCGCAAGACAAAGAGCGAGTGGCGCGCTTCAAACGTGAAGCTCAGGTGCTCGCTTCTCTCAACCATCCAAACGTTGCGGCCATCTATGGGCTCGAAGAATCTGGCAGCCTTCGTGCACTGGTGTTGGAACTCGTGGAAGGGCCGACGCTCGCCGATCGAATCGCCGCCGGTGCGGTCCCTCTCGACGAAGCGATACACATAGCGCGACAGATCGCCGATGCTCTCGAGTATGCGCACGAGAAAGGTATCATTCATCGCGACCTGAAACCTGCCAACGTGAAAGTTACAATTGACGGCGCGGTCAAGGTCCTCGATTTCGGTCTGGCCAAAGTCTTCAACGATGACACTGGCGGTCAGGACACTGACCTGTCTCACTCGCCGACGCTGATAAAAGGCACGCAGTCGGGAATGATTCTTGGCACTGCAGCCTACATGAGTCCTGAGCAGGCGCAGGGTAAGACCGTGGACAAGCGATCAGATGTCTGGTCATTCGGCGTCGTGCTCTACGAGATGCTGACCGGCAACCAGCTCTTCGCCGGCGAGACGGTTTCCGACACGCTTGCTGCAGTTCTGCGCGACAACATCGATTGGAGCGCGCTTCCGGACGAGACGCCCGCCAGCATGCGCGAGCTACTGGCGCGCTGTCTTGATCGCGATCGCAAACAGCGGCTGCGCGACATAGGAGAGGCTCGCATCGCAATCGAGAAATGTCAGCGCGATCCATCCGGTATTTCAACCTCGGGCGACGCCGCAGAGGCGCCGCGAGAGCGTCGAGGGCGTAGTTTATTGCCTTGGGCAGTGGCCGCCGTTTTTGTGGTTGCCACTCTCGTTCTCGCGTTGACCTACTATCGCAGTGGCAGTGAACAGCCGCGAGTTGTGCGAGCATTCATACCTCCACCCGAAAAGACAAGCTTCTATTTTGTCGGCGACCCGCATGTGGGCCCCGTGGCTCTCTCACCCGACGGCCGGCGGCTGGTTTTCTCAGCGAAGGCTGAAGGCGGATCGAATCAACTGTGGGTCAGAGAGATCAGTTCGCCATCCGCTCAACCACTGCGTGGAACTGAAAGCGGGTCGTATCCGTTCTGGTCCCCGGACAGCCGAACGCTGGGCTTTTTTGCTGACGGAAAGTTGAAGAAGATCGAGGTCGCCGGCGGACAACCTCAAACTCTATGCGCAGCCCCGCAAGCGCGCGGTGGAACCTGGAACCGCGATGGAGTGATTGTCTTTTCCCCGAACTCGAACTCAAACCTCCACCGGGTGTCCGCGACGGGCGGCGCATCCACTCCGCTGATCGAACTCGACGCCTCGCAGGAAGAGAATACGCATCGCTGGCCGCTCTTCCTGCCTGACGGGAATCACTTCCTCTACGTCGCGCGCTCGCGCAGCGGTTCCCCGGAAGGCGTGGGTCCCGCTTTGAAGTTGGGTTCGCTGGCTGGGGATAAGTCTCGATTATTGATGCGGGTCCCTTCCAATGTAGCATATGCCTCAGGGTATTTGCTGTTCTTGCAGGGAACAACTCTGATGGCTCAGGCGTTCGATGCCGACAAACTCGAGCTAGGGGCCGAGGCAGTTCCAATCGCTGAAGGCGTGCAATACGACGAGGCATTCGCGCGGGGAACCTTCTCGGTCTCGCAAAACGGCGTTTTGGTATACAAGCAGGGCATGGTGCAGCCTACCACAACGATGCAATGGTTCGACCGCAGCGGCAAGCAACTCGGGTCGATCGCGGACCGCCAAATCTATCGCGACACCGCTCTGTCGCAGGACCACAAGCTTCTGGCTACGAGTATTAGAGACGTGCGCGGGGGCTTGCCCGATATTTGGATTTACGATGTTGGCCGGGGAGTGAGAACGCGCTTCACCTTTGACGCTGACGTTGATCGCGATCCAGTCTGGTCTCCGGACGGGGCGAAGATTGTTTACGCTTCGTACCGAAAAGGGCGCTATGACCTTTATCTGAAATCGCTCGCGGGCTCGGGCGAGGAAGACGTGCTCTTGGAGTCGGACGTGAACAAGTTCCCTGAGAGCTGGTCTGCGGATGGCGCGTACATCGCGTTCAGCTTATTTCGCGAATCCCAGACCGATGTGTGGATCCTTCCCATGGTTGGTGAAAAGAAACCGTTTCCATTCTTACAGACGCGTTTCAACGAGAGCGGAGCGGTGTTTTCGCGCGATGGGCGATGGATCGCTTACACCTCCGACGAGTCGGGCAGAGAGGAACTCTATGTGACCTCGTTTCCAAGCCCCGGCCGCAAGTGGCAGGTCTCGACGACGGGGGGCCAGAATCCTAGATGGCGGCGCGACGGCAACGAGATCTACTACCTTGCGACGGACAACAAGATGATGGCGACCGAGGTGAAGTCGAGCGGTGACACGATTGAGGCCGGCGCGTCAAGGTCGCTGTTCGAAACGCGGGCAGTGCGCCCCGGCAAGTCCTACGACATCCACCCCGACGGCCAACGCTTCCTTATCAACACCGGGTTTGAAGAGAAGGACCTTGGGCCGCTAACGCTGGTAGTCAACTGGACTACGGAGCTCAAAAAGAATTGAGAGATCGAGGATCGGTTCAATGAGCTTAAGAATCGATGCTGTTCGTGATCCCAGGCTGTCGGCCAGCACACAACGCTACCTGAGATGATTCTTGGAGGACGATTATGAATACCCGCAAAGCCTCGCGACGAACTATGCTTCTCAGCTTCCTTTCTCCGGCCGTGTTCACCGCTCTCACATTCACTTCGACGCCGGCGGTCGCCCAAACCTGCGAGAAGCTGGCCGAGCTCAAGCTGGCAAACACGACGATCACCGCGGCCCAGTCGATCGGTGCCGGGGCTTTCACTCCGCCAACGGGCTCGCCGGCCCCTTACAAAGAACTGCCCGCGTTCTGCCGGGTCACCGGCGTGATCAAGCCGACCACCGACTCGGAGATCAAGTTCGAAGTATGGATGCCGAGCTCGGGCTGGAATGGAAAGTTTCAGGGCATCGGCAACGGCGGCTTTGCGGGGTCGATCTCTTACTTCGGGCCGGCTGGCGGGCTGGGTGGTGCAATCGCGCGCGGTTACGCCGCTGCCTCGACTGACACCGGTCACACTACTACTGATGCGAGCTGGGCGCTAGGACACCCTGAAAAGATCGTCGACTACGGACATCGAGCGATACACGAGATGACCGAGAAAGCCAAGGCGATCATCAGTGCGTTCTACGGCAATGGCCCGAAACGTTCCTACTTTGCCAGTTGCTCGAACGGAGGACGACAGGCGCTGATGGAGGCGCAGCGATATCCGAACGATTACGACGGGCTCATAGCCGGAGCGCCCGCGAATTACTTCACACAGATACTCACAGGATTCGTCTGGAATATGCAGGCGACGCTGAACGATCCGGCCAGCTACATCCCCGCGAGTAAATTGAAAGCGATCGAGGCCGCTGGGCTGGCGGCTTGTGACGCGCGAGACGGTGTGACGGACGGCGTGATTGACGATCCTACCAAGTGCGGCTTTGATCCCTCGGTCTTGCTTTGCAAAGGGGCCGAATCTGACGCCTGTCTCACAGAAAAGCAGGTGATCGCTCTCAAGAAGATCTATGCCGGACCGCGCAACTCGAAAGGTAAGCTAATAACTCACGGCTTTTTGCCGGGCGGGGAAACGGGAACGTTCGGCTGGAACTGGATCACCGGCGCCGCGCCAACCCGCGCGCTTCAATTCTTTTTCAGTACGCAGGCTTTCGCGAATATGGTCTACAACAATCCGGCGTGGGACTTCAAAACCTTCAGCCTGGACAAAGACAGCAAGCTCGCTGACGAGAAGCTGGCCTCGATTCTGAACGCAACCGACCCCAACCTGAAAGCTTTCAAAGCCCGGGGCGGCAAGCTGATTCTTTATCACGGCTGGAGTGATGCCGCGCTTCCACCGGTCAACACGATAGATTATTTCGAAGCGGTGGTGAGGAAGCTGGGTCGGCGCTATGCGGGCTCCGTCATTCGTCTCTTCATGGCGCCCGGCATGCAACACTGCGGCGGCGGACCCGGACCGGATAGCTTCGGTGCATTGGTCACCAGCGCCCAGTCCGACGCGCAGCACGATATGTCTCTAGCGCTCGAACGCTGGGTCGAAGAAGGTATCGCCCCTGATCAAATCATCGCTTCAAAGCGGCAGGGTCCCGATCCGAAGAGTCCTGTCGTGCGCACACGCCCGCTCTGCCCGTACCCGCAGGTAGCCAGGTACAAAGGAAGCGGGAGCACGGACGAGGCCGCCAGTTTTGTTTGCGTACCAGAGAAGGCTGTTCCAAGCCAGAGCAAGCGCCGATGAAGTAACTGCCTAACACCGCGCTCACAATGTGACGCGACAACCCTCTATTATGAAAAGGCGACTGCGGCTGATTCTGATGGGACTCTTCTTCGCGCTGATGCTCGTGCATCTGGGAGTCCATACCTACGTGGCGATGAGGCATAACCGCTTCTATGGCGCAGGTTGGTTGTTGAAGCTGGAAGGGAAGTTCGAGCCCATCGTCCGGATGGTGGCGGAAGACGGGCCGGCGTCGGCGCTGCGTCCCAAGGACGAAATCCTCACACTGAATGGCCAGCCGGTCGAGGATAAATATCAACTCTTCAGCTTCTTCACCGACGCCCAGCCGGGGACGGCCTACTCGCTGGTCGTCAGACGCGATGGGCAGTTGCGGGAGTTCACACTGCGCACCGGGTCTCCACCGCTCAGCGCCATCGCCAGAGAGCTGATGGGCATCTTGGTTTTCCCTCTGGCGGAGCTGTTAATCGCGATCCTTGTCTTCTCCCTCAAACCGGAGAGCAAACAGGCGTTACTGCTGGCGCTCGCCTTGGGTACAGGGTACGTAGATATCGGGTATTCACTGGAGGGCCTGCCTTCGTCGCTTTTGGCGGTCACGGTGGGGGCGAGAGCGGTTTGCTCGTTGAGCTCGGTCTTCATCTTACACCTCTTTCTTTTCTTTCCTGAGACCTCGCCACTAGTGCGGCGGTTCCCGCGGCTGGAGTATCTGATCTATCTGCCGGCCTTGCTGAGTGTACCTGTCATGGCGCGGCGGACCTTTGGTTTGCGCGACGGGATGCTGCACACTCTGGACGCCTCGGCGATTTCACCGTCGTATAAAACAACGCAACTCGTCTCGCTCGCTTTTCTCGCCGCGACGGCTTTAGTTTGCATCTTCAATTACCGCCATGCCGGCCTCCTCTCACGCCGGAAAATGCGCGTCATCCTGTGGGCGACAGTCGTGGCATTGCTCCCCAGCACGTTAGTGGCGGTGGCCAGTGTCATCCTGAATGAAGCGGCGCCCCACTACGTTTTGACTTATCACCAGTTTTTATGGAGTTATACCGTACTGTTTGCGCTCTACCTGCTCATTCCCATCTCGTTCGCCTACGCCATCGCCCGCCATCAGGTGATCCCGGTGAGCCTCATCATCCGCCGCGGCGTGCAATACCTGCTGGCGAAGAACGCGCTGCGCCTGATCCTCGCGCTGCCCCTGGCCGGGCTCGCGTTCACCGTCTATGCCAACCGCCAGCGCTCGCTGGAAGAAATCCTCTTTCGCAATTCGTTTTGGTTTTACCTGCTGCTCGTCGCGACGACGGCGCTCGGTCTGGCGTACCGCAGCGGCCTGCGTGACTGGATCGATCGCAAGTTCTTCCGCGAGGCTTACCATCAGGACACGATCCTGCGCGAGCTAATTGATGAGGTCAGGCAACTCGATTCCATGACCGAGATGTCGAGGCTCGTCAGCCGGAAGGTGGAGGAGGCGCTCCACCCGGAGCGGCTCCACCTCTTTTACCGCGAAGAAGGCCGGAGCGATCTCTCGCTGGGTTACTCCTCGGGCGGCTCAGGCCAAGACTTGCGCCTCCCAGCGGAGTTCGAGCTGTTGCGCTTTATGGAATATCAAGACAGCGCGCAGGACTTCCCCTTCCCGCAAAGGGTAAACTTGCCGCAGTCGGAGAAGGACTGGCTGGCAGGGATGGGCAGCAGTCTGATCGTCCCAATGAGGGGGACCGACCACCGGCTGGCGGGGCTGTTGCTGCTCGCCCCGAAGAAGTCCGAAGTGCCCTACACTGGCACTGACCGCCGGTTGCTTGAAACACTTGCCGATCAGATCGCGCTGGTCTACGAGAATGTGCGGCTGAAAGAGCGTGCAGCTAAGGACCGGCGGATTCAACACGAGGTGCTGGCGCGCGTTGAGGAACGAAGCATCAATCTGCTGAAGGAATGCCCGGCGTGCGGCGCGTGCTACGACAGTCCGGTACAACTGTGCGTAAAAGATCAGGCCGAACTGACGCTCACGCTGCCAGTGGAGCGGACGATTGAAGGCAAGTACCGGCTCGAGCAACTACTGGGGAAAGGAGGGATGGGCGCCGTCTACGAGGCGACCGACTTGAGGCTTGGCCGCCGGGTGGCCGTCAAATTGATCACCGGTAGCTTGATCGGCGACCCGACGACGCTGCGCCGCTTTGAGCGCGAGGCGCGGGCCTCAGCCAAGTTGAATCACCCGAACATCGTCGCCGTACACGATTACGGAAGAGCGGGGGCGGAGGGCGCTTATCTGGTAATGGAATTGTTGCGGGGCGTGACCTTGCGTGAGGAGATCAAACAGGCAAGCGGTCTGCCTCCGTCGGTGGCCGCGCAGTGGTTTGAGCAGGTGCTGGAAGGCATGAAGGCCGCGCACGAAGCTGGGGTCATCCATCGGGACCTCAAGCCGGAGAACATCTTGATCGCGACGCGGGAGAAGGGCGGGGGCCAGGTCAAGATTCTGGATTTCGGGTTGGCAAAGCTGAGGCTGCTGAGTACGGCGGATTCGGAGAACTTGACGGTGTCGGGAGGACTAACGAGGCCGGGCTCGGTGCTTGGGACGCTTGGCTATATGTCGCCGGAGCAGTTGACCGGAGAAGAGGTAGATGAGCGCAGCGACATCTTCTCGTTGGGGGTGATGGTAGTGGAAGCCTTGACCGGCCACCGCCCGTTTAGCGGCAGGACGTATCCTGAATTGGTGAGCGCGATCCTGCACGAGCCGTTTCATTTAAAGAGTAGCCGAGAAGAAGTCCACCGCCTCGATGAGGTGTTGCAAAAGTGTCTGGCCAAAGATCGGGCAGAGCGGTTCGGCTCAATGGCAGAGATGCAAAAGGAATTGATTCCCGCCCTTGAAAGCTGTCCGCCTCTCACCGTGCAAGCATCGGAGAATCTCGATACCGAAGCTCCTACTCGTTCTCCTGTGTGATCTCCTTCCCCTTCGATCCTAGTGCGGAAAGGACTCGGCAAGGTCGCCTGATGGAAGCCACATTCGCAAGCGTCGAGAACGGCCATCGGCTCAAACTTGATGGTATCTCTAGCGTTTCCGAGTTGCCCGGTCCTGGCCCACGGAAGATTTCTGGCCGCTCGCGCGTCTAAGGTGAAACAATTCAGCTTAAGGAGGAAAGAGTATGAAGATTCAGCGACTTCTCATCGCCCTCACCGTTATCAATCTCGGCCTTGCGATGTTTCTACTGGCGCAGATCCGGCGGGTAGACGCGGGTAGCATTGAGGCTCGTGGCGTCGAGACGGGTGCCGCTGCCCCGGTGCTTCGTGGTAGCGCGCTCGAGATCGTCGACGATCAGGGAAGAGTTCGAGCAAGCATCAAGATTCACGCAGCAGATCCAAAGTTCAAGATGCCGGATGGCAAGACGGGGTATCCTGAAACAGTGATGTTTCGGCTGATCGATCCCAAGGGGCGGCCTGAGGTGAAACTCGGAGCGTCAGTGGAAGGCGGAGGGCTAGGGCTCGTGGGCGAGACTGACACGACACATGTTCTGTTGGAAGCGGAAGGCTCGGACAGTTCCTTGAAAATGACCAACAAGGACGGTCGGCAGCAGCTAATCAAGCCGTAGAGTCTCCCGAGACTTGGGCAGTAAGTGAACCTCTGGAATTGTCAGCAACACAGGATCAGGACACGGCTTCCTGTTCTTTGTAAGTGTGCCAAAGTGACTGTCACGTGTATGATGGAGCATTAGGAAACGGGCGATGAAGAGGACAGCAAGAAAACTGGTGCGCGAAACCGTTGGCGGCGAACCCTACGAGTATTATCCGGTCGGCCGTCACATTGTGATCGCGCCTGGTGTCTGCGGCGGGAGGCCGACATTCAAGTACACGCGTATCGATGTCCGACATGCGTTGCGCCTGGTAGCTGGAGGACGTCCTATCGAGCAAGTGGCGCGGGGATATGAAATCCCGGTGGCAGCGGTGCGGGAAGCGCTGGCGTTGGCCGCCAAAGCTTTTGACCAGAAGTCCCAGACTTTGGTCGAGCGCACATGATCGTCCTCGATGAAGAACTGCAGGACTGGGCCTGGAAGCAGCCATCGCCCACTGGTATCGAGGAGCGGTCTTAATCGTCAAGCAGCTACGTCCCGACACGGTCAGCAAAGACGAAGCGATCCCCACGCTCCTCCGTCGCGTCGCCCAACCAACATTTTGTAACAATCAATCATACTGACTTCTGGCGGCGCATGCCTGCTGAACAATCGTTTTGTCTCGTGTGTTTCAAGTTGAGCGCTGATCAAGCGGAAGAAATACCAGAGTTGTTACGCCGCTTGCTGCGCCTTCCCGAGTTTCGAACCAAACGCGAGCGCATGGGAAAGGTGGCGTTAGTCAGCCGGCGCGGAATTCAGTATTATTCGAACCGCGACAAACTTGTTCATATTATTGGGTGGGCTCCTTAGCAGAATTCGAGTAAGTTAAAGCTGTAGCAGTTTTAGATAATTGCATCGACCGTCGCACCGTGATTCACGCCAGCAGCTCAAGTGTCTCGCGCGTACGTGGTCCTTCAACCAGGCGTAGGCCTCGAGGACATCCCACTCGACCTCTGGCGCGATGTTCGATGTTCTCGCGAAGAAGATTTGCAAAGGATCTTGGCATAGCTCCAGTAGCAAGACGCCATTATCGAAAGCATCGCGTCTCACGTCAGCGAGCTATTCTCGGTAAGCAACCCTTGCTAGGATTTGACCTCGGCAGGCAAGTTCTCCCATTGCTTTGTGTGCAGCATCCCGCTCGCCACATGGTAGTATTACGCCATGCCCGTAGAAGATCAGCGGAAGCAGCGCCGAAGAATTAATTGGGTCGCCGTCACAGCGATTGCCACACTGCTCGCGCTTGCCATCCCTGGTGCGACCTACATTTTTAGATCCTCGGAGTATTTGATAGGCGATGCCTGGATCGCCGCTACAGCGGTTCGCTTAGAATACCCTTACTTACACGCGACCGGGATCATGTTGGAGTGAAATATCCTGACCTCCAAGTGATTTCTTACGTTCCATAAGGAGGCAAAACAACTAGGAAAGCGCAGCAAGCGTATACCTCGTCGCGCGGGCCTGGCCGTGTTTGGCAATCTGCCCAGACTGAGTCAATTCTCGCAAGCGCACCTTAATTGTGTTCTTGTTCGCTCCAGTCAGCCGCTCTAACTCTGAAATCGTCAATCGTTCGTGTTCCCTCAAGAGCTTCAGAATCGTCAACGACAACGGCGGTATTGCCTGTGCGACTATGCGCTCGCGTTCCAATTTCGCGCCCAAATTGTCTTTCTGCTTTTTCAGACAGCGCAGGAAGAAAACTATCCACGTTTCCCAATCGGGCTTTGCGCGCTTGAGTGTCCTCTGAGTTTTGCGGAGCGCGGCGTAGTAGAGGTCCTTGTTTTCTTCGATGACGCTCTCGAGCGAAGCGTAGGGAACGTAAGCGTACCGGCTGCGCAGCAGTAGCAGCGTTGTCAGAATGCGCGATAGCCTTCCGTTGCCGTCCTGAAACGGATGTATTGCCAGGAAGCGCACGACAAAGATCGCGATGACCAGCAACGGATGCAGCAGTTTGTCGGTCAATGCCTCGTTCGTCCACCGGGCAAGCTGCCGCATTTCCAGCGGCGTCTGAAAGGGCGAGGACGTTTCAAAAATCACGCCAATCTCTTTGCCGTCACGATCATATGCCACGACATTGTTCTGCGTGCGTTTGTACTGTCCGCGATGGTATTCGTCTTTCGCGCTGAAGCGGAGAAGGACAGCATGCAACTGTTTCAGATGATTTTCGGTGAGCGTCAATTCTTCCCACGATTGAAACAGCAAGTCCATTGCTTCGGCGTAGCCCGCGACCTCTTGCTCATCACGCGATTTGAAGGTATGTCGCTGCAAATTGGCTAGCAATGTTTCAATCTGCCGATCGGTGAGCTTCACGCCTTCAATGCGAGTCGAAGATCCGATGCTTTCGATTGTCGCCACGTGCCGCAACGCTCGCAGTCGTTCCGGCGACAGCGTCTTCAAAGCTTCCCAGCGGCCTTTGAACTCATCTATCTCGGCGATCAACTGCAACACTTCGTGGGAGGGCCGCAGGCCCAGTGTCGATGTTCTGTCCTCCGCCATACCCGCAAATATACCCGATTCTACCCGATTCCGCTTTCGCTAAAAGGACTGTTTGTGTGCGTGGTGTGACTCGCGTGCGCCGCTCGCGACGCGAGCAAAAAACGGAAGCGGGAATCCTTCCTTTGTAGGCGGAGTCTGAACGATCCCCCGACTGAGTGGGACGCCACGCCATCGAGGGTTCACCTCTGCACCGGGTTCATCAACTCCGGCGAATACCCCCCCGGATGGCACGCCATCCCTACTAGAGCCCCATTGCCGATTCCCACTCCCCGAGGGTTTGATCCAACCTGTCCATCAGGTCATCTACTTGCTCGCGAGTTATGCAGAGCGGTGGGGCGATGAAGATCGGCATCCCTCGCTTTAATGCCCCCGGGCGACGAGGGCCGTACAACGACATATAAAAGGCAAGACCGTTTTTTAACCCAATTCCCTGGAACTTCTCATCGGCGTTAGCCTCGGGCGGGAACCACTCCATCGTGTCCTTGTCGCGCACCAGCTCTAACACCATCAAAAGCCCTTTGCCGCGAGCTTCGGCGATCGTTCGGCGCGCAAGAAAACGTTCCGCGTTTGCGTGCAGATACTCTCCAACCTGGGCGCTGTTCTCAACCAGCCCGTCCTTCTCAATGATATCCAGAACGGCCAGACTCGCAGCGCAAGCCAGCGGGTGACCCATGTTCGTGAAGCCGTGAACGAAAGTTTCGCCGGCGGCGAACGGCTCGTTGACCTCATCGCTAACGGTCACCGCACCCATCGGGACATAAAGACCAGAAATACCTTTAGCAGTAGTCATGATGTCCGCCTGCACGCCGAAGTGCTCCATCGCGAACCAGCGGCCCGTGCGGCCAAAGCCGGTCACAACTTCGTCGGCGATCAGCAACACGTCGTAGCGATCACAGATCTCGCGGACCGCCTCCCAGTACTCCTTTGGCGGTACCAGGCCGTAGTCTTTACCCGCGCCGACAGGGGTCGCGATGAAGGCCGATACCTGCTCGGGCCCGACGAAGTAGATCGTCTCTTCGAGTTCTCGTGCGCATTGAAGCGCCCAGTCTACTTCGCTCATTCCCTCGGGCCGCTCCTTGGGGTTGCGGTAATGACGAACGTGGGGCCAGTTCGCCAGCATCGGAAGAAACGGCTTGCGAAAGCCCGGCCCGCCCGCGACTGACAACGCGCCGAGCGACATTCCGTGATAACTATCCCAAGTCCCGATCACGACGTTCTTCTGCTCGTGGCCGCGCGCGAGGTGATACTGGCGAGCGATCTTGATCGCTGTCTCGACCGCTTCGGAGCCGCCCGAGACCAGATAGGTGGTGTTGAGATTGCCTGGAGCGAGACGGGCAATTCTCGCACAGACCTCGGCGCGGGGTTGATTCGAAAGCGCCGGGTGACAGTAAGCGTACTTCTCGGCTTGTCGAGTGATGGCTTCGATGACCCGGCGGTCGCTGTGCGCGATGTTCATGGCAATCGGACCGCCTGACGCGTCGATGTAGCGGTTGCCCTCGTTGTCGTAGAGGTAGATGCCCTCGGCGCGCTCGAGCACCGGCGTGAACGCGTGATAGGAGAAGAGGTGCCGCCAATCGCCCTCGGCGGTTCGCTGGTTTGGGATCGCTCGTTCTGGTGTTGCCATAAAACCTCCTGTGACGTTCGTAGTACCGCCTTCAGTCAGGCGGAAGTTTGTATCTATTTGGCGTCAATTCTTCGGCACCGGAGGCGGGCCTTCCGGGACGTAGGGCTTGTACACTTCGCCCTTGCTCTTCTCTTTGAACTCGGCCTTAATCGCTTCGCGGGTTTTTTCATCTTCAAACAAATCCACCATCGTTGCCGCGAGCGCTTTTGCTGCGTAAGCCATCCCCTTGTGGCCTATCGACATTCCTCCGCACGCGACCACCGCCCATGCGTGCCAGGGTGCATTCTCGGGCGCGGTCGTAACTGAGAGGTGCAAAGTCGGAACAAGCCAACTGACATCGCCAACATCGGTGGAGCCGCCATCTGGATCGGGCTTCGGCGGCAGCAGCGTTTGAATTGCTCCGTTCAAACCTTTCTCTTCCACACCGGTCGCGCGCTGGATCGCCTTAGCGAACTCCTGCTCTTCGGGCGTGTATTGAAGCGGACCGAGCCACGTCAGGTTTGCGTGAATCAACTTCGCTCCGGTCTGGTTCACCAGCAATTCGTAATCGCCGCCCTGAACGGTCAGCTTCGATTCAACTCCGGCCATCAACGCCGCGCCTTCGGCGATCTTGCGCGCGCGCATCAACAGCTCATCTACTCCGACGCGCTTTGAATCACGAAGCCAGCACCAGACCTTCGCATACTCAGGCACCACATTAGGGACGTCGCCGCCCTTCTGAATAACGTAGTGCATACGAACGCTCGGCCTGACAAACTCGCGCATGCGATTGAGCCCGGTCGTGAAGAACTCGAGCGCCGCAACCGCGCTTCGCCCGTTCCACGGATCGGCGGCGGCGTGTGCCGCTTTGCCTTTGAACTCGACAATGAAGTCAACTATCGCCTGTGTGCTGTCGACGTCGGCTCGAATCTTGTCATCGGGGTGCCACGCCAGGCAAACGTCGAGGTCTTTGAACAACCCGTCGCGAGCCATGTAGATCTTTCCGCCGATCGATTCTTCAGCGGGAGTTCCATAGAAGCGAATCGTGCCTTTGAGCTTGCCCGCCGCGATCAATTCTTTGATGGCGACTGCGGCGCCGAGGCTCGCCGCTCCGAACAGGTTGTGCCCGCAGCCGTGGCCGGCAGAACCGGCTTCCAGAGCCTCTTTCACCGGCTGAGCTTTTTGCGAGATGCCGGGCAGCGCATCGTACTCGCCGAGAATGCCAATGACCGGCCGCCCTTGCCCGTAGCTCGCAACGAAGGCTGTGGGCATACCTGCGACTCCGCGTTTGACCTCGAAGCCTTGCTTCTCGGCGTAGTCGGCGAGCAGCTTGGACGAACGAGTCTCACGCAGCGCGGTTTCAGCGAAGCCCCATATCTGATCGCTAAGGTTGGTGAGTTCGGCTTTGTGCTTTTCGATAGAAGCTACTGCTTCTTCCTTCTTCTTGATTTCGCTGCCGAACGTCAACAGCGGGTGAATCAGCGGCGCGATAAGCAAGATTGCAACGCTTCTAAGGCGTAGATTCATGAGTGTCCTCTCTTGGAAAAATCGCCCGCTACAGTTGGGCCCTTACTTCGCAGCGTCCTTTGCTGCTTTGCACTCTTCGCACAGGCACAGCTCTCGGAGCCGCTCCCACGTGTAGATGCCGTCGTCGTGCCGGTCGCTAAACATGAACTTCACGCCGTAACGGCCTACGTGTTCAGCGCTGATCACTGTCAGGTCGTCGGCAACGGTTCTTGGATCGAGTATGCGAAGGCCGGTCACTTCGCTGACGCAGTTGGCGCACAAGCACTCGGACCTCAGATACTTGATCGGATAGATGCCCACGTGGCCATCGTCCCATCGGACGGTGATCTCGTTTGCACCAGTCTTTTTTATCTCGAGCGGGTTCGGCATAAGAAGTGACGCGTGATGCGTGATTCGTGATGCGTGAGACATGAAGCTCACGGTTCAAGGGATCGCGCGCCGGATCACAGGTTGGGAAGGGTGGCTTGCCCCCGCCCTCGCTACTGTCCTCTGGCAAAGTTGAAAGACAAGAGCGGGGGTAAACCACCCTTCCCAACCTGTGATCCTGCCCCATTGATCCTTCACTGCCAGCTTCATCTATGACGCTTCACGCATCACGTTTTACGCATCACTTTTCACTTGTGTTTCCACCTTGGCGGGCGCTTTGCGATGAAAGCCTCAACGCCTTCTTGAGGGTCTCTGAACGACATCAGTTCGTTGAGGTAGAGATCTTCCGAGCGTTTGAGCGCTTCATCGAACCCGAGTCCCCATGTTTGAACCATTGCACGACGAGCCATCTCCAGTCCGGGCACGCTCATCTGCCTGAACGCGCCGAGCAACTCCTCGCATCTGGCCTCGAGCGCGTTTTCTGCAACGAGATGATTGACCAGTCCCAGCGACTGCGCGGCATCTGCCGTCAACAACTCGCCAGTCAAGATCATCTCGCGCGCTTTCTTGTCACCGATTACTCTTGGCAGTACGAACGCGGCTACTGGTGGAAAGACCCCGAGCTTTATTTCAGGCTGGCCAAAGCGCGCCGCCCCGCTCGCGATGACGATGTCTGCAAATGCGACAAGCTCGCACCCGCCGCCCAGAGCCGCGCCGCCGACCAGCGCTATCACAGGTTTTGATACTCCGTTGAGGGCACGAAAGATCGAATGAAACCCATCGAGCATCTGAAAAACGGATTCGGGTTTGTGCTCTTCGATTGACACGCCTGCGCAAAAAGCTCCGCTCGCCTGCGAGGCAGCAAACACTATCGCACAAGTGTCCGGCGTCTCGGCGACGCGGTTGATTGCGTCGACGATCTCCTTCATCATCGCAATGGTCAAGATATTCAAAGGCGGACGCGCAAAGGTTATGCGTGCAACGCGGCCGGTCACTGCGACTTGAATGTCTTTGTAGTGAGCTGTCATGCTTGGAACACTTGTAGGGGCGGCCTGGGAGCGCAGGCATCCCTGCCTGCTTGGCGTTGCGCGAGAAAGAGGCAGGCAGGGATGCCTGCGCTCCCAGGTCCCTACATTTTCAACTTTGCTTCAACTTCATCTGCCATAGCTTTCGACTGCTCAATCATCACCTTCATTTGTTCCCGGGTCCTGTCCGCTGATTCACGATCCGCAATCGAATCAAGGTTGACGCCGACGTTGTATGAAGCCCCTCTGACGGCCACCTGTGCGAGCTGGGCGCCGACGGCCACATCGGATAGCGCATTGGGGTTGCCGATATTAGCAAGCTCGCCCAGCAGCCTCAGCACCTCGAAGCCGCGTTGCGCCGTTTCAAACGGAACCGCGACCGCGCCGCCAAGCGCAATCTGAATCTGCGCCCCGCGCTCCGCCTTTTGCTCGTCAGTCTCTTTCGGCAACCGGTAAGCACGTAGCACGGCTTCGAAACGTGCGGCATCTTCAGCGATGAGCTCGCGCATGCGCGCGCTCAACTGTTCAAGCTGCGATTTGACATCCATCAGCCGGGACTCCGCTTCAGCGTATTTTTGCTTGCCGATCGTCAGATTGCACACCATCTGGCCGAGCGAGGCCGCAAGCACTCCGCAATAAGCCGCGACGCTTCCGCCGCCCGGCGTCGGCGTGCCGGCCGCAACAAGCTCTGCGAAGTCTCCTATACTGTTTGACAGACCCGTTTGCGAATCAGCAAGGGCTGGCTCGCTCATACCTCGGCTTCCTCCATCGCTCCTGCAAGTCTATGTTCCAGGATCTGGTCCTCGCTGAATTTCTCGAGCTGTAGGTAAAAGTCGGCGACTGCATTCAACGCGCGTTGGGGAACCAGCCCCACGATCTCGGAGCCAACGACCGCGACACCGTAGCGCTCAGCTTCGCGCTTTATCATTTCGAACGCGCGAAACAGCGGCGTGCCTTCGTAGTTGACCATATTCATCGAGACCTGGACGATCCCTCGATCCTTCAGCTCGAACCCTAGCGCCTTCACGTAGCGCAAGCCCCCGGACTGATGACGGACGGCGCGAGCGATTTTGTTGGCGATCTCTAAATCTTCAGTGGCCAGGTTCACATTGTACGCGATCAAAGGCGGACGGGCGCCTACAGCGGTTATGCCCGCGGTCGGATGAACCCGCGCTTCACCAAAATCAGGCTGTCGAGCTTCATTCGTAGCGATCTCGGCGCGGATGCCTTCGAACTGTCCTTTGCGCACGTTCGCGAGGTTCTCACGTTCAGGTTTGGTCGCAGCTTTCTCGTAGAGGTAGACCGGGATACCGAGCTCGCCCGACATCCGTTCCCCGCACGCGCGAGCAAGCGCGACGCAGTCATCCATCGTCACTCCTGAGATTGGCACGAACGGAATCACATCGGTCGCTCCCATACGCGGGTGCTCGCCGGTGTGCTTGTTCAGGTCTATCAGTTCCGCTGCTTTTTTGGCGGCCGCGAGGGCGGCGTCCACGACGCGATCGGGCGGCGCAACAAACGTGACGACGGAACGGTTGTGATTGGGATCCGCTTCGCGGTCGAGTAACACTGCGCCAGGAACTGATTTGATGGCTCCGACTATTTCATCCAAGACTTCTGTGCGTCGGCCCTCGCTAAAGTTCGGAATGCACTCGACTATGCTTCGCACGCTCAGAATCCTAACCGATTAGCTTTGGGCTTGCAAAGAATCCCACCCCACGGTACTGGGTGGACTGGAATTTGGACACTCGGAATTGTGCGGCACGAACTCCGTCAGGAGTTCCATGTTTATAGCCAGCGAGCCGAGGGAGCACGAACTCCGTCAGGAGTTCCATGTGCCGGCTAAGGGCGAACTACATTTCACTCCTGACGGAGTGAGCACACTAGGCGCAATCGTAACTATAAACATCGCCCTCCTGACGGAGGGCTACACCAAGGCGGTGGGTGGGATTTAGCCCTCTTGTAGCAATACATCTGTCTTTAGGATGTCCGAGTTCAAGCCCGGCCTCCAAAATGGCTTTGCCGATTTCATTCATGCAATAATCAGCACGCAATGGCGACAATGACTGTTCCAACGGTGACCGCGTTGCAGGCTCAGGCAGAAGCGAGCCTCTTTCTTAGCGATCGTCTGTCAGACCGTATATCCGCTAGCACGCCCTGTTTTGATGAAGGGGTATGGCGTGTTCCAGTCATCCTCGCATACCCATACCTTGGCGTTCTCGGGAAAGTCGGTGAAATCGTCGTGAGTGCGACTGAGTCAGAAGTGATCTCATTTACGCCTGTCGAAGAGATGTTGAAGACCGCCTCAACGTCGCCGAGGGACACCGCGATGAAATCTAAGGTTCAATTTTATTTTCAGCGTATCCGATGACCCCAGTTCGAAAGTGAGGTGTTGAATGAGTGACGACGTACAGCAAGTCATGAAGAGTTCCCGGCATTCGAAGATAACGGGAGATTTTGCCGAACGGTTGATCTTGTACTGGCTTTCGAAATATGGCTTTGAATACGCATACGTCGACCATGTAGGCCTCGACATCATCGCGCGGAACCCCCACACCACCGAGGTACTCGGAATTTCCGTAAAGTCCCGCTCCCGAGCCCGGGGAATGGAAGGTGAGTACGTCAAGATTCCGATTGAAAACTTGATGAAGCTGGAAAAGGCGGCGAAGGCGTTCAATTGTACGCCGTATTTTGCGGTCGTCGTAGATGAATTCGACATCATTTATTCCTGGATTCTTCCAATGTCACACCTGATTCACCTGCATCCTCAATGGAGAGAGCGAACGCAAATCGGTTAGAAGATGACGCGTCGGGCGATTGAAGCGTATGCTGGTGATCCGAAAATAATGCGCTTCGTGCTTTCAACCACAACCAACCGGTGGTGGAACTAATCGTACAGTCGGCTCTCTCAAACGCACAGCGAACGAGATACAAAAAGGGACGACGATACGAATCGTGCTAAAAGCGGCTACTTGACGACAGGTCCGAATAGAAGAATGGAGCCGACGCCCAAACGTGGCGCAGCTCATTCTGCTTGTCATTCCATCCCAAGGAGTGTATCGGTGTCCAAACAACGTCCACTCACAATGCTCTGCCTGGCCAGCTACGAAAAGGGCGAGGCTTTCCTGCGCGAGTGCAAGCGTCAGGGCTGCCGCGTCATACTGATCACAGTTGAAAACCTCCGAGAGGCGAACTGGCCGCGACAAGCGATCGATGAAATTTTCTACATGCCGGACGGCTACTCGCGCGATGACATAATCAAAGGCGTCAGCTATCTGGCTCGCACACAAGTCATCGATCGCATAGTGCCGCTTGACGAGTTTGATCAAGAAACCGCCGCGCTCGTGCGCGAGCACCTTAGAAATCCAGGCATGGGCGACACCACCGCCCGCTATTTTCGCGACAAGCTTGCGATGCGAGTCAAGGCTCGAAGCGCGGGCATCCTGGTACCCGAGTTCGTTCACGTTCTGAACTATGACCGGCTTCGCGAATTCATGTCCCGCGTTCCGCCACCCTGGGTGTTGAAGCCTCGCTCGGAAGCTGCATCGATCGGCATCAAGAAGCTCGCGGCTTCCGATGAACTATGGCCGCTGCTTGAGGCACTTGGCGACCGGCAGTCCTTCTACGTTCTCGAGCAGTATTTGCCAGGCGATATCTACCACGTTGATTCGATCGTTTCTGAGCGGGAGGTCGTGTTTGCGGTGGCTCACAAGTACGGACACCCGCCGATGGACGTTTCGCTTGGGGGCATCTTCACGACCAAAAAGATCCCTCGACAATCGGCCGACGCCCAGGCGCTGGATTCGCTCAATCGCGAAGTGATCAATACGCTGGGGCTGGTGCGCGGGGTCACTCACACCGAGTTCATCAAGAGCCGCGGGGACGGGCGCTTTTACTTTCTCGAGACCGCGGCGCGTGTCGGTGGCGCTAACATCGCCGAAGCCATTGAAGCGTCGACCGGTCTGAACCTGTGGGCTGAATGGGCCAGGATCGAAATCGCCGGAGAAGAAGGCTCATACGAACTGCCGCCGCACCGCGATGACTACGCGGGAGTGATCATCTCGCTTGCGCGGCAAGAACACCCGGATACTTCCGCGTATGATGATCCGGAGATCGTTTACCGTTTGAACAAGCTTCACCATGCGGGGCTGGTTGTCGCATCGAACGACCCGCAGCGCGTCGAGCAGTTGCTTGAGGCATACAGCCGCCGTTTCTACGAAGACTTCTATACGAGCGCGCCGCCCCTCGATAGGCCGGCCTCCTGAGCGACCGGTGAGAAAGTTCAGAGTCCAGCCTTCAGGCTGCCGGAGCGCGCGCAGACTAAAGTCTGTACTCTAAACTTCTAATCGTCGTAGATAGTTTGAAGAGTTCAGAGTCCAGCCTTCAGGCTGCGGAGCGCGCGCAGACTAAAGTCTGTACTCTAAACTTCTAATCGTCGTAGATAGCGGACGGACTGCCGGAAGGATGAAACACTCCAAGCAAGCGAATGCTCGCCGAGCCGGTGTTCTCGAGACAATGGCTAACGAGCCGGGGGAGATAAATGCTCGATCCCGCTTTGAACTCGGTATCGGCGTCAACGGTATGGACGCGGCCTTCGCCTTCGATTATGTAGATCGCTTCTTCGTAGGTGTGATGATGCATCGGCGCGCGTCCAGGCGGGATCACCCCTATGAACTGGGTCACGCGATGAGCGCCGAGATCTTGATTCACTAGAACCTTAAACGAGCGGTCGCCCGAGGCGATCGCTTCAACGTCGTTCTCGCGCACGGTGCGAAACGGTTTCGTGTCCTGAGGAGCGCGTACGAGCGGGTCTATTCCCGCTTCAGCGTCTTCATCCTCTGGGCAACAGACGCTGACTACCTCGAGATCGCTCACATCGCGGCCTCGCTCGTCCAGGTTCTCTATCTGGTAGACGCTTCCTGGTGGAATGTAGACCGCTGTGCCGGTTTCCAGCGCATAGCTGTATCCATCGATGTAACACGTGCCGTTACCATTCACAACGTAGATCACCTCTTCGCCGACTGGATTTCGCCGCGCGGTAGAAACACCTTCAGAGTAAACGCTTACAAATTGCGCGATGTCGCGCGCGCCCATTGCTCGCGAGATGGGAACGCAATAGCGTCTGTTGCCCTGTGTCTCCGTTAATTCGCCACGCTCGATCACCGCCGCGCCATCCGATAAGGCTCTCATTTGTTCACCTCTACTTGTTATTGAATCGCGTCAGACGAAACCGGTCAATGTCGAAAGGCGTGCGGCCGGAGAGCAAGAGGTCGGCAGTAATCCGTCCGATCGTCGGGCCAAACTTGAAACCGTGGCCCGAGAAGCCAGTCACCACCAACACGCCGTCAAGCTGTGGATCCCAGTCGATGATGAAATCGTCGTCGGGCGTGTTGTTGTAGATGCACACTCGGGTCTCGCAAACTCGCGCATCGGCGAGCGCGGGTATTAACTCTGCGAAGAACCTACGGGAGCGCTCGATGAACTGCTCCTCGACGCGATCCTCCGTTGAATAGGGGTCAACCTCGGCTCCCTTGTGATGGTTGGCGATCTTCATCGCGCCGGCATGATGAATCGGGAACCCGTAGAAGCCGCTGTCGAGCTCAAGAAAAATCGGGAAACTCCCCGGTTCAAAGCTGGGCCGGCGCGGCCCACCCGGGGAGCTCGTCCCGCCGGTTGGTTCGAAGTAAACAAGCTCCTGACGCGTGGTCGTCAGCTTGTCCTCGAGAAATGGAAGCAGCCTTCGCGACCATGGACCCGGCGCGATCATCACGCTTTCACACACGATCTCCTTGCCGGACTGGGTGATCACCGATACGCGACTTGCGGCGGCTTGTTTGACTTCGACGACCTGCTCGCCTTCGATGATCTCGACCCTTCGCTGCCTCGCAAGACCGATCAAAGAGCGCAGCGCCGTTTCCGCGTGCAAGATAGCGCCGCTTGGATCGTAGACGCCGTAAGAGAACGCGCTACTGTCGAACTGGGGAAATCGCTCGGTCACCTGCTGGCTGTTGAGCAGCTCGGCTTCGAGACCCTGTGCACGAAGCGCCTCGTAACATTCAATCTCGAATGAAGGCTTGCGTTTGCCTATTAGCAGAGCTCCGGTTTGAGTGAGCAGCCGCGTGGCGGTCTCTGATTCGAGCTCGCGCCATCGCTCGAGCGCATCGACCGCCAACTTCACGTAGAGTTGCTCTGGGTACGCGAATCGAAACACCTTGGAGTGATCTACGGAAGCGGCACGCGGATTCGGCAGAACAGACTGGTCGATGAGGGCAACCTTAGCTCCTTCGCGCGCGATCTCACACGCTGCGGCGGCGCCCATCACACCCGCCCCGACGATGGCTGCGTCAAATGTTTGCATCGCGGCGGATTTTAGCACAACGGTCAGTAGTCAGTAGTCAGTAGTCAGTGGTCAGTGGTCAGTGGTCAGTGGTCAGTGGTCAGTGGTCAGTGGTCAGTGGTCTAACGCGCTACGACAATCGAACGATGACAAACCGAGAACTGGCCCACTGACTACTAACCGTTGGCGACTGACCACTGACTACCGACTATTGACTACGGACTACGGACTACGGACTACTGACTACGGACTACGGACTACGGACTACTGACTACTGACCACGGACTGACTCCCGGCTTCTTTGCCTTTCAACTGGGCGAGCCCTTAAAATCAACAAGGAGGGGTTTTCGACGCTTGCCTGTGCCTGACCACCAATGAGGACGAAAACTCACAGACGTCGAATAGTGATGCGCACTTTCATGTCGTTCATGGACAACGACCTGACGACCGCTGCGGCTGCCGTATCCTACTTCTCGATGCTCGCGCTGTTTCCGACGCTGCTGGTTGTGCTTGCGATCGGCAACCGTTTGATCGGGCCGGAGACTGTTGAAAAATACGTCATCGGTCAAGTGCTGGCGCTTCTGCCCGGAGCTCGAACTTTCGTCAGCAAGAACCTCGAGTCGATATCGACAATCTCGACCGGCATCATCGTAAGCTGTCTGTTCGTGATGCTGTGGGCCGCGTCCTGGATGTTCACGGTGATCGAGAAAGCGCTGAACCGAGTGTGGGGCACATACCCCCGATCGTTCCTGCACGGGCGTGCGGTGAACATCGCGGTGATGACGCTGGTGTGGGGGTTGCTCGCCTCCTCCGCGCTGTTCACCGCCTTCGTTACGGCAGTGAGGTCGGCGGCAAACAGGATTCCGCTGAGGGTGGCGCCGTGGCTCACAGCGCTGTCCGGCTACGCGTGGCAAATTGTGTTCGTGGTGGCGAGCCTCGCCGTGACCGTCCTCCTGTTTGCGGTTCTGTACAAGCTATTGCCCAACACAAGGGTGTCGATCATGGAAGCGCTGCCGGGCGCGGTGCTTGCCGGGGTGTTCTGGGAAGCTGCTAAGTTCGGCTTTGCCTTCTTGCTGCCGTACTTCCATTACGACTTGTTGTATGGCTCGATCGGCGCAGGCGTAGCGTTGTTGACGTGGGTGTATCTGTCGAGCGTCATAATGTTGTTCGGCGCGCAGTTCACTGCGCTGCTTCATCGAGATCATTTGTTCAACGCATCTGAAAACCTCCACCAGCCGAGCGCTGAGATGCCGGCCATCAAGGCTAGTCGGGCGTGAGCAAGGAGTGCTTCGCGTGAGCGATATCGAGTCGTGAGGGTTTCACATCAGAAAAGAGGAATAGGCACAGAGCTGATTCGCAAGACGCGGGAACGGATGGGCCCGCGGTCAATGCTCGTGCTGTTGTCTGCGCCTCAGGCGGTGGACGACTACCCGAAGGTTGGTTTCACTCAGCACCCAAGCCCAAGCGCATGGGTGCTGAGAGCCACTGATCCAGTTCCGCCTGCTGACTGATCCGGCGACCGACAGCGCTCGCGCCCGTTCGCCGCCAATTCCGTCGTCTCCAGCCATACCATGCTCGTTTCCGATTTCGATTACGATCTCCCCGAGCGTTTGATAGCGCAGGAGCCCGCCGCAACACGCGACCTCTCACGGCTACTTGTGGTTCATCGCCCGACAGGCGAGCTTGTCGATTCGATCTTCTCGGAGTTACCAGATCATTTTCGCCCCGGCGACTTACTTGTGCTCAACAACACGCGAGTCTTTCCCGCGCGGCTTATTGGCCGGCGGCTGCGCGTGACGCCGCGAGGCGACACGGTGCGCGGCGGGCGCGTTGAAGTCTTTCTCGTGAGGCGCATCGAGCCGCTGATATGGGAAACGCTTGTTAAGCCGGGCAGAGCTTTGACGCCAGGCGCGCGAGTCGAATTCGCCCGCGGCAAACTCACCGCTGAAGTGATCGAGTGGCGCGATCGCGGACGCCGCCTGGTTCGCTTCGAAGCTTCAGGAGACTTCGACGAAATCATCGATCGCATCGGCCGCACGCCACTGCCGCCTTACATCAAGCGCGACGAAGAAGACCGCCTGGACGCCGAGCGCTATCAAACTGTGTTCGCGCGCGAACGAGGCGCAGTCGCGGCTCCAACCGCGGGACTTCACTTCACACCGGAGGTGCTCGACCGCTTGCGCGCAGCCGCAGTCGAGATCGCGGAGATAACTCTGCACGTAGGCTACGGCACGTTCCAGCCAGTACGAGTTGAGCGAGTCGAGGACCACCGCGTTGAACCTGAGGCTTATTCGATCAGCGAAGAGGCTGCTGCTTCAATCAATCGCGCTCTTACCGAAGGCCGGCGAGTGATCGCGGTGGGCACTACTACAACTCGCGCATTGGAATCAGCGGCGCGGCGGGGGTTGGGGGTCGGGGGTCGGGGGCTGGAGAGAAAGCGAGGCGCTGCCGACTCTGACCTAACCCCCATCCCCCATCCCCTAAGCCCCGGGTCGGCCACGACCGATCTATTCATCTATCCGGGATTCGAGTTTCAAGCGGTCGGCGGTTTGGTCACCAACTTCCATTTGTCACGCTCGTCGCTGCTGATGCTGGTTAGTGCGTTCGCCGGGCGCGATTTAGTGCTCAGAGCTTACGAGCACGCCATCGAACGTGAGTATCATTTCTACAGCTACGGCGACGCGATGTTGATTCTTTGAATCGTCTCACCTGTAGCTCACTGCTTCGCCCGGGTCGGCACAATCGTTCGCAGAAGCCACAACATCAAGCATCCAGTCGCTGCTCCAAACAACGCGCCCGCGCCTATTCCAAAGGTCAGGTGGCCGGCGATGTGCTTGAGATGATAGGGATCCGGAGTCGCGATTGAGTACTCAGGGTCGGTGAAAACGTTCTCGATGCCGCTGACGACCGAGAAGACTATAGCGATGACTATCAGCACCTGCTCGAAGACGACCAGAAGCATGCTCGCGACTACAACGTTCGGGTAGCTGCCGAAGCCCTGTGTATGAATCATCCAAACCGCGATCAGGATCGCTAGAGAGGTCGCGGCAGTCACGCTGAAGGCGCGCACCACGCCGTGCGAAAACCCTGCGGCGTCGAGCCCCCATCTCAGCGCCCAAACCAAAGTGATGAGACCGAACAGCGGAGCCAACAATCGAATGTGATCGCGTAGTCCGCGCCCGTACATATTCATCATTCCTCCTTGGCCTCGATAGCCTTGACCATCAACATCGTCATATCGTCCTCAAGCTCGTCGCCCGCCCAGTTGCGCACAGCCTCCAGCACTGCGGCCTGAATCTCTGCCAGAGCTTTCTCCGAATGCTTTTCAATCTCGGCTTGCAAACGCAGGTCGCCAAACTCTTCGCCGCCCTTCGACGTCGCTTCTGTGATCCCGTCCGAATAGAGCGCCAGCAAATCCCCAGGTTGCAGCGTCACCTCGCCTGTTTGGAATTCCAAACCCGGAAACAAACCGAGCGGTAAACCGCCTTCATCCAACTGCCGGCCGCGCGACGAGCCGAGCAACACTGGCGCATAGTGTCCCGCGTTGACATAACTCAGACGCCGTTCGGCCCTGCTCCATTCAGCGTAGAAAAACGTCGCGAACTTTGAGTCATCGGTTACTTGATGAAGATGATGATTCAACCTCTTGCAAACTTCTGCAGGCGGGATACCCGTCTCTGAAAGCGTGCGCAACAAGGCTTGCACGTTGGCCATGAGGATCGCAGCCGAGATTCCTTTGCCGCTGATGTCCGCGATCGCGAACACCATACGCCCATCAGGGAACTGCATAACGTCGTAGTAGTCGCCGCTGATGCCTCGCGCCGGGATGCACACCGCGGCAAACTCCAATCCATTCTCGCAAGGCAACTGGCGAGGAAAGAGCGCCTGCTGCACCTCGAGCGCAAAGCTCAGCTCGGCTTCCTTGCGAGCCAGTTGCCGCCGGCTTGCTTGCAATTCAAGCTGAACGCGATAGAGCGACACGAGCAGAACAGCAACGGCAGTCGTAGCCCCAAATGTCAGGCCCCAGGTGGCGAGCGCCGAGCCCTGAACCAGACCGCGGCCCAGGAACAACAGTAATCCCGCTCCAACCAGGAAGCCGACCAGATAAAACTTGTCGCGCCTTTCGAGGGTGAACCCGGGCTTTGTTTGTTGAATCGTGTTTCCCAGTTCCAATGCGTCCTTGAGCAATTCCGATTCTACTGAGTGAGCGCCTCGGACATTATAGTGGTGTTTTGCGGAGACCCAAGCTGAAATTCGGAACTAGCATAGACTTTAGTCTGTGTAACGTATCTGCTCAGCAAACGGAACCACAGACTACAACAGTCTATGCTATTTCGCTCAGGTAGTAATGCCACAGTATTCGCGCAGCGACCGCTCTCCACGGTTTCCACGAGACGCTGATTTCGGCGAGTTCTTGCGACGTCGGGCGAGTCTTCAGGCGCTTGACTGCTTGCGCAGCCACTGCCAACGCGAGATCTCCCGTCGGCCAAATGTCAGGCCGGCCGAGCACCATCAAGAGATAGATGTCAGCGGTCCAATGCCCAATTCCTTTGATCTTGAGAAGCTGAGTCTTGACCGCAGCGTCGTCCATCGAGTTCAGCGCTTCAAGATCGAGCCGGCCTTCGATGATCTCACGCGCGAGATGCCGGCCGTATGCTGCTTTCTGACGGCTGAACCCCACTGCTTTCAATGTTGAGTCATCTAGTTTGAGGAATCGTCGCGGCGTGAGCGGGGACACGACTTTCATCAGCTTGTTATGAGCAGCCTTCGCGGACGCCAGCGAGACTTGTTGCTCGAGGATGATGTGAAGCAGAGTCGAGAATCCAGACTCGCGCGCCCACATCGGCGGTGCCCCGAACTGCTTCACGACTCGCCCCAGGTCCGGGTCACGCCGCGCTAAGAGACGGGTTCCACGCGTGAGCGACTCTTCGCAGAGGCAGGTAGGAAACAGCAAGGTGTCCCTTCTACTCGACGCCTTCGGCGAGCTTTTTGTAGGCGATCCGGCGGCGTTCAAAAACAGCATCGGTCACATCGTGGTGTTCATTCGCCTTCGGAGAGTGCGATTCGTTGCTGCCGGATCCACTGAGAATCTTCTTGCTGCGCGAGCGCGGCTACTGCTATTTCGGTGCGGCAACCTCGCGAACCAGTTGCCGCGCCCTTGAATGAACACCGCGGCCGTGGCATTGCAGTTATTTTTTGCGCGGGGACTGCCACGACAGCGCCGATGCGAGAGCCCGTGCTTCGGCTGGCATCGCTACCTCGCCCTCGAGCAGTATCGTTCGCGCATCGATGTCCTTGCCATAGAAGTCGCGGTTATCGTCCTTGTCTTGCCGGAGGGTCGCGCCGTCCAGCGAAATGCCGGCGAACAATCCCTTGGCGCGCGAGTAGGTGAGTATCTGCGCGTCCAATCTGATATTCGTCTGCGCCGCTGTCTGACGACCGACTGGACCCGCTGCTGCGGATGCGTCGGCTCCTATGGTGAACTTGTCTCCGATGAGTCTGTCGATGCCGTTGCGATTCATTATGAGCATAATGACATCGATCTGTTCAAAACCAATCTGCAGGCCGATGCTGCCGCCCTCAATAGTGAGGAACGATGGCGCGGTCCACTTACGGTCTTTCTTTCGGCACATCACCAGCCCCTTGCCGTACTTTCCGCCGAGGCCCAGCCCACCTTTCTTGAGCCCGGGAACGACGGCAATGCACTCGGCCTTATCCAGCAGATCTTGTGGTATGCCCTTATCTGGCGTCCTCATCATCTCTTTGAAGACCTGGGTCGCGCGCTGCAGCCTTTTGACTTCGTCTCTTCGATCGGCTGCCATCGCGGCGCTCGATAGCAGCAACAGAAGCAAACAGGAAACTAGGACTGATTTCATGGGTGGTACCTCATACACGTGAGAAATTTGGTTATTAGACGTCCACGCAGCCGGCGGCGTGTCTAATCGCGGGCTGCCTTTGCATCATACCGAAGCTGCCTCGTCGCTGTCACCCCATCGGCGACGATTGGGGTCCCGTCTAGCTTCGGATCCGAAGACTCGCATAATCAACCACAGTCGTACCGTAGGACAGGGAGAGTCCCTCAACTTCCGGCCTGGCAAAACGGTAAGTCTGCTCGTGGAAGAGAGGAAGCAGCAGAGCATCGCGCACGATAATCTCCTCGATCTGGCGGTAGAGGGAGTGGCGCACCGCTGGCGAGGTTTCGGCTCGTCCTCTTTCGATAAGCCGGTCGGTCTCAGCAGACCCACACAGTCGCCCATTGATTCCCTCGCGAGAGTGCAGAATGTTGACGAAGGTGTCGGCGTCAGGGTAGTCGGCGACCCAGCGCGCCACCACCAGGTCGACTGTGGCTCGTTTCTGAGCCTCCATCAGCTCGGCCATGGTCCTGTTTAGAGGTCGAATGTTTATTCCCTTCTGACGAAAGGCATTTGAGAGTTCCCGGGCGAGGGCCGAGTATTCGCCGAAATACACCGGGTTGAGTGCCGCCGTCAATTCAATCTCGGCTAGTGGTTGTTCCGACCCCGCCGAAGCCGCGCCGGACGTGTGTGATGTGTATGCGGGATCATGACCGAGGAGACCTGGTGGGATGAGCCCGTGTGCTGGTATTGCGAGACGCCCCAGCGTCTGACGAACGAGTGCGGCGACGTCGACTGACTGAACAAGGCTCTGGCGGACGCCCTTGTCGCTCAGAGGCCCCTGATGCGTATTGAACGCAACGTAGTATGTAATGAGTCGGGGTGTCTCGCGGTAGCCCGGAGCGAAGTCGGGCTCGCGTCGCAATGGCTCCACGTCCGACGGTAACAGATCCGACGCCAGCGAAAACCTGCCGGCGCGAAACTCCGAAACAATGTCTGCCGGGGAGACACCAAAACTGAACGCCAGTCCCTCGTTTCTGGGATACCCCGCGCGCCAATAAGTCTTGTTGCGTTCAAGCTCGAGCCGGCGGCCCGGGTCGAACTTCACCACCCGAAACGGTCCTGTTCCTACACAACCCTCGCGCCAACTCTCGCCAACTGGTTCCACTCCCTCAGGTACGATTGAGACCCCGGGATAAGAAATCAGAGCGGGGAAGATTGACACTGGTTCATCGAGTTCGATCGTGAATTCATTGGCGGTGTGGATTCGAAATCCGGCAAGATCCCCAGCCTCGCCACCCAACAACGCCTTAGCTCCCCGGATCCGAGAGTAGAACCACCGGCACGCGCTTTCAGGGTTCTGGAGCAACCGTTCGAAGGAATAGCGGACATCGCGCGCGGTGAGTCTGCGACCGTCGTGGAAACGAACATCGTTCCTGAGATGAAACAAGTATCTCCTGCCCGCGTCTTCCACTCTGAATTCAGCTGCGAGCCACGGAACAATCCTGCCCCCGACCTCGCGAGTCAACGTCTCGTAGATGCTCGGAAGCACCTCTGACTGTTCCAGAGTCGTCGACAGTGACGGGTCCAAACTGCTAATCACCCCGGCGATGGGAATTTGGATATTCCCGCTGGCAGTGCGGACGCTCGCGGTCACCGTAGCGGCCGATTCAACCTTGCCTAGTCCTGAATAGTTCACGTAAGGGGCGCTGCCCCACAGCTTAAGCCCGCGAACTTTCGTGCTGGCGAGGCGGTGATCAATGTCATGAAAGAGTGGGAAGAGGACACCGGATTCCAAGAGAAGGTTCTCGTACTTCCGGTAAAGAGACGCTCTGACGTTCGGCCGGCTCTCCGCGCGAGCCTCTTCCAATATTTGATCGCCTTCAGCCGAAGCGATGTAGTTGCGATAGAGGCCCACACGCGAGTGAAACAGACTGTGCGTGAAATTGTCGGGATCGTCGTAGTCGGCATTCCACCGCCCGATGCGCAAGTCCAACCCTTCATTGTGCTGGTCGGCGTCCAGGTACTGGGACATAGTGGGTGTCGCGATCTCAACTTCAACTCCCAGTTCTGACCAGATTGAGAACAGAGTTTTCAGAAGCGATCCATATCGGTCCTGAAGCAGCGGATGGACCGAGGCCTTGAGTCGGATAGGCGGAGTCACCTCTGCCGCACGCAGCATTTCAATCGCCTCTTCGCGTGTGAGCATATGGCGTCTCCGGCCAGGGTCATGGCCAAGCATGCCGGGTGGAATAAGGCAGACAGCGGGCTGCGAGAAGCGTCCCAGCGTCTGCCATACGAGATCATGTGTACGCACGACGCCGGAGAGCGCGCGGCGCACCGACAGGTTCTGCGCCACCGGGCCCGTGAGCGAGTTGAACATCACAAAATAAGTATTCTTTCGCGGGGCCTCGACGAGTCCACCGCGGAAGCGCGGGTCGCGCAGGAGCTCTTCCAGGTCTTGTGGCGAGAGGTCGCGCGCAAGATCCAACTCGCCCGAGCGCAGGCCCGACGCGATTGCTGATGCGCTCAGGCCATGGCGGAACTCGATCGCATCCAGCGCGGCTGGTGTGCCCTTCCAATAGTCGCGGTTGCACTCAAGGACGATGCGTCCGCGATCATAGGATGCCAGCCTGAAGGGACCGGTGCCCATTGGGAGCGAGCCGATCTCCCCATCGTCGGTGGCGTCTCGCGTGATGCCAGTCTTGTAGTCTGCGAGCAGCGCCGGATAGATCGAAAGCGGTTCGTTGAGTTGAATCTCGAGCTTGGTGCCAGAGTGAACCACCAAGCCGGCCAGGTCGCTTGCTTTTTGCTCTGCGAATTGTGAGACACCACGGATCGCCGCCATCGCAGCGGGCAGTTCTTGAGAAGCCTGGCGAATCGCGCGCTCGAATGACTGCTTGACGTCTTCCGCCGTAAGGAGATGCCCATCTTGGAAGCGGACGTGATCTCGCAGGGTGAGTATGAACGATTCTCCTTCATTCGCCACTTCCCATTTCTCGCAGAGAGCCGGAACGAGATTGCCCTCCTGATCAGTAGCCAGTAGAGTCTCGAAGACGTTCGTCAGAATCTCCGCCTCCTCTACGAGTTCCAGGTTGACAGGTTCGACCGCCTTGACCGGGTTGGCGATTGCTACAACTAACCTTCCACCCTTTGGGATCTCTTCCAGCGTGTCTGACTCTTTCGACCCTGGAGCTAGCCTTGCCGCCTCCTCGAGATACTCATTTGCCTTCTCGTATTCGCCGCCGAGATTGGCGAGCGTCGCCCCCAGCGAGAGCAGATGCCTGAGGCTCTCTGTCTCTGCAACCGCGCGAGAGGCCTCCATCCCTCTCTTTACCCATCGAGCAGTCTCTTCGGTCCTCCGCGCCTGCCATGCCGTTTCAGCCGCCAGTACGAGCGCACTCACGGCGCTCGTGTGTTGATTCTCACGCTCGAAAATCTTGATCGCGGACTCAGCCTCTTTTAGCGCCCCGTCTACGTCTCCAGCCATCCGATGCGCCTCGGCCAGAAGTATCCGGGCTTTTGCTTCGAGAGACTTTTCACCTTCCCATTCCTCATCGAGAAACTCGAGAGCGGTTTTCGCTGAACGCGCCGCCTCCTCTGCACTGAATGCGTCAAGCGCAGCCCTGGCGAGGCGCAGACCGTACTCAACCGTCTTGTCGGGAACATCACCTTGAGAGAAGTGGTAGACCAGTTGTGGGTAGATGCGTTCCAGCCGTCCTCCGTGACGGCTCTCAATCCGCTCGGCATACTTGCGATGAAGCGATCTCCGCTTCCGCCGCGAGATCCCCGCGTAGAGGACATCGCGGACAACCCCGCTTGAAAACGTCAAACGGTCTCCGCGCGATTCCCGCTCCTCTTCGATCAGCCCGTCCTCAACGAGCCGGTCAACTGCGTCCTCGACAACCCCCTTCTCTCCGGCGAGCATTTCCAGGTCGCCGAAATCAAAAGTCTTGCCAATCACCGAAGCGATCGAAAGGATCTCTCGCAGGTTCTCCGGCAGCCGCTCGATTCGCTTTTCGACCGCCTGCTGAATCGTCGCCGGTAGCGCATCCGTCGACAGACCGGTCTCAGCGGCTAGGCCCCAGGCCCCTGTGTTGTCCTTTGCGATCCCGCCGGAATCCAGCAGCGAGCGGACTAGCTCTTTAGTAAAGAACGGGTTCCCTTCAGTCCCGTCGTATAGTCTTTGCACCAGGCCTCCGGCCAACTCGGGCCCACCAATCAGTGTCTCGAGGAATAATCTATGCTCGGACGGTGAGAATGATCCGAGCGCGACGGACGAAAACCGCCGGTCACCGCGGAAACTGTCGAGCATACGGACGAGCGGGTGCCGGTTGCCTGCTTCGGTCGGCCGATAGGTCACAACAATCAAGGTAGGCGTCGGTCCTAAGCGCCGGACGATGTACTGAAGTGCTTCGATCGAGACCTCCGCCGCGTGCAGGTCTTCGAGGAAGAGGACAAGCGGCCTTCCGCCGGCGATGCGAGTCAAAGTTCGTGCGAGCAACTCGAAAATGTGCGTTCGGTTTTCAGGCGTTTGCGACTCGCTTGCCCGCGCCAGCTTCGAATCACCTGTAGCCGCCGAACGAATGTCGCTGATTTCTGAGAGCATTGGGAACAGCGAGACGAGATCGGCTGCCAAATCTGAAAAGTCGGATACGTTACCCGCGGTCGAGGAGCTTCCCTTCAAGAAGTATTCCTGGATGGCTTCGCAGAACCCCTGATACGGAAAAGATCCATCCTGTTCGGCACATCGCCCGTGGAGGACCGTGATCCTGCGTGCCTTAGCAAGGTTCTCAAGCTCATCAAGCAGCCGCGACTTACCGATCCCGGGCTCACCGGCGATAACGACGAATTCACACTCGCCGGCTACAGCCGCATTGAATCGCAGGTGCAACTCCGCTAATTCCTTCGCTCGCCCAACGAACGGCGAGAGCGCCGGGCGCGGGATCAGAAGCGTGCGAGTAAGGGCAACCGACTTTGCAAAGTCGCTGTCGCGAAGCCTCGACCTGTATCGCCTGAGAGCCTCTGCAATTTCGCTGGCCTTCTGTGGCCGCTTTGCGGGGTCCTTCTCGAGGCAACCGAGGACGGTCTTCTGCAACTCCTCGTCAATCTCCGCTCCGAGCGAACGCGGCGGCTGCGGAATCTCATGGACGATGCGGTACAGGATCGATTGGATTTCACCGGAAAAGGGCGGCTCGCCAACCAGGCATTCGTAGAGCACTGTGCCAACCGAGTAAATATCCGAACGCCCGTCGATCCCGCTCGCAGTCACTTGCTCGGGGCTCAAATAGGCCATTGTGCCGATCAAGGTTCCAGTCTTGGTGATCCGACTTTCGGTTGCGGCTCGGGCAAGACCGAAGTCCATTATTCGAATCCGGACTTTGCCACCTTCCTCGCGCGCCACCATTATGTTTTCCGGCTTGATGTCGCGGTGGACCACGCCTCGCGCGTGGCTGTACTCCAGCGCATCCGCTACTAGGATCCCGATGTCGATCACGTCGCCGAGCATCAGGGAGCGGTCCCGCAAAAAGGGGCGTAAGTTTGTTCCTTGCACAACTGGCATCACGAAGAAGAGCGCCCCCTCATGTTGGCCAAAGTCGTAGATCGAAACGATCGCCGGGTGGTCCATCTGCGCGACCAACTGTGCTTCGCGTTGGAAGCGCTGCTCTGTCTCCGGGCTTAGCAGTGTTGGAGGGATCAGCTTGATGGCGACGTCGCGGTTCAGAAGCGGGTCGTGGGCGCGATACACCACACCCATCCCTCCGCGTCCAAGCTCCGCGGCAATCTCGTATCGATTTGAGAGCTTTTGTCCGATCATCTCCGCGACTCCGCGCTTCGTGTGCCGTATAAAGAACCAGTGGACTCTATGTTGATGCTAAGGCGATAAGCGAGGGTGATGACTGGCGAGTGATGCGTTCAGCTCATCACTCATTACTGAAGAACGTCATCCAAAGGTCACCATGAGTTCCCGCCCAAAGCTGAACTGCGGACGGCGGCGCTGCTTTAACGCCTTCGTTCCGGTCTGCGACAGCGCGGTCACCAGGATCGGCATCGCGATCGTCGGGTCGCACAACACCGACACGGTTTTCGCGTCTTTAGCCACCCGGCCCCACGTTTGAGCTTCTTCAAAGCTGCGCCCCGAAGTCGCGCTGCTTTCCGGCAGATCGAGCCCGATCTGCAAGGCATACTTATGACCTCGCATGGTTTGCTTGATGATCGACGCAGTCACTTCGGTTTGTTGCACGAAGCTCTTCGGCGGGCCGCCGCCAAATAACACCACCGACGTGTTTACCGAGCGAGCCATAATCTGCGCGGCCTCGACGACGTCCTGGATTATGTCGAACTGAAACGGGTTCTTGCGATTAACGCGCGATGTTGCAATTCCAACAGCGATGGCGGAATCGGCAACGCCCGGACAAAAGACCGGCACCTTGGCCTTGTATGCCGAAGTGAGTATGCCGTCTTCGGTCGCGATTTCAGCAAGCTCGCGGCCCAACAGGTGCAGAAACTCACGCGTCGAATAAGGACGCGAATGGTCCACCGTGTTCGCAAAGTTCCCCACCCACTCATCGGCCTCGCGATACTCGTGCTCGCTCGCCAAAGTGTCATAGAAACGCCCGACCTGAGCTTCTTGAAGCTCCTCGTCGGTAACGCCCGGGAGCGCTTGATAATGATAACGGCCCAGCGTCTCGTGCAGATCGTGGAACAGGTTCGCGCCGGTCGACACGACAACGTCGACGAAATGGTTCTTGATCAAATAGGAGATCAGCCGGCGCATTCCGGCTGCGACAAGCGCGCCGCTCAACCCCATCAAAACGGTCGAATTGTCTTCCAGCATTTCCAGCCACAAGTTGTGCGCCTCGGCGAGCGTCCGCGCCTGAAAGCCCGCGCCTTCCATCTTCTGGAGAGTGCCGGCAACTGACCGATCACGGTCGATCTGAATGGGGCGGGTGGGCGCCGTCAAATACTTCGAGCTTTTTTGCTTTCTCATCATTGCAAATTAGTCCTTCGTCATTGGTCATTAGTCATTGATCATCATTTTGATCATTGGTCATTTGCGAGGGATAAAGTCACTCTGACCAATGACCAATGACTAATGACTATTCGAGATATGTGTAGCGGTTGATGTCAGATTCATATTGTTTCATCAGCGAGCAGCCTTCGTCCTCGCTCAAGAGCCCGCCGGCAACGCGCACGTTTATCATTCGCTGCAAGCTTTCCCACGCCTGGCCTTTGTCGTAGCGCGCTACCGTAAGCATGTCGCCGACGCGGCTTCCATGCACTATTTTCTTGATGTGGTAGCGGCCGTCGGTATCGATGATGACGTGGGCTTCATTCGGGCGGCCGAACAGGTTGTGATTGCTGCCCATCACCTCCTGATAAGCCCCGACCAGAAAGATCGCTATATAGTACGGATCGCCGGTGAAGGGGTGCAGCTCAAGCACTTCTTTCACATCTTTCAAGTCGACGAACTTGTCTATGTGGCCGTCCGAATCGCACGTGAGGTCCACGAACGTGGCGTAGTCCGTCGGCTGCTCGTTCAATCGGTGAATAGGCATGATCGGGAAGAGTTGGTCGATTGCCCAGTGGTCCGGCAGGGAGCGAAAGACCGAGAAGTTGCACAAGTACTTCGACGCGAGGATCTTTTTAAGATCATCGAACTCCTCTTCCTGCACCTTGGTTGTCTTCGCGAACCGTGACGCGCGCGCGCAGACTTCCCAGAACAGCACCTCACCCTTCGCTCGATCCTCGAGGCTGATCAGCCCCAGATTAAACTGCGTGTGCAACTCGTCTTTGTGGTCAAGCGAGTCGTGATAGTACTCGCGGTAGTTCTTTGCGTTTATGTCGTCGTAGAGCGCCTTCAGCTCGACAATCACCTGCGGGTCGTCTTCATCAACGCTGACCTCGGGCTGATCGTCGGCGAAAGTTTCTATCTCATCGCGAATCGATGTAACGAAGACCGCGTGATAAGCCGCCATTACCCGCCCGCTTTCGGTCACCAGGTTTGGCTCTGGCACGTTCTCGTCATCGCACACCGACTTGATCGTGTAGACGACGTCGTTGGCGAATTCCTGGGTTGTGTAATTCACCGACGACTCGAATGTCGTCTTCGATCCGTCGTAGTCGACGCCCATCCCGCCGCCTATGTCCAGGAACTCGACGTCGACGTGCATTTGCCGAATCTTGGAATAGACCCTGGCCGCCTCTTTCATCGCAGCTTTGACGCGCTTGATGTCGGTGATTTGCGAGCCGATGTGAAAGTGCAGCAGCTTGAGCAGGTCGGTCATCTGGAACTCGCGCAGCAGGCGGATGCATTCGAGAATCTCCGATGGCGTTAGCCCAAACTTCGCAGACTCGCCGCCCGACGAAGCCCACTTGCCCGAACCTTTAGAATAGAGTTTCGCGCGAATTCCAATGCCCGGCCGAATGCCGGTCTCTTCCGAGCGGCGAATGATCATCTTCAGCTCGTTGAGCTTCTCGACGACTATGATGACGCGCTTTCCGATTTGAACTCCAGTCAGCGCGAGGTTAATGAATGCTTCATCCTTGAACCCGTTGCAGACCAGGAGGGACTCCGCTGTTTGTTCCATCGAGAGCGCCGCGTATAACTCAGCCTTCGAGCCGCACTCGACGCCGAAGTTGTACTTGCTACCCTCGCGTAGAAACTCCTCTACAACCTCGCGACGAGGGTTGACCTTCATTGGAAACACGCCGAAATGCCCGCCCGTGTAACTGAATTCGCGAGATGCATCCTGAAACGAACGCTGAACTTTTTTGAGCTGGTTGGTTAGAATCTGCGGGAAACGAAGCAGGATCGGGAGCTGGAGCCGGCGCCCATCGACGAGGTGGTCTATGAGCTCCTTTACGTCTACGGACCTGGGGTCTCCCTCGGCAGGGCGCACTGCTAAATGCCCATTACGGTTTACCTCGAAGTATCCTGCGCCCCAATTCTCCACACCATAGGTCTGAATGACCTCGTCCAGTGTGATGTTCTTCATCTAGCGCCTTCCCTGCCTGAACTCATACGCATGCCTTGAAAACAGACGGGCTTACAAGCTTTGAAATTTATCAGATTTAGCGGAGGGAAGTCTACAACTATTTTTTTGGGGTGGTGTCTTAATTTGGATTTTACGGAACGGGGTTTCATTGGTGGCGGTCGGGTAGTATGCTTGCGGAAAATGGCTTTCCATAGGCATTTGGCTCAATACGTCAGCGTCGTTTACGGGTCGTGGGTGGCGCGCGTGAGCGGTATTGGTTCTATCGTGCTGCTAGTCATGCTCGTCTTCTGGGGAGATAAATGGCCAATTCTCAGAGATAACAAAACAACCTTCGTTTGGCTAGCTATCATCTGCCTTATCGTAACGGGGTTTGATGTCTGGTATCAGAGTCGCCCTGACCTGCTGATCGAGAATAGAGGAGTGTTCTTAGATGCGGACAGTATTATTCCAGAGGCTAGTACGGTCACTCCGCAATGCGTAACTATCATGCTTTACATAGTCAACGCCCGTAGTGTACCTGTTGCGATCAAGTCATATGAGCTAGCCGTCGAGCTTTATGGTCAGACGATTGTGGGACAACTCGTGTCATCTGCCGACATCGCGTTATATACCACAAGACGGACTGACTTGAACGCGATCAAAAACACGCTTATGCAGCAAGGGCTACCTACCGAAGGCTGGGTGCGATTCTATTGCGGCGACGACCCTAGACTAAGAGGCCAGCCATTCGTTTTAACCGTGACCGACGCATATAACATTCCTAGGAAGATTCATGGAAGAATCCCGTTCGATTATTCGGGCGAAATCAGAACGTATCTTTCGCCCGAACTTTATCGCAGTTAGCTTGCTATATGCGATGAAGAATGAGAACGAATTACTTGTACAGATTATCGTTTATTGCTACGCGGTCTGACTGCTCATGCGATACAACAGTAGATAGAATCTCACGAGCGCGTTCAATCCCTTTGGCGACAGCGTCGGAAATCGTGATTGTGTCATCCCGATCAAATAACACATAGACATTGATTCCGGCGATGGCCTTGCCGGTATTGGCGTCCTCTACGTCATAGTGGACCTCAACACTGAAATCGTAATGACTGTACGTCTTGAGCGCCGCGCTCACCTTTAGTTTGATGGTGTCGGTTGTCATTGCTGCGTTATATCAGAGTTTGGGGAGAATTCAAATTAAGGCATAGCCTTGTTTCGAGCTACTAGCGGCTGGCTATGGCGGGCAAGCGGGTCACTAAAAGGCAACACGAATACCCGGGACGCCCAATACTCTTAGTCATTCTCGTCCATTGACAACCAACAACCGTGAACAGCACTATTGACTCCGAAAACACCGAGAGCCTTATATGGAGCTGATATGGAAGTACTAACTCCACGCTACAGCAAAGAAGAGTTTGCGCGCCGCGGGGATGAGATCTACGATCGCGACATCCAACCTCACGTTACTCCAGAGGACGATGGCAAGTTTGTAGTCATCGACATTGAGACCGGTGACTATGAGATGGATCGTGATGAGCTTGTCGCCCATGACCGCCTTGTGTTGCGCCACCCTGATGCGCAAGTTTGGCTCACGAAAGTTGGCCGAGGTTACGCCCGTCGCTTCCACCGTCATTATCGTGCGGTTTCGCAATGATAGCCGGCTCGGTAAGTGACTCAAGCGAAGCGATCATAGGTCTTGTTGTGAGCGGGCCTGGAGGGGCGACCAACATCAACGCGGTTGTCGATACTGGTTTCGATGGCTCGCTCAGCCTGCCGCCCGCACTCATCTCGAGGCTTAGCCTCCCGCTGCACGGTCGCGGACGTGCAGTTTTAGGGGACGGCACCAGAACCGTCTTCGACCTCTACGAAGCAACCGTCATCTGGGACGGTCTGACGCGACGAATCTGGGTTGATGAAGCAGATACAGACCCACTTGTGGGAATGGGTCTGCTTTACGGCTATGAGTTGACTATTGAGGTCGTGAAGGGTGGAGCTGTTGCAATTGAGTTGTTGCCCTGAGTCTCAGGCGTCAGCGTTAGTAACTGCTTAGTCCATCTCGAAGAGTCGCTTGAACATCGCTTAGGCCGCCTTTAGCTGTGTAAGCATGGCACGAGTTTCTGCCTTAAGCCGCTCAATCTCGGCCCGGTCGCTTGCCATCTTCGTGTTTGCAAGCTTCATGGCGGCGATGCATTCATCGATTGCTGCCTCGATCTTTGCTGCTTCATCTGGATTTACATCCATCATTACTGGGTTGTCCATTGTGGTTCCTCCGAGCGCAAAGTTTAGCATAAGCGCAGTGCTCCTTCGAGGATTTACTCCCAACAGGATTTACCCCAACTGTGCTAAGCCACAACCGCGATGTGCGCTGCGACGGATGGGTTCCCGAGTGATTTGCATCTGAGCTCGGCTGGGCTTATCTTTGTGGACCGGTACAAAAACTCTATCGATCCCGCGTGAGGAAGCCCTTATGCAAAGAATCTCAGAACTTCACGTCAACGGAAAGAAGCTTCGAATTAATGCAGAGTCTGATCGCAGCCTGCTGAGCGTCTTGCGTGACGACCTTGACCTCACCGGGAGCAAGTACGGTTGCGGTGAGGGGCAATGCGGAGCCTGTACCGTTCTCATTGACGGTCTCGCGACTCGCTCGTGCATCGTCAAGCTGGGCGCCGTCTCAGGTAAGAAGATCACGACTATCGAAGGCCTCGAAAAAAACGGCCGGCTGCACCCTCTTCAGGAGGCTTTCCTCGAGGCAGATGCGCTGCAATGCGGCTACTGCACTCCCGGAATGATCATGTCAGGCATCGCCCTGCTAAGCACGAAGGCTAACCCAACCGAGCAGGAAATCGTTCGATTCATGGAAGGCAACATCTGCCGGTGTGGGAGCTATCCTCGAATTGTGACCGCAATCCGCAAGGCTGCGCAGTCGATGAAAGGAGGTGGAAGGTGAGAGAGCATCGTGTTATCGACGATTCGATTGAGACCGAGCGCTATGAACTCTTCGCCGAGCCACAATATCACTTCAACTTCGAGCTTGATCGGCGAGACTTCTTCAAGCTGCTCGGAGGCGGGATTGTGTTGGTCTTCACGCTGGATGCCTTTGCTTCACAAGAGTCCGGCGGCAGGCAGGCAGGTGAGTCGGGACGGCGCGCGCAGAGCAACTCGACGCCGAAGGAGATCGCCGGATGGCTGCACATCGGTGAAGACGGCCTGGTCACCGCGTATACCGGCAAGGTGGAGTTCGGACAGAACATCCGCACGTCGCTGTCGCAAGTGGTCGCAGAAGAACTTCGCGTCCCTGTCGCGACGATCCGCCTGACGATGGGAGACACCGATCTGACACCCTTCGATTCGGGAACGTTCGGGAGCCGCACGACACCTGCTATGGCTCCGCAGTTACGAAAAGCCGCGGCCGCCGCGCGCGAGGTATTGATCGATCTGGCAGCCGAGGAGTGGAAAATCGGCCGCGCGTCGATTGGGGTCGAAAACGGGAAGGTGATCGACTCGCGAACGGATAAGTCGCTCGACTTCGGAAAGCTGACCAAGGGGCAAAAGTTTCTGAAGGTCATCTCGGACAACGCGCCCACCACCCCCGCCGATCAGTGGAATATCGCCGGCAAGTCCGTTGCTAAAGTCGATGGCCGAAGCTTCGTGACCGGAAAACATCGCTACACATCTGACACTAAGCTTGACGAGATGCTGTTCGGAAGGGTAGTGCGCCCCTCCGCATTCAACGCGTCACTGGTGTCGGTCGATGCGCGGGAAGCCGAAGCGTTGCCGGGAGTGAAGGTCGTTCGCGATGGCAACTTCATTGGAGTCGCCGCTCCCGACCCGCAGACGGCGGCGCGCTCGGCTAGCGCGATCAAGGCTGAATGGAAAGCGGAGCCGCAGCCATCGGCAAAGGAGCTTTTTGATTACCTCAGAAAACAATCAGTCGAATCGCCCCAAGGCAACGTGCGCGGCTCGATCGCTGAAGGACTCGCCACAGCGGACAAGAAGCTCGAGCAGACGTACACCGTTGCCTACATAGCTCACGCGCCGCTAGAGCCGCGCGCAGCAGTTGCAGAATGGAACAAGGGAAAGCTCACGGTGTGGACAGGAACGCAGCGGCCGTTTGGAGTTCGGAGCGAGCTTGCCGCGGCGTTTCGAATTCCCGAAGCGCGCGTTCGCGTGATCGTACCCGACACGGGAGCGGGCTACGGCGGCAAGCACACCGGTGATGTGGCGATTGAAGCGGCTCGTCTGGCGGAAGCGGCGGGCAAAGCCGTGAGGCTCGTATGGACGCGCGAAGAGGAATTCACCTGGGCGTACTTTCGGCCCGCCGGTGTTATCGACATCTCGAGCGGGGTGCGCGACGACGGGATGATCACCGCGTGGGAGTTTCATAACTACAACTCCGGATCTTCGGGCATTCAGCATCGCTACGACATAGCGAATCATAAGATCGTGTTTCATCAAGCGAAGTCGCCGCTGCGTCAGGGCTCTTATCGAGGTCTTGCTGCAACGGCAAATCACTTCGCGCGCGAGGTTCACATTGACGAGCTGGCGCACGCGGTGAAAATGGACCCGCTGGAGTTTCGATTGAAGAACCTGAAAGACGAGCGAATGAAAGCGGTGTTGACTGGTGCCGCCAAGGCCTTCGGTTGGGGCAAGGCGAAGAGCGCGCCGAACTGTGGTTACGGAATCGCCGCTGGATTTGAGAAAGGGGGATACGTGGCGGCGTGCGCAGAAGTCTCGGTCGAGCGGAAGACCGGAAAGGTGAAACTGATGCGAGTGATCGAGGCTTTTGAATGCGGCGCGATCGTAAACCCTGACCAGCTTAGGAATCAGATCGAAGGCTCAATCGTGATGGCCATAGGCGGCGCGCTATTCGAAGCGATCGACTTTGATAATGGGAAGGTCGCGAACGGCCGCTTCTCACGCTACCGGGTCCCGCGCTTCAGCGATGTTCCGGTTATAGAGACCGTCTTGATCGATCGCAAGGATCTGCCCTCGGCAGGAGCCGGAGAGACGCCGATCGTGGGGCTGGCTCCGGCGGTTGGCAATGCGATCTTCGACGCGACCGGGATTCGGTTGCGGTCGCTGCCGATGGCGCCGAATGGGTTGAAGGCGTAGGACCTTCGCCCTTTGTCTTCGCTCTTTAGCCCATTTGTAATTTCCTCCTGCGATGTTGGCCTTATGGTAATTGGCAGTGTCAGAGGATGAGATGTGATAGGATAACGGAGCGAAATGGCTTATGAACCTAACTGAACGAATAACGATCGATCCTCAGATATGCCACGGGAAGCCGACGATCCGGGGCCTGCGCTACCCAGTCGAAACAATTCTTGAACTGCTCAGTTCAGGCATGACGCCTGAGGAGATTCTCGCCGACTATGAAGACCTTGAACGCGAGGACATCCTAGCGGCTCTGCAGTTCGCCACGCGGCTCAGCCAGATCAAGCGAGTTGAACCCGCGTTGGTATGAAGTTTCTCGTTGATGCACAGCTCCCGCGTCGCCTGGTCAAGCGATTCCGCGAGGCCGGGTTCGAAGCCATCCACACACTTGATCTTCCGCTTGGCAATCGCACCTCGGACTCTGAGATCAATTCAACTTTCGATCAGAGAACAGTACGTTGTGATCACCAAAGATGCTGATTTCGTCAATTCATTCCATCTGCAACGTGAACCATACAAACTGCTGCTGGTTTCGACCGGCAATATCAGCAACTCAGACTTGGAAGCACTGTTCCTTGCCAATATCGAAACTATTTCAGAGGGCTTCGATGTGTTTGATTTTATCGAGATAGACCGCAATACAGTCATCTTTCACACCTGATGTTCGAAGGCGCTCAACTGAGGAAAGAGCAAACACAATGAGGTGCCTGGCGCCAGGGTTGTCAACCGCCCATCCTGTCCTCTACAATTTCACTTTCTTCACAGGCCAAGATTCCTCGCCGCAGGGCGGCGTAACTCGGAGAAATCTGTCGGAGGCAATAAAACGCTATGTTGAAGTTCCTAAGAGGGCGCAAGCGATCACGCAACGCGGTGTTGATACTTTTCATCGGGGTGTTGACTCTCAGTCTCGTAGCTCTGTTCTCGGCGTCCGGAGGCAACAATACGCTTCTCGGAGGTACCGCTGGCAACGACACCGTGATCGCCAAGGTCGGCAGTTATGAAGTGACCGTGAAGGAACTCAAGGATGCGCTTACGAACTTCGGTCAGCAGATCGCTCAGGGACAAGGCCGGAACCGCAACGACGATCTGGCGACGCTATACGGGTTGTATGGGCAGCAAGTGTTGGACGGCCTTATCCGCCAGAAAATGATCGTTTACGATGCAGACCGTCTAAACATCGGCTCGAGCGACAGCGAAGTCCAGGCACGGTTGAAGCAAGTATTCACCCCGTGGCCCGGCTGGGAAAATTATCGCTTGCGATTGCAGCAAGCCGGTATGACTCCGGTACGATTCGAAGAAGACCTCCGCGCCTCGATCGCTCAAGAGCACTTGCGGAGCTTTATCACTGCCGCGGTTGACGTCGACCCAAAAGAGGTCGAGGCAGATTACCGCCGCAACAATACCACCAGCAACGTCCGATGGGTCGAGGTTGATCCCCAGAAGTTTCGGGACAAGGTCCAGGTCAGCGAGCCCGATTTGCGCGCGTACTTTGACGCTCACAAGGACGAGTTCAGGATCACCACCGAACAGCGACGGGCACGTTACGTTTTCGTCGACCAGACCAAAGCGGGCGCAGCGATACAAGTGCCGGACGACGAGCTTAAGCAGGATTTCACTCCCGACCGATTCCTCAAGCAGGTGCGCGTAAGCCAAATCGTTCTGGACGTTCCTAAAGCAGAATCCGGCGAGAGCAAAGATAAGACCGCCGAGAAGAAGCCTGCCGTCACCGAAGAAGACATTAGGAATAAGGCGCAGGGCATCGCGCAGCGGGCGCAAGGAGTGGGGGGGAACCCCGCGGAAGATTTCGCGAAGCTGGCTCGAGAATTCAGCGAAGACGCGAAGACCAAAGCCAAGGGCGGCGATCTTGGCTGGATCAACAAGGCTGACAAACGCGACACTGATGACCCGCTCAATCGCGTCTTCACCATGCAAAAGGACGAAACGAGTCAGCCAATAAAGAAAGGCGACAGGTACTACATCCTTAAGGTTACCGACCGCCAAACCCCGACTTTCGCCGACGCGCGCAACGAGCTACTCCAGGCGGCACGCTCTCGCAAGGGCTACTCTAAGGCTGTTGAGATTGCCACAGAGGCCGAGCAACAGTTCAAAGAGATCAAGAATGCTGAGACGGTCGTCGCCGCAATCAACAAGAAGTATGGCGCCCAGGTGGCTTCAGTGAAGGAGACCCCCTTCTTTTCCGAAGGCGAGGCGGTGCCGGATCTGGGTTCTGCTTCTGAGTTTGAAACGTCACTGTTCGAACGTCAGAATCCTGGAGAGATCAGCGACCGAATGAACGTAGATAAAGGATTCGCAATTCTCCAGTACGTGGAGAAACGCGACCCGCACGAGCCGACGCTCGAAGAAGTGAAAGCGAAGGTCGAGAATGCTTACCGCGCCACGAAGGCCAAGGAACTTGCGGCCGAACGAGCCAAGGAACTAGCCAAAGCTCAGAACATCGATGAGCTCAAGAAGATAACCGATTCGATGGGTTTGAAGTTAGATGAGCGAGCTGGGCTGTCGGGCAGCGATTCAATAGGGCCGCTGGTGAGCGAGAGCAACCGCGAGCAAGTCTACAAATTAAATGTCGGCGAGGTGACCAGGGACCCGATCAAAACTGACAACGAAGTCTACGTAGTTGCGGCGCTATCGGGCCGCAAGGATCCCGATATGGGCGACGCGTTTTCGAAAGAACGTAAGTCGATCGAGCAACGAATGCTGGATGAAAAGCGAAACACGTTCTTTTCTACCTATCTGGCAATGACTCAGAAACAGTTGATGGACGAGGGCAAGATCAAGATCTACGACGACGTGATCGCAGCGGCGGTAGAGATAAGCGGACCGCTGCCGGAGCCGGGCCAGCCTAGAATGCCTGGTCCAACTGGCGCTCGTCCTCGTCGCACGCCACAAGGGGCGCAGGGCGCCCCCGGAACACTGCCTGGCAAGCGCTAGCTTTTGATGCGGCGCCTGGTGGGCGGTGTTTTTTATCCCTCACTTCACCGGGAGAGTGGCGAGAGTCGCCGTTCTCCTGCGCTGCTCCGAGCGGCTTGAAACTCTAGCTGCGATCTTCTATCCTCGCGCTGAAAACCACCCCCAGTCCCAAGCGTGAAGGAAGCCTATGCGACGTTCACTCCTCGTCGTTTCGCTCAGTTTGGTTTGCGCCGCGCTTATCATCGCTTCTGGCGCGAATGCACAGACTCAGTCTTCGGCATCGAGTGAGCAATCTGCTTCGCGTTCCAGCCCTTCAATAGAGAAAGAAGAAGTAAAGAGCTACAGCCTGCCCCCTGAGAAGTACGAGAAGGCCGTGGCGTACTCGAGAGCTCAGTACAGCCTTCACTTTGTCGGTGTCGCTTACTCACTGCTTCTGCTTTTCGTCATCCTGTCGCTGCGGATCGCCCCGTTGTTCCGCGATTGGGCCGAGGGTGTTTCGCGACGGCGCTTCGTTCAAGCGATTGTGTTCGTGCCCCTACTTTTGCTCACATTCGATGCGCTCAAGATTCCGCTGGACGTTGCTCGATATCGCCTCGATGTGCGATACGGAATATCGGTCCAGAGTTGGGGCTCGTGGTTCTGGGATTGGACCAAAGCCGAGTTGATTCAGTTCGTCATCGCGTCAATTCTGGCCTACATCCTTTATGGCGCGATCCGGCGGAGCCGGCGTCGCTGGTGGTTATACTTTGGACTTGCCTCGTTACCGATCCTGGTCTTTTTGCTATTCATATCGCCAGTAGTGATCGATCCGCTGTTCAACAAGTTTGAGCCGCTCCAGGCCACTCAGCCGTCGCTGGTTGCCGAGATCGAGAAGGTTGTGAAGCACGGCGGTTTAGACATTCCACGCGAGCGGATGTTTGAGATGAAAGCCAGCGAGAAGGTGAACGCAATCAACGCCTACGTGACAGGCGTTGCCGCATCGAAGCGAGTGGTCGTCTGGGACACAACCATAGCAAAGATGACGCCGCCGCAAACTCTGTTTGTTGTCGGGCACGAGATGGGTCACTACGTGCTCGGACACATACCCAAAGGCATTGCGTTCGCCGGTGCGCTGATAATCGTGGTGCTGCTGCTGGTAGACCTTGCGGTAAACCACACACTGGATCGCAAGCAGAGGCGATGGGCGCTGCGCGGGTTGGATGATTGGGCTTCGCTTCCAGCGCTGCTGCTCTTCATGTATATGTTCTTCTTCTTAGCCGAGCCCGTCTTCAACACCTTCAGCCGCTATCAAGAGCACCAGGCGGACGTTTATGGCCTTGAGGTCATTCACGGTATCGTGCCTGACTCCTCCGAGACGGCCGCCGAAGCGTTCCAGATTATTGGCGAAGTTGATCTGGCGGATCCGAATCCGAGCGCGTTCATCAAGGTGTGGCTCTACAGTCATCCGCCGCTCGCAGAGCGGCTGACATTCGCGCACGAATACGACCCGTGGTCAAAGGGCCAATCACCGATGTTCGTGCGATAGCTTCTGGGAGCGCAGGCATCCCTGCCTGCTTGGCTTTCGCGCGAGAAGCAACTTGAAACGAGAATAGCCGTTAGCGAAGAGAGGCAGGCAGGGATGCCTGCGCTCCCAGGAGCTTTTCGACCCTCTTGAAATCTGCGGGGACGACGAACGCGTCGGGTGCTACCTCGATGCGAACGTCTCGGCGCTCGGTTGTTACTTTTGCTGCTCCCTGCCCGGCCTCGCCCTCGATCCTGAGCGCGAGTCCTGCAAGGTCGTCTGCTCTAAACCTTCTTGTTATTTCAGTATGTCCGTCGAGGAAGCTCGTTCGCTGCTCGTACACTCTGCACGAGTGGCCGTCGATCACTACAGGCGAAAGGATCCGAGTCTCAACGCGCGTGGGCGACTGTGTGTCATCAAAATAATTTTCGATCGCCTGAACGGTGCTGTCCCCTACATTGACCCGTGGCGGATTCTGAGCGCTCGAAACAACATCCGTTTTGCTGGCTCCCGCTCGCGATTCACGCACCTGACGAGCAGCAATCTCCAGCTCGACAAAGAGTCGTCTGTCGAGATCAAGCAGGAAGCCCTTGCCCAGATCGGGCCTCCAAATCAGCGCGCGATTCTGATCTTGTTCCGTCCACTCTTCTCGGCGCTTTTCACCTGACCGCGCCTCACGAGTTATGCTTGTCTCGCGCGTAGTCCCGTCATCAATGGTGCGAACGACCGTCGCGGAGTACTGTTCCGGCTCGCCGGCTGGTTCGCCATCGGCCGCGCCGTCGCCCGATTGCCGAGGGTTGCGACATGCATTAGTCATCGCGAGCGTTAGCGTCGTGATCGCGATAACAAGCACTGAAGCGAGGGTGGATTTCGCTTGCGGGACCATATACCGATTCTATCATTTCGGGGCTGGTTGCCGGTTCGGACAGGAGGCAGGCAGTCGCCCGCGGGACTCAGATTAAGTCAGACTCAAGGGTGAGGTAGGCAAACTAAAGCGAGAAGGAGCCGGGCCGCGTTTCCCTGGTTGCATTGGGGAACGGCAGTGCAGCCCGGCTCTTAGGCGAGAGGGGAACTAGCGGGGGCTTGGGGCGGCCCGCTAGAGCAGGATAGGCCGCCCCGGAGGTTGAGAATCTAGTGAGCTGCAGTCATCACGACGACTTGACGTCCGTCGTCGAGTTGAGCCAGGCGCTCCTGGCTGCGAATGCAGCGCATGCGAACGCGGTCGTTTTTGCGTGCTTGCCAGAGTTCCGCTTCGGGGACATTCATGTACATACCGAACGTGATCTTGAAGGTCTGCCCTTTGGGCACGCTAACCATGTACAGCTTGTCTGACCAGGTATCGGCCACCAGCAGCGTGCGAGCCTGCTGGTCTACTTGGAGCACACGGCCTGTGATCGTCAGGTACTTGCTGACGCGCTCGCGTTTTGGAGCGCTAATCGCAACGGTCGCAAAAGTCAGCACCAGGGTTACGGCAAGAACAGCACTTCCTTGTGTTATGCGTTTCATAATTCAAATTCCTTTCCGGGCAAGACGCCCGCAGAGCAAGTCGTGGAATAATTTCTTCGGGCTGGGGCGAGGCGCTTCGATGCCTCGCCCCAAAAGCGCGCACCAATCGAATTCGGGTTACCGAGCTGCCGTCAGCGCGATGACCGGGCGGCTATCCTGGAGCAAGGCCAGGTGTTCCCTGTCGCCACGCAGGCATCGGATCTCGACGCGCTCCCTGATGTTCACATCCTCAAAGCCCGGCGCAGCCATCTTCATATACCTGCCAAAGGTGATCTTGAACGTCGCCCTCTGCGGTATCTCGATAAGGTAAAGCTTCGAAGAAGAGCGGTCCGCGACCAGCAAGGTATGCTGCTTATTGTCGATCTGGAGCACAGTGCCGGCGACTGTGAAATACTTGTTCGCGCGTTCAGCCTTCGGCGCGGCGGGCGCAACGGCGCTCAGCGCGAGGATGAAGGCAGCAGCGATCGATCCGAATCTAGTGATAGTTTTCATGATTAGTCTCCTTTCTTCCGGCCGTCCGCTCTGAAATTGGGGGCGAGGCTTGAAGGCTTCGGCCTCGCCCCGAGCGGTTGACATCTTCGGAAGACGTGCGCAGTCTACATCCAGCGCGATATGCGTTGTAGAGCGCTTCCCGCAAATGTTCAACACGCGACCCGCACAATAAAACTGTGGGATCCCGCAGTTCGGATGGCAGCTCCCCATCGTACTGCGTTTACGGAGGATGGATTTGGACACCCAGGGCGAACTAATCGAGGGGCTGCTTCAGTTTGTGACGCTTGTCGAAAGCGAGCGCAAGCTGCTTGCGGCTGATCTTCACGATCAGACGCTGTCAGACCTTCGGGAGCTTGCGAGACTCGCACGGCGATTGTTCGACAAGCCACAGGACGCGATGTCGCAAGAAGTGCGCAACGGACTCGCGAAGCTCATTTTTGGCATTGAAGCGGCGATGGATGAGGTCCGCCGCGCGATGGAGAGCCTGAGCCCGTCGGCGCTCGACACGCTCGGGCTTGTTCCAGCAATAGAGAGTTGTCTTACTCGCAGTTCCCAGTCCTGTGAGCGGCCATTCTTAACCCGGTTCGCCTGTCCCGCGAGGATGGATGATATTAGCCTTTCCGAAACCGAGCAGCTCTTGCTTTATCGAATCGTGCAGGAAGCGCTCAACAATATTTCAAAACACGCCTCGGCACGGTTCGTCGAGATCGTGATAATGCGCGAAAGCGACGCCCTATTAATCAGGGTGAGCGACGACGGGCGCGGGATGACCGTATCGGGCGACCTGCGCCGAGCCCGCGGAATTGACAACATGCGATACCGGGCCCGCTTGATCGGCGCTGAGCTGACATGGTTGAGAGCCACGGGCAGGCGAGGCACCGTAGTCGAAGTGCGACTCCCGATACAGGGGTCAGGGGTCGGGGGTTAGGGGTCGGGTTTGTGTGATAAGGGTTTCCTGCTGAGCCCGGTCACCCAACCCCCGACACCTGGCCCCAATTACTATGAGCATCCTTATTGCCGAAGACATGGCTTTCCAGCGCGATTATCTTCGCGCGATTATCACCGACCACTTTGCCGACGCGGGGCCGGTGATCGAAGCCAGTGATGGCAACAGCGCCGTCGAGCTTGCGCTCAAGCATCGCCCCTTGCTCGTAGTGCTCGACATAAAGATGCCGGGGCTCTCGGGCGTGAAAGCCGCGCGGCAAATATGGTCGGAGCTACTACTGGCGCGGATTATTTTCTGGTCTCAGTACAAGGATGAGATCTACATCCGCGAGCTGGCGCGCATAGTGCCAGGCGAAACGGTCTACGGGTATGTGTTGAAGTCATCGCCCGATGAAAAGCTGATAGCAGCGTTGCGGGCGGTGCTAGTGGATGAGCAGTGCTGGATCGACCCTGAGATTCGAACTGTGCAGTCTCGCGCGACGAATCGCACGTCAGGTCTAACGGACATTGAGTACGAAGCTCTCGTCGACATCGCGATGGGCTTGACCGACAAGGCCATAGCCCGCCGCAGGTATTTGAGCGAGCGAGGTGTCCAAAACCGGTTGCGCGAGCTTTACGCCAAGCTCTCAATAGACATCGAACAGATAGTCGACGAACGATGGGGGAGCACCTATAGCCCTCGTTCGCGGGCGATCTCGATCGCGATGCAGCGTGGGCTCATAAACGCCGACGAGCTGGCACGCGAAAACGAAGCGCTTCAACAATGGCTTCAGCGCGAGAACGCGCTACCTACCTAGTACTCAGTCACATTGTAGTTGATGGATAAAGACGATGAAGCTTGATACGCG
>JBBPIH010000101.1:0-346 GCA_038040455.1 Acidobacteriota bacterium
CTCTGATCAAATCAGAGAGCGCAATGCTGGGCTTCAGGCCGATCAACAGATGAGCGTGATCCGGCATGCAGTTTATCTCGATGAGCTTCTGCCCCTCTTTTCCGGATGATGCCGGTGATGTATTTCTGGAGCTCCTCTTTGAAGTCCGGTTTGATCAGACATTGCCTACGGCGACGGCAAAGACTGCTTGAATGTAGATCTGCGAGAATGTGTTGGCCATTTTTCTTGCCTCCAGGATGTTTATACTACAACGTGGCGTGAGTATAATCGACAACCCGTGGGCCGGTGCAACCGCCTTCACGGGTTCTGTCGTGGCGTCTATAAACATGGCCCTCCTAGCGGAGGG
>JBBPIH010000101.1:446-10072 GCA_038040455.1 Acidobacteriota bacterium
CGGCCGGGTCCGTCTTGGGGTCTATAAACATGGCCCTCCCTAGCGGAGGGCGGCCCCGCTCCACCTTGGGGTCTATAAACATGGCCCTCCTAGCGGAGGGCGGCCGGGTCCGTCTTGGGGTCTATAAACATGGCCCTCCCTAGCGGAGGGCGGCCGAGTCCGACTTGGAGTCTATAAAAATGGCCCTCCTAACGGAGGCCGGCCACCAACTGCGTTGGTGGGATTGCCGGTGAACACTTCCGTGTCATCGATTTTGTTAACAGCCGATCAGGATTGTGAGGATGCCGCGGATCGTGGATTTCGGGCTGACTTGCGTTTCGAGGCGGCGCGCTTGAAGGCTGGTGAGTGCGACTGTATCTCTCGCATTGCCTCGCGGTCGTATACTTCCTCCCCGCAGTTTGGACATTCGAAATACTCCAAGTTGGGTACCGTGTATTCGTGCCCCTCGAACTTCCGGGTCGAGTCTCGCCGAACCCTCTTGATCCTCTTGCTGCAACAAGACGGACACGTCGCGATGTTAAGCTTGTCCATTCGTTATATCGACCTCTTCGATGATACCAGAAAGTAATTGCTTTCTCGGCCAGCTTCCTTAACGGGCCTGTTTCTTGTGTCGATGAGCAATGCGTTCACGGTTGATCACTTTTCGCGTTGAATCATGTTGGCTTAGCCGCCGGTGTTCATTTACACTTCGCGCGAAAGTAGCATTGCTCCCGAGAGGATAGTTATGGTTGAAGAGTCGTCTCCGCTGTTGCCGCCTGCGGAAGAATCCGTCGAAGCGGAAACCGACACTGCCGTCGAACCGGAACCTGAATCCGGCGAACCTACGCCCGAACCGACTAGCGAGCCTGGGTTCGTTTGCGACTGCAAAGAGTGGATGCACTCCGCCTGCAAGAGCGAGAAGTTCTACAGGGAGCACGAAGGCAAACGGTATTGCGTCCTCCACTATCCGGGAGAAGAGAAAAGCGCCGCCTTCAGTGAGGCGTTTCGGAAAAAGCTTGCCACGAACGACTTTGATTTTAGTGGGGTGTGGTTTCCTGATCCAGTTGATTTCAGTGGTTTTGTATTCAGAGCCGGTGCCGGCTTCAACTCTGCCACCTTCAATGCGGATGTTGACTTCAGCGATGCCACATTCAGCCTGAATGCGGACTTTGGTTCTGCAAGATTCAGCGCCACCTCATCCTTCACCTCGAGCATATTCGCTTCGGCTGCATCCTTCATCTCTGTCAGATTCCGGGCGACTGCATCCTTCATCTCTGCCAAGTTCAGGGCGACTGCATCCTTCAGCGATGCCACATTCAGCGGGGATGCGGGCTTTGCCTCTGCCTCATTCAATGCGGATGCGTATTTCAGCGATGTCTCATTTAGTGCGGATGCCTACTTTATGTCTGCCAAATTCGGCTCAAAGGCGAACTTCATCTCTGCAACATTCTGTTCTGCCGCGAACTTCAGCAATGCCACCTTCAACGCGAATGCGGACTTCAGTTATGCCACGCTCAGCTTCAAGGCGACCTTCGTCTCTACCAGATTCGGCGGATTTGCCCGCTTCGTCTCTACCAAGTTCTGCGCAGCTGCAGACTTCAGCTCTGCCATATTCATGGCGGAGGCTGAATTCAGCTTTGCAGTATTCAGCAAGGCGGCAGACTTCAGCCTTGCCAAGTTCAACAAAGTTGGATATTTCGATAGCGCTGTTTTCGACGATTCCGTGAGGTTTTTCGGGGACGCGCAGGAGAGATACTCGAATAATACAGCTCACATTGGGGAAACAGCTTTGGGAAAGGAACCGTCACTGGACTTTCAACACGTCAGGATCGAGCACCCCGAGCGGATAGCTTTCCATACGCTAAACCTCCGCCCTCACTGGTTCGTCAACGTCGACTCTCGCAAGTTCATCTTCACCGACGTCGGCTGGGAGTGGGACCGTATCAGCATCAAACAAGAGATCGCAGCGCTGGAAGACAAGCGCGTTTCGTCCCCGAACCGCCTTCTCGCCATAGCGTGCCGCCACCTAGCCGAAAACGCCGAGGTTAATAATCGCTACGAAGAAGCCTCGCGGTTCCGATACTGGGCGATGGACCTGGCGCGGCGCACCAAGTGGAAGGGTTGGTCGTTCTGGAAAACCGACTGGCTGCACATGCTGTACTGGGCGGTGAGCGGATATGGCGAAAGGATACTTCGTGCGCTAGGCGTGCTTGCGGCTGTATGGATCGTCTTTGTCCTGTTCTACACGCGCGTTGGCTTCGTGCAGCAACCGCCAAAGGCATCGAATGAAGGCGCCTCGCCAGCGACAGCGGCAACAATGACGATCGAAGACAAAATAGGGCAGCCCCTTGAATTCTCTCGCGCGCTCACATACAGCCTCGCGGTAATGAGCTTGCAGAAACCGGACCCCCGACCCCTCACAAACTGGGCTCACGCGCTCGTCACCCTTGAAACTATTCTCGGCCCCGTGCAAGCTGCGTTGCTCGCGCTCGCCATTCGACGCAAGTTCATGCGCTGAGTCGAATCAGTTATACTCCCCTGTTCTGATAGCTCCTTTAAGAGGTTGATTGAATGAAAAAGAGACTATCTGCGAAGCGAAAGTCCGAGCTGTGTCTGATCTGCGGCAAGTGCTGCATGTCGATGACCTTCTCCGGTGGCGAGGTTGATGACGAAGCTCGCGACGAGATTCATTGGATGGAGCTTCACGGGTTGAAGATCGATTACGTCGAAGAGCACGGCCGCACCGAGTACTACTTCACGATTCCGAAACGCTGCGACGCGCTCCAGGAGATCACGACACCCAGCGGCGCGACTAACTATGTCTGCGGCGTGTACGAGACTCGCCCTCAGATGTGCCGCGACTATGACGGCCGTATGGAAGGGCCCCTCAGCGTTGCGGATTGTTTGTGGCGATTGGAAGAGAACGGAATGCCAATGCCGGCGACCAACCTCGTTCAACTGCAATCGCAGCCGCGATAGGCGCGGACAGGATTTTCCATTTGGCATTTTTCATTTGTCATTGAAGTGAGACCATGACAGACCTTCAATACGGCGACGTATCGGTTCGGATCGAACAGCAGGTCGCTCTGGTCGAGATTCACCGGCCACCAGATAATTATTTCGACGCCCAGCTCATTCAAGATCTTGCCGACGCATTCGAATCGCTCGATAGCGATCCGGAATGCCGGGCGCTTGTGCTGACCTCCGAAGGGAAATCTTTCTGCTCGGGCGCGAACTTCAACCAGGGAGTTGCGGCCGCCAGCGACGAAGTTGCCTCCAACACAAGCCGACTCTATCAGCATGCGGTTCGGCTCTTTACTTGTGCAAAGCCGGTGGTCGCCGCGATTCAGGGTCCTGCGATTGGCGGCGGGCTCGGGCTTGCGCTCGTAGCCGACTTTCGAGTCGTTTCGCCGGACGCTCGCTTTGCTGCGAACTTCGTGAAGCTCGGTATTCATCCGGGATTTGGTCTGACATACACGCTACCTCGTGTGATCGGTGTCCAGCGCGCGGCCTTGATGTTCTACACCGGACGGCGTATCGCTGGCGAAGAGGCTGTCGCGTGGGGACTCGCGGACGTGCTGGCGGCGCCTGATCGTCTTCGTGGGGAAGCGTTGAAACTTGCAACTGAGATCGCGGAGTGTGCGCCTCTTGCGGTCCAATCGACGCGGGCAACGATGCGGCGCGGCATTGCCGAAGCCGTGAAGTCCCAGACAGATCATGAACAAGCGGAGCAGGGCCGGCTCTTTCAGACCGAAGATCACAAAGAAGGTGTTCGGGCAGTCAAGGAAAGACGTCCCGGTCGCTTTAAAGGCATATAAGAACCGTAGTGGAGTCGGTAATTAACGCAGCTTCATTTTCCATTTTTCATTTTCCATTTTTCATTTGATGTTTGCCATTGACTGATTTTCTTCAATAACAAATGAAAAATGGCAAATGGAAAATGGAAAATGAGTAGGAGAGGCATTGCGTAGTGATCTTCGCAACATCAAGGCGATCTTCTTCGATGCGGGTGGGACGCTAATCCACCTCGATTCATCTCGCATTCGCGATCTTCTGAGACTGGAACTCAGTATCGAAATGTCGCTCGACAGGTTTCCGCGAGCGCAGTCGCTCGCCATGGCCCGAGTAGCCGAGCTTGTCGCAGCAGGTGCGGGCTCCACGGAACAACTCAAGCGAGAGTTCTACACGACGCTCCTGCCTGAGACAGGCGTCTCAAGAGAGAAGCTGAGCGATGCAGTCGATTGCGCCTTCAAGGCGGCCCGCGAGGAAATGCTCTGGCGACAGGCGGAGGACGCGACCGCGCCGGTTCTTAATGGATTGAAGGAACGCCGCTACATCCTCGGAGTCATCTCGAACAGCGATGGTCGTATCGAGAGCGCCTTCCAGCAAGCCGGGCTGGCGAGCTACTTTGATTTCTTCATCGACTCTTTCAACGTAGGCGTCGAAAAGCCCGATCCTCGGATCTTTCATTTGGCGACTGAGCGCGCGGGTGTTGCTGCAAACGAAGCTGCTTACGTTGGCGATCTCTACCCTGTTGATGTAGTGGGCGCGAGGAATGCCGGCTTGCTACCGATCCTCTACGATCCCTTCGAACTAAACTCAAAAGCAGACTGCCTGACCATCCGATCGATCGATGAACTGCTAACCCTCATCCGCTAACCGCTAGCGCGAGGAGCACCGGTCAAACTTGAGATAAGATCAGGTGAGGGATGCGAATTGATTGCGGGCAAGGGCGAGGTGAGCTACCTTCCCCGGTGATGTCAGCCTAAGCGAAGATGTCCTTCACCGCCATCGTCCAGCCAGGCACAATTTCTCGACCATCCAAGGTATCTTCTTCAGTGAGGACTACAATATCGGTCAAAGAGCGATAGACAGTTACGGCTCGTTTGCGAGGGTTAACAACCACGACCATACGCGCACCCGCTTCGAGCCATTCAAGAACTTTCTCCTCTACTTCGGTATAGGCGTCACCGGGGGAGATCACCTCGACAACCAGATCGGGCGCGCCGGGCCAGTAGCCTTCGACATCGCCGACTTCATCGAGGCGCTTCTGATTCACGAAGGCAACGTCGGGAGCGCGAACTGTGTCCGGTTCGGATGAGATCAAGAAGCCAGCCTCGGCCACATAGATTCTGCCTAGCTTGTTGACCACTACGTGTGGACCGAGCGAGGCAGTAATGTTACCCGCGATTCGACCGTGTTTATGTCCTGCCGGTGACATCTTCTTGAGTTCTCCTCTCACAAGTTCATATCGAAAGCCATCATCTGGCATCCGGAGCAGGTCGTCAGCAGTCATCGGTCGGATCGTTGTGCTCATAACAAATACCTGGTTCGCAGATATTACCACGCATCGCCGGACACTACATCTGTTGCTCAGCACGGACCGGGCCTTGACGATCAGCGCGACTGGAGATTTCTAGCCCGCCCGCGACTCCCGCGCCAAACAACAACCCTTCTATCGCGCCCATAACTATCTGCGTCGTCTGACCGAAGTGAACTTCACCGAAGAGCGGCGCAAGCGGATCCATTCTGATCTGGGAGTTCGCAAACAGCTTCGCAACTATCTCGAGACTCGCACTGAAGAGGTTTCCCCCGATCACCGTCAGCAACACCCCGGCGCACATCGCTCCGATGCTCGCGGCCAGAACTCTTTGCCAGGGGCGCGAGCGACGTATCAGCGTGGCTGCAAGCACGACCCCGAGCGATAATCCGGCTCCCATCACTGCGCCCTCGAACGCTCCAGTTATTCCGGTCGGACTTTGACCGAACAACGCCCTTACTGTGTCCACGCCGAGCAGCTTCGTGCTGCCCCCTACTAGCGCGCCGCCCGCTATGCCGCCCACGACCGACCACCACTTGCTGTGACGATACGCAACGTGCGCAAGCGAGACCATTCCAAAGCTCACCCCAAGCCCGCCGATCGCTCCGATGAAGAAGCCAAGCGTAACCAGCACGAGCACGAGGTTTGCAGCTTCTAGCGGCATCGCCTCGCGAACGATACCCAGCCCCGTTCCCAATATGACTCCGCCTGCTACACCTGAAGCAGCCCCACCTAACATGCCCCCGATCCCGCTTCTCACGATCGCAGCGCCGTCCCTGCGAACCCGCACCCACATAAGCCCGAGGACGACTAACATGCTCACAGGGATCGAGAGATGCGAAAGCCGCACCAGGCGCTTATTATGATCGCGGACCATCGCGAGGCTGATAGACTGACGAATCAGCCCGGCGTGCGCTTCACCATTGCCATCTGAGAGAACCTCTTCGACGGCGGTTCCGATCCACTCGGCGAGCGCGATGCCGGCAGACTTCCTGACCAACAAGTCGTGATCCCACAGCGCGAGCTTGTGCAGCAGAGCTTTCATCTCCGCTGTGCGCAAAAGCGCGGCAGCTTCAACCGCGCACAATCGCACATCCGAATCGGCGTTATCGCCCGCTTCCGCGATTAACTCCGAGGCGCGAGGAGACGCCTTAACCAACCAGTCTGGCGCCGGCCGAGTGCGATTCAACACGCTGGTCATCAGCAAGTCCGCTTCTTCACCAGTCAACCCAAGCTGCTCGCCGAAAGGCATCACCAGATCGACCGCGTCTGCATCGATCAACAGACCGTGCGCCTGGTAATTCTCCATCGCTCGCTGGACGACCCCACGAGCCCTTTTCAGAGCGATGTCGTCTGCGGTCAGCCAGCGCGAAACTTCGGGCGTCAGAAAATCGTGCGCAAGCTCAATCCACGCCGCGCCATCCTGACGGCGGCGGCGCAATACGCGAGCGGCTACAAGTTCTTCGATCAGCAGTTTCGTTCCAGGATCATCCACGCATTTGCTTCCAATCCGAGCCTCCACGTCTGCCGCTTTTAGAACGAGCCGTTGTCCGTCTTCAGAGATGAGAGCCGAGAGAATTCGTTTTGTCGTTTGCAGATCATCCGCGTTAAAGCGGCGCAAGACTCGCTCGAGGTAACCGGCCAGGATCTGTGCAGCCCCGCCCAGGCTCTCGTACGCTTCAAGCGAGATCGTACACTTTTCGTCCCTCGAGTCGTAAAGGTTGTCACAGACGATCTGCAACTGCGGCGGGTCGACGCCACCCGCATCTCCGATGTCCTCCAACAAGCGGTCGACTAACTGAGGCTCATAGTGGCAACCAACGGAGCGCGCCGGGCCGGTGATTGCAAGCTCTGCCTGCTCGCGGTTCAGACGCTTGAGCCGATACTCGTGATGAAAGATTTCAGGTATCGCAGTCTTTAGCTGACTCATTTCCGCAAGAAGGTCCTCGCGCAAAGCAAAGACTAGACGCACGGGCAAATGCCCAGCGGCAAGGTCGCGGGCGACGCTCAGAAAATGCCGTCGCGCGTCTTCCGCCAGCAGTAAGAAGAATTCTTCAAACTGATCCAGGAAGAAGATCACGTAACGTCCCTCGTCAACTCTTCTGATCAAATGATCGAGGCTTGGGTCAGCGTCCTCGCCCGTTTCGACTGCGAAAACATCTGAAAGCATGCTCACCATCTGATGAACCGGGTCGGTGAAGCTCCGGATGACGAATACCCGATGTCCCTGAGCTTTGAGCTTGGGCATAAGGCCCGCGCGCAGTATCGAGCTCTTACCGACACCCGACCGCCCGTGCAGGATGAAGGACCGGTGGGCAAGAATCTGCGAGCAGATCGCTTCGACCTCGTGTTCCCGCCCGAAGAATAGACTTGCGTCTCGCTCGGTGTAGTAATCCAGAAACTTGTATGGACGCGCGGCCGAGGGCGCGCGACTTGGAGTGTCATCTCTGCTCGCGCGGCGGGCGGCGGCATCGGACCCCGGCCGCATCTGTGCGTCTGTTTCGATGACGGTGCCGATGAACACATATCCGTGCTTTGGCACCGTCTTGATGTAGCGGGGACTTGAGGCGTCGTCGCCGAGTTGCTTGCGAATGTCCTTGATGCACTGAGTCAGCGCCGCGTCAGTTACGAACACTCCGTCCCATATTTCATCGAAGATTCGCTGCTTCTCAACTAACTGACCGGCGCGACTGACGAGCAACAACAGCACGTCGAGGTATTTCGAGTTCAGCGCGACCGGATCGCCGTTGCGCGAGAGTTGGCGGTTGCTTTCGTCGAGGGAGAAGTCGTCGAAGCGATAACTACTAACCGGGGTTCTGACCTGACTCATCGTTTGAATCTTCTCACAACTTACTCACTGATTGCTCATTTTTCTGGGGCTGCAAACCAATAGAGTGTGCTTAGAGCACGATCGACCGGCTCGCGTTGCTCGGAACGCCACGGAGTTTATTAACAGGAGCGAGGCGCAGATGAAAGTCAAAATGATCCTTCCGGCGCTGACCGAAGCGAAGAGTCCGTTCTGGCGGCCGATCAAGTACTCGCTGTTTCCGCCGCTGGGACTCGCTACACTCGCCGGTTACTTGCCGCCGGGAACGTCCGTTGAACTGCAAGATGAACACGTCGAGAAACTCGATTTGAACGACGAGCCGGACCTTGTAGTGATTCAGGTGTACATCACCTCTGCGAAGCGCGCTTACGCGATTGCCGACCACTATCGCCAGAATGGCGCGCACGTCGCGCTTGGCGGTCTGCACGTAACGTCGCTGCCGGACGAGGCGATGAGCCATGCTGACACAATCTTTCTGGGCCCCGGCGAAGACACCTGGCCGATGTTCCTGAAAGACTATATCGAGGGCCGACCCGGCCCCGTCTATCGTTCGACAATCCGGACGCTCATCGGCATGCCGCCGGTTCGCCGCGACCTCATCAAGCGTCACCTGTACCTGGTTCCCAACTCGATAGTTGTGTCGCGTGGATGTCCGCATACCTGCGACTTCTGCTATAAGGTCGCGTTCTTCGAGGGAGGCAAAGGCTTCTACACTCAGCAAGTCGATCAAGCGCTTGCTGAGATCGATCGGTTACCAGGGCGGCATCTCTACTTTCTGGATGACCATCTGTTTGGAGACCCGCGGTTCGCGTCGGCGCTCTTCGATGGAATGAAGGGAATGAAGCGGCTGTGGCAGGCCGCGGGAACAGTTAACTCGGTGCTGGCTCCATGCCTGTTGGAGAAAGCGGTTGAGAGCGGGCTACGAAGTCTGTTCGTCGGCTTTGAAACGTTGAACCGGAAGAACCTCGTCGAACAGAACAAGTATCAGAATCTGGATAGGGACTACGCGGCGGCGATTCGACGGCTGCACGACACAGGAGTGATGATCAACGGAAGCTTTGTCTTTGGCATGGACGACGATGACGAAACTGTGTTCGATCGCACTGTCGAATGGGCGATTGCGCAAGGAATCGAGACCGCTACCTTTCACATCCTCACGCCGTATCCGAGCACTGCGCTCTACCAGCGGATGCAGGCTCAGGGACGAATGATGAGCGATGACTGGGACTTGTTCGATACCCGAAGTTGCGTGTTCCGGCCGGCCCGGATGACACCGGAGGTGCTGGAGGCCGGCTATTGGCGGGCGTACAGGGAGTTCTACAAGTGGAGCTCGATCTGGAAGGGCGCCTGGACAAAGCCCGGACTCAAAGAGCGGTTGAGGCACGTCGCGTACGCGGGAGGGTGGAAGAAGTTCGAACCGTTGTGGGATTGGGTCATACGCGCTAAACGGGTCACCTCGCTGTTGCCAATGCTCGAAGCGGTTCTGACGGGGTTTGGCTC
>JBBPIH010000022.1:0-67518 GCA_038040455.1 Acidobacteriota bacterium
GGTCCAAGGTCCAAGGTCCAAGGTCCAAGGTCCAAGGTCCAAGGTCCAAGGTCCTGGGTCAACGCGGCTTTGGACCTTGGACCTCGGACCTCGGACTAAAACTCTGACTAAAACTCCGCGCTAATCAAGAACTCCGGTGTCACAATCATCGGCACAAAGAACCCGGCAATTGTGTTGAACAATTGCACTCGCGATTGCCGGTGAACGTTCGCGATGTAGCCGAAATCCCAGGTCACCAACAAGTCGGCTTTATTCACCGAAGCGATCGCCACGTGCAGCGCATCCGCCATGTACTTGCGATGAAAAATGCCACGCGATACGTACCCGTCCGCCAGTATCGCCGCTTCCTCGCTGATTTCGAACATCGGCAAATCGCGTATCAAATTCAAATACGCCGCTCGGCGAGGCTCTTCGGTCCGTTCGAGCTCGCGGACAACCAGCGGCGATATGTACGGCGCGTAATCAGCAAGCTCGTGCTCCCACCAGCGGATGGTGAGGTCGCGGCGGAACGGTTCGCCGTTGTCCAGATACGCGCCGACGACCGAGGTCTCAAGATATAAACTCTTTTTCATGATGGGCGCACGGTCATTCTACCACACGGAAGTGGCACAGACTTTAGTCTATGTGATGAATTTGATACCGAGGCGGCCCAATACAGACTAAAAAAGTCTGCGCTACTCCTTTACTGCTTTGTGATTGGAGGCGTGTGAGGCTGGAGCGCAAGTAGCGCGCGATTAAAGTCAATTGTCAATCTGAAGTGGCGCAGAAAGTCACCGCCAAGTATGCCGCTCTGCTCGAAGCCTGATGTCTCGTTGATCGCGCCAAAATCCAATATCAGAGCGCGGAGGTTGCTCTGCAGCTGATCGGCGACGCGGCAGTTGCGGAGAAAAAGCAATTGAACATTGTCGGTTACTCCTGCTGCGCCTACGACGCTGGCGGTCTGGCCTTTGATTATCTGATCGCTCATGTTGAGCCGCTCGACAGCAGCCACGGAAATCACTGTCGAACTCGCTCCCGAATCGAGTATGGCGTTCAGGTTCTTGTTGTTGTTAAATTCGGTCTCGACGCTGATAAGCCCGTTCTGCGTCGTCCGAAAAGGAATCATAGGCGCGCCTCGTGAGTCCGCCCTTTGCGATGCGCGATTCTCGCTTCGATCCAGGCGCATGCTTCGTTCCTTGTAATCCAACTCGGTCACGAAGTGCGAGAGGATCGATAAGCCGAGGAAGCCAGCGGCAGTTTCTTCCGGCGGTCCATTCCTCGCGCCATGAAAGGGACGAATGAAACACGGAACCATTCTCACTTTTGCCTCGCCGATCTGAATCGACTTGATAAGGCCGTACACAATTTGAAACTTGCCGGTGCCGCCAACTCCCTGAGACTTGCCGCCACGCGCGATCTCAGAAACGCCGAAGTGCTTCGCCGCCTCTTTCGACATCACGGTGAACCCGGACCCCGTGTCTATTACAAAGACTGCATCGCGGCCGTTAATCTTCACTCGCACATACGGCCGCCGGTCGCCGCCCAGTTGAAAGGGGACTTTCGTAATAGTTGGACCGCTCACCTGATGGACCCGGAGCCCGGCTAGCTGGCGGTAGAATTGAATGAGCCCTCGAACCCTGTCGCGGCGCTCGGTGTCGCTCTGAGGCGAGATTTCAAGGAACAGTTCGTAGGCGTCGGCAGCCTCCTTAAAGTCTTCAAGCCGCGACGAAGATCGAGCGTACGTCACAAGGTAATCAGCTTCCTGGGGATCGAGTTGATGCGCGTAATAAGACTTCGCGCGCGACTCTTTCGCCCGGCCTTCGTAGTAATCTATTTCGGCCGCGCCGCCGTACGCGAGCGCTTCTTTTGCATCGAGATTGAGAGCCTGCTGCAATTCGACGACCGCGGCTCGAATGAAGCCGGACCGCAGCAGCGAAAGCCCCGAAAGCGCATGGGCACGCGCATTATTCGCGTCGATGTTGAGAGCTTCCCCAGCCTGCTCGAAGCAGAGCACGTAGCTCTGCAACTTCAGATAAGCCAGGCTCGCCCCGAGTCGTGCCGGAATGTCCCGCGGGCTCGCATCGATCACCTCACGATAGATCTTTAGTCCGTCCTCGTACTTGCCCGCTCGCATAGCCTTTCGTGCTTTGCGGTTGAGTTTCTCGTTAAGTTCTTTGGCCTCTTTTTCTTGAGGAGGTGTCGCGCTTGCCAGCGGCTGGATCGCATTAGAAAAGGTAAGCCCGACGATCACCAGGAGGTAGCCGGCAAGCCGAATCATCCGGCTTGCATTTGATGTGCTCTCTCCACCGTAGACCTTCATTTCAAAATCTCTCCGGTCTTCGTGTACCACAAGAGCAGGTCGAGTTCATCGAAGTCTATGCCGAGGGAGTCAGCAAAGAGCTTCACTTTTTCTTCGATCGCCAGGTACCGATTCTTCGTCGAAGGCGGCTTCGAGCTTTCGATAACGTCGAATTCCGCAAGCCGGCCCAGTACGTGTTTATCAAGGATCGCATATCCGCGATAGCCCACGTTGCGCAAGAAATGACTTGCCTCTTTATAACCGATACCGCGGACGCTTCGATTAGCGGCCAGGAAGTCACGACGTTCATCGGCACGCTTGAGACTCCTGAGCGCTTCGTGCAACCGAAGACCGCAGTGTTCCCGGAGATACTCGCGCGTCTGGTAAACATAAGATCCACGGTTGTTCGGGAATCTATGCCGCCCAGCGAGCGCTCGCTGAATGTCCAGGGCGGAGCCGTTCATCAGAACCGGCCGAACACTTTCGACTGAGCGCAGACCCATTCGCGCGCTGGCGCCGGCTGTGAATATGCAAAAAGTCAGTTCCTCAAAGAGCGTCTCAGGGGAACCACTCCGCCCCACCCTCGCGAACTCAGCCATTCTGTCTCTGATTTCTCGGCGCTTATCGAAATAAATTCGCCTAAGCTCTTCTTCAGTCAAGCGGGTTGCACCCTGGGCACGTGGCAGACGGGAGCATTGTAGGCCGGCCTCTGTTGAAAGTCAACGAGCGCGAACCCGTACTGGCGGCGCTTTTCGGTTGCGAGCGCCGGTGCGCAATCCTGCGCCGATGAAAGTAGCAGGCTCCAACAGTATCTCGGCGTTCGAATCTCAAAAGACCATCGCGCGCGGGCATCGTGTCTACACCCCTTGGAAGGATTGTGCGTCAGCGAGGTCTGCTAAAAGTGCCGTGAGGTTTCAACGGCTCCGCGCATGAAATTGCTGCGGTTCTGGCCCCTTCTCGTGTGTTAGAATTCGTCCGTGATGCGAGCAATCGGTGATAGACAACGACCGATAATCCCGCGCGCCTGCTGGGCGGTAACGCTCTGTCTCGCGCTCATGTGCGAACCAACCTCTGCACGGTCTGCTCAATCAACTTCAACATCATCTAGACGATCGGCTCCTAAGAACCAAGCTCCGATCGTCGCAAAACGGGAAGCGGATCGCGTTCCAAGCTCGTTCGAGCGACTCAACTCGAGGGCCGATTTCGACCTCCTGGCCCGAGTCTACTATCGAGGCCGCCTGCACGCGCTGCCGCACGTGATGTTCGTAATCGACCGCCGGTCGCGCGACCGCGTCTATTACGTCAACTCCCGCTTGTATCAGTTTCACAAAGACTTCGTGAATGCAACATATCTATCACTCGAACGGGGCCGCGCGTTCTACGACAATAACTACTTGAAGAGCGATCGACGATTCATACTTGGCACAATCGCGTATCAAACCACCGCTGATAAGTTCACGTTTGAGTTTTGGGAAGGTGACCAGCTCACCAGGAGCCTGTTAACCGAAACAATAAGCGCACTCCAACACAGCTTTTTTGCGTCGCTGTACTTCAAACCGAATTCGCTCGCTCACGAACAGGCAGCCGGCGAACTGAACAAGACCGGAACGCCCTTGCTCATGCTCACGGCAAGCGAGCTTGCGGCCGACCAACAATATCAACCGCTGAATCTTGGCGCGGGAATCGGACAGCTTCGAATAATCGATCGCATCACCGCGGACACGGTGATCGATCGCAACCAGATCGTCATCTTCAAAGAGGTGCCCGTTCATCTGACGCCGCTGTCGGGCATCGTCACCACCGAGCCGGCTTCGCCGCTTTCACACGTCAACCTGCTTGCCAAGGGGTGGGCGATTCCAAACGCCACGATCAGAAACGCTGACAAACTCTTCAAGCAGCTCGAAGGCAAATACGTTCGCCTTGAAGTTCGCGAGAACGACTACTCGCTTGCGCCGGCCGATCCGCGCGAGGTCGAAAAACGCAATCGAGAATGGGTGAAGCGCAGCGATCTGATCACGCCGCGGGCAGATCTGGCTTATGCCCGGCTCACGGACCTCAGTCGCCAGCGAGGGCGTGACGCTGTTCGCTTCGGCGCCAAGTCGGCGAACCTTGGCGAGATTGTGCACGCTCGCTTGCCCGGCGTCGAAGTCCCGGCCGGCTTTGCGATTCCGTTTTACTTTTATCAAGCGTTCATTCGCATTAATCATCTTGAGGAGCGCATCGCCGCGGCAGTCGAAGAAGACCGCTTCGTTCACGACCCGCGCTATCGCAAGACGCGTCTCGCTGAAATTCGAAAGTGGATCGAAGAAGGCCATCACGACGAGAGCTTTCGCCGAGCCGTTCTCGAAAAAGTCCACCGCGAATACGCCGGCGGAGGGCTGTTCGCGCGAAGCTCTACAAATGCCGAGGACTTGCCGAGCTTCAGCGGGGCTGGCCTCTACACAACCGTGCCCAACGTTCGTACTGATGAGCAGTTGATGGAAGCGATCAAAACTGTTTGGGCTTCAGTATGGAACTACGAAGCATACGAAGCCCGAGAGAGTTTCGGCATGAATCATTTCGGCGTTTACCCGGCCGTGCTGATTCAAACAGGCATCGACGCCGACAGCGCAGGCGTGGCGATAACGACCGACCCGTTCGACTCCGCTGATCGCGACGCGGTCTACGTGAACGCGAAAAGAGGACTCGGCATAAAGGTCGTAGAAGGCCGTCGAATGGCCGAGCAGGCGATCTACCGTCCGCGCTCGGGAGCGATTCAGGTGCTGACGCGTTCGGACGAGGACACAATGCTCGCGTTTGACGAGCGCGGTGGCGTTAAGGAAGTGACGATTGAACAGCAACGCCGCGTGCTGACTGACGCGATGTTGAGGCGGCTTGCCCGAGTCGCGCTCGAAATCAAGCGAGTGTTCGGCGGGCGTCATCAAGACATCGAATGGGTCTTTCGACAGGGCAAGCTCTACATTGTGCAGTCTCGACCTTACATCGCGGGAAGTTAGAGGAATTGATCCCGCATGCAACGCCATCGGGGTTGAATCCGCGAAATTCCCTTCTGGCGTGAATTACTTCTTCTCACCCAGCACGAAGTTGAACGTCAAACTAGCCACGACCCTCTTGTGAAAACCGTTTTCGAAGCGGAACTGTTTAGCTGCTTCCACCGACGCCTGCCGAAGTATTTCGGCGCCGCTCACCGCTCGGGCATCGATCACCTGACCCGCGTCGTTCACCGTGATCTCCACTCGCACTTCGCCTTGAATGCGGTTGCGCCTGGCTTCTTCCGGATATGCCGCATCGACTTTGTGTATGTTCCTAAGCGCCGGCCCTCCGGTTGATGTCTGCTCGTTGGGCGCCGGGGTCTCAGCCTTCAAAGTGAAAGCCAGAGTTAGTTGAATCGTGACCGCTTCATTAAAAGGATTCGAAAAGCGCCACTGTTTGACTGCATCGATGGCGGCCTGATTGAGCAACCGATGGCCGTTCACTACATTCGCCATCGATACCTCGCCGTTCTCTTCGACGGTGACGTCAAGCATGACCCTTCCTTCCACTTTTGCCCGCTTCGCTTCCTCGGGATAGACCGGCGCGACCTGGTGGATGGCTTTCACACTCTTTTCTTGTTGTTGTTCGGCGGCAGCCGCAATGCCGTTGGTGAAGACAAGCGAAAACATCGCGAGAAAAACCGCTAATCGAAGCTTTGTCATGGTTACCTCCGCTGAAAATTGATTTCGCCTCAACTACCAGGGTGAAACTGATATTCACTCAATCGGGCTTAGACACCGCGCCTCGCAAATTGGTTCCTGTCGGATTTGCGCACGCTTGTCGCTGGCAGCGCACTGCCCTTAGAATGAGAATTCCATCCTGGCGATCGAGCTATGAAACAATATCTGGACCTGATGAGGCACGTTCTTGAGAACGGCACCAGCAAGAAAGACCGCACAGGAACCGGAACTGCGTCAGTCTTCGGCTATCAGATGAGGTTCAACCTCGCCGAAGGCTTTCCGCTTCTGACGACCAAGAAGCTCCACGTCAAGTCCATCATCTATGAGCTGCTCTGGTTTCTGCGGGGCGAAACGAACGTCCGGTATCTTCAAGAACATGGCGTGAACATCTGGAACGAATGGGCCGGCGAGAACGGAGAACTCGGGCCGGTATACGGAGCGCAGTGGAGATCGTGGAAGAGTTCGGACGGACGCTCGGTTGATCAAATCAGTCAAGTGATTGCGCAGATCAAGACTAATCCCAACTCTCGCCGGCTGATCGTCAGCGCATGGAACGTGGGCGAGATTTCGAAAATGGCATTGCCGCCGTGTCACCTTCTCTTCCAGTTCTATGTTGCCGGCGGAAAGCTATCATGTCAGCTCTATCAACGATCGGCTGATATCTTTTTGGGGCTGCCTTTCAACATCGCTTCTTATTCGCTGCTCACGTTAATGGTTGCTCAAGCGTGCGATCTGGAACCAGGCGAGTTCGTTCACACCCTCGGAGATGCGCACCTCTACTCCAATCATATCGAGCAAGCGCGGCTTCAGCTCTCGCGCGCGCCGCTTAGGCTTCCGCGGATGAAAATCAATTCGTCGGTTCATTCTATATTCGAGTTTGACTACGACGACTTTGAGCTTCTCGGCTACGAAGCTCATCCCCATATCAAAGCCGAGGTGGCGGTGTGATCATTTCTATGTTGGTAGCGATGGATGAGAAGCGCGGGATCGGCAAGGCGGGTAAGTTGCCGTGGCATCTGTCCTCGGACCTGAGGAGGTTTCGCGAGCTGACAATGGGTCACCACCTGATCGTGGGGCGCAAGACCTTCGAATCGATCGGCAAGCCGCTTCCGGGAAGACAGACCATTGTCGTTACTCGCCATGCGAACTTCAAACGCGAAGGGTGCTTTGTCGCACGCTCGGCGCAAGACGCAATCGCATTGGCGCGCGAGAGGAAAGAGACCGAGGTTTTCGTGATCGGCGGCGCGGAGATCTATGCTCGAGCGCTCGACGCAACTGATCGCGTGTACTTGACCCAGGTTCATGCTGACGTGGACGCCGACACTTTCTTCCCTGAGTTGGAGCACGACGCCTGGATCGAGACACAACACACCGATCACCCAGCAGACGAAAAAAATCAGTACGCGTTCACTTTCAAGTTGCTCGAGAGGAAAAGGGTCTGATGCATACGGGCAGAAGCTAGAAACTGTCGTGACGTATGAAAACAGCTAATTGGCTTGATCCCGAGCCAGCAGCGCTGCGCCGATCATTCCAGCCGTAGCGCCGAGCTTGGCGATTACGATTTCGCAGCTATTGAATGAGGGCGGGAAGGCGCGGCGTCGAGTTTCCTTAATCGTCGGCTTCAATATCAAGTCGCCGGCGTCCATCACTCCGCCGCCCATGACTACCATCTCAACGTTGAGCAAATTGACAACAGCGGCAAGCGCGATCCCTAAGAACATCCCCGTGCGTTCCAACATTACCTGAGCCATCTCATCGCCTTCTCTGGCTGCGCGAGCGATGTCTTCCGCGGTGAACTCGCGGTCGCGCGGGATGGCAAGCCGTGAAAGCGACGAAGTCCGGTCACGATATAGCCGCTCGCGTGTACGGCGCACGATGTTAGGCCCCGCTGCGATTGTTTCCAGGCATCCGATATTGCCACACGCGCATTCGATGCCTTCAGGGTCGATCGTCATGTGTCCGAACTCGCCCGCGAACCCCGCCGCGCCGCGATAGATTTGCCCATTGATGATCAAGCCTGCTCCGATGCCGGTTCCCAGCCTCACGAAAAAGACCTCTCGCCGTCCGCGCGCCGCTCCCACTTGAAGCTCGCCGTATGCGGCAGCGTTAGCATCGTTATCGAGTATCACCGGCAGCCCGGTCTCACGTGAGAGCTCAGTCGTTATGTCTATCTGCGAAAGCGCCGGCAGGTTCGGCATGACCTCGATTCGGTTCGTCTTCCGGTTGACGAGGCCGGGTATGCCAACTCCGATTCCCCCGACTCGTCCACCTGCATTCTTATCGTCGCGAAGAGAGAGCGCAGCCTGCACGACCTGACTGAACAATTCATCGGGGCTGTGCTCTTCAGTCTCAAATCGCGTCTCGTGAAGGATTTCGCCAGTTTGGCTGATGAGCGCGCCCTTGAGAGTGGCTCCACCGAGGTCGATGCCGATGAAGGTAGAGGCGTTTGTCTGGCTTGTGGTCATAGAGGGGCACCCGCCGCGGCGAAGTTATCAAGCTTAGTTTCTGAGAATAACAAACGCGTGAAACGGATGTCAATTTTAGCGAAGTGCGCTAGAATCCTTCGACCTATGTTGCTCCGTAGTTTCTAGTTTCTGGTTTCAGTTGAGGTTCAATTCGCCGCCCGAAACGGGCAAACCGGAAACTACAGACCATGAACCAGAAACTACCGAATGTACGAACTATTGCAAAGATACGGGTTGTGGGCAGTATTCTTCGGGACGATGATCGAAGGCGATCTGACGCTGCTGTTTGCGGGCGTGCTTGCCCGGGCCGGGCTTTTTACTTTCGAGGAAGCGTTCGCGGTAGGCATGGCGGGCGGCTTCGTTGGCGACTCGCTCAGCTATATGATCGGCGCGCGCTTTCGTGGGAGAGCCCGAACCTGGCACTTCTTCATTCGCGCGAGGCCGCGCGTCGAAAAGCTGATGCAAAGGTTCGGAGTGCTGTCGGTATTCATCGTGAAATACGTATACGGGCTTCGAACCACGAGCGCCATATTCTACGGGCTCGCCCACTTCGGCTTCCTGAAGTTCGCGTTGTTGACGCTGGTAAGCTGTGCGGTCTGGGTTGGCGTGCTTGCCGGCCTCGGCTTTACATTCGCGACCGGCATTGAAAAGTTGGTCGGTGACCTCAAACGCATCCAGATTATCCTGCTGGTCGTCGTGATTATCGTTGCGACGGTCTACATCATCAGCCGGTTCGAGCGGAGAGTCATTGAAGAAGAGAAGGAATTCTTCACCCACAAGGAAGACGAATGATCAAAAGCTCGGCATCGCGAGAAGCGTTTGATCTCAGCAATAGAAGTAAACCAGTGATCTCAGAAACCGTTTCGCATTATCGCATCCTAAAAAAGCTCGGCGCGGGCGGGATGGGCGAGGTGTACCTGGCGGAGGACACAAGACTCGGGCGACAGGTCGCTCTCAAGTTCTTGCCTGCTTCCTATCAGTACGACTCGGAGCGACGGGGCAGGTTCCTGAAGGAAGCTCGCGCCGCGTCGGCGTTGCGCTCGCCGAACATTGCGGCCATCTACGATATCGGCGAGCACGACGGCGCGATGTTTATCGCGATGGAGTACGTCGAAGGCGAGGTGCTGTCACAGCGCATCGATCGCCGGACGCTGCCCACCAGTGACGTCATCGATATCGCGACGCAGATCGCCGATGCGCTTGATGAAGCTCACACGCTGGGCATCATTCATCGAGATGTGAAGAGCTCGAACCTCATCGTCACCGAGCGAGGTCTGGTGAAGATGCTCGACTTCGGTCTGGCCAAGATGATCCAGGGGGGCGGCTCGACCGATAGCAGCGATCCTACCGTAGCGCTCGGCGGGCAGACAGCTTTTGGCGTAGTGCTGGGGACAGTCTCGTACATGTCACCGGAGCAGGCACTCGGACGTGACATAGATCAGCGCTCCGATATCTTCTCGCATGGCGTTGTTATCTACGAAATGCTGACCGGCAGACTGCCCTTCGAAGGCGCCAGCGCTACCGAGATCATCGATGCCATAATTCACAAAGAACCGATCGCCATTGCTCGCTTCAACTACGACGTGCCTGCTGAGCTCGAGCGCATCGTGCGCAAGTGCATGGAAAAGGATCGCGAGTGGCGGTATTACTCCGCTCGTGAACTATCAACCGACTTGCGGAACCTCCGGCGCGACAGTAACACCACCGCAATCACGGGCGTATCGGCAACTCGCAAAACACAAGGGGCGCGCCGTGCGCGCTCTCGCAAAGTGATCGACTCTCTGGCTATCTTGCCCCTGATCAACGCGGGCGGAGATCCCGACACGGAGTACCTCTCGGACGGAATCACCGAAAGCATCATCAACAGTCTTTCGCAGCTTCCCAATCTGCGAGTGATGGCGCGGAGCACGGTCTTCCGTTACAAAGGCAAGGACGTCGATCCGCAGAGCGTCGGCCAGGAGCTTGGCGTGCGCGCGGCGCTGACTGGCAGAGTGCTGCAACGCGGTGATCTTCTGATTATCAAGGCGGAGCTCGTCGACACCGACGACGGTTCGCATCTTTGGGGCGAGCAATATAACCGCAAGCTTTTGGATATCTTCACGATCGAAGAAGAGATATCGAGAGAGATCTCCGACAAGCTCCGGCTAAAGCTGAGCGGCGCGGAGAAAAAACAACTAACCAAGCGACACACCGAAAACTCTCACGCGTACCAGCTTTATCTCAAGGGCCGGTTCTACTGGAATAAGCGAACAGAGGATGGGCTCAAGAAAGGGATCGACTACTTCCAGAGAGCGATCGAGAACGACCCCAGCTACGCGCTCGCATACGCGGGCCTGGCCGACTCTTACAACATCCTTGTAAGCTACAGCGCGCTTGCGCCGAAGGACGCTTTCCCGATGGCAAAGGCGGCAGCGATCCGAGCGCTGGAGCTGGATGACAAACTCGCCGAGGCTCACACGTCGCTGGCCTTCGTGAAGTTTGGATACGACTGGGACTGGGCCGAGTCCGAGCTAGGATTCAAACAAGCGATCCAACTCAACCCAGGTTACGCTTTTGCGCATAATTTTTATGCTGTGATCCTTGCGGCTCTGGGACGATTCGATGAAGCGTTTGCGCAAATAAAAAAAGCGCACGAACTCGATCCACTTTCGCTACCGATAAACACCAACCTTGGATGGCTTCTGCACCTCGCGCGTCGTTTCGATGAGGCGATCGAACAATATCTGAAGGCGATTGAACTGGATGAGGGGTTTGGTCTTGCTCACCGGAGACTCGGCCAGACCTACGAGCAGATGCAAATGTACAGCGAAGCCGTCGCCGAGTTTCAAAAGGCTGTCGCGCTCTCGGGCGAGGATCTCGAGCTGCTCTCGGCGCGCGGACATTTCTACGCGATGTTGGGAGAGAGGGATAAAGCGAACCAGGTCTTGGAGCAGTTGAACGCGCTTGCGCAGCGCCGGTACGTTCCGGCGTACTTGATTGCGAGGGTATATCTTGGTTTTGGAGACAATGACCGGGTGTTTGAGTGGCTCGAGAAGGCCTGTGAGGAAAGGTATGGCTATCTCGCGTACCTCAACGTTGAACCGCTATTCGATAGCGTCCGATCAGACCCCCGATTCGACGAGATAGTCCGCCGCGTTGGCCTAGGCTAGCTTAATACGAGATGTGTTCTCTCAGACCGTCCCTCTCGGAAATACCGATCGCTCGTATCGGTAGCAGTCAATTCTCAATTCGCTGATCTCAAACGTCACCGGCGCGCAGATGTAGCGGCCGGAGGGTAAGGCATTGTACGCGGACGGAGTGAGTAGAATTTCGCTTTTGCACGCCAGGTCTTCGCCGAGCTTACAAGCGATGTTCACTTCCGACCCAAAGATATCTTTCTCGTCGATGACCAGAGTCTCGCCGTACCCGATGCCTATGCTGCCGTAGATATCGCGCTCCGGCGGTACTACGCTATTGACCGCGTCGAACGCTCGAAAGATGTCGAGGGCCGAGTCTAGCGCATGCGCGGGATAATCAAAGATGGCATACAAATTATCAGCCTCTTGTTTGACGACCTCACCTCCGTTGCCGGTTACCGACGGTCGCGCAGCCTCTGCCATCTGATGAATCATCGCCAGGTAGTGGATGATTCCAAACTGAACGGTCAACCGTGAAAACCCGGACATATCGAGGACAAGTATCGCCACCTTTCGCTCTAATGCGTCGAGTAGCTCCCGGTCGATCTCGGCAGACCGTCCGGGGAATTGATTGCGCTCGGAGAGCAGGCGGCGCAGCAACTGGCGACCGCTAGAGGATGAACCGCCGGTGGAAGACGAGGACTTTTTCAACTAGCGCAACCTTCTTCGGCATTTCAAATCTCAGAGTTGAGTTTTTGAAATGCTCGAGGAGACACTGGCCGGAAGCTATGCCGATTCTTCTCGCGTCCGTTGATTACTTGCCCTTGATGAACTCGCGTATGTACGCGTTCACAAGCGCGGGCTTCTCGTGAATTACCCAATGAGTTCCGTCGGGTATGCGTTTGATCGCGAGACGCGGGACGAACTTATCGAGCCCCTCCAGGTTGCCGGTCAGCAAGGCGGTGTCTTTCTCGCCCCAGATGACAAGAGTCGGCACTTTCACCTCGAGCGAGGGCAAGCCAGCGGCAAAGTTCGCTGCGTCTTTATCGCCTTCAGCGGGCGGCCCAACGCGCGCGGCGCGATAGTAATTCAAGCCGCCGGTCAGGGCGCCCGGTTGCGACCAGGCTTCTATGTAAGCCTGCTTGTCTTCTTCAGTGAACACGCCCGTCTTGAGCCCTTCCCCTAACACAGCCTGCACCAGCGCCGCGTAGTTGTTAGCCGAAAGAGTCTGCTCGGCCCCGGCGCTGCGGAACATCAGCATGTAACCGCTCGCCTTTTGTTGAGCCGGATTGTCTCGCAGCTCGCGTTGGAACACGCCTGGATGTGGCGCGTTGATAATGACCAGCTTTTCGAGATAGTCGGGGTGAGCAATTGCGAATGCCCAGGCGATCGCGCCACCCCAGTCGTGCGCTACAAGAATGAACTTCTTGTGACCGAGCTTTTCAGCGAGAGCGCGCAAATCTTCGATCATGTACTTCACCTGATACTGATCGACCTCGGCAGGCTTGGAAGAGAGATTGTAGCCTCGCATATCCGGAGCCACAGTCTGGTAATCGTGGCTGAACTCCACAAGTTGATTCTTCCACTCGTACCAAAACTCAGGGAAGCCGTGCACAAACATGATCAACTTCCCCTTGCCCGCCGTCACATAGTGCAAGCGGACTCCATTCACGTCGGCGTATTCGTGTTTGAGCATGGTTCCCTTCGCTTCTTTCTTCTTGCCGTCGTCTTTGCCGGCCGTCTTTTGCCGCCCCTCAGCGCAAATGAACAAGAGCGTCGCGAGGAGCGCGGTCGAGATCAAGCGGGTCATCATTGTGGGACTTTGGGTTTTCATAACGAGTGGGTTTTTCATTGCGCACCTAACTGTGATTTTACTTCTTTGCATTTGGATGAAGATATTCTTGCGGCGGGCCCTCATAGATCGTGAAGCAGCGCTGGCAGCGGTGAATGGTATTCCCCGGTGCGGCTTTGCTAACGACCTCAGGGGGCGCGGTCAGCCATTGCTTGACGTGGGCCTGGCAGTTCTTACCCTTTTCGTCTTTGACGGTGCAGACTGTCTGCCCGGGCAAAAGCGGGCGGTACGCGCCGGTGGTTTGACTCCCGGGTTGGATCACTTTTGACTGAATGCCTGTCACGCCGACTTCGGCCATCAGGTTTTACCCCCGTAAGATCTCGAGGCGCTATATTATTGCACGCTTGAGTTGTTGGTCAATCACGCTGTTTGGAGCAAATGCGGGTTTGATATAAGCTTGAGGTTTAAGCGAGGCTTACAATGTCAACAAACCAAAGCACCCCTTCGATCACCGGAGAAGAATTCGTTGCATCACTCGCCGAAGAAAACCGTGCCGCGCTCGAGCGGCTCGGCGCGCTCAGTGCGGCGGGCAAAGCGCCTCAGGAGTTGACGATCGAGCGGCTTCTGCGGGTCGCTCTTAAGAATGAATTGGAGGCGAGTGAGCTGGCGGCGATATGGATGACCACAACTTCCGAGCTCGACGTGAAGCTCGCTTTCGCTCGGCAGGCCGGCGACGAAGCCAAGCACTATCGCTTGATTGCTGACAGGCTGAAGACTCTCGGCATTGATGCCGAGAAAATTGATCCGCGCGAAGGTGGCTACTCGGCGCTGTTTGAATATCTGCGCCAGCTTCAGAGCACGGCCGCGCGAGTGGCGGCAGGTCAGTTCACTCGGGAGGCGATCGCACTGGTTCGCAATCAATGCTTCATCGACTTCTGCGAAGCTCGCGGCGATCGCGAAACGGCGGCGCTTTATCGCGACGTCATCCAACCTGACGAGCAGCATCATCACGAACTCGGCCGCCGATTGCTCGTGATTTACGCTTCGACCGATAACGAGCAGCAGGTGGCAAGCCAGGCCGCTCGCCGTACGCTCGAGCTCGCCGAAGAGATACAGGAGATGGCCCGGCTCAAGGTCGGGATCAGCCGCGCGCCGGGTTGTTAGAGCCTCATCGAACGATTGGCCCTTTCGCTTTTTCGCGACCCTCAACTCAACCGAGATTTTGTATTTACTACCCTAGTCATAGCGGATAACATAAAACCGGGGGATGAGGACCGACACATAGCCCGGTCTCGAAAGCGCCCCAAAATTAGCCGCCCCTCCTCACGATACTCAATTTTCACCGACGGCCCCGCTCTTTGCCGTCTTTCTAAAACACGCGATGCCGCAGTTATCCAGGAGTGACATACTTGAACGAATTGCACGGGGTGAAGGGCTTCGAGGGACCAATCTCGTGCGGACTGATCTTTCCGGTATGGACCTCTCATGTGTTGACCTTGCAGAAGCCAACTTGAGAATGGCAGATCTGAACCGTGCGAACCTCAGAGAAGCGCGGTTGACGGGCTGTTTTCTTAGCGGCGCACTTATGAACGAAGCCAGCCTCACCGGCGCGAACCTGGTTGAGTCAAGCATGATCGGTGCGACGCTAAAGGGCGCTGATCTGAGCCGAGCCGATCTGAGCGGCTCCGATCTAACCGGCGCCAACCTTCAAGGCGCTGAACTCGCTGGCGCATATCTTGTTGGCACGTTCCTGAACGAGACCGATCTTAGCGGCGCGAATTTGAACGGCGCCTTCGTTCGAATGGCGCAGATGGCGGGAAGCAACCTTGCCGGAGCTTCGCTTGAAAGTGCCGACCTTTCCTACGCCGATCTCTCCGGCGTTCGCCTCGATGGATCTTGTTTGATAAGCGCGAACTTGATGGGCGCGAATCTCTCGGGGAGCACTTTGAAAGGGTGCGACCTGCGCGGGGCAGACTTAACTGGTGCGGACCTAAGCGGGTGCAATCTTACCGGCGCGAAGCTGCGGGATGTGAAGTTCGTGGGAGTCAGGCTTGCCGACGCATGGGCTGAGTGGGTCGACATGGCGATCGACGGGATTGAGGACCGCGCCTCACTCGAGGAGGTCTTCGTCGGCATTATCGGGAAACCGGTTGCGCAGTTACTCGTTGAAGGCCGCGTCGGCGATGATGTTTGGGCTGTGATCCTCGCTCATCTGTGCGCGTTTCAGGTTACCCATCCGGCGAATGCCGGCGTACGTCTGAGAGGAATCCACGAGGGGATCAGCTCGTCGGCGCTCTACCTGGAAGCGGAACATGAGGTGAGTCTTGCGGCGTACCTTGCAGAATTCGCAGACATAATTGGCAAGGGCTCGCTGGAGCTCTACGAGCAATTGGCTGCCGCAGTGGCGGAAGGCGGAGAGCGCGGAATTGGGGAGGGCTCGCTGTCATCTGAGTTCGCAGCTCAGTCACTTCCGTCCAGAGGGGCTGAGCTCGATGAGGCTCTGGCGCAACTTGCGCTTCGGACCGAATCGCTTCAAGAAACAGCCTTTTGGAGCAGCGACAAAGCAGTGCTGATTCTAACGGGCAACCGCCAGATTTGGCTCGAAGCTACTTCCAATCCTTCATTGACCCTGCGGCCGCCGCACGGCTCGGCTGTTGGAGTGGATCTGGTGCGTGGCCACTTCATCACCGATGAGCTTCGACGAAGTAAGACGCTGGTTAGCACTCCATAAGTGAAAGCTCGAAGGCGTTGCGATTGTCAGCGGGTTCCTCCATGCTCCCTTCTGAATTAGCGATTTATAATTAAGGTCTAACTGGCTTCTAATCTCGCGGCGTTATAATAACGCGGCACGTGTACTGATCTTCCGGCGCAACTCAGCGCTGTGATAAGCTAACACCTGGAGCGGTCCTAACGTGCGGCGGCTCCGGCATCCATCAGCTTACAACAGGAGTCCATCTATGAAAGCGACCCGATTCAAACGCGTCACCGTTCTGCTGCTTGCGGGAATGATTGTCTCGCCGACTACACTGCTCGCAGACGATAAGAAACCCTCTACCGACAGTCAGCAACCGGCGCAGGCCTCGACCGACAGCGGAGTGAGCGCGCCTAAGGGCAAGCTCGCCGACGATGAGAATCCGATGATGATCGGCAAGCGCAACATCAATAGCCACCAGATCAATTTCTACTCGCTCAACAAAGAGGTCAACCTGGGCCGTCAGCTTGCCGCGGATGTCGATCGGCAGGGCAAGTTCGTAGATGACCCGGTGGTGAGTGAATACGTGAACCGAGTCGGCCAGAACATCGCGCTGAATTCGGATGCGAAGATTCCTTTCACGATCAAGGTGCTCGATTCGGATGACGTGAATGCGTTCGCGCTGCCGGGCGGGTTCCTGTACGTCAACAAGGGTGCGATCCTGGCGGCCGATAGTGAAGCGGAGCTTGCTGGAGTGATGGCCCACGAGATCGCACACGTGGCTGCGCGTCACGGCGTCGAACAGGCGTCAAAGGCGACGCTCGCAAACTATGCGATGATACCGCTGATCTTCATGACCGGGGGACTCGGGTACATTGCTTACCAGGCTGCGCAGATCGGCGTACCGCTGACGTTCCTCAAGTTCAGCCGCAACGTCGAGACCGAAGCAGACAAGCTCGGCGCGCAGTATCTGTGGTCAGCGGGCTACGACCCGAACAACTTTCTTAGCTTTTTTGAGAAGCTCGAGAAAAAAGAAAAACGCAAGCCGGGCACTCTGTCGAAGCTGTTTGGCAGTCATCCTCCCACGCCCGACCGCATCGTCAAGGTTCACAGCCTGTTGGCGAGATTCCCGGATCGCGACGAGTACACGGTCAGCACCTCAGAGTTCAATCGCGTGAAGTCCCGACTGCTTGCACTCACGAACTCCAAGACTCTTGACGCAGCGGGCAATCGCGAGAGCGGTCCGAAACGTCCGACGCTAAAACGGCGTAAGGAAGGTGAAGACCCGTCTAAGCCGAGTACCACTGGTGAGGATCAGCCTAAAGACAAGCCGACGCTGAAGAGACGCGATAGCGATGGCAAGCCGGCTGATACCAAGCCCCCTGCGCAACCCTAGACGTTTGACCATTACTCCTTCGTGAGCTGAAAAGGGCCGGCCGTGCTCCATCGCACAGCCGGCCCGATTTGTTTTGAAGTGCGATTGATTGAAACCGTCAGCCCAGCCGTGATAAGACTTTAACCGCAGCACTCCAGTGGTCGAATCCAGCTTCCTAACAGGCGAACCATTTTACGCCCTATAGGCCAATCTATGAGATAGGAGCATTGCGATGACTATGAATGGACGATTGAGACAAAGCTACGCCCTCGTATTTTCGCTTCTTATCATTTCACTTTTCATTCCCTCCAGGATCGAAGCCCAGCAGAAGGGATATGAGCAAAGCCTGCTGAAGGGATTGCAGTGGCGCAGCATCGGTCCATTTCGCGGCGGGCGTTCGACAGCCGTCGCCGGCGTCACATCGCAACAGAACGTCTTCTACTTTGGCGCGACCGGGGGAGGCGTTTGGAAAACTAATAATGGTGGCAGCAGCTGGGAGCCCATCTCAGATGAATACTTCAAGACCGGGTCGGTCGGGGCGATCGGAATCTCAGAGTCAGATCCGAACGTTGTGTACGTGGGCATGGGCGAGTCACCCATTCGCGGAAACTTCTCGCACGGGGACGGCGTGTACAAATCAACCGACGCTGGCAAGACATGGAAACACGCCGGACTAGACGACACTCGTCAGATCGCTCGCGTGCGAGTGCATCCGCGCAACTCCGATATCGTTTATGTCGCGGCGCTGGGTCACGTGTTCGGGCCTAACGAACAACGCGGCGTATTTCGCTCGACAGATGGCGGCAAGAACTGGCAGAAGGTGCTCTATCGTAGTAACAAAGCGGGCGCGCAGGACCTGATACTCGATCCGACGAATTCAAATACTATCTATGCCGCGCTATGGGAAGTGTATCGTCAGCCGTGGACTCTGGAGAGCGGCGGGCCCGGCGGCGGCATCTTCAAGTCAACCGATGCCGGCGACACCTGGACCGAGATCACTCGTAATCAAGGACTACCCAAGGGCGTGGTCGGCAAAATTGGTGTCACGGTTTCGCCGATGAATTCCGATCGAGTGTGGGCAATCATCGAAGCCGAAGACGGCGGCGTGTTTCGCTCGGACAACGCAGGCAAGACGTGGTCGAAGGTGAACGAGCAACGAAACCTTCGGCAGCGAGCCTGGTATTACACACGCATCTACGCCGATCCGAAGAACGCCGACACGGTCTACGTGCTGAACACTGGATTCTATAAGTCGAACGACGGAGGCCGCACATATTCAAGCATTCGCGTCGGGCACGGCGATTGTCATGATTTGTGGATTGCCCCCGGCGATCCGATGCGAATGATCATAGGCGACGATGGTGGCGCGGAGGTGAGCTTCAACGGAGGCGGAAGCTGGAGCCCAATTAACAATCAACCTACTGCCCAGTTTTATCGGGTCGCGCTCGACAATGACTTCCCGTATCACATCTACGGCGCGCAGCAAGACAACTCGACTGTTAGAATCCCGAGCCGCACGACCGAAGGAGGCATCGATCGAACCGACTGGTACGACGTGGGCGGCGGCGAGAGCGGCTGGATTGCGCCAAGCCCGAAGGACTCTCAAATCGTCTATGCAGGTTCTTATGGCGGGTTGATGACGCGTCAAGACCGCCGCACCGGGCAAGAGCGCAACGTGAACCCCTGGCCCGAGAACCCTATGGGCTGGGGAGCGGGGGAGTTGAAATACCGCTTTCAATGGAACTTCCCTATACTCTTTTCGCCGCACGATCCGAACACCTTGTACGCCGGCGCAAACGTGTTATTCAGATCTACCAACGAAGGTCAGAGCTGGCAGCCAATCAGCGGAGACCTGACTCGCAACGACAAATCCAAGCAGGGCTCCTCAGGCGGACCGATCACTAAAGACAACACCAGCGTCGAGTACTACTGCACGATCTTTGCCGCGATGGAGTCGCCCGTCGAGAAGGGCACGATCTGGGTTGGCTCTGATGACGGCCTCGTGCACGTCACACGCGACGGCGGCAAGAACTGGCAGAAAGTCACACCGCCCGGCATGCCCGAATGGATTCAGATCAACTCGATCGATGCGTCGTCCTTCGACGCCGGTACCGCTTATGTCGCGGCGACCATGTACAAACTCGATGACTTCAAGCCATACCTTTACAAGACGAATGACTACGGCAAGACCTGGAAAAAGATCACCAATGGCATTGCCGATAACGCGTTCACTCGTGTGATTCGCGAAGACCCGAATCGCCGCGGCCTGCTGTTCGCGGGAACCGAGACGGGGTTGTATGCTTCGTTCGACGACGGCGAGAACTGGCAGTCGCTTCAACTCAACCTGCCTGTGGTGCCAATAACGGACCTTGCAATTCACAAGCGTGAGAAGGACCTGGTCGCCGCAACACAGGGCCGCTCCTTCTGGGTGCTCGATGATCTACCGGTGCTTTATCAACTTGCGGATGCAGCGAAGGTGGACGCTTACTTGTTCAAGCCAGAAGACGCGTATCGAATGCCCGGAGGAGGCTTCGGCGGCGGAGGCGGCGGAGGTGGGGCTGTCGGGCGGAATCCTTCCGCTGGCGCGGTAGTCTATTACCACCTCAAGAATAAACCGGCAGGCGAAGTTACGCTCGAGGTGCTTGACTCGTCCGGGAAGTCAATCAAGAAGTTCTCAAACAAAGCAGGCGATGGACAAGCACCGGGCGCGCCGGCTAGTGAAGAGGAGGGTTTCTTTGGTGGAGGCGGCCCGCGGCGAGCGCCTGCAGAAGCGGGGCTGAATCGCTTCGTTTGGGATCTGAGGTATCCTGACGCTACGCGCTTCCCCGGCTTGATCATGTGGGCGGGAAACACGACCGGTCCGCGGATCGTGCCCGGCACTTATCAAGTGAAGCTCACGATCGACGGCAAGGCGATGATGCAGAGCTTCGAGGTGAAGAAAGACCCGCGGCTCGAGACGACACAGGCCGACTTCGCGAAGCAGCTCGACTTGCTGTTGAAGATTCGGGAAAAGTTCAGCGAGACGAGCGAAGCCATCCTGCAGATTCGCGACGCTCGCAAACAGATCGACGAAATAACAAACAGACTGAAGGATCAGCCGACCGGCAAAGCGATCGCCGACGCGGCCAAGTCGCTGAAGGCGAAACTCACTGCCGTCGAAGAAGAGCTATACCAAACCAAAAATCAAAGCAGTCAGGACCCGCTGAACTATCCGATTCGTTTGAACAATAAACTCGCCGCGCTCACAGGAGTCGCCGGGAGCGCGGACACTGCTCCGACCGAACAGACTTATGCGGTGTTCGACGAGCTGGTCGGCAAGATCGATGTGCAGTTGAAGAAGCTTGAAGAGACCATGCGTGTTGACCTCCCGGCGTTCAACAAAATGGTGCGGGACCAGGATATTCCTGCGGTCATCGTTAAACCGAAGCCGAAAGAAAGATAACCGATGTAGCGTCTGCTGCTGTCGAAGAACTGTCTAGCGCGCGACTGCCTGAGGCGCTCGAAACTAGTCGATTTACCACGTGAGGGGTTTTCTCTTTACTGCCTTCACCTGCGTGTTCAAATACCACAGTGCTAAATGCCCGAGAATGCTCCTCCTCTGGCACTCAGCTTGCCAGTCTATTTAACGAAGGATAAGAGGCATCCTTTGCCTGGATCTTATCATCAAGCAGTTATGGTAACTCTGTGAGAGGAGGAACGTATCGTGTACGTACAAACAGGTAAAACTTTCGTTGCGACGCTGATTGCGGTAGTGCTTGCACTGGGTGGCCTGGCATGGCTATCGAGTGGGGGGCATAAGGATGTGCCCGCAACGCTTGCCCAGACACATCAGATTGCGCAGACACCCGCAACACAATCAGCCGCGGCATACGAGTCATCCTCGAATGCAACTGGTTCAAGCTCGTCGAGCTACGAGGACGGCTATAGGGCCGGATATCGTGACGGTCACCAAGATTGCGCGACGACCCAAAACACCTCAGTCGCCCGGAGTTCCTCAGTCGCCCGGAGCACACGCAGCACGCCGCGTTATTCCGCACCCAGAGCGAGAGTAGCAGGGGCAAGATACTACGCTGAGCCGCGCAAAGATCACTCTACGAGGAACTTGATACTGACGATCGCAGGACCGGCCGCTGTTGGTGCTGGGATTGGTGCTATTGCTCGTGGTGGAAAGGGTGCCGGCATAGGCGCTTTGCTCGGCGGTGGCGGAGGCGCGTTGTATCATCTTTACAAGAACAGGCGACGGCGTTAGGACGGCTCACTAAGACGCGGTCAAGCGCCGTAGGGTCGTGTGTGTTAACTGCAAGCCCTCGAAGAAAGGGCCACGCTGTGGCGTGGCCCTTTCTGGTTACTACGCAATCCTCGATTTCACTCTCACCTCGTGGCTTTGGCTGAGGGTTCCCCTCGGATCTCCAGATGCGCTGAGCCTCGCCGTTGGTGTTCGAAAAGCCGTCCAATCCGGTTCGATTGAACGTGCCAATCGCTGGTATAGTTACGGCGCAAACATGGCACAGCAAAACACATTCGATGTCGTCTCAAAGGTTGACATGGCCGAAGTGAAGAACGCCGTCAACCAGGCAATCAAAGAGATCACTCAGCGGTACGATTTCAAGGGCACTAACTCGAGAATCGATCTCGACGAGAAGGAGCACAAGCTGGAACTCGCTACAGCAAGCGAATTCACACTGCGATCTTTGAACGACGTGCTTCAACAAAAGCTCGTACGACGCGCGGTGTCCTTGAAGGCGCTATCATACGGAAACGTCGAGCCGGCCGCGAAGGACAGCGTGCGCCAGACGGTGACGCTTCAGCAGGGAATACCCATCGAGAAAGCCCGGGAGGTCGTCAAGTTCATTAAGGACACGAAGCTCAGAGTCCAGGCTTCGATCAACGGCGACTTCGTGCGCGTTTCGGGGAAGGACCGCGACACTCTTCAAAAAGTCATAGCGCTGTTGAAGGAGAATGACTTTGGCATAGATACGCAGTTCACGAATTACCGTTCGCAGTGACCGACGTTCCGTTCTTGGCGGCTTTGCGTCTCTGCGCCTTTGCGAGAGTCTGGGTCACGCCAAGCCGCAAAGCCGCAAAGATCGCCAAGACCTTGGATTGCGCCTACGGAAGATTCTGTATCAGCAGCCGCAGAACATTCCGGCCCATTACCTTCCCAATCTCTTCATCGCTGAATCCTTCTTCCAATAGCGCGTCAGTGATTTGAACCAGGCCGCTTGTATCGAAAGGAGTAGTTACCGCTCCATCAAAGTCTGAGCCCAGCCCAACATGTTCGACCCCGACTAGATTCACTGCGTAGCGGATCGCCTTTGCGATAGCCGTCGCGTCTTTTCCGCACACCGCCGTATCCCAGTAGCCGATTCCGATCACTCCGCCGGTTCGGGCGATGCCCTTCAGGTGTTCATTGCTGAGGTTACGTTGATTGTCGCAAGTGCCCCTCACTCCTGTGTGCGAGACGACGACAGGGCGAGTGGCAATGGCCAGAACGTCATCGATCGTCTTCGCGGAAGCATGCGCGACGTCAACGATCATTCGCTTGGCCTCCATGCGCCTGATCATCTCTTTCCCCTTGTCGGTGAGACCGCCCTTTTCGACGCCGTGCGCCGAGCCGCCGATGTCTGTGTCAAAGAAGTGCGACGGCGACATCATTCGAAAGCCGGCGTCGAACAAGACATCGATGTTCGCGAGGTCACCGTCCAAAGCTTGCGCGCCTTCGATGCCCAGAAAGCCTGCCGTGATGTGAGGATCGGCTGTGCGGCGATCGAGGTAGCTCGAAAGATCGGCCGACGATTTGATCACCGTGAACTTCCCACCGGAACGCGCGGCTATGTCCTGTAACTTACTCCCCTGATACAACGCTCTCTGCGTCAGGCTGCTCCAAGTCGAAGTCGGCCAGCGCTCGGCAATCGCAAGGATGGTTATGTTGTCGGTGGTGTCATCGTTGCGCTCGATGTTCATCTTCCAAATGTAAGGCGTTTTAGTGACCACGGTGAAAGCTTGCAGCGCGACGTTGCCATCTATCAGCCTGGGTACATCGACGTGGCCGCGAGTGCCGCGATCGAGCAAATTCCTATCCCACAGGAGTGAGTCTGCGTGCATGTCAACAACCAGCAGCTTCTTGTGAAGCTCAATTGCGCGTTCCGACGCCATGTACGGAGGCGGGCTGAGGGAAACGTTCACTCTCTTTTCGAGTTGCGCGGGCACGATAAAAAAGAACGCGCCGAGCAAAAGCAGCAGAATCACAGCCAGCGTGATCAGGATCTTCTTCTTCATAGTCGTTTCACAACACAAAGACAGGAAGTCAGCGAGTTCAGAGTACAAGCTTTAGCTTGCTAGTCAGTACCGGAGCAAGCTAAAGCTTGTACTCTGAACTCGCTGTTCTAACGTGTCTCGGTGCCTTTTTGTTTAAATCGCGTGGCGAGTTACGCCTCGGCGATCACGCTGTTAACGTGAGCGTCCCGAGCCGCGCGAAGCCTGTCGTACTCGACGGCGACTTCTTCGTCAGCCTGGCCCAGTTCTTCCACGTTAATAGCAGCGAACTCGATCACTCCCATTTCGACGAAAGCGTTCCGGATACGCGAACCCCATAGCCCGATGTCCTTGATCGTCGGCACGATTCGCGAGAACAGCATCTTTGTGTATTGCTGCATGAACGGTGACACTCGAACGAACTCTACGCAAGCGTCCGCGCCCAGACCCAGATTGTCCCAGATCTCTTCGGCCATAAACCGGTCGCGCATCAGGTAGCATGCTTCGACCGCGAACTCTTCGCGCTCGTCTCGTTCTTTCTCGCTGAGCTGCGGATAGTAGTCGCGCAGCGCGAGTCTTCCAAACGCCACGTGGCGCGCTTCGTCCTGCATAACGTACGCAGTGAGCGCTTTGCCGAGCGGTTCGGTCGCAAGGTCCCGGATCGTGTTGAATGCAGCCAGAGCGAGCCCCTCGATGATTACTTGCATGGCCAAATAGGTGAAGTCCCATCGCGAATCGGTGATGGCCTGGTCGAGCAGCGACTTCAGATGAATGTTGACCGGATAGGCCAGTTGCAGCTTCTCTCGCAGGTAACGCGAGTAGACCTCGACATGGCGAGCTTCGTCGAACACCTGAGTCGCAGCGTAGAACTTTGAGTCGACATCCGGGACGGTCTGTACGATCTTCGCCGCGCAGATCAGCGCGCCTTGCTCGCCGTGCAAGAACTGTGAGAAGCGCCAAGCGTCCAGGTGGAGCCGCACGAGCGAGCGGTCCTTCTCGCCCATCTTGTTCCAGATTTCCGAGCCATAAATCGAAACGTAGTAGTCGGGGAACCCGAGCGGGTTCGAAAGGTCAACTTCGAGCGACCAGTCGAGCCGATCGTTCGAGTTCCACTGCCTGGTCTTACCCTTCTCGTACAGGCCGAGCAGCTTGTCGCGGCCCTCGTCATATTCCCAGTTCAAAATGGTTGTCGAGCCGACGCCCGGAACATGCCACTGCGTTTGCTCCACGGGCAGCGTGTACATACGTGTGCTCATCGAGTGCTCCTGTTGAAGAGTTTGCGGGGTCGCATTACGGTTCGAGGTTATGAATTTGGAGAGATCAAGTCAAGGCGACTATCATTTCGATTAGGTTTTAGTGAGGCAACGGAGGCGGGCCAGTTATGCCTAACTCTGAATAGCCAAGTATTTCATTCGATTTTTTGGACCTGTGGCTTGGCGTGGCGTGGCGAAGACCAGGGTGAGCTCGCTGTGACCTCTCAAAAACCTTCGAGATTTGCCCTCACCGGAGCTTCGTCAATCAGCGCGGCCCAGTGCCGGGCGGTAGCGCCAAAACCGGATTCATCGAACACGTTGAGGTTGGGCAGTAAAAAGTGTGCGGACGCCACCGTCAACAATGCTGGGGTCGCATCATCATCGACGGAGCGCAACGCGATCGCGGCCATCCAGGCCAGCTCCAACAGAGCGCCCATGCGGTCCACGAGCTGCCGCGCGTGAGTTGCGGCCCATGCGCGATCCGCCAGCCGATTGGCGGAGACTTCATCGAGGGTCTGCCTCAAAGTCTGTTCGAAGCGTGCCCGAGTCTGAGATAGAAAGCTTCGAGGCCATTCGCTGAGTGTACCGTTGACTTCCGAACGCCAGCGGTCAATCAGATCGGACCTCACCGCGTCGCGCACGATCTGAAGGCAGAGCGTGTTGTGGGTTCCTTCCCACGTCTCGATGATCATCGCGTCTCTCAAAAGCCTTGGCAGGACGGTAAAGTCTTCGACGATCCCGTTCGCGCCCAGGACCATGATGGCTTCGTGAATCGAGGCCGTGAGCGTTGAAGCCGACCTGTACTTTGCGAGGTTGATCAGGAACCGCTGCCACATTGATTGGCCGGCGTCCGCCGGGCTGAGCCCGTGCTCGTCGATCATCGAAACCAGCTTGAAGGTCAGCACTCGGTAGCGCCAGCTTCTTTCAAGCAGCGAGATCAACGTCTCCTGAACCAGCGGATAGTTGATTATCGCCCCGCCGAACGCATCACGTTGGCGCGCATAGTTGCGAGCCTCGAGGAACGCCCGGTGCAGGAAGCCGCAGGCGTTCGCGGCATTGTGCACCCGCGACGTGTTGATGACGTAGGTCATCAGCGTCTTGAAGCCGTCGGCCGGGTCACCGATGGCCCACCCGGTCGCTTGATTGAAATCCATCTCGGCTGTCGGCAGCGATTGAGTGCCAAGCTTGTCTTTAAGTCGCCTGAACGAGATCTTGTTGAGCTGTCCGTCGGGCAACATTCGCGGCACCAGAAATACGGCGACGCCTGCCGTGCCAGTTCGAGCCCCGGCCGGCCGAGCCGCGACCAGAAAGTACTCGTCGGGGTTCGAGCAAAACCATTTCTCGCCGGTGATCGACCACGTGCCGTCAGGATTCGGTTTCGCTTCGGCTTTGATCGCACCGACGTCAGAACCACCGTCTTGTTCAGTGACAAACTCCGCGCCGGCGAGCGGCGTCTCTACTGACAGCAGCAAGGGCAAGTAGGTCTCGCGTAGAAACTCGGACCCGCGCGCTTCGATGGCTCGGATCAATCCGTCGGTGCAACTGAAGCCGCAGTTCACTGAAGCCTCGCCGTTGTGAGCGAGCAGGTACACGAGCGCGAACTTGTGAATGTTGCTTCGCGCGTCGGTCAGCACGCCGAACTCAGCGACTTCGCGGCGCAGTTGGCGGGTGAGCGGGCCGAGATCAACTTGCTCGACGGGACCGCCGACGCGATCGTAGTTGACTATCCTGGGCAGGTGCTCGGGCTTGCTGGCTTCGCGAGCGAGATTGTTCCAGCGGCCCGCAACCAGTCTGGCGCAGCGGTGAAGGGAATTGAAAACCGGCGAACGTTCTTCTTCGGTTAGCAGGTCATTCAAGAGAGCCTGGAACCCTCGATCCATTTCGAAGAAGTCCTGGCCCTCGATTCCTTGAAAGTCTCTCAGTTGTGCCATGGTCTTTCCCCTTGTTTAAACTACCGTTTCTTTCTCCGTTTTCCTGACGATGCTTTTCGCTCGGCTGCGCCCACTGCTCCTCGCGCCCATACTCTGAGTTGATCGACATCCTCAAGCACATCTAACGGCACCTCGTAATAACCCATCGAATACGACTCTTCGCCGTAGGGCTGAAACAGCTTTGCCCCGGCGGCCTCGTAGTCTCGCCGATTCTCATCGTCCACCTTGAAATAGAGCATGTCGCCGGCGATCAGCCCGAAGAACAAGCCGTCGCGATAGAGCCCCACTCCGCCGAACATTTTTTTAGAGACGACCTCGCCTATGCATCCCAGTTGATCGACGACGTAATCGAGATATTCTTCGCTGACAGGCATATTAACGCTCGCTTGCAGGTTCGGCTGGATTATATGGCGAAGCCTTAAGGTGGGCAAGCAATCGACTCGTGACGGCCAGTCGTGTTGAAGCCGGCCTCATCAATGGATGGATCACTCTCGTGCTTTGGAGGGAAGAGCTGTCGCTAAGTCGCAACCGCGCCGCTTGAGTCGGCCAGTCGTCGGGGTTTAGGAGAGGAGGGAAGTGACGCCGCGCAGCCGTCACTTCCTCTCTGGATTTACCTCTCAGGCGGCCATCGATCGTGGAAGCCTCGCTGAATCTCCAGGATCTGCGCTTGCTGCTCCGAGGTCAATTTGTTCTTGATGCGGATCGACAGCGTCAATTGAGTCCGCTTCACCTCCCGCTCGATGGCCAGTATCTTATCGAGCTCCGCCAGCACTTTCTGCTCGTCAACATTGGCGCCTTTCGTCAACGCTGCCATCGTCTCCATTTCATCCTGCATCTGCCACTGCAGGTCGTGGAACCGCGCAGCCGCCTTCATCATCTCTTCTTTGATAACGGCTCTTTGGTCGTCGGTCAGCCCTAGCGCCTGCCGGTGGTGCATCACGAGATCGGGTGGGAACAGGTTCTGCGCGATCGGATCAGGCCCGATCGGCTGCGGCGGCCGCGCGGGCTGCGGCGGATGCTGCGAAACGGCGACAACCGCTACGACAAGCAAGAAAGCAAATAACCCAATGACTCTCAGTTTCATGATCAGCCTCCGTTCAATTGAATTCGTCAGGTGAGAAAATCTTTATCGACCGCAAGGATTCTCCCAGGCGGGGAAGCGACTTGAATATCTCTTCACCGGGAGCCTTCAACAGTGAGGCAGTCGGCGACTGCCACGCATAGAGTGACTTCATACGAATCGCTAATTCGTCCGAATGCCGCTTACGCCGAACGCGCTTAGGGATGGTTCGACGCGCCGGGGTGCTGTTCGTGTCGACAAGCTTGGGCAACGTGTTAGTCGATGCGTTTTCCGATGGCTGCTTAGACGCTGCGACTGGATCGCCCGCATCGGTCGGCGCTTGAGCCTTCGGATGGCGCACAGCGAAGCTCACCGATATCAACATAGCGATGAATATTCCCGCGACTGCCCACGCGAGTGCAGACGCCCGAGTCCCGTTTTGAGGGCGTGTTCTGGAGCTCGCAGCTTCGACGACGCTGGCGAACTCAGGCGCGCGGCGCTCGTCGTCGCGGCTCATCTCACGGAACAGTTGCTGGATTCTCTGTTCGTCCCCATTCAGATTCATAAAGCGCTTCCGTTTCCTCCAACACTTTCCGCAGCCGTTTCTTCCCGCGTTCGTAATGCGTGCGGGCCGAGCCGAGCGAGACGCCCATAACGGTGGCTGCTTGTTGAAGGTTCAATTCGTGATAAAACACCAACTCCAACGCTTCGCGCTGGCGTCTTGGAAGCCGCGCGAGCGCCCGCCGGAACATGCCCTGAATCTCCGCGCGATATGCCGATTCATCGGGGTGCTCAGTTCGAATCGCGCTTGTCCCCCGCTCGGCGGCTCTCAGCATCATAAACGCGCGCAGTAGATTTTTTCGGCGCTGATCCGAAGCCGTTTTGCGAATCACTGCGAACAGCCATGTCTTGAAAGACGCGGTGCCGTTGAAGCGAGCTTTGCCGTCGAGCACTTTCAGATAGACGATCTGTAGCACGTCTTCGGCCTCGCCAGGATCGCGCCGACAGCACCCCAGCGCCCAACCGAAGCTAGACACGTGATGCTGCTCGAGCAAGCCTTTTAGCTCTTCAGTCTCCATCAGCCGATTCAGCGATCAATCTGGGTGCAATCTATTAGTCGCGTCAGGGCGCCGTTCATATGACACTGCGACCTGGGATTCCAGATTAAGTTCCTGTTGCACATTAGACCAGGGCTTCTCAACTCTCCACTGTATTACTGCGATAGGCAGCTGAGCTTAGTTCACCAATTGTCGTGATGGAAGGGACGATTGGCCAGCAGGCTGCTGAAAAAGTCCGCGACGCAGAAGTGTTGATAGGCAATCCCACCAACGCACATAGCACTGATTTTGTTTGGCTATCACGCATCGCGTGGTATATTAAGGCGCAACTTGAGCAATGACCCGACGTCTACGAGCGGCCGGCCGCCAGCGTGTCCGCCGATTCTGTCGGGCGAATCCTCCTCACTGGATCAAGTAATGACTCGCAGAAGCTCCACTGAGAGTCAGTCTTTTGGTCTCTCAAGGAGAACTCTATGAGCGGTTCCCTCAGTACGGCGCAGCAATACCTCGACAAAGGTCTGGTATTTTACAACAAGGGATGGCTCGACGAAGCTATCAACAGCTATCGCATGGCCATCCAGATGCGCAACGGCAACTTCCCGCGTGCCTACTATCAGCTTGCGCGCGCCCTTCTGGACTCGGGCGACATCGGCGGCGCGATAGAGGCGCTCCAATCATCCATCGAGCAGCAACCCAACAACCCCGACGCCTATTACTCGCTCGGACTAACGCTGGCCAGGCGGGGTGAGTATGCCCGAGCCATCGACGCGTATCGCAAAGCCATCGAGCAGCGCGGCGGCAATCATCCGTGGGCCTTTCATAATCTCGGCATAGCTCTTCTTCGGCGCGGCGGGTTTAACGAAGCGATCGACGCGTTCAATCGCGCGATCGAACAACGCAACGGCGAGTTCCCGAAGGCATGGCATAACCTGGGCGTAGCGCTTGCGCGGCGAGGCGACCTGGACCAGGCGGCAAGTGCCTTTCGCAAGGCATTGGACCAGCGGCACGGCAACTACCCGGACACTCAGTTCGAGCTTGGCCGCGTGCTGGTCGAGAAAGGCGACCTGACCGGCGCCGCCGAGTCGATTCGCGCCGCAATCGAGCAGCGGCGCTCGCCTTTCCCGCAGGCGCACTTCGAGTTGAGCCGCGCGCTTTTTGGATTGGGCCAGCTCGAAGAAGCAATCACCGAAGCTCGCGCGGCAATCGAACACCAGGCTATCTACCCGGAAGCGCACTACTCGTTGGGACGGGCGCTCGCGCGGCGAGGAGACTTGAAGGAAGCGATCGAGTCTTATCGCACCGGCATCGCTCAACGCGAGCACTTCCCCTGGGCTTATCACAATCTCGGCGTAGCGCTAGCTCGATCTGGCAATCTCGATGAAGCAGTCGAAGCCTACCGCAAAGCCATCGAGCAGAACCCGCGGTTCCCGCGCGCGCACTACGATCTGGGAGTTGCGCTATACAGCCTCGGTCGTATAGCCGACGCAACAGAAGAGTTCAACACGGCAATCGCATTGCGGGGCGGGAGCTATCCCGACGCACACTACGAGCTCGGACGAATCTACGCTGGCGAGCAGAAGCCCGACCTGGCGATTGCTTCGCTTCGTACCGCAATCTCGCAGAACGAGAACTTTCCCGAAGCTCATCATGAACTTGGGCTGGCGCTCTATCGCGGCGGCAAGCTCTCGGAGTCGGTCGCGGCGTTCCGCGCCGCAATCGGGCAACGGGGCGGCGACTTCGCTCGCGCGCATCACAACCTCGGCCTCGCGCTCGCCGACCTCGGAGTTTTGGACGATGCAACGAAGGAATTCAGGCTGGCTATCGAGCAGCAGCCTGTTTTTCCGCGAGCGTTTCGAAACCTTGGCCGCACGCTTTATAGATCGGGCGAGCTGGAGGACGCGGTAGCCGCGTTGCGCACGGCCGTCGATCAACGCGATGGTGATTTTCCCGAAGCATATCACGATCTGGGATTGGCCTACTTCAGCAAAGGTCAGCTCGATGAATCCATCGGCGCTCAGCGAAAAGCGCTCGAACAATCGAAGGAGTTTTGGGAAGCGTACTTCTGGCTCGGCACTGCGTACAACGCCAAGGGCGAAGTCGAAAAAGCGATCGAGGCGTACAACGGCGCGATCGCGAATCGGCAAGGACCCTATCCTGACGCGCACTACAATCTCGGCCTTGCCCACGCGCGAATCGGCGAGTTGGATCAAGCGATCGTGGCATATCGGGCGGCGATCGCCGAGAACGAAAAGTTCCCCGCTGCCCACTACAGTCTCGGCGAGGCGCTGCTCCAGACGGAGCAGCTTGACGAATCGATCGTCGAGCTTCGTCGCGCGATTGCGTTGAACGAAGAGATGCCGTGGGCGCATCACCGCCTGGGCCTGGCGCTGTATCAAACCGGCCAGCTCGATGAGTCGATTCACGAACTGCGTCGCGCTATCGAACAGCAACCGGTGTTTCCGGAGGCTTACCTGAATCTTGCTCGCTCGCTCTACGATCACGGAGACCTCGCCGGCGCGGTTGAAACCTGCGAGAAGGTGATCGCCGGACACGGCCATGAGTTCCCCGAGGCGCATCATTTGCTAGGCCGCGCGCTGTATGAGCTTGGCGATCTTGACTCTGCGGTTGACGCGCTTGGCTCGGCGCTCGCTGCAGACCCAACGATCGCCGAAACCCATCGCGATCTTGGCCGGGTGCTTTATGACATGGGTGATCTTGACGGCGCGATCAGCTCTTACCGCGCGGCGATCGATCACCGGCCCGACTATCCAATCGCGCATCACGACCTGGGGCTTGCGCTTTACGAAGGAGGCGAGCTTGAGGAAGCGGCCGCAAGTCTTCGCCGCGCTACCGCGGCGCTGGGAGACAGCTTCCCCGCGGCCTGGCACAATCTCGGCGTCACGCTCTACGACCTGGGTGAGATCGAGGAAGCCATCGCTTCGTATAAGACCGCTATCGAGCAGCGGGGCGGCCGATACGCCGAAGCCCATTACAACCTCGGCAACGCGATGTATGCGCGAGGCGAAATCGAAGAGTCCGTGCGCGCGTACGAGACGGCGATCGAGCAGCAGCACGGCAACTTCCCCGACGCGCATCGCAATCTAGGAAACGCGCTAGCCCGCCTTGGTGACCTTGACCGCGCCGCTGATGCATTGAAGCGAGCGATCACACAAGGCGACACGGCGGCTGATGCTCATCACGATCTAGGGTTCGTGCTATACGGACGGGGGCAACTCGACGAGGCGATCCACGAGTTTCAAACCGCGCTTGATCTTCGCGAAGGCAACGACGCCGAAGCTCACCGCAACCTCGGCCGCGCGCTTTATGAGAGCGGCGCGCTCGAGGAAGCGCGGAAGGAGTTCGAGATTGCGATCGTGCAACGCGAAGGAGCGCCAGTAGCGCGAGTAAACACTCCGACCGAAGAAGGAGACACGCCGGCACAGCGACAAGCCGAAGGCATGACAGCGAGGCTCGGAAGCGAGAGCGCTGAATCGGCTACGGCCACCGGTGATACAACCATCATCTCGGCGTCGCCGGTTCATCGCGTCTCTGCGTCTCTCGTTCGCCCGGAACCCTCTTCGTTTCCCGAGGCTCATCTGGATCTCGGCCGCGTGCTTTACGACCTGGGCCACAGCGACGAAGCAATCGCTGAGCTACAGAAGGCCGTAGAGGGGCGGAGCGTCTTTCCTCGCGCGCACTATGAGCTTGGCCGCGCGCTCATTCGCGCGGGGCGGCTGGCGGAGGCCTTGACTGAACTGAAGACCGCCGTCGAACAACAAGGCGGCGTCTTTGCCGAGGCTCATTTCCAGAAAGGCTTGCTGCTATCGCGGCAAGGCGATGTCGAGTCAGCGCTTGACGCTTACCAGATCGCGGTCAAACAATCGGCGGGAGTTTATCCCGAAGCCTATTACCATATGGGTCTGGATCACGTTCGACACCGCAACACGGAAGCCGCCGTCACAGCTTATCGCAAGGCAATCGAGCAGCGCGGTGGCTACTACCCCGAAGCGCATCAAGACCTGGGGCGAGTGTTGTACTCGATGGCTGATCTCGAGGCAGCCAACGAAGAGTATTCGATCGCAGTTCGCCAGCGAGCTCCCCGGCAAGCAGAAACCGCCGCAGACCGCGAGGCGCACAGCGGCCGAGGCAAAGCGCGAAAGGCGCGGCGCACGGAAGTGATTGCTGAAGAGCTCGAAACGGCGCTCAGGCAGGCTCCCGCGGCGGCTGACGCGGGAAAGGGCGCGGAGTCGATGGCGGAACACGCACCAGCCCGCGAAGCTTCGAGCCGCGGCGCTCGCAATGAGTGACCTCGGACGCGATTTCTACGTGAACCTCTTCGCTGGCGCGAAAGCATCGTGCCCACTGCGGCCCTCACAGCTAAAAATCATTTGAAGCTCGCGGAGTGCTAAGCGTGGCAGCTTTGATGCGATTGGAAGCTCGCGCCACGCGCCACACGATCTGTCCTTTGTAACGCAGTTTCCTAGTGCAATCCAACCAGAACCGTAGTAGAATGCCGCGCGTCGAAGAAAGACAGATTACCTAAGCCGCCAACCGTCGAGGCGGGTTGAATTACAGACTGTAAAATGTGCGCTAAACAGCGGCTGAGAGCTTACGCCCGCAGCCGAGTCCACACGAATAGCGCAAGTGCCGCCATCAGCGCCCCGGTGCCGTAGTCAAAGCCGGAGCGCGCGCGGATTGGAGAAGCGCCTTGATCCAAAGGCCTCTTAGTTTGATCGGACACCGGTCTGTTGCTTTGGCCGACCACCTCACCGGGGTCGCAGAGGCAGCCGGGAGTGCCGCACCCGCACCATTCGCCGGCCAATGTGTGGCCAGCAAGCGCGACTGTGGCAAACGGAGTCGGATCAGCCAGCCTGTCCCCCGGAAGAGCTGAAAACCAAAGCGGGAGAGTGAGTATGCAAACAGCCGCCAAGATCAATCTTGTCCTCACAGATTCTTCCTCCTTGAAACGGTTCGCTGAGTCGGAAACAAAAATCAGCTACGGCGGATTTTACCAACTAATTGCTTCAGGTCTAATCACAAGCGCTCATAAGAAGCAAGTCTTTCGCGAGTCGGGCGATAGGCTGGTCGTGCTGGCTGAGCAGGCCCACGCATTCCGCCAGTTGGATACTCTTGAGCAGGTGAGCCAGATTCTTGTTACGTTGCCGCTGCCCCGGCAATATGAAGCCGTCGGTCGATACTATCAGGCGCTGTGCATTCACAGGTTCGGACGCGGCGATGTCGAGCGTGCGGCGCACTTGCTTGAACGGGTAGCGCAGGAGGCTCCGCCTCGGTATAGAGCGAAGGTTATGCTGTCGATGGGATCAATGTTCGTGCGAATGGGCGACAATCAAACCGCGTTGTCTCTCTACCGGGAGGCCAGTCGTTGCGCTTCTCGCAGCGTCGTGTATGACCCTTATGACACCATTCACGCACAAAGGATGGTCGCAGTCATCAGCAGCGAGGATGGAAATCACCGTCATGGCCTTGCGCTCCTGGAGAACTTGTTACCCGTCGCCCACTCTATGCGCCTGTTGCAGCCCCACGTCTACTACGACTACATGAATAGCCTTGCCGTGGAGCTTTGTGAAGTGGGGAGACTCGAAGAAGCCAAGAACGTATCTAAGATTGTGCTTGCATCGCCGTTTGCGGGTGCGTATCCTGAGTGGCGCGAGACGCGCGAAGACATAGAACTCAGGGGATGGCGCGCGTCTCGCTCCACGGTAGCAATTAGCACGAGAACCTCCGAAGCCGGGAACCTTGGGCGCCGCGCATCGCGCGCCGATCCGGCGCTCGTCGCTGGCCAGAGGGTCTCCGGCTTAGACAACCTTGTTTTCCTGCCGGCACACGCGCCCGACAGAGGGTATAGCGCTTCCCCGGCGGAGTCTATCCCTGGAGATCAAAAGCAGTCAGCTCGCGTGCTGGAGTTCAAGAGCAAGAAAATGCCTGATGAATCGAAGCATAACCACACTGCAGAACAGCTAAAGAAGATGATGACGGCAGACAAGCTCGCGGAGATCATGAACCTGATTTCTCAGGACATCAGCGATTCCTCGTTAGATAGAGTCATATTGCTTCTGGAGGAGATTGCCAGGGGGGAGGAAAAGGGCTAACGCCGCTTCTTCTTACCTCGCCCCGTCGACGTTGCTTCCCTAAACCTCTGTACTGCGCCGAGCAGAGCCTCAAGATCCTTTGCTCGTAGATGCACTGCATTCTCCACGATTTTCATCAACCACCGGTTCATGACCACGCGCTTCATCAAATCTAAGAGCTCCACCGATTGCAATCTTTCATTGACTCGGGGCTGCTCTGCTTCGGCCTCCTGTGGTTCGCACGCCATGTCGAAGACTTCATAGCGGTCTGCCCCGAGCCCTGCCGCCAGGGCAATGATCTTATCAACCGACGGGTTTGCGGCAGTCCCCTTTTTGATCCCAGTCACGTAGGCGGCAGTTATTCTTTGTCCCGATCTCGCCGCAACATCTCGCGCCGAGAGTCCCTTCGCCTTCATCACCCGGCTGACGTATTGGGGCAGTTCTTTCTTCTGTTTGTCTCTTCTGTTCGAATCTTCCATCGATGTCGTCAACCTCCAGGCTGCCGCCTATATCGTCAGCCAAGCGAAATTATCTTCGCACGCTGTTAAAAATAGTTATTGACAGCCGTACCCCCATTGGATTAACATCGGCGGCGTTCAGAATATTGTTTAGGAGTAAAATATAATGTTCTCCGCCCGACCGTCCGACCGCATTTCTATCACACTGGCTGCGGCGGCTCAACGGTTCGGGCGAAAAAAAAACCGCGAATTCTCACTGCGTCATTCAAGAACAGTGGTCACAAGCACTATTGAGAGGATTCTGGCGGGAATTGTTTTCTCCTTTAGCGGCTAGAGAGGGTACGCATCGCGTAGGTCTACACCCAGAAGTCCGAACCGCTGCGTTCCCTCTCCTTTTTCCACCGCGTAATAGTCCCTTCGCCCTATGAAATCAATGCTGGTCATAGACGGCTCCGAGACCATTGCAAAACTGTTTGCCGAGATCTTCGATAAACGTGGCTGGAATGTTACCACGTGCGGTGATCGAGACTGCGCGATAGAACGGTTGGCTGGAGACAAGCCCTACGATGTCATTCTGCTCGGCTACCGCGTGCCGGGAACGAATGGAGTCCAGCTTGTCAGATTTATCAGGGCGCTCGATCACCGCAGGATGACTGCTGTAGTGATGGTAACTGGCAGCGATGAGGTGACTGAGGAGGCGTTAGCAGCAGGCGCCGACGAGGTTTTGCTCAAGCCAGTTAACCCGAACGCTCTAGTTTCCGCCGTCGATAAGCTCGTCTAGTAAGGCAAGATAAAGGTGATCCATGAGTCCTAGAATCCAGAGGATCGTCGATCACATGAATTCCAATCTGCATCGAAAGGTCTCACTCAACGACTTGGCTCGACTAACTAAACTCTCTCGGTCCCGTCTTTGCTATGCGTTCAAAGTGGAAATGAACGTGTCTGTTGGACGATACCTCAAAATGTTAAGGATCCAAAAAGCAGAAGAGCTTCTGGAAGGCAGTTCTCTGAGTATCAAAGAGATCGCAGCAAGAGTCGGGATGAAGGATCAGAGTCATTTCGTGCGAGACTTTAAGAAGAATCATGGCCTAACGCCTTCTCAGTATAGAGAGAAAAGCGGTGCACTTCAAGATTCTTGAGGATCAGCTAAAAAAAACAGGACGATTGGCCAATAACAGGAATTCTGGCCAACAGTTTTTGCTTGTATCGAAGAATGTTTTGTAAGATACTTCTCCCCAGAGTGAAAGGATTCGAATCGGCGAGTCTAATATTGGGACAGCGGACGCCGACGGATTAGACACTGCGTCACATCGCGCTACGACAGTTGTCCGTTGAGTTGTGAATCCTTTGTAGGATAGTTCGCCCAAGATGTGTATAGGAAGAAGCCGGGAAATACGCGGTCAACCCGATACCTTGGCTCAGTAAGGAGGACGACAATGAGAAACCCAAACCGGATCGAGGGATTTGTTTCACTTTTCATTCTATGCCTCGGGAGCTTGGTACTGCTGTTCGTCGGCGCGTCAGTTTCGACGATGCTTATTACGAAAACAAAACAGTTTCAACCTCCGGAGGTAGAGAATAGAACCAAGTCATTCAGGCTAGTCAGTAGGGAGAAGGCTGAGAATGACTTAGTCCTACGCTTCGAGAATACGTCTGCCTTGACCATTACAGGATATACGCTCGCTCTGGGACAAGAGAGGATTGGAGCGGATTTTTTCTCGAACACCGCCCAGCAAGGAGTTGCCACCGGAGCGTTAGAAGAGGTTAGAATCCCCCTCTCGAACCTTTCATCCCAATCGGCAAAGAAAATCATCGTGCTTACCGTGGTCTTTCAAGACCATACCGCCGAGGGCGATTCTCAGGCCGCTAGACTCATCTTTGACCGTCGCGAAGGCTACGCAACACAGATGCAGCGTATTCGATTGTTATTGCTTAGAGCCGCTGAGAACACTGATCAGGGCGCCTCTGTTACACCGATGGCAGTTCTTAAACAAGTCAGGGCGACGATTTCATCACTTCCGGAACGGGACGAGCACAAACCGTCACCAGGAATGAGATCCGGTCTTAACTTCGCGAAGCAATGGACGCTCAAACAGATAGCGAGGCTTGAGTCAGGCGAAATGGACGTTGAACTTCAGCGATCTCCTGGATTCACTGAACAGGCCGCCGGGCCACCTAAACCTCTCGGCAAGGTCAGCATGGGTCTGGAATACATAGTTGACAAGGTTGACGAAATAATAAAGAAGCTTTAGACCCGCTAGTTCAGGGAGGATGAATCCGATGAACAAGAAGGCGATTGCGACGCTAGTGCTTTTGCTGATGCAAAGCCCAAGTCTGCTTGCTGACACTATCCCTTGCTCTGATCAGGGCGGTAGTTGCCCAATCAACTCGGGCTATTGTGTGCCCTCGTACACACAGACGTCTGCGGACGTTTGCAGTGACAGTTGTGGATTTTTCGGAAGCGGCACACTGACAAAGACGGCCTATTGGCGAATTATCTTCACCGGAGGACATGTTGATGGGCCATTTGCAGTTGTTGGCTATGGCAAAGCCAGTCGTCCGGACGGTACCAATTGCCGTCTGCCATACTGTTGGCCTACATTCTACTGCCCAACAACGGACTGCGCGTTCTGGGAGCAGCTAGTTCAAGATAATGTTGTTGTCGACACAGGCTCCGGTTACACTTGTAATGATCTTGGCGGCACGCTTCGTATATTCGACCATATTGACTATTCGAGCGCATGTAACTGTTCCGCCAGTGGTGGTGACGAGAACTGTTATATTTTGATCTGTAGTGGTGGTGAACTGGAATCAGGCTGTGCGACATCGGCGAATAGCTGTTACGGCTGTCCGTCTGGCACTTGGCCAAGTAGCTATCCCAATTGCTGTTGTTCAGCAACCCCCGTGCTTATTGATGTGAGCGGTAATGGTTATGATCTGACTAGCTGGGCCGAAGGCGCGAATTTTGACCTCAACAACGATGGAACCGCAGAACATCTATCGTGGACAGCGGCTGGCTCGGATGATGCCTTTCTGGTACTTGATCGCGATGGCAACGGCACAATTGATGGTGGTAGGGAGCTGTTCGGTAATTCGACCTCACAGCCCCGAACACCGACGCCCAATGGTTTCATCGCGCTGGCTGAATATGATAAGCCAGACAACGGAGGGAATAGTGACGGACTGATTGATAGCCGTGATGTAATCTTCCCCTCGCTGCGTTTATGGCAAGACACAAATCACAATGGCATCTCTGAGCCAAGTGAGCTTCACACCTTGCCGCAGCTAGGAGTTTATGCGATCGCTCTGAACTATCAAGGATCGAAGAGAACCGACCAATACGGTAACAAATTCCGGTACCGCGCCAAAGTATTCGATGCGCAGCGCGCACATGTCGGCAGATGGGCATGGACGTATTCTTCGTGACTCAATAGAGACGCACTAATTCGGAGATTCAGTAGATTGTAAGGCGGCACCGCCAGCGAATCATCACAGCTTCGCTGGCGGCTTAGCATTTGTCGCCAATCCGCAAGGCTGCCCTAGCTGCGCATGCTATGAGCTCAGTCGCTACCAGGCTACCAGCTTCGCGATGTCTGGGGGTCAGGGATGCGCTGCTATTTCACTTGGACCGTTTTCCGTCAAGAGCGCTCGAGTGAGAAGAGAGCATCGACCTTCACTATTGAGGTGTGAGTTCGCCGGAAACGGCGGGTTGCTTAGCGGCAATTGCTTCTAGCCTGGGCGCCTCGCTTTGATCCGGCGGTAGACCTCAATCATAAGCACTAGCCAGATTCCGCCCGCCAGGTACGCGCCGAGTACATCGCTCGGCCAGTGAGCGCCCATATACACGCGCGATACGCCGACAAGCCCGATGAGCAGTCCCAGCACGACCAGCGATGCCACGCGCCAGCGACCTCGCTTGAGCAGAACGTAAGCAAGAAAAAAAAGGAACCCAAAGAACTCGACGAAAAAAACTACGTGTCCCGAAGGAAAGCTTTCGTGGCTATAATCCCTCGCCACGTTTACTAGAAGATCGGTAGGCCGCGGACGTCCGATCCAAAGCTTGAACAGCAAGTTGACCACCCCTCCGAGGGCGGCCCCTGCGATGCATACCACGCCCTCTGTGCGAAGCCCTTTCTTCATCAAGGCGAGACCGGTAGCAACCACAAGCGGCCACGCAATCCAGCCGCCCAAAAAAGAAACAGCGACCATCAACATTCCGAAACCGGGCAACGATATGGATTGAATGCTACGCGCCAGCGAGAGGTCCCAATCAAAGTACGCATAATGGTGCGCGAGCATCCCCAGCACGGCGTAGACACTGAGAGTCACGACGAAGGCCACCGCCGCCCATCTTGCTCTCCTCGCAGCGCGCGGTTGAGAGACAATCATCTCGGCGCCGTTTGAATCACTATTGCTTTCGATCGGAGCGCTATCAGGAGGGCCTTGATTGGTCATTATTCAGATCGTAGCCCCCATTTACCACTTCAGCCAGTTTGAATCCGTTCGTAGTCCCGCCTTCAGGCGGAAGTTCGTAGTCGCTTTTCTCGAGCTCTATATCAAACTTCCGCCTGAAGGCGGGACTACGAACTTAGGTTATAATCCGTTTCTGCTATGAGACTGCTTTCATCAAGCGCACTGTGGTGGCTGCTGCTGGGCGCGATAATAGTCTTCTTCTACCTGCTCAAGCTCAAGCGAAAGCGGACCGTTGTTCCGAGCGTCCTTCTGTGGAAGCGCGCGCTCGAAGAGGTAGAGGCCAACGCGCCGTTCAAGAAGCTGCGGCGCAGTCTGCTATTGCTGCTTCAACTGCTCGCGCTCGCCGCGCTTGTCTTCACATTGGCGCGGCCGCTCGTCGTCACTCGCGCTCTGGCATCGGGCAGCACGGTCATAGTAATCGACTCGACGGCCAGCATGCGCGCGCGCGACGAAGGTGCCGGCTCGCGGCTTGATCGCGCCAAGGAGCTCGCCCGCGAAATGATCGAAAGCTTGAGCGGCAGCGATCGCGCAGCGATCATCGAGAGCTCATCCCGGATCACCGTGCGCAGCCCGCTCACGTCGGATCGCGGCGCGCTTGCTTCGGCGATCGGTGACATTCAGGAGACTGACGCGCCGGGCGTTCTCACCGATGCCGTCCGGCTGGCCGAGCAAATCGCTAAGAGCGAACACGATGCAGGCGTAGTCATAATCAGCGACGGCGGCTCGGCCATCGCACCGGAGACCGAACCGCCGCTTGAACTCTCCCGGCGAACCGTGCCGCCTTCACGCGAGCGGTCAATGCGATTCGTTCGCGTCGGCCGCCGCTGCGATAACGTCGGTATCCTCGCGTTGAACTCACGCCAGCTTTCTCAAGGCACACGCCGCGAGATGTTCGCTTCAATCGCGAACTTCGGTGACCGCAACCGGACCTTGGCTGTCGAGTTGAAGATCGAAGGCAAGCTCGTTGACGCGCGAGCTATCGATCTCGGCGCGAACGAGCGACGCGCGCTGGTCTTTGACTCGCTGCCGCTGGAGGGCGGTTTGGCGGAGCTGAAGCTCGATGTGGAAGACGACCTCGTGTCCGACAACGCCGCTTATGCTTTCCTTCCCAGCGCACACCGTGTTCGAGTTGGCGTCGTCGGCGAGAATCCATTCTTGATCGAGGCCCTCGCGGTCAACCCCGACATCGATGCGAGCAAGATCAGCGCAACAGCGAAATCGATCAGCTCCGAGTTCGATTGCTTCATAATCGAGGGCGCGGGCGCTATTGAAGGCAACCGCCCGGTGCTTATCATCAACCCGCCGGACGCTGCGGGCCTATGGCGCGCAACCGGTCAGCGCGAGCGCCCCGAGATCACTTCAGTCGAGCGCTCGCATCCGGTCAATAGCTTTCTTAGCTACGGCGATCTGCACATCGAGAAGATTGCTCAGCGCGAAGTGTCACCGTGGCTCAAACCCATCGTGAGCGCCGGAAACGACCCGGTGATCCTGGCCGGCGATGACGGACATCGACGCATGGTGATGATCGGCTTCGATCTGGCGCGAAGCGACCTGCCCCTCAAAGTCGAGTTTCCAATTCTGCTCGCAAATTCTCTGTCGTGGCTTGCGGGCAGAGATTCGCCTTCGACGGAGCGGGCCATTCGCGCGGGTCAAACGACAACGGTGCACACTTCAGCGGCGGGCGTGACCATAACAGCGCCCGGCGGCGATACCAGCGAAGTCGCCGCGCGCGATGGCTCGGCCGTTTTTGCAGATACCCTGCGCGCGGGAAGGTATGAGGTTAAGGGCGGAGCAACGTTCGCCGTCAGTTTGCTGAGCGAAGCAGAGTCGAACACCACAACCCGCGATGCAATCAAGACTCGCGCGGGCGGCGTGACCGTACAACCGGAGACTTTCTATTCCGAGCGCGAAGCGTGGCGGTGGATCGCTCTCCTGGCGCTCGCAGTGTTGATGATCGAATGGTGGGCTTATCACAGGAGCATCGCTTGATTGCGGATTGACAAGGCATCCACAGTTCCGAATCCGCAATCCGCAATCCGCAATCCGCAATGCGTTTTGATTTCACCAACCCGCTGGCGCTTCTTCTCCTGGGTTTGTTACCGCTAGCGCTCTATCTTGCGCGGAGCAGCCTCACGAATCTCTCTTCAGCCCGACGCGGGATGAGCATAGCCGTGCGGGTCCTGCTGCTACTGGTCATCGTACTTGCTCTTGCCGGGTTGCGATTCAGAACGACGTCGCGCGATCTCGCTTTGATCTTTCTAGTCGATGTGTCGGCCAGCGTCGCGCAGGACAATCGCCAGGAGGTTCTCGACTTCATCAACAGCGAGATCGCCAACGCCGGGCCTCGCGACTACATCGGCGTGATAGCGTTCGCGCGCGAGCCGTCGGTCGAGTTGGCCCCTGCTCGCAAAGTGGCGCTCGGGGATTGGCGCATCACCGAAATCAGCTCGAATCCGCCGCGCGACTACACCGATATCGCCGCCGCACTGAGACTCGCGGCAGCGCTTGTGCCTGAAGACGCAGCGGGCAGATTCGTCCTCATCTCCGATGGTAACGAGAACCTCGAACACTCAATTGAAGAGGCTGAGATGCTTCGAGCAGCCGGCATCGAGGTCTACACGCGCGCGATTGGCACGACCACCGAGCGCGGTCAGTCGCGCCGCGAAGTTGCCGTCCGCGATCTCGACGTCCCTGAGAAGCTAGCCGAGGGCGAAGCCTTCGACTTGAGAGTCACCATTGATAGCACTCGCGACGCTGACGCAACGCTGCGAGTCTTTCGAAACGATTCGGTAACAGCCGAGCGAAGCATCCGCATTGCAGCATCAGGCGAGAACGTCTTCGTCTTGCCTCAGCGTGTTGAACGAAAGGGCTTCTACACCTATCGCGCGGAAGTTGAAGCCATTGGGTCGGACGCTTTTGTCCAGAACAACTCGCGCGAGGCATTCGCGATAGTCGAGGGTCAGCCGAAAACGCTTTACCTCTACGGCGACGCGCGGCCCTCGCCTGCGCTCGTTCGAGTTCTCGCTGAAGGAAACTTTGCGGCTGACATCCGCACGGCCCCCTCGTCGCCGACGACGCTTGCGGGGTTCCAGGACTACGACCTGGTGATCCTTGACAACGTGCTGGCTTCGTCGCTGACCGCGGCGCAGATGAAGATGGTTCAGTCGTACGTAAGGGAACTCGGCGGCGGGTTCGTTATGATCGGCGGGGATCAGAGCTTCGGTCCTGGCGGTTATTACAAGACCCCCATCGAGGAAGTGTTGCCGGTTTCTCTCGACGTGCGCCAGAAGAAACACCTGCCAAGCCTCGCACTCGCGCTGGTCATCGATAAGTCAGGTTCGATGGAGCGCGAAAAGATGCAACTGACTCAAGAAGCCGCTTCGGCGACGGTCGACTTCTTGTCCGAACGCGACTCGGTTGGAGTGGTTGCGTTCGACAGCGAGGCTTATCCGGTTGTGAACCTTACGAAGGTTGAAGATAAGCGAGCAATCATTCGCCAGATCGAATCGATTCAAGCTGTCGGCGGAACGAATATCTATCCCGGTTTGCAAATGGCCTACGCGTGGCTAGGCGCGAGCGATGCTCAAATCAAGCACATCATTCTGCTCTCGGATGGAAGGAGCGAAGCCGGGGACTTTCGCGGGATCGCCCGCGAAATTCGCGACGCGGGGATGACGTTGACGACGGTCGCTGTTGGTGACGACGCAGACATTCCGATGATGCGGATGCTTGCTGACATTGGAGGCGGGCGGTTTTATGCGGCGGACCGCCCCGACAATCTGCCGCGCATCTTCACCCGCGAAGCCTCGCTGGCATCGCGCTCTACGATAATCGAAGAGCCCTTCTCGCCCAGGCTGGTGCGGCCGACACAAGCAACGAACGGAATAGACTGGAGCGCCGCGCCGCAGCTTGGCGGGTATGTCGGAACGGCGGAGCGCGATTCGCTGAAGTCACCGGCAATCACTTCACTGATCTCGGATAAAGACGATCCGGTGTACGCGATATGGCAGTACGGTTTGGGACGCGCGGCTGCATTCACGTCAGACGCGAAGCCACAGTGGGCTGCTGGTTGGATGAACTGGCCGGGCTTCGGAGCGTTTTGGACTCAAGCTTTCAGAGACACACTGCGGCGCGAATCCGGCAGCGGACTCACTCCACGAGTCGAGGTAACCGCTGGCCGCGGTCACGTGTCGGTTGAAGCAACGGCGCCCGACGGACAGTTCAAAAACAATCTTCGACTGCGAACTCACATCGTCGGCCCTGATCTTTCGGCGACTGACATCACGCTTGATCAAACCGCCGCGGGTCGATACGAAGGTGACTTCGCGGCAACCGCGCGCGGAGCTTATTTGGTCAGCGTTTCGGAAGATGACGGGCAGACCGCAACGACCGCTGGCGCAGTGAATTCCTACTCGCCTGAATTCAACATCGCGTCGCAGGACGTGGATCTGTTGGCGCGCGTCAGCGAGATGACCGGCGGACGGATGATCGGGGCCGGCGCGGCAAGTCCGGATCTATTCAAGCCGCCTTCTACGAAAACAATCCCGCATGAGATATGGGAAACCCTTATGCTCGCGGCATTGATCTTGTTGCCGATTGATATCGGAGTTCGGCGCGTTCTGGTGACTCGCGAGCAGTTAACACACGCGCGGGGGTGGGTGCAGGCGAAGCTGCCACGCGCTTCCTCTTCGAGAGTTGATTCTGCGTCCGTTTCGATGGCGAAGCTGAAAGTCGCTCGATCTCGCGCGGTGCTGGGTGATGCGCAAGTAGACGGGACAGAGCTACCGACAGCGACGCCTATCCCGCAATCGCGCGATCAAGCTTCAAAGGAGTTAGCTTCTGGAGAGACTGCAGAAGGCGTTGAGCCACTCGCCAGTAGACTGCTCGACGCAAGAAGAAAGAGGCGCGAGTGAAGAAGGGAATTTACTCGTAGTACCGCAGCGTACCGCCACTGACCGAAATCACTCTGCCCATGCGTTTGCGCTTGGCGCTCCACTCCGGCAGGCCGAAGATCATCCGCAAGCCGTCTGGGATCTCGCGGGCCCGTTCCATCGGCAGATTGAAGCAGATGACGCAATAACCACGATGAGCGTCAATCTTGCGCCAGAAATCATGGTAGTTGATAGTGATGAAGGTAGGATCTTTCAGGCGTAGAAGTAAGACACCGATCACATCGTCGAGTACCCTGGTGTGGGGTCGGACCTCGAGTATGTTAATGACTTTGCCACGATACCAGCTCTCGATGGCAGCGATAATCCGCGCATCGGCGAGCTGCTCGTCGAGCACGATCATGCGTAGCTCTTCTCGTAGTCGTAGACTGAGGCTAGTTCGATGGCCTCATGCACTGCCGCTACAGGAATCTTGTAGTTGCGGGCGACCTGCCGCGGCGTGTCTCCAGCCTTTAAGCAGCCGATGATGTGGCGCGCATCCAAGCGGTGATGCTTGATGGTGGGTCGTCCGCCGCACACGCCACGCGCGGCGACTACGTATTTCCCCAGCGCATAGTATTCATAGGGCGCCCCATACAGCTCCTCACGCACCATCTCAAGCTTGGGCGCTTTGTTGGGTGCCTTGGGCAATCTCGCCGCCACTGTCTTCACCGTTCCTTTCCTGATGAGTATAACACCGTACGGAAGATCAGACGCCGCGAAAGTAGGCTCAAAGCTTGCGCCGTTGGCGGACGGCGCAATCGGCCTGTCGTTCGGCATTCTACACGCGGCCCAAGCGCTTAGGTTCCTGTATTCAAGGTTCGCTTACAAAAGTGCGCGAAGCTGGCAAGAATCTCGTCAGCAGCCTTAGTCCAAATGAACGGCTTCGCTTTGGCGTTATTAGTGTCCATGTAGCTGCGGATTTTCTCTTCCAGTTTTCGTGTGCACGCGGTAGCTAGTTTTTCGAAAAACATGCACTCTGAATATTTGTTGGGAGGCGTGATCCTAACTTTTTCTCCGACAGGAACAGATCGTCGATTCAAAGTTGAGTGCGTAGCCTCACAGCTCTTGTCTGATACAATGTTGGACTATTCCAGCTCTGGAGTCGGTCTATGACTTCCATCTTGCGTCTCACACAGAATGCCGAGAGCGAAAATCAGTATCGCGTCGAAGTAGCGTTCGAAGGCGATGGCTTGCCTCGCCAGATCGCGACCGCGCGCTTTGACTTCAAGCTCACTGCGCAAGACCAGGAAGACCTGCGATGGTATCTCGAAGACTTCTTGCAATATCCGCTCGACCCGGCGCCAAAGATCGCCGCGCGCATCGAGCAGCGCATGGTCGAGATCGGCACAACGCTCTTCAAAGACATCTTTCAATCAGGCGACGATGCGCGTGATTTGTGGGCAACCTTGCGTGAGCGACTCGATGACACGCGCGTGGAGATCATCACCGAAGTGCGGGAAGCGGCAGCCATCCCGTGGGAGTTGATTCGTGATCCGAAGACCGACACGCCCCTAAGCCTGCGGGCTCATTCTTTTGTACGCGCTCACTCTCAGGCAGCGCAACGCCCGCGGCTTCCTCAGACCGATACCGGTCCTATTCGCATATTGCTGGTCATTTGCCGTCCGGGTGGAAGTGACGATGTGCCATTCCGTTCGGTCGCCAGTCGCCTCATCAAGGGGCTCGCTGAAAGCGCGCGCGATCTGTTTCGGCTCGACGTGATGCGCCCTCCTACGTTCGAGCGGCTGGCAAAGGTTCTGCGCGAGGCGAAGGACGGCGGCAGGCCATATCACGTCGTTCATTTCGACGGCCACGGAGTCTATGCAGATGTATCGCCGGACAATCTGAGCGCGCTCGTAAGCAACTTGAGTCGCTTGCTGCTTTCAGGGCCAAGAGCCGGCGCGCATGGCTACCTTCTATTTGAGAATCCTGCTGAAGAAAAGAACGCCCAGTTAGTGGATGGCCCCACGCTCGGAAAATTGTTAGTCGAGACGCACGTCCCGGTGTTGGTGCTTAACGCCTGCCGCTCCGCTCACGCCGACCCACAAACCGAGCCGGTCGCTGCCCACTTCTCCGAAGATCCGCACGCAAAAGTCCGCGCATTCGGATCGCTCGCGCACGAGCTGATGGATGCGGGAGTCGCCGGCGTGGTCGCTATGCGCTACAACGTGTACGTAGTCACGGCCGCGCAGTTCGTCGCGGAGCTTTACGCTTCGCTCACGCAGGGGCATGCGCTAGGTGATGCCGTGACTATAGGGCGCAAGCAGCTTGCTGCTCAGCCGTTGCGCGAGATCGCTTATGATCCGCTTCCTCTGCAGGATTGGCTCGTGCCGGTTGTGTACGAAGCAGCACCCATCGCGCTCTTTCCGCGAACGACTTCCGAAAAGAAACTGACTATCAAGTTGAGCGAGGCAGAAGCGACGCCTGCGAGGGGCACGCTTGATGCGAAGCTTCCGCCTAGCCCTGATGCGGGTTTCTTTGGCCGCGATGAAACATTGCTCGCTCTTGATCGAGCATTCGACACTCAATCAATAGTTCTGCTGCATGCGTACGCTGGTAGCGGCAAGACTGCTACCGCCGCCGAGTTCGGCCGGTGGTACTCGCTGACGGGGGGTGTGGACGGCCCTGTGCTTTTCACTTCGTTTGAGCAATACAAGCCGCTTGCGCGCGTGCTGGATCAGATCGAGCAAGTGTTTGGGAAGTCGCTTGAACAAGCAGGCATCAACTGGCTGGCGATGTCTGATGACCAGCGACGCGAAGTAGCTTTCCAAGTCCTCAAGCAAATTCCTGTGCTGTGGATTTGGGACAACGTGGAGCCTGTGGCTGGGTTTCCTGCGGGTGCCGAGTCGTCCCGGAGGGCCGAGGAGCAAAAGGAATTAGCCGATTTTCTGCGCGCGGCGCGAGAGACGAAGGCAAAGTTCTTGCTGACCTCGCGACGCGACGAGCGAGCTTGGCTTGGCAATCTGCCTGCGCGCGTGACGTTGCCGAAGATGCCCATGCAGGAGCGTGTGCAGTTGGCGCGAGCATTGGCTGAAAAACACGGGCGGCGATTGATTGACGTAGACGATTGGCGACCGCTGCTTGAATTCACGCAAGGCAATCCGATGACCATAACGGTGCTGGTCGGTCAGGCGCTGCGCGATGGATTGAAGTCGAGAGAGCAGATCGAAGCGTTTGTTGGAAAGCTGCGCGCGGGCGAAGCGGTGTTTGAAGACGAAGCAAGCGAAGGCCGCTCGAAGTCGCTCGGCGCATCACTCAGCTACGGCTTTGAGAATGCCTTCACCGAAGATGAGCGCAAGCAACTTGGTCTACTCCACCTTTTTCAGGGCTTTGTTACTGTCAGTGTATTGCAAAATATGGGCAACCCCGATGAGGAATGGTGCCTACCGGAAGTGCGCGGCATGACTCGCGAAGCAGGCATCGCCTTGCTTGATCGCGCTGCCGAAGTCGGCCTGCTCACCGCGGATATCCCGGGATATTACGCGATCCATCCTGCTCTGCCTTGGTTCTTCAAAACTTTATTTGACGTTTACTACCCAACACCTTCCAATCCGCAATCCAAAATCACGGGTCCACAGCTGTTCGCCATTCGCGCGTTCGTTGAGCAAATAGGTTGGTGGGGTACTTACTGCAACAACCAATATTCAGACGGCAAACGCCAAGTGATTGGCGCGCTGATCCGCGAAGAAGCCAACCTGCTGTATGCCCACCTATTGGCACGCGAACATGGTTGGTGGGAGGTTGCCATCAGAACTATGAAAGGTCTGTATGCACTATACGACCACACCGGCCGTCGAGGGGAGTGGGCGCGACTAGTTAACGAGATTGTGGGCGACCTTGGAGATCCAGTCACCAATGTTCCCTTGCCGGGGCGGGAAGAGCACTGGCGTCAGGTTACTGAGTACCGCGTTTTTCTAGCAATGGAAGCCCGGCGGTGGGAAGAAGCCGAGCCCCTGCAACGAGGTTTTGTGGATTGGCACAGGGGACGCGCGGGCTCTGCCCTTGCCGCTCCCCCAGAATCACTCGATGATTTGCAACGTAATGCACTTCAAAACTTGACAGCTTCGCTGAACACTTTAGCGATGATTCAGCGTGACCTTGGCGACCAAGAGTGCGTGACCCTTTTTCAAGAGTCACTTGAATTGATCGAACGCATTGGCGACCAAGCGGGTTCCGCTGTCTGTGCATTCAACCTTGGACAGGCGTATGAGACAATTGACGCCGTTCGCAACCTCGGTGAGGCGGATCGCTGGTTTCGACGCAGTCTCGACCTGTGCGAAAAGCGAGACAGGCTCGGTCGCAGCAGGTGTTTAGGATCACTAGGTGACGTGGCTTTCAAACGGTTTAAGGAAGCTAGGGAAGCGGAACGACCGGAAGAAGAACTGCTCCGTCACCTCAATGCCGCCATAGAGCATTCTCATCAAGCATTAGATCTGCTCCCGCCAGATGCAATCAACGACCGTGGTGTGATGCACCACCAACTTGGCAATATCTACGGCAACGCGGGCAACTTGGATCGCGCCTTCACACACTACCGCGAGTCTGTCCGGTATTTTGAAGTAGTTGGCGATCTCTACAAAGCCGCCCACGCCCGCTTCGACTTCGCTCTTGGCCTCGCCACGGCTGGTCGTCTCGCAGATGCACGGGAGTATGCCTACGCCGCTCTACGCAATGTGGAAACCTACGGCGACCGCTCGGGAGAGCAAATGCAAAGGACCAAGAGATTGATTGCGAAGATTGAGCAAGCCATTAAAGCCCAAGGGAAATGACTTATGACGACATCGGTCCCTGCGTTTTCTGCAGTGCCTCTTTGAGCGTAAAACGACCCTCGTAAAGCGCTTTCCCGACGATCACGCTATCAACCCCGCTTTCGCTCACACCGCTAAGCCGCTTAAGGTCCTCGATAGAAGAAACGCCGCCCGATGCAGTGACCTTCAAACCGGACTCTCGAGCGATCATGCAGGTCTGCTCGATGTTTGGGCCAATGAGCATTCCGTCGCGAGCCACATCCGTATAGACGATGCGTTCCACCCCCACAGCGGCGACGCGTCGCGCGAAATCCACGGCTTCCACCTGGCCCCGCGTTTCCCATCCGCGTGTCATTACCTGGCCATGGCGCGCGTCAATGCCCACCACGATGCGAGCACCAAAAAGCTCGACAAGCCTCGCGAGCGTCTCGGGGGATTCGACTGCGAGAGTTCCGATCACCACGCGGGCGGCGCCCGCTGATATCAACTCTTCAACATCGCTGATTCCGCGCAGTCCGCCGCCGAACTGCACAAAGATGCTCGAGGAACGAATGATTCGAATAGCGACGTTGCGGTTGAGCGACTGTCCTTCGCCGAACGCGCCGTCCAGATCAACCACATGAAGCATCTGCGCGCCGTCGTACTCAAAAGACTTCGCGACGCCGATTGGATCGAGGTCGTAATCTGTCGTCGAGTCTTTGCGGCCCTGCGCGAGGCGCACGCATTTTCCCTGGCGGAGATCAATCGCGGGAATGATCAACATCTATTTGTGTTCTACTCTGCGCACCACCAACTCATCGCGAACGCCGGTTAGAGTGACGCCTCGCTCGACCAGCAGCACGATGAGGTGATACAGAAGATCACAAGATTCTTTTGTGAGAGCGCCGCGGTCCTCGTTCTTTGCGGCGATAATTGTTTCACTCGCCTCCTCTCCGAGTTTCTTGAGAATCTTATCCAGCCCCTGCTCGAAGAGATACGTCGTGTAAGAACCCTGTGGCCTTTCGCGCTTTCGCGTCTCTACGAGAGCGTAGAGAGAATTGAGCACTTCACCCAGATCCCCCAACTCTGCGACGGCGATTTCCTCTGCTCCTCCGCTCTTCTGATCCGCCACCTCAATGACATTATGGAAGCAGGATTCCTGGCCGGTGTGGCAGGCCGGGCCCGCTGGATGAACGCGAACAACGATCGCGTCACCGTCGCAATCCACAAACGCATCCACGACACGCTGGGTGTGGCCGGAAGTCTCGCCCTTGTGCCACAATTGGGCGCGCGACCGCGACCAGAACCACGTCTCTCCTGTCTCCAATGTGCGCCTCAGGCTCTCCGCGTTCATGTAAGCGAGCATCAGCACACCGTGGGTGTGAGCGTCCTGTACGATGGCCGGCACCAGGCCGCGGTCATCAAACTTCACATCGTCGATGGTCATGTTCATCTCACCACGAATCCTCGCGCTCGCAAGTAATCCTTCAGCTCTGCAATCTTGTACTGGCCAAAGTGAAAGAGCGAGGCGGCCAGCACAGCGCTGGCGCCGCCGTCCGCGAGCGCTTCATTGAAATGTTCAAGCCGGCCCGCGCCCCCGGAAGCAATCACAGGAATGCGCACCGCCGAACTGACCGCGCGGGTAAGTTCTATGTCGTACCCGTCGCGTGTGCCGTCCCTATCCATGCTTGTCAGGAGTATTTCACCCGCGCCGAGCTGTTCAGCACGCACCGCCCATTCGACCGCATCCAATCCGGCTTTTCTCCGTCCACCATGAGTGTAGGCCTCCCAGCCCTTGCCAGGATCGCCGGCGTCTCGTCTCCGGGCGTCGATGGCAATAACGATACACTGACTGCCAAAAGTTTCCGCTCCGGCACTCACCAGAGAAGGCTGCGCGACGGCAGCGGTGTTGAGCGAAACTTTATCGGCTCCGGCTCGCAAAACGGCTCGAATATCCTCGATTGAGTCCAGACCGCCACCGACGGTCAGTGGAATAAAAACCTCGTCAGCCACGCGCCGGACCAGATCAATGATGATGTCTCGCTTGCCGGACGAAGCGGTGATATCCAGAAACACCAGCTCATCCGCGCCTTCTGCGTCATATGCTCGCGCCTGCTCCACCGGATCGCCTGCATCGACAAGCGAGACGAAGCGGATGCCTTTGACTACGCGGCCCCGGTCAACGTCGAGACAAGGAATGATGCGTCTGGCTAACATTGAAACTCGATCGTTTTTGCAGCAGAAAATCGCGCTCTCTTCGAGTCGCTAATGAAACGGCTATTAGAAGTCACTAAGACACCGATCAAACTGGGTACGAAATCAGTGTGAATCCGTCAAATCCGTGTCATCCGTGGCCTATGAGTTCGTAAAAACCGCACTGCCAGCGTAGCATAGACCACGGATGACACGGATTTGGCGGATTTGCACGGATACTCTCCTTCGCTTGCGAAGCGCATGATACAAGCAACTAGTTCGAAGTTTAGGCTGACATTACCTCTCATCACTCATCGAGCAAAGTTGCTAAGCAGGCGAAGGCCGGACGCCTGGCTCTTCTCAGGGTGAAACTGCACGCCGCAGATATGTCCTTGTGCAACGACCGACGCGTAAGCAGAGCCGTAATCGGTTTCGCCGATCGCAACTGCCGGGTCATCGGGTTCACAGTAGAAGGAGTGGACAAAATAGAAGAACGCCTGATCTTCTACGCCGTCCAGGAGCGCGTGGGGGCGAAGCTGGCGGACTTGATTCCAGCCAACCTGAGGCACACGCTGATCGTCGTTGAAGCGGCGCACGCGCCCGCCGAGCAAGCCTAATCCCGAGGTCTTCCCGAACTCCTCCGACTCGTCAAACAGCATCTGCATGCCGACACACACCCCCAGAAGCGGCGTGCCTTCGGCGACACGTTCGCGAATAAGCTGATCGAAGCCGCGCTCGGAAAGCGCTTTCATGCATGCGCCGAATGCGCCGACACCGGGCAGGACAAGAGCTTGGGCTTCACGGAGGACGTGCTCATCATCACTGACGATTGCGTGAGAGCCGGCCGCTGTGAAAGCCTTCTCAACCGAGCGCAGATTGCCCACTCCGTAGTCAAGGATCGCCACGCGTGTCATTGCCTACAGTGCTCCTTTCGTGCTCAACACTCCTGCAATTCGCGCGTCGCGTTCGACGGCTTGTTTGAGAGCGCGAGCAGTCGCTTTGAACGTCGCCTCGAGGATGTGGTGCGTGTTTCGGCCACGCAGGAGATCGATGTGAAGATTGCACTTCAAGCTTTCTGCGAAGGAGCGCCAGAAATGTTCCGCGAGTTCAACGGAGAAGTTGCCGATTCGTTGCCTCCTGGTCTCGACCTCATAGACGAGATAAAAGCGGCCTGACAGATCAACCACCGCTCGACACAATGCTTCATCCATCGGAACCAGACTCATGCCGTAGCGAGCGATTCCTGCCTTATCACCGACAGCCTGCAGGAATGCCTTCCCCATGCATATGGCCACGTCCTCGACCGAGTGGTGATCGTCTATCTGGAGATCGCCCCGGCATTCAACCTCGAGATCGAACAAACCATGGCGCGCAAACAGGTCAAGCATGTGATCGAGAAAGGGAACTCCGGTATCGATCCGACTCGCTCCCGCGCCGTTAAGTGCCAGGCTAACGCGGATGTCTGTCTCTTTTGTCTTTCGAGAAATCTGCGCCACGCGCGTTTGTGTTTGTGCGTTTGTGCTCATAGTGTCTCCACTAAGCCTGCAGAGTGTCGCTCCGCGGCCACTCGGTAAATCCGCAGGCTCGTGGTCGGGAAGGGTGGCTTGCCCCCGCTCCGTTTCCCGGGGACAGACTGCTTCTGCGCGAGAGCGGGGGCAAGCCACCCCTTCCCGACCGCGAGCTTGGGTCACGATCTGTTCAAGCTGCGAAGATGTCCCGCAGCCCGCCAAGGAGCAGGTCGTTTTCTTCCGGAGTTCCGACGCCGATGCGAAAGTACTCCTGAAGCATCGGATAACTGCTCACATCGCGGATGAGGATGCCGCGCTGCAAGAGCTGCTCGAAGACGCGACGCGGCTCAACGGAAGAACGCACGACCATAAAGTTTGCCCGCGAAGAGACCGGTTCGAGACCCGCAATCGCTCTCAACTCGCCATAGACGCGATCACGCTCGGCGAGAATGAGCCCGACCAGCGGCTTGAGTTTTGATTCGTACATCTCGATCGCAACCTCAGCGGCTGTCTGCGAAAAGAAGTTGAGGTTGTATGGCAGCAGAGCCTTGGAAATCTCTCGCGCGAGTTTCGGCTGCGTCAGCAGGTACCCGACGCGCAACGCGGCCATCGCCAGGGCTTTCGAAAAGGTGCGCAGCACTACAAGATTGCCGTGATGCTTCAAGAGCGACACGGCCGTTTCGTCAGCGAACTCGAAGTATGCTTCATCCACCACGACCAGCCCTTTCGATACTTCAAGAATGGAAACCAGATCGGTCTGATCGATCGCGCAACCCGTCGGATTGTTCGGCGAGCAGATAATGGTCACATCGGGCTTTAGTGATTCGGTGGCTGCCTTCAGCGCTTTCACGTCGTAGGCCAACTCCGGCGAGAGAGGCACACTGACGACTTCGCCGCCGAGCACTGTGGAGATCTGCCGGTAAAGAGCGAAAGTCGGCTCACTTATCAGCACACGTTTGCCCTCACCTATAGTGACCATCAAGAGTGCCTGGATCAGTTCGTTCGAGCCGTTCCCCACAAGAATGCCATCGGGCCGCCACTTGCTGAACTCACCCAATCGTTGGATCAATCTCGACGGCGCGAACTCCGGATAGCGAGACCATGCGCGCTCCCGCAGACGTTTGAACGTCTCTTGCTTGATCTCGATCGGCATGTCCCACGGGTTTTCGTTCTGATTGAGCTTGACCCGCGCCGGCTCGAGGCGCAGCGAGTAAGGCCGCAACTCGCGAACATGTGTTTTTATGTTTTCCAACGGGTCGCTCATGCTCAGTTCTCTCCCTCCAGGCGGATTAGCGCAGAGCGCGCGTGGGCTTCCAGGCCTTCTGCTCTCGCCAGCGCCGCTATCATAGGAGCAGCGTTCCTCATTTCGTCCGATGAGAATTTCAGGATGCTCGACCTCTTGAGAAAGTCGTAGACGCCGAGCGCCGACGAAAAGCGCGCCGCGCCGCTTGTCGGCAGAACGTGATTTGGTCCGGCCAGGTAATCTCCCACGGCTTCCGGTGTTTGATCGCCGAAGAAGATCGCTCCCGCATGACGTACCTGCGAGGCAATCCGTTCTTCATCGCGACATACGATCTCCAGATGCTCAGGAGCGAGTTCATTGACGAGGGCGCATGCTTCATCCAGGTCACCAACAACGATGATCGCGCCGTATTGAGCCAGTGATCTTTCAATCACCCGGGCGCGCGGCAACGCTCGCCCCTGACTTGTTAGCTCGGAAGCAACTTCCGCGGCGAGCTTCTCGCTGGTGGTCACGAGCACTGCCGACGCATCTTCGCTGTGCTCGGACTGCGCCAGAAGATCGCTCGCAATGTAGGAAGCTCGCCCCGAATCGTCCGATATTACGACCACTTCAGTCGGCCCGGCTATTGAGTCGATCCCGACGACACCGAAGACCAATTTCTTAGCAGCTGCGACATATCTATTTCCTGGTCCGGTGATCTTATCCACACGCGGCACGGTCTCGGTTCCAAAGGCGAGCGCTGCAATTGCCTGCGCCCCGCCGACCGCGTAGACCTCGGTAACGCCGAGCTCAACAAGCGCCGCCGCCACCGCCGGGTTCTCCTGAAGTGCGCGTGGCGGAGTGGCCACTACGATGCGACTAACGCCGGCGACCTGTGCGGGCACTACATTCATCACAACCGATGACGGATAGCTGGCCGTTCCTCCGGGAACATATAATCCCGCGCGCTCTATAGGGGTGATGCGTTGACCCAGCCGGACGCCGTCCGGGGTCTCCACCTCCCACGAACGCTGGCGCTCGAATTCATGAAAGAAGCGGACCCTGCGAACCGCCTCGCGCAAAGCTTCGAGCACGTTTGACTCTACGCCGGAAGCGATGTGCCTTAACGTCTCTTCGCTGACGCGGAGATCCGAAGCCTGAACGGTGCAGCCGTCGAATCTCGCCGTGTAATCAATCAGCGCCGCGTCGCCACGGCTGCGCACATCCTGGATGATCGCCGCCACCTGGAGCATCAACTCAGCGTCCAGGGCGACGTTTCTTTCGCTAATCCGCCGAAGCTTGTCAGCGAGAAGCGTCTTTTCCCGGCTATGAATGATTTCAATCACCCCGCCCTCCTTGCCCCGTAGTTTGCCCCATAGTTTCGCTGAGAGCGCCGATCAGACGAGCGACAGCTTCCGCCTTCAGTTGATAGCTCGCTCGATTGATGACCAGCCGCGCTGTGGATTCGGCGATCACTTCAACTATTCGGAGGCCGTTCTCCCGGAGCGTTCTTCCTGTTTGCACCAGGTCCACGATGCAATCGGCGAGTCCCAGCAGCGGTGCAACTTCCACTGAACCGGATAGCTCGATGATCTCGACTGACAGGCCGCGTGAGCCGAAGTGCCGGGCGGTGATGCGCGGGTACCTGGTTGCCACTCTAAGTCTTCCGTAACCACTCAATGGCATATCCGCCGAGGCCGCGACCACCATCCGGCAGCTACCGATCCCGAGAGTGAGCCGTTGCAAAACGTCCGCCTCTGACTCCAGCAGCACGTCTCGGCCCACCACCCCGCAATCTGCGATGCCGTGCTCAACGTAGACCGGCACATCCGCGGGTTTGACGAAGATGAAGCGATACCGGCCCGACTCATCCACAACCGCAAGGCGCCGTGATGAGAGCATCTCGCTGGAGACCGAGACTCCCGCGCGGGCCAGCAGATCAAGCGCCTCGGTCTGCAATCTTCCTTTGGCAATGGCGATTGTTAATTCCTGCACCGGGTCACCTCGTCAAAGTTAATAAGAACACGTTCGCCTTCCGCGCGCTTCTTCATAGCTTCACCAAAGAGCAGACTCGGATCGCTGTTTGTGATGTGGGACATTTTCCGTTCCGGCTCTTGGGGGAAGTTCGGGTCTACCTTGCGCGCCAGCAGTACGGTCGTAAGCGCATCGAGGTCCAGCACGAAGCCCACTGCCGGTTCAGCCTTTCCAAAAGCGGATGTCAGGCCATCGTACCGGCCCCCGCTCCCGACTCGAGCTGCCGCGCCATTCACATAGATATTAAAGGTGAGGCCGGTGTAGTAATCGAGTCTCGCCACATCGCCGAGGTCGATTTCGAAATGGTCCGCCAGATCAAGCGATTCGATCATGGGCCACAACCGTTCGAGGCGATCCAGCGCCTCGCTGGAACCAGCGTTTGTGATCACACGGCGCGCACTTTCCAACGTCTCGCGCTTGCCTGAAAGCTGTGTGAGTTGCGCAAGGACCTGGCGCTCCTCCGGGGCGAACTCGTGGTGAATGAGAAAGCGATCAAGATCTGCCGCGTTGCGGGAGTCTACCAGCTGCCGCATCTCGTCACGCGAGACCACGTCGAGTGCCAGGCGTTTCGCAATGCCGTTAAAGATTCCGACATCGTTAAGCGTGATCAAGTAATTGCCGTCAAGACCCAGGTGCTGGAGGACCTCGGAGGCTATGGCTAACACTTCCATGTCCGAGGCGCTTGTGTTTGCGCCTATCAGTTCACAGCCGGTTTGCGTCGATTCCCTTCTCCACTCGGTGTGTGATTGGGGCTGCTGCCGGAAGACTGGGGCGGCGTAGCACAGACGCAAGGGCCGATCGCGCTCCGCGAACATTGTGACCGCCGCGCGCGCGACCCCCGAGGTTACGTCCGGCCTGAGCGCGAGCAGGCGTCCATCGGTGTCTGTGAATCTAAAAGCGCGATGAGCCTCCGAGGATCCCATGCCGTGCTCGAAGAGAGAGTAGTAATCGACGGTAGGCGTCGTGATCTCTTCATAGGACCAGCCATCAAAGACGGACATCACGATCTGTTCGACGCTGCGTCTTAGACGCGCCTCCTGGCCAAAGTAATACCGCATGCCGTTCGGAATTTTGGAAAGTGGCTCGGTCATACGAAACTCCTGATGATTCGCAGCAAATAGAAAAACCCGCTGCTGGACTATTTCGGTCACTGGCAGCGGGTCTTCAGGATTCCGGGTTGTGGGCTTCTCGACTACTCTCGGGTCACGACCGCGGACGCGCTGCCTTCGTGCCAATGATGGTTGGCATGATGGTGATGTGCGCCGTGGTGGTGAGTCGTGCTGAAGCTCATAAAGTTATGCTCGTTCCTACCGTTGGAGGGTCCTTTATACGCAACCTGCTTAATCTATGTCAAGTGATCTTCGGCTCAGTACCGCGAGCGGTGAGTTGGAGCATCAAGGAGAGTCGCTCGCTACCGCTCGCGGGACTGATCTCCAGTGCTGCCGAAACCGCCTGCGCCGCGGGTAGTTTCATCGAGGTCATCAACCTGAATTGTAGTCGCTTCGACGACCTTCTGAATCACTAACTGCGCGATGCGATCGCCGCGCTTGATGTGAAACGCTTCGTGCTTGTCCGTGTTGATCATCACGACGGCCATCTCGCCGCGGTAGCCCGAATCCACAAGCCCCGGTGAATTCACCAGAGCGATGCCGTTTCGCGAGGCGAGGCCGCTTCTTGGTAGAACAAATCCAGCGTAGCCTTGCGGTATTGCTACGGCTATGCCAGTGGGTATCATGGCGCGCTCGCCTGGCTCGAGCACAAGGTCGACGCGGCTCGACAAATCCAGGCCCGCATCGCCCTCGTGCTGATAGCGCGGCATAGGCAAGCCCTCGTCAAGCAGTTTGATCCGAATCTCTATCATCTTCGTGTCTATTCCGGCGTTAGTTCTTCTCGCCACCTCCGTGTTTTAAGCCACACAGCCTGCACGCGGTCGGTGACTCGGTGTTGTCCACAGTGTGCTTCACCTGTTTGAGAGTTCGAAGGTAAGCGAAGATCGCCTTCAAGTCTTCGTCGGTCATTTGGCGGTAGAAGTACCATGGCATGATCGGGCTCAGCGCGCGCGCTTTCAGTTTACCCGTGCGGATCGCTTGAAGAAACAGATCTTCGTCGTAGTAGCCAATGCCAGATGCATCAGGCGAACTGGTCCAGGCATATATTTGGCAGTTCTCCCTGCGTCGCGGCAGTGATCGAGAAAGGCCATTTTGAATATTGCCCTCCCGTGACATTTCCATGACATAATCTGCTTAGCCAAAGTTAAAATAACGCTACCTCAGTGTTTTCAGGATCAGGCTATGTCTCCACAGGGTCATCGGCGACAGGTCGTTCTATTCCTTGTTGCTATCATGGTTCCGTTTCTTGTGCTGGTAGCCCTCAGCCTGCGCATGATCGGGCAAGAACGGGAATTGGCCGAAAAGCGTCTGGCAGACGACCAGCGTCGCTTGGTGAGCCAAATTCGCCAAGAACTCCTCGCGCGGCTGGAGAGAATCAAGTTACAAGAAGTGAGCGCGTTGGCAACGCAGGAACGAAAGGCTCAGGCGGCCAGTTACGAGAACACGGCAGTTGTATTAGTGAGCCGAGTGGAGAATAACCGACTCGTTCTCCCGTGGGAGGTGAACCGCAGGGCCGAAGAGTTCCAACAGCTCTTGACCGAAGCCAAATTCTCGGCACAAGTTCAACAGGGCGAGCGCGAGGAACTTGCAGGCAAACAGTTCAGCAGAGCCGCAGAGCTGTATCGCAAGGCCATGAACCAGGCGCGTCATCCGGCCCAGATTGCATATGCGCAGCTTTTGCTAGCGCGCGCTCTCGGCAAGTCCGGCAGACAGCATGAGGCTGATGCTCTCTACAGGAAGATACTGTCTCTATCTTCTGAAGTGAGCGATGAGAATGGCGTTCCATTGTCGCTATACGCAGCCGAGCGACTGGTCGAAGCAGGAGTTGAGCACCAGGCAGCGCTTGCGCGCATTCAAACTGAGATGAGCACACAGCGTTGGCTGCCACCAGCCGAGTTTTACATATTGCGCGAGCTTGCGGACAGACTGGCTGAGAGAGCTTCTGACATTGCTGTTCGTGAGGCTGCTCAGGAGACACAGCGAAAGATAACCGAAGGGGCCCGTCATCTTGAGCAGGCCCTGGCGCTGCAAAACGACTTTCCCAACCTGATGCTTGTGCAAGCGGGGATGAACCAGTCTCGCAACCTTGAACCGCTTTGGATTCCATATGGAGAAGAGACCTGGTTGGTGAGTCTGGCGCCGCCCCTGGGAGGACTACAGCCCGCAGTCGTTGCCGTCCGCGCTGAAGATATTTTCGCTTCTCTCGATGCGTTAAGCGTAGGCTCAAGCAATCTGTCTGGCGAGGTTCGGTTCATGACTGGCAGCGAGTCGAAGGGCGAGTCATTAGGAGAGAATTTTCCCGGGCTGAAGGTGGCCTTCGTTGGGAAGGATGATAGCGCGCTCACGAGGAGCTGGAATCTCCAGCGCTATTTTTATTTTGTCGCCTTGCTGCTTGTTTTGAGCGTGACACTGTTTGGCGCTTATCTACTATGGCGGGACGTGCGCCGCGAGCTGCGACTGGCAGAGTTGCGGTCGCAATTCGTCTCCAGTGTCTCGCACGAGCTCAAGACACCGCTCACAGCGATTCGGATGTTTGCCGAGACTTTGCGGATGGGTCGCCCCACGGACCAGCACATGCAGGCTGAATATTTGGATACGATTGTCAACGAGAGTGAGCGGCTCACGCGGCTACTGAACAATGTGCTCGACTTCTCCAAAATTGAGCAGGGGAAGAAGACCTATAATCTCGAACCCACTTCACTGGTCGAGGTCGTGCAGACATCGGCTCGGGCGGTAGAGTATCCACTTGCTCAACAGGGTTTCGAGTTGCGCGTTGACGTAGAGAATGATTTACCGCCCGTTCGAGCGGATGGCGACGCTCTCCAACAAGCGATTCTGAATCTTTTGACAAACGCAATGAAGTATTCAGGTGAGAGCCGCGAGCTTGAATTGCGGTTGCGAAAGCTGGATGGTCAAGCCGTTATTCAGGTGACCGATCGCGGGATGGGGATTGCCCCAGAAGAACAGTCTAACATTTTTGAAAAGTTCTACCGTGCTGCTACACCCGAAAACACGCTCATCCCCGGAACCGGGCTGGGGCTGACGCTGGTCGCGCACGTCGCGAAGGCGCACGGTGGGTGCGTCAAAGTCCAAAGTGCTCCCGGCGAAGGCAGCACGCTCTCGATTCACCTTCCTATGGAAACTGAAAGATGAGCCGCATTCTCGTCATAGAAGATGATCCTGCCATTCTGCGTGGCCTCGCGGACAACCTGAAGTTCGAATCTTACGAGGTGCTGACCGCGGCGGATGGCGAGGCCGGATATCGCCTGATCCAGGAACAGAAGCCCGATCTGATCGTCTTGGATTTGATGTTGCCCAAGTTGAGCGGCTACGAAGTGTGCCGCAAGGTGCGCGAGGAAGGCGTGACTACACCCATTCTAATGTTGACGGCCCGCGGTGAAGAGGGAGATCGTGTGCTGGGACTCGATCTAGGCGCGGATGACTATGTGACGAAACCCTTCTCCGTGCGTGAGCTGCTCGCACGCATCCGCGCCCTCCTGCGCCGCACGCAGCCGCCCAGAGCGCTTCCCGACGAACTGCGTTTTGATGATGTGGTTGTCGACTTCCGGCGCTACGAAGCACGCAAAGGCGATCAGACTCTGGAGATGACGCGCAAGGAGTTCGGCGTGCTTCGATTGCTGGCCGCACGCCCGGGTGAAGTAGTCACGCGTGATGAGTTGCTGAACGAGGTCTGGGGATTCGAGAACTATCCCACTACGCGCACCGTCGACAACCACATCGCCACGCTCCGAGCCAAGCTGGAGAACAATCCTTCCGAGCCGCGTCATCTGCTGACGGTTCACGGTGTCGGATATAAATTGGTTTATTGAGGCTGACATTTTCATGACATAGATTGGACAGCCGCTACATGAACAATTTGCAGCAAACTTGCACCGTTTCCGCTCTCCCGTGACACGGTCGGTGGCCACCCGCCCTAAGCTTGTGGGTGTAGGTAAGAACTAATCGCAAGGAGAATGATCATGAAGAGAATCTTGGTGCTCGCCACAGTGGTTTTGCTCTTGGCGCTTGGCGCGGGAACGGCCTTAGCTCAGAGCGGATACGACTTGTATCAGAAGGCTCTCGTAAAAGAACGCGCCGAAGGGAACGTCGAAGAAGCTATACAACTCTATCAGCGCGTCGTGCGGGAGCACGCGGGCAATCGCTCGCTGGCGGCCAAAGCGCAATTGCGGATGGGCACACTCTACGAACGGCTGGGGCGCAAGGCAGAAGCACAGCAAGCGTTCCTGACGGTGGTTAACCACTATGCAGATCAAACTGAGTCAGTTCAGCTCGCGCGAGTAAAGCTCCCCCCAACGATCGCGAATGGGAACGCGATCGCTCGTGGAAAGAATCGGGCCCTCGCAAGCGCATATAGCAGATGGGCTGCGAACATGGTTGTGCGCCAGGTCTGGGCCGGGCCTACTACCGATCCTCTGGGCGGAGTGTCTGCTGACGGCAAATACCTCTCTCACGTTGACTGGGAGACGGGCGACCTGACTGTGCGCGAACTCGCCACGGAAAAGAAGCGCCGCCTGACGAACAAAGGGACGTGGTTCGAGTCCACGGAATTCGCCCTCTTCTCAATCATCTCGCCGGACAGTAAGCAGGTCGCCTACGCGTGGTTCAACAAAGATCTGACCTGGGATTTGCGCGTCGTCGGCCTTGACGGTTCAGCGGCGCGCGTCATCTACCGGAATGATGAAGTGGATTACGTTCAGCCTCATGCCTGGTCGCCCGATGGTAAGAACATCCTGACGAGTTTTGCCAGAAGAGACCGCACAAACCAGGTCGGATGGGTTTCAGTGGCCGACGGCTCCGCGCAGGGTTTGAAAACGCTCGGTCGCCGGGATGTGACGAAGATGAGCCTCTCACCCGACGGGCGATACATCGCTTACGATATTCTCACCCAGCAAGACCCTCCGACGCGCGACATCTTTCTCTTAACGGCTGACGGGAAACGCGAAATACCTTTGGTCAAGCACCCAGCTAATGATCTCTATCCCGTCTGGACGCCGGATGGTCGGAGCGTTCTCTTCGCCAGCGACCGCACGGGAACTTTGGGCGCCTGGATCATTCAAGTGGCTGATGGTAAGCCTCTGGGGCAGCCGGAACTCGTGAAGCCGGACATGGGACGCATGTTTCCCATCGGCTTTACCCGGAACGGTTCGTTTTTCTACGGCCTCGAAGCGAGCTCGAATGACATCTACACTGCCGAGGTAGATTTCGCCACGGGCAAACTTCTCTCTCAACCCACAACGGCCACACAACGCTTCGTGGGTTCCAATAGCAGGGCCGTCTGGTCCCCCGACGGGAAATACCTGGCCTACACCTCGCAGCGGGGACCGATCGCCGGCGACTTCGGGAAGGTACTTGTGATTCGCTCCCTAGATACCGGGAAGGAGCGCGAGCTTTTGGTTGACATGAGGAATTTCAACCCGGCCGGTTGGTCTCCCGACGGCCGCTTCGTTCTGGTCACCGGTATGGATAAGAACAACCTTCAGGGCATTCACAAGATAGACATACAAACGGGAGACGCCGCCCCACTTGTGCCGAGCGAGCCCGGCGCAGGTATACAGTGGCCCGCGTGGTCATCTGATTTCAAACAGATTTACTACCTGCGCAGAGACCCATCAGACCGGAAAATCACACGCCTCATCGCACGTGACCTGACGACAGGCCAGGAAAAAGAGATTTATCGAGCGGTCACGCCCGTTTTCATCTCTAGTCTTTCCTTGTCGCCTGATGGCAAAAGGCTGACCCTTCGCTGGAACGATGATTCTAAGAAAGGCACGGCCATTATGGTTATGCCTTCAGAGGGCGGCGAACTGCGTGAACTGCTGCGGGTTCCGGAGACGGAGAACCTGCCCGGCAGCACGCCAATCCTCTTCACGCCTGACGCGCGCTACCTTCTCTACACGAAAGGGGGCATTAAGCCCGAAGATCAGAAATTTGATCTCTGGCGTGTGCCCATCGAAGGCGGACCACCAAAGAAAACAGAACTGTCAATGAATAATCTGCGCTTTCTTCGCCTTCACCCCGACGGGCGGCGCCTCGCTTTCACCGCGGGACAATACAAGGCCGAAGTCTGGGTGATGGAGAACTTTCTGCCGACGACGCCAACCCGGAAAACATCCGTGTCACCGCGCTAGTCAAGAACATCGTCTGCGCTCTAGCTTGTCAAAACCGCGCTGTCTTCTCGTGAGGCAGCGCGGTTCTTTCGCTCGGGTTCGAGTTAGCCATGATCTGGCCTCACGCGCAGACGATCAAGGCGCACGAGCATGGAGGGCCGAGCGGCAGTGGTCCAGTCGAAGGGCGGGCGCTGTTCGATGGATACCATCGGGTTCAGCCAACTGGACGCGCCGCAGGTTCTGTCCTATTCTATCGCCAGTGTGCCTGCCTGAATGACGCCTGAAAGAAGGAACCGTTTGCAATGGGACTTGCCGCCGTCTACCTCGGTAGTCAGTCGTGGGAGGACTACATAAGCGGGCGCGATTCTCTAGTGTCGTTCGAGAAAGCCCTGGAACATCGCGCCGCTCGCTTTGAAGAATCAGTCGTGCTTCCGGTCGCGATGCAAATTGGATTGAGCGCGGCAGATTACCAGGTCGCGCTCGAATCAGGATTGGGCGCGCTAGGCCCGGGCATAAGCAGCGCTGCGACTGATTCGGGCTACAGTATCGAGTTCGCGTTCGAACAGCTCGCCGGGGGACTCGATCAGCTTAACGCCGACTTCAATTTTCTCCTGGGCGATGTGATCTGGAAGCTGGAGATGCACGAAGAGACGCTGAGCAACCTCCTGCTCGAAATTCGTCTCGCCGAGTTCGAACGAGAGGCGCGAGCCTATCGAAGCCGTGCCGAGAAAGCTTATCTCAACGGCTGGTACGAAGAAGCGCTGGCAGATTTCCTGGAAGCAGAGAAACGTAACTATCCCGACTTCGGGGTGCTTCGATCCATCGCCAACATTTGCCTTTATCATCTGGTCAATCTCACAAGCTCGCTCGAATACTTTCGCAAGGCCGCCAAGTACTCACGCCCGAGCGATGCGCGCCAGTCCGCCGAAGCCCACTATTTCGCAGGCGTCGTGTGCGCAATACAGCAACGGTTCCCAGAGGGGCTCAACCATTTCGGTGAAGCCATCGCGCTCAATCCCGCGTTGTTCGAAGCGCACTATCAGAAAGCGTGCCTTGCGGCGATGCTCAAGGAGGCTGACGACGCAGTCGCCAGTTTGGAGCTTGCGATCAAAGGCGACCCCCGGTATTACGAACGAGCGAAGGGCGACGAAGTGTTCGACGAGGTGCGCCTGGAAGTGCAAGCGCTGCTCGACCGGTTGATGCAACCCGTTCAAGCGAAGCTTGCGGAGGTCGGACGCGACGCCAGCCGGCTCAAGGGATACGTCATCGCTACTCCCGAAAAACGGCAGACGTTGTCGACTATGTTTCAAAGCGTCGAGGAGCGGTTGGCCGCAGCGAACACTTACAGGTCGGGCGTTCAGTTCATGGGCACTCTCTCGCAGGTGCAACAGGAATTGCGGGGCATCTACGATCTTTTCTACAAGCAGTACGAAATAGGCACGCGCGACTATGTGAGATCGGTCGCCATCAGTCCCGACGGACGGCTGGTCGCCTCGGGATTCCTCTACGAGGGGATCAAGATCTGGGAGGTTGACAGCGGGCTGCCTCTGCGAGCGATGCGCAGCCATACCGCGAGCGTCAACTCGATCTCATTCAGCCCGGACAGTCAGTGTCTCGCTTCGGGAAGCCGCGATCGCACGATCAAACTATGGGACGTATCCACGGGCCAGGTAATACGAACTCTGGATGGGCACGACGGTGAAGTGCGGGCGGTAGCTTACAGCCCGGACGGGTTATGGCTCGCTTCGGGCAGCACCGATTCCACGGTGAGGCTGTGGCGAGTGATCACCGGCCGCGAGGTGCAGCCGTTCATCGGTCATGAGCGCCCGGTGACTTCCGCGGTCTTCAGCCCCGATGGCCGTTTCATCGCTTCGGGAAGCCTGGATCGAACGATCAAGCTGTGGGAAGTTCACACCGGCCATGAGGTGAAGACGTTCGAAGGTCACACCGAAGGCGTGGCATCGCTTGCGTACAGCCTGGACGGCCGGTTCATCGCATCGGGCGGCGAAGACAAGATGGTGAGAGTCTGGGACGTCGCCACCGCGCGCGAGATCCGAACGATGACCGGCCACATCAACGATGTGACTTCGGTAGCGTTCAGTCCAAACGGTGAACTTGTCGCTGGAGGAAGTCTGGGGCAGACGATCAGGATATGGAAGCTATCGAACGGACGTCTGGTGAAGACGCTATGGTTCAGCGAAATCGGTTGGCATCCGGTGGCGTTCAGTCCGAAGGGTCAATGGATGGTGCTTGCGAGCCGCGATGTTCAACTGTGGCTGAAGGCGCTGCTGACCGAGGAAGAATACGCCGAGGTAAAAGCCGGCGAAGAACGCGGGATGCTGATGAGACAGGAAGCAGAGAGCCTGGCGCTTGAGCTTGCCGAGCTGAAGCGGCTCGAGAAAGAAGAGGACGCTCAAGAAATCGTAAGAGCGCATCGCCGTGCCGCAGGGGAATGTGAAATGTGCGGAGTGAGGCTCGCGTTTCTTCAAAGGGTAATCCGGCGCCCTCGCTGCAAAGCGCACAGATTGAGCAGGGGTTATTTGGAAAGCGCTTCAAACCGCGACCAGTTGCTGTGACTTGCGATCGGAGCTCTCGTCATTAGTCTGGCTGTCCGCCTGGGTGGCGGCAATCGTCATCCCTTTCCATTAGCCTGGGCGTTCACGCCTGGGTGGCGGCAATGGTCATCCCTTTCCATTAGCCCAGGCGTTCACGCCTGGGTGGCGGCAATCGTCATCCTTTCCATTAGCCCAGGCGTTCACGCCTGGGTGGCGAAGATCGCAGATTACAGAAGCCCCCTTTTTTAGGGGGCTTCTCCTCAACCTTCGGGCCATTCCAGGTCATCATCCGTATCGAACGTTTCCAACAACGCTGACACCTTGCCGCTTCGATGGTGCTCTTCCTGACTGTCAACATAATGGTAGACTTTCTCCAGCTCATCGCGCCTGAGACTTAGCACACCGTATCCCTCCTGCCATTTCAGCTTGAACTTGGGCCTCAAGTTGCGGTTCACTCGGAAGGACGTTGCGCCTTTGACCTTACCGATGAAGTCGCTGATTAACACCGTCGGCGACAACCGAGCGACGAGATGGACATGGTCGTACATTGCATTGTGTCGAAGCGGTAGGCCGCCGCGTTTCTTCACCTCATCATTTATGATGTGAAGCAGATCGGGTCTCCAGGCGCTATCGATAAGAGGTTCGCGCGAGTGTGTCGCCCAGACAAAGTGATAGTAGAGTTGGTGGAAGGTGTGTGACATGTTGGGACTCCTTGGCTAAAGCGAGAGAATCTAAGCCCCCTTGAAGGGGGCTTAGCCCCCTTGAAGGGGGCTGCGCTACATCTAGCACCCAGGACCGAGGCGTGAAGAAGAGATCGTGTTAAACCCGAACAACACCTGCGGGCGTTTTTCCATTAGCCCAGGCGTTCACGCCTCGGTTACTAAGAGCAGCACCATTTATGGGGCTTCGACATGCCTTCAGGCAAGCGCTGAAGCGCCCAACTGAAAAGCCCCGTGAACGGGGCTGATGATAATTTGTGGCCCGCTTTCCCCAGGCGTGAACGCCTGGGCTAATGGAAAAGCGGGGGACTATCGGCAGCTCCAGGACCCCTGCATGAACGCCTGGGCTAATGGAAAAGCGGGGGACTATCGGCAGCTCCAGGACCC
>JBBPIH010000022.1:67618-99412 GCA_038040455.1 Acidobacteriota bacterium
GCATGAACGCCTGGGCTAATGGAAAAGCGGGGGACTATCGGCAGCTCCAGGACCCTGCATGAACGCCTGGCAAATGGAAAAAGTAGGCGGACCAGCCCAGGCGTAAACGCCTTTGGGCTAATGGAAAAGCAGAAGGACCATCTGTCGCTCCCGGAACCCGGCGTAATCCCTCCGACTAGTCCAAGATCATTCTATTGCCGGGTTGTCGCCTTCATATGGAAAGCGGTGAATTGCCCTTACGCATTCGCTCAAAGCCTGCAACAGCGATTCACCCCAGCCGCACGGCGTAAACGGCGCAGTCTTCTGATTGGTCTGTTTGTCAGCTTGCGCAAAGAATCGCATGTGATAGGTATTCCGGTCTACGTACTCTTTCACCGTGATCACGAACTCAACGTCGCCATCTGGCTGCGGCTTCTTAATTGAGAACAAGTGAAGCTGAGCGAGTTCTTCTGAGGGTTGAGTCTGCGCGAAAGTCCATTCCGACATTCTTGACTATCCTTTCTAAGAGGGGTCTTCTGTCGTCTGCCAGTTTGATGAGATTAGCGATTCAAATTCGATCATGAGCCTCGCGGGATCACAGGTCGGGAATGGTGGCTTGCCCCCGCTCCTTTCACGAGGGATACATTGCCTTCAGACGAGAGCGGGGGTAAGCCACCCTTCCCGACCTGTGATCCTTCACCGTCTCTAAGACAAACAGTGGCTTGCCGCGCGGGCCAAACTCCAAACCCGTCGCGGCAACGTCAGCTCACGGTTTGCGCTCGCCGGACGCCGCCGGAGTGAATAGAAGATCGTGAAAGTCGAAACTGAAATCGGTCAGCGACGATACGGCCGCCATCTTCATCTGGTCGATACTGCCGTCCGGCTTGAGCGCGAAAGTCACGAACGCATCGGCGTCAAGGCTGCGATCCCGCCAGCGAGCTACGAACGTGTCGTACTGCCAATGCGCGAGGTCTCCCACCAGCAGCGGCGTATGACCGAAGCGCAGCACGAGCTTGTCGTTCTCTAAGCTGATCGTGATGTCTCCATACCACGCATCGGTGTATCGACCTGCATACTTCGCAAGGGGCAGCGACGGTTTCGAGTCAGCCGCTCGCGTCGAAGCCTGGCGCTTCTCAACCTCTGCCGCGCGCGCCTGCCCCATCTCTTCTGACTTCTTAAAAGCGGCTACCCAATCAGTCGCCGGCGCGTTCATGTAATGATCGAGTATGCGATAGGTCAGAGCCTGAAACGCTCCGCCCGCTTGCTGGTTGGTTAGCACCACGACTCCGAGGTTCAGATCGGGTACGAGAGTTACTCGCGACACGTAACCCATCAGCCCGCCCGTGTGCGACACCGTCTTCAAGCCGCGGTAATCGGTCAGCCCCCATCCGAGTGCATATGCGGAGAAATTCGCACGAAGTGCTGCCAGGTGCGGAGGCGGATCGCCGAGTGGCGTGATCGTCTGAGCTGACCACATCTCACGGCTCTGCCGCTGGCTGAACAGACGGCGGCCGTCGCCGATCTGACCGCGATTCAGTTGAGCTATCAACCATTTCGCCATCTCTGCGACACTCGAGTTGATCGCTCCGGCCGGTCCTACGTTCTCGAGAGCCATCGGCGTGATCGCTTGCAGACGTCCATCTACCTTGGCGTGCGGGGTTGCGGCATCCTTGCTCGAAAGGAGGCCTGCAACGCTTGTGTTGCTCGTTGTCATGCCGAGAGGAGTGAAGATGCGCTCTTTGATGGCGTCGTCCCAGCTCTTGCCGGTCACAGCAGAGACGACTTGCCCGGCGATCATATACAGCACGTTGTCGTAAGCGTAGCGGCTGCGGAAGCTCGATGCAGGTTTGACATACCGGAACCGGCGTATGATTTCTTCCCGCGAGTAATCGGTCGGAGGCCACCACAGCAAATCGCCCGCGCCCAGCCCAAGCCCGCTGCGATGCGTAAGCAGGTCGCGAATGGTCATCTCGCGAGTCACGTACGGGTCGTAGAGTTGAAATCCGGGCAGGTGCTTGACCACCGGATCATCCCAAGTGATCTTGCCTTCATCGACCAGCATCGCAAGCGCCGCGGCAGTGAACGCTTTTGTGTTGGAAGCGATTCCGAACAGCGTGTTCTCGTCGACCGGCGTTGGTTCGCCGAGCTTGCGCACGCCGTAGCCTTTCGCCAGGACGACCTTGCCGTCTTTGACGATGGCAACGGCGAGACCCGGAACTTCGAACTCTTTCAAGACTTGCGCAGCATAAGCGTCCAGGTCCTGCGGGGCACCAGTCTGAGTCGCCTGCGCCGTCGCAAGGGATGCCACCGACACCAACGCAAGCGCAAGATACGTGAACAAACGAGCATGTTTAGGATTAATCATCAACTCTCCAGAGTAGCATAGACTCTAGTCTGTGTTCGGCCTGCATCAGAGGTGAAGTTCCTTTGTTGAGCCATAAGGAAACCATGTATCGAGCTAATGATCAATCGCGCTTTGCCTTTGGAAGCTCCTCGTCATACAATGAGCGCCGCGCTTGACTGACGAGCTATTGATCGATTCACTGACAGTTCGCAATCCAGCAATCATCGACGCCGCCCTGCAACGCGCGTCGACGGAGGAAGCCATGAAATTCAACTGGTTCCATCTCATGCCGTATCGGTGGCTCCCGGAAGATTTCCGCGAGCGCTATCACGGCGTCTGGGTAGATCTGCCGAACGCGCTCTACGATCCGGAGCGGGGCCACGAGCTCTACAACGAGTACCTCGATATGCTCGAATACGCCGACCAACAGGGCTTCGATGCAATTGGCGTCAATGAGCATCATCAAAATGGCTACGGGATGATGCCGTCGCCAAACCTGATGGCGGCGGCGCTTGCGAGGCGCACTTCAAAGGCGATGCTCCTGGTGCTCGGCAATTCAATCGCGCTTTACAATCCGCCGACGCGTGTTGCCGAGGAGTTTGCCATGCTCGACGTGATTTCGGGCGGAAGATTGATCGCGGGATTTCCGGTCGGCACACCGATGGATGTCAACTTCTGTTATGGCCAGAACCCGGTCACGCTGCGTGAGAAGTACCGCGAAGCGCACGATCTGATCCTCAAAGCGTGGCAAGAGCGCGAGCCGTTTGCGTGGAATGGCAAATACACGAAGCTGCGTTACGTCAACCTTTGGCCGCAGCCGATTCAAAAACCGCACCCGCCGATTTGGATTCCAGGCACCGGCTCGATCGAGACCTGGGACTTCTGCGCCGAGCTCGGCTACAACTACAGCTACCTTTCGTTCAGCGGCTACAAGCGTGCGCGGAAGGTGCTCAACGGCTACTGGGAACGCATGGCGGCGCTGGGCAAAGAGCCGAACCCTTACAGTTGTACGTTCTTCCAACAGATTTGCGTCAGCGACACTGACGAGGCGTGCGAACGCGAATGGTGGCCGCACGTGAATTACTTCTTCAACAAGTGCCTGCATCTTTATCCCGGAATGATGGGACCGCCGGGCTATATGACCGAAGCCTCGATCCGCGCGGGCGTAGTCGCGCAGGCCGGCAACACTTCTTTGAACATGGGCGGAAACAAGAGCTGGAAGGAGTTGGTCGACGGCGGGTACATCATCGCCGGTTCGCCCGCGACCGTGCGACAGCAGGTTGACGAACTGGCGCGAAGCTTGCGCTGCGGTCATCTCGGCGTTGCCTTGCACATCGGTTCCGCGCCGATGGAACTGACCAACCGATCGACGTACCTGTTTGCAAATGAAGTGATCCCGCACGTGCGCTCGATCTGGAGCGAGTGGGAAGATCACTGGTGGCCGAAAGCATTGCCCGCGGACAAGCGCGAACAACCGGGTAGTCACAACGCCGCGGTGCGAGCCCGGGCCGAACGACCGACGGAGGTGACGGCATGAGCGATACCCCGCGATCCACACTGCTCAACCTCGGCGCTGGCCGTCCGACGGTTCAAGTCCTCGAAGCTGGTGACGGCTCACCGCTCCTTTTTTTGCACGGCGCAGGAGGCATCGCTGCGTGGGAGGGCGCGTTGCCGTTGCTTGCGAGCAGGCATCACGTCTATGCGCCGCTGTTGCCGGGCTTCGGTCAGTCAACCGGGCTTGAGTATTTGGAAGATCAGTTTGATCTCTTTCTGCACGGCTTTGACGTGATTGAAGCGCTCGGCCTTGAGCGGCCTTACGTTGTGGGCGAATCGCTTGGAGGTTGGATGGCAGCAGAGATGGCGGCGCTGAGGCCAAAGGAGATTGGCCGGTTGGCGCTGACAGCGCCCGTCGGGTTGTGGCGCGATGAAGCTCCGGTAGTTGATCTCTTCGGCTGTATGGTTCACGAGCTGGCGCCTTATCTCTTCCACGATATGACCGGCCCGGCAGCCCAGCAGATGCTTGGACTGACTCAGCTCTTCAGCAACAAAGATGACCGCACCCCGGAGCAGATCGAGACGCTGATCGGAATGTCGCGCGGCTTTCGCACGGTGGCCAAGTTTCTGTTTCCGATTCCAGAAAGCGGCCTCGAACGGCGGTTGTGGCGGATCAAAGCGCCGACGCTCGTTGTGTGGGGCGAGCAGGATCGTTTCATCTCGCCGATGTATGCGGAGATATTCCGCGAGAAGATCGCGGACGCCAAGGTGGTCAAAATTCCGAACGCCGGGCATCTTGTCGGTCTCGAAGCGCCCGAACCGTACGCCGAGGCGCTGCTTCGCTGGGGGCAAGGGGAGCATTGAGACGCCTGCGCATCGCGTCTAACCGCTGGAAGCAACCACATAGTGGTTGAATGCGTTTATAGTAGTCAGCGGCCCCAGGGCCTCACCCCGGATGGGGTGCAATGTTTCTAGTAGTGGGACCGCGACAACTCCTCACCCCGGATGGGGTGAAATGTTTATAGTAGTGGGACCGCGACAACTCCTCACCCCGGATGGGGTGAAATGTATATGTGATTGGACCCCTGGACTCTCGACGCGGTGCAGCTACATCTAACCCAGCGTTCGACCCTCAATGCGTTGTCGCTTTTTCAGCTCCAAGTCCCGTTGAGGCACGCACCAGCAGTTCATCATACTTGAACTCCGCCGCGGGTTCCCGCCCCAGGAAGGTTCCAAGAACCGCTCCGAGAAACCCCAGCGGGATGCTGAGGATTCCAGGATTCTCGAGGGGAAAGATCGGCGGTGATTGAATCAGGTGACGTGCCGCGGTGGTGACGCCCGGCGGGTCAACTCCCATGATGCTCGGGCTCAAAATGATCAGGAGAATCGAAGCCGCTAGCCCCGTCCCCAATCCGATGACGGCTCCGCGAGTGGTGAATCGCTTCCAGAATAAAGACAGCACGATCACCGGAAGATTGGCAGAAGCGGCAACGGCAAAAGCCAGCGCCACCAAAAAGGCGACGTTGGCGTTCGGACCAAGCAGGATAGCGACTGCCATCGCCACCGCTCCCACTACAAACGCCGTCACCCGCGCGATTCGCACCTCCTCACCCGGACTGCGCTCGGTGCCTCGATGAATAACGTTCGTGTAGAAGTCGTGCGCAAACGAGGTCGAGGCGCTGATCGTCAAGCCGGCCACGACTGCCAGGATCGTGGCGAAGGCTATCGCCGAAACGAACGCGAAGAAGAAATCGCCTCCCAGTGCTTGAGCGAGGAGCGGCGCGCTCATGTTTGTGCCGCCGCTGACCGCGATCTGGTCACGACCGACAATGGTCGCCGCGCCAAAACCGAGAAAGGTGGTCAGGATATAAAACGTTCCGATCAAAGCCATCGCCCAAACAACGCTGATGCGCGCCGTCTTGGCATCGGGAACAGTGTAGAAACGCACCAGGATATGAGGCAGGCCGGCGGTGCCGAAGATCAATGCCATGCCGAGTGAGATCAAATCCAGCGCGCCGTATGGAGGCTTGAAGCGGAGACCGGGCTGGAGGAAATCTTTCGTGACGGCGACGCCGTTCTCATTATAGGTCACGCTCCCAATGGCCTCGAAGAAGCTTCCGAAACTGAAACCGAAATGGGCCAGCACCAGGATGCTCAGCAGAATCGTCCCGCTCATCAGCAGGATGGCCTTGATGATCTGAACCCATGTTGTTGCGAGCATCCCTCCGAACACCACGTAGACGATCATCAGCAGTCCGACGCCAATGACCGCCGTCTGATAGCTGATTCCAGAATCTTTGAGCAGGAGAGCCACCAGCGCGCCGGCCCCTACCATCTGGGCGATCATGTAGAAGATGCTCACGGTAAGAGTGCTGAGGGCGGCCATCGCGCGCACCGGCCTGGGACTGAGACGGTAGGCCAGCACGTCGGCCATCGTATACTTGCCGGCGTTGCGCAAAGGCTCGGCCACGATTAGCAGCACCGTGAGATAGGCCACCAGCCACCCGACGGAATACATGAACCCGTCGTAACCCTGGAACGCAATGATCCCGGCGATGCCGAGGAACGAAGCGGCGCTCATGTAATCCCCGGCGACGGCGAATCCGTTTTGCCAGCCGGTGATCTGGCGGTTCGCGGCGAAGAAGGCATTCGCCCCGCTCGAGCGGCGCGCCGCCCAATAGGTGATCACCAGCGTGATGCTGACAAAGACCAGGAAGATCAGGAGGGCCATCGTCATAAATTCTCCTCAGTGAAGAGGCATGCACAGCTCCATGCCCTACTTTTCTCGCGCTTTCTCGATGATGCGCCGCTCCATCTTGTCGAACCGTGACGCAGCTCGTAGATAGAGAGCGGCGATAGCCCAGGCCATGAAAAACTGGGAGAGCGCGAAGAGGTAGGCGATGTTCACGACGCCTAACACTTTCGTCGACATCAGCTCCGGGGCGTATCCAACGAGCACCGGGAGTGCGAAATAGTAGACGACAAAGAACAGCGTCGCCGGGATGATGAACCTCCGCTTGGCCTTCAGCATGTTCTTGAATTCCGCCATCTCGGCGATCCGTCGCCACTCGACTGGATCGCTGTCTTCGTCGGCAGTCAGCTCGTGCGGCGGCTTTGTCCCGAGATGTCCGAGAGGAGCCACATCAGTGGCCGCCCCCACGATCGGAGTCAAGTCACCAGGTGCGGATTCTTGCTTTTCATCATTCGCCATATCGGTTGTCCTCTGGTTAAGTTAGGGCGTACGGAGTCAATCAAATTGCCGATTGCCGATTTGCGATTGCCGATGTCAGTATATGCACCGGACTGCATAATTCAAATATTCATGACGGCTGCAATCCAGCGGTATCAGTCACTGTAAGATGATCTACTCCTCATACCGCAACTTTGACAGGATTGTTGAAGCCAAGCTATATTTGGCTTTCAGAATGAACTCTCGCGTTTTAGTTCTGAACGCTTCGTTCGAGCCGATCAATGTTTGCACGGCTCGGCGGGCGGTCGTGTTGATTCTCAAGGGCGTTGCCAACGCCGAAGAGAGTTCCGCCCAGTGGCTGCACTCCTCGCGATTTTCGATGCCGATGCCATCGGTGATCCGGCTTGTGGAATACATTCACATCCCGTTTGAACGAAAGAGCCTTTCGCGCAAAAACATCTTGCTGCGCGACCACAACACCTGCCAATACTGCGGTCGAATCTTCGCGCCTCAAGATCTGACGCTCGATCACATCACCCCTCGATCGCGCGGAGGTGATTCTGCGTGGGAGAACCTGGTGACCTGCTGCCGCTCTTGCAACAACCGCAAGGGCGACCGCTCTCCTGAGGGAGCGGGGATGAGGCTGCTGAAGCGCCCGCAAGCGTACAACCTTCACGTAAACCGTCAGATCATCCGCTACCTGGGCCGCGCCGACGAAGCGTGGCGTAAGTACCTTTTTTATTAATTGCGGATTGCGGATTTCGGATTGCGGATTGAATGTCGTGGGTGACTAAGCTATCCTCAATCCGCAATCCGAAATCCGCAATCCGCAATGCTGACTGATGAACCCATTCTTTGAGGCCGTCTACGAGGTTCAAGAAGCTACGCTGATGGCCGGCCGCGCGTTTCGGCGCGCCTTATCAAAGCCTCGTTACTTGCGCGAGATCACCACCCAGATGGACCTGATCGGCGTCGGGTCGATACTGATCATCGTGTTGACCGGTGCATTCACCGGAGGCATCCTCGCACTCAACACAATTCCCACGCTGAAGACTTTCGGCGCCACTGCGAAGACAGGCGAGCTCGTTATGACCTCGCTGGTGCGCGAGATGGGGCCCGTGTTGGCATCGTTAATGCTTGCCGGCCGCGTAGGTTCAGCGATCGCCGCGGAGCTTGGCTCGATGGTCGTTTCGGAACAGGTAGACGCCATGCGCGCGCTGGGGACCGATCCGATCAAGAAGCTTGTGTGGCCGCGAATGCTGGCGCTTATGGTAATGTGTCCTGCTCTGACGATCCTTGCGGATATGGTCGGATCAGTTGGAGGATGGGCCGTATCGAGCTCGTTGCTGGGGATCCCAAGCTCGGTCTATATTCGCTCGGCTAAAGACGCGCTGACATACACTGATCTCTTCGGCGGGCTCTTCAAACCGCTCGTGTTTGGCTTCATCATAGCGGTGGTAAGCTGCCGCGCCGGACTGCGCACTCATGGGGGCACAGTGGGAGTCGGGCGCTCGACCACCCAGTCGGTGGTGTTGTCGGATATTTTGATACTGGCGGCGGATTACTTCCTGCAAACACTGATTCAAGCTTTTACTAGCTCGTAACTATGTCAGAACAGATACACGGCGCAATTGAGTTTCACGACGTGACGATGGCCTATGAGGACCGGGTCATCCTGGACGAAGTGAGTTTCACGGTAAATCCAGGCGAGACCAAGATTGTCATGGGCGGCTCGGGGACGGGCAAATCCACGATTCTGAAACTCGTGCTCGGACTCATAAAGCCGCAGGGTGGCCAGATACTGATCGACGGCGAAGACGTCACCCGGATGACCGAAGCCGAGCTAACCGCGGTCCGAAGAAAAATCGGCATGGTCTTTCAGGATGGCGCGCTGTTCGATTCGCTTTCGGTGTACGAGAATGTCGGCTTTCGCTTGTTCGAGCAGGCAGTGGCGGAGGGCGAAATCGAAGAGGCCGTCCGGCGGATGCTTCGCTTCGTCAATCTCGAGCAAACGATGGACATGATGCCCTCTGAGCTGTCGGGCGGGATGCGACGCCGAGTTGGCATCGCCCGCGCTCTTGTGGGCAGCCCGAAGCTGATACTCTTTGATGAGCCAACGGCAGGGCTGGACCCGCCGACCGCCCGTACGATCCTCGAGCTTGCGATGAAGCTCCGCGACCTTGAAGGAGTCAGCTCGATCTTCGTGACGCATAGGTTGGAGGACATAAAGCTGCTGTCTTCTTCCTTCGCAACGATCGGCGAAGGCGGCGATGTGGAGTTTCGGTCCGAGGAAGGAAACTTGTGTCTGGTCAACACGCGCTTCATCATGCTCAAAGAAGGAAAGGTGATTTTCAGCGGCACTGACGAAGAGCTCTGGATTAGCCAGGATCCGTACATCAAAGATTTCTTTAGGGTATAGAGAGTCGTCAGAAGGCAGAAAGCAGAAGGCGGAAGGCAGAAGGCAGAAGGCAGAAAGCAGAAGGCAGAAGGCAGAAGGCAGAAGAGGCAGAAGGCAGAAGGCAGAAGAGGCAGAAGGCAGAAGGCAACAGAAGGCAGAAGGCAGAAGGCGGAACGCAGCTAATGATACAGCAGATGGAAGAAGGCGGAAAAGAGCAGGCGGAAGGCTGGGCTGCCTACTGCCTTCCGCCTTCCGCCTTCCGCCTTCTGCTTTCTGCCTTCTGCCTTCCGCCTTCTGCCTTCCGCCTTCCGCCTTCTGACTTCTGGAACAAGGGAGGTTGTTATGCCAAGACAGAAAACCACGATGTCTGAGTTGCGGGTCGGGATACTAGTGGTCGCGACCATCACTATCCTGATCGTTTTCATACTGAGTGTAAGTGGCGGAATACCGTTTTTCCAGAACAACGCAACCTACACCACGCGCTTTGCCGCAGCCGACGGACTGAAGAATGGCGACGAGGTCCGCCTGGCCGGCAAGCTCGTTGGCAAAGTTGACAGCGTCGAATTCGGAGCCGTCCCCAACAGCAAAGACGAAAAACCCATAGTTGTGACCATGGTAGTCGATGCCAAAGAAGTCGAGGGCCGCATTCGGAGAGACTCGCAGGCTGTTTTGGCTCAGCAAGGGTTTCTCGGCGACCGGGTCATCGACATAACCCCTGGCACGAAAGGCGCGGAGCCCATACCCGATGGCGGCGAGATACCGAGCGCGGACCAGTCCGGACTGGCGCAGGTATTCGCGGGCGCGAGCGATATCCTCACCCAGTTCAATACGGTCGGCAAACAGCTTCAGGAGTTGATGGACAACATCAATCAGGGCAAAGGCACGATCGGCAAGCTGCTTCACGACGACGCCTTCTATGTGAATCTGAACCGCGCAGTCTTGGAGTTTCAAGATATAGGTGCGCGCGTCGGCAAAGGTAACGGCACAATTGCGCGCTTGCTCAACGATCCCAAGCTCTACGATGATCTGCGCGGCGCGACCAATGACGTTCAAGGCATCGTTGCCGACGTGCGGGCAGGGAAGGGAACGATAGGCAAGCTGATAACCGATGAGCAGTTCTACAAGCAGGCCACCGAGGTCCTTGCGAAGTTCAACTCTACGACTGAGAAGCTCGATAAGATCGCCGGCGACATCGAAGCAGGGCGCGGCACACTAGGGAAGTTCATAAAGGATGAGAAGCTGCATGACGATGCGCAAGCGGCGATCGCATCTTTCCGCAGCATCAGCGACCGGCTCGACAAGGGAGAAGGTTCGGCGGGCAAGCTACTACACGATGATAAGCTGTATAACAATCTGAATCAGACGACCGCCGAGATGGTGAAGCTCATGTATGACTTCCGGCAGAACCCCAGAAAATATCTCAGCATCAAGCTGAGTTTGTTCTGATCTCCCTGGGAGCGCGGCCGTCACCGCCGTCTGCGACTTCACGCAGAACCCGTCCGCGGCCCCTTGAGACTTCGCAACAGAGCGGCTGGGGACGGCCGCGCTGCCAGTTCTCCGAGTCCCCACCGTGTCGCGCACATTATGACGGATCAGGCCGATGGCGAGAACTTAAATGAGACTTCACTCGTCGATGACCGCGCGCTTGTGGAAGCCTGCCTCGGCGGTGATTCACAAGCGTGGGAAGTTTTGATTCTTCGATACCAGCGCCTGATTTACTCCATTCCCATTCGTTCGGGATTCTCGCCGGTTGACGCGGCGGATATCTTTCAATCCGTTTCATTGAAGCTGTTCGAGAAACTGGCGTCGCGGCGCAATCACCGAAAGATAAGCTCGTGGCTGATGACGACGACAACGCGAGAGTGCTGGCGCGTGGTAGAGAAACGGCGGCGCGAGAGCAAGCCTTCGATCTACGACGAGGACTATGAACAAGACCTAGTCAATCGCCTCGCCTCTGAGGAGCCCCTTGCCGACCAGCGACGCATCGCCCATGAGCGCCAGCAAGTAGTGCGCGAAGCAGTTGAGAGCCTATCTGAACGCTGCCGCCGGCTGATTACGCTGCTGTTCTATTCGAAGCAAGAGCCAAGCTACGCAGATATTGCTCGCCAGATAAAAGTGCCGCTGAATTCCATCGGGTCAACGCGCGCCCGCTGTTTGCAAAAGCTCAAACGGATTCTGGAAGGGAAGCTCTGAATCAACTTCAACGATTCTGACCGAGAGGTCTCTTGCGCAAAAGAGCCTGGACAACACGGCTGGGTGTCTCGGATAAAGCGGCTTTAAAGGGACCGTGTCAAAACCCGAACGACACCGACCGCAGTTTTTCCATTAGCCCAGGCGTTCACGCCTGGGTCACGCGTGCCGATCTGGCTGGCGCCGCCCGCGCGTTCGATCGGTCGCGCCAGTTCGTGCTTGCTGCGCTGGCGCGATATCACATGGCTTATCTCGAATTCTTGCGCGGGCACTACAACGCGGGGCTCAAGGGCTATTACGAAACGCGCGACCGGCTCGCCCGGCTGGGCAGCCTTCACCCTGTAGCGTGGTGTGACCTCGAGATCGCCGAGATACTTCTTGCGCTGAATGCTTTCGACGATGCATTGCAGAGTGCCTCGAGCGCGCACGCCAGGTTCAAAGAACTCGAGGCGCGAGGTCGAACAAACAATCGCGGCACTGAAGTTTCAGATTGAGAAATTCAACTACGGCGCGAGCTATGCGGACGATCATTTCGAGCAGCTCAATCAAGCCGCGAACCAGTATCTCGGATTGTTGTATCGCAGCCTGTTCGCGCCGCTCGAGGGGTTCGTTCGTCATCACAGGCTGATCGTGATACCACATGGCGCGCTTCACTACGTGCCGTTCCACGCGCTTCTCAATCGAGGAGGCTACCTCATAGATCAGTTCGAGATTTCCTACGCGCCAAGCGCAACCGTGTTGAAGCTTTGCCGAAAGCTGGCGAAGCAATTTGAAATTTCAAATTAATTTCAAATCTCAAATCTCAGGTCTCCGAAGGTCGCGGCAAGCTGGTTGCGCTCGGCCTGGCGCAACCCGATACGCCGGCGGTCGCCCGTGAAATCAAAGCTCTCGCGTCACCGTTTCCAGACGCGGTGAAGTTGACTGGTAACCGGGCGACACGCGACAACCTGATGCAAGCAGCCCCCAAGGCAAGGTACTTGCACCTGGCTTCGCACGGATACTTCAGACGCGACAATCCGATGTTTTCGTTCTTGAGACTCGCCGATTCGAACCTGAACTTCTATTGCTGACGACTGGTCGCTTGATGGTCGATACATTCTTTATGAGTCAAACGACGCGAAGACGAGGTTCGATCTCTGGGTATTGCCGATGACGGGCGAACGCAAGCCATTCGTGTTTCTTCAAACAGAGTTCAACGAAACCCACTCACAGTTTTCTCCTGACGGGCGATGGGTGGCCTATGTCTCAGATGAGAGTGAGCGGCCCGAAGTATACGTGCAGAGCTTCACTCCTTCGAGGAGGCAAATGGCAGATTTCAACAGGCGGTGGCGACCAGCCGGAATGGCGGCGCGATGGGAAGGAGCTTTTCTATCTGTCGTCAGCCAAGCAACTGATGTCGGTTCCGGTAACATCGGGAGCCGTTTTCGAAGCTGGCATTCCCGTTCCATTGTTTGAAGTCTTTGTCCCTGCAAAGTCCATCACCGGAGATAGGAACGATTACGTTATTGCGGACAATGGTCAGAGGTTCCTTGTTTGCAGCTTTGTTGACAAGGAGAGAGCGCGGCCTATCACCGTGGTGTCCAAGTGGTTGGCGAGGCTGAAAGCGAAGTGATGGAGGAGAGCCAACAGCTCCTTGAGAGGAATCTATAGCTGAACATCGTTGCGGAGCATGGCGGAGAGCCCCATACTTGTGTGGTCTTGCCTGGGAGCGCAGCCATCCCTGCCTGCATGGCTTGTGCCGGTAAGAGGCAGGCAGGAATGCCTGCGCTCCCAGGAATTCCTAAAGACTTCGTTCTGAGATGAGGGGTTCCAATGTCAAACACTCTGCTCATAGCAGACGATGATATCTCGAGCCGCAAGCTGTTCACCGATGCGCTTAGTGCTGATGGTTACGACATCATCGATGTGGGTAACGGGGCTTCGGCCCTTGACGTTATTAAGGCTCGGCACATAGACGTCTTGATTACTGACGATACTTTACCGGGCCTGGATGGCATAAAGCTGCTTGAACGTGCGCACGAGCTGCAGCCAAAACTGCGGGCCATCGTAATAACCAGTCACGGCACACCCGACGCTGTCATTGGCGCATTGGACAATCAAGCCTGTGACTTCCTTTCGAAGCCATTCGAGCTGGCGGAGCTTCGTGACGCTGTTCGATCCGCTTTCGAACGCGCAGCCTCCTGTGAGGTTGAAGTCCTATCTGCCAAGCCCGATTGGATAGAAATCCTTTTGCCTTGCGATCTCAAGGCTGTCGAGCCAATTCAGAATTTTTTGACCGGGATCGAAGGGGATCTGCCCCAAGAGATGCGCGAAGAGATAGGCTCGGCGTTCCGCGAGATGCTCAACAATGCCATCGAGCATGGAGGTAAGAGCGATCTCTCAAGGAAAGTTAGAGTCAAGTACGTCAGATTGAAGCGCGCGATTCTGTATTCAATCCAAGACCCAGGGGAAGGGTTCGATATGGACAAAATCGAGCACGCTGCGTTTGCTAACCCGCCAGATGATCCACTACGGCACATGGCCATACGCGAGCAGGAAGGAATCAGGCCCGGAGGGTTTGGCATAATGCTCACGTCGCAGGCTATTGACGAGTTGGTATTCAACGAGAAACACAACGAGCTCATATTCGTAAAGTATCTCGATGAGAATCAGAAGGCTTAGTTGCAAGAGAATGTCAGTGGTTTGCGCATCTGCTGCCCGGCACGAGCAGCAGTTACGAAACTCCGTAGGGGTGAAATGTGCAAGGCCGGTCATGCTTTGGCACTATGCGGCGGGGACCACACTAAAGGAGCACAAGAAATGGTAGAGTTAAGGACATCCTCACGAATTCTTCCTTTCACCCACACGGGATTAAAGTGCGGCTCGTCAGTGGAGATGTTGGGAGAGTGCAGGAAGTCTTTGACGATGTAGATTGAGGATCCTAGCTACCAGGAACCTGCTGAAGCACCAAACCCGAATTCCAACTAGCTCAAGTCACCGTGCGCTCTCTCTTTCAAATTCCAACCAGCGCCGTGTAGAATAACCCTTCATTTATGCCGGTCGCGATTAAGCCCTTCAAAGTCGGAAACATGGAAGTTGGCGGCGGCGAGTTGTTTCTCATCGCCGGGCCGTGCCTCGTCGAAAGCGAATCTCACGCGCTCAAGATGGCTCATGCCATTCGCTCGATCGCCGATCGCGTGGGCGTTCCCTACATCTTCAAGTCTTCCTACGATAAAGCGAATCGCACCTCGATCAATGCCCATCGCGGACTCGGAATCGACGAAGCGCTGCGCATACTCGGCCGCGTGCGAAGCGAAGCCGGCCTCCCAGTGCTCACCGATGTTCACGAAGCCGCGCAGGTGCAAGCCGCCTCCGAGGTCGCCGATGTTCTTCAGATACCTGCGTTCTTGTCGAGACAGACGGACCTCATTGTCGAGGTGGCAAGGTCCGGTAGGGCTGTTAATATCAAGAAGGGTCAGTTCCTGGCGCCCAACGATATGAAGCACGCGATTGAGAAGGCCACTTCGCAGGGCAACGAACGCGTGATGCTCACGGAGCGCGGCACAAGCTTCGGCTACAACACCCTCGTTGTGGATTTTCGCGGCCTGCCGATCATGCGACGCTTCGGTTATCCGGTGGTGCACGATGTGACACATAGCCTGCAACGGCCCGGAGGACTGGGCTCGGCAAGCGGCGGCGATTCCGAGTTCATCGAGTATCTCGCGCGAGCCGGCGTGGCTTGCGGAGTTGATGGTGTGTTCATGGAAGTGCACGACAACCCGGCCGCCGCGCTCTCGGACGGACCGAACAGTTTGCCGCTCGAACGGCTCGAGCCTCTACTTGAAAAACTGAAGGCCATTCACGAACTCGTGCGTGACGCGTAGAGGGTTTCTGGTTTCTTGTTTCTGGTTTCTGGTTAAGACGAGGTTGAGCCAACCAGAACCTAGAAACCAGAAACCAGAATTTCAGGCGAACGGATTGGACGCCGGACTAGAAACTAGAAACCAGAAACCAGAAACCAAGATGCTCAAAAGATTCTTCTCGGTTCTTTTTATCACTTCGCTTCTCGTCGTAAGCGCGGCGGCGCAGGAAGTTGAAGTTGATCGCTACAACATCACTGCCCGCATCGACACCGCAGCCAGCGCGCTCGATGCGCGCGCGGTGCTCAGCATATCAAACGTCGCTCAGTCGCCGAAGCCAAAGCTCTATTTGAGACTAACCAAGCTGGCCAAGGTAAGCGCCGCCACGGTCAATGGCGCGCCCGCCCAGATCGAGACTGTTGAAGATCGCCGCGTCAACACCTTGAATCAGATCGTCATCACGCCTCAGGCTTCGATCGATGCGGGAGCGAAGGCCACCGTAGAAGTGAGCTACCGGATTGAAGCGCCCGAATCCACACCGCTGATCCACATTTATTTCGGGGAGGTGCTGCTGTCACCGGGAGCCGTGTGGTTTCCTATGCCGTCCACAATGTTCACGCTTTATGGCGAGACCACGGCGCCATTCACCTTGACGGTGAGCGCCACTTCACCGGCCGCCAACTTTCGCGCGCTATCCTCGGGTACGCTAAAGACCGAGGGCCAGAACTCGACTTTTGAACAGCCCCTCAATTCGCTCCCTCTCATCGTGGCCGGGAGTTTCGATCAGCCGGTCACCGCCGATCGCGGCGGTGTCAAGATTGAAGTCTTTGTACAGCCCGGTATTTCCTCGGTTTCGACCGACGCGAAGCCTTCTGATCCGCGAGCGATCAGTAACCGTCTAGTCGATGAAGCGGGAAGAGCGATCGACTTCCTCTCCCGAACTCTTGGGCCTCCGCCCGCAGGCACGACGTTCCGAATAATATCCTCGGTTCGCGCGGGAAACCTCGCCGAGCCTGGCGTGCTCGTGCTAAACGAGCAAGTCTTCCGGCGCGACACTTTGAGCGCGAGCGTCGTGGAAGTACTAGCCGACGCCATCGCGCGCATATGGATTGACGGTCGCGTTCGCTTGCGAGGGCGGGAGCCGCGATCAGCACAGGAGAGTCGCGCCGCGGTGAAGGCTCGCAGCGCAGCGTTCCTTCGCGAGTCGCTGCCGCGTTATCTGGCCGCGCTCTACTTCGAGGATCGCTTCGGCAAAGACGCAGCGCGTGATTTGTTCACAAGCATGCGATGGAGTTACACGCCAGTCGCCAAATCGGGGCGCGACGCGGAGTTAGGAGTTCAGACTCAGTTGTTGCCTAGCTACAGTGCGGCCGTGTTCGGCAAGGGACCGCTTGTATACAGGTTGCTCGCTGAAGCGGCCGGCCGCGATAAGCTCATCGCCGACGTCAAAGCGTTGCTCTCGGGGGCGCAAACCAGGATCGTCACTACTGAAGATCTGCGAGCCGCTTTGACAAAAGGGGCGCCGCCCGAAGTAGACAATCTGTTTCAGCAATGGGTTGATTCGATCATCGATCCCGACATTATCGTCGGCTCGCCGCTGCCATCAGACAAGCCCGGGACACAGCGGATCAATCTTCGCAACCTGGGCACGGGCGATGTGACCGTCAAGGTGCTGGCGGTTACGGCTTCAGGCAAGCAAGTGATCTCATCGGTGATTGTCCCGTCCGAAAACATCGTAACCGCCGAGATCCTCACCGCTGAGAAGATCGTTTCGGTTGAAGCCGACCCCGAAAAACTCATCATTCAAACCAACTACGACAACGACGCGAGGGACGCGGACTCAAAGACGACGCGGCCATCTGCGCAGACACTATTGAACGAAAGCATAGCGACATTCAACAAATCGCAATATGCGGAGGCAGAGGCGAAGCTAAGACAAGCGATTCGATCTGACGCGCGCAATGCGGTGTTGCACGCCTGGCTCGCTCGAACGCTTGCCGCGCAAAAGAAGATGGATGAGGCTGCTGTCGAAGCCAACATTGTGATCAAGTTCGACCCGCCAGTTGGACCGGCGTTGGCGTGGGCTCGCGTAACGCTCGGCCAGGTGGCAATGTCGCGCAATCAAGCCTCTGAAGCAACTCGTCACTTCCGCGCAGCCGTAGTCGAGGCTGATGAAGCGGCTGCTCAGCTTGCGGCTCACGAAGGGTTGATACAGGCAGAGCGCGCCGGTGGCATTGCTCCACAAATCGACGATTCGCTGCGTGCTTTCATCACTCAGCTCGACGCGGCGATCAAGCAGCCGGCCTCGGACAAGCTCTTTACGTTAGTCATCAAGAACAACCTGAAGCGGTTCGTTCAAGGGATAACGCTTTCCAGACCCGCGTCGTGGGTAACAGAAATACTGCACGTTGATCAAATCGACTCGGGTCGCGTGGCACTCGATGTCAGTCTCAAGGTTAGGATGGAAGGCAAAGACCAGGCGGGCACGGCGGTGTACGTGTTGAGCCGGGCCGGAAGCGTCTGGGTGCTTGAAGACGTTCCAAATTCACTTTTCAATGTGAAATAACTACCCGGGGCCGGGTTCGTAGTTCAGAGTTTCGGGTTGTTACAGAGCGATTCGCTTCAACCTGGAATCACGAACCCTGAACCCTGAACCCGGAACCCTGAACGGGGAACCCGGTCCGATGAAACGAAACGCGAGCGCAATTCTCCTGATCGTCGGTTTGTTCCTCGTGGTTGTAGCGCTCAACTTCGTCTTCTTCGTCGACACTCGTGCGACAGAAGAGGACGAACTCACGGCGGATCGCTCGTCCTACCGTTCGACTCCCTATGGCACGCGAGCCTTTTACACTTTGCTTGAAGAGAGCGGCTATGGAGTGGCGCGCTTCGAGCAGCCGTTTACCGAGTTGAAAGATCACGAGCCGGGAACGCTCGTCGTCGTCTCGCCACCTGAAACTCACAATCCCGACGAAGAAGAATTCATCTCATTAAACAAATGGGTTGAAGCGGGAGGTCTTCTCATCATCATTGACCGGGTGATTCACGTGAGCGTGGGAGATGCGGCTGTGCATACCGAACGCGCCACCTCGACGTCAGCCGTTCAACCGCTGCAGCCGACTCCTTTCACTCGGAGTGTGGAGCGCGTGGCGCTGTCGGAACACGCGACGCGAGTCAGAGTAGACAGCCGCGCCGCCACTTATCACATCGGCGACGACCAGGCTGCGGTTCTAGCAGACGCCCGAGTCGGGAAGGGGCGCGTCGTGCTGCTGACCGATCCATACGTCGTCGCCAACAACGGCATCTCGCAAGCTGACAATGTGATTCTCGCCCTCAACCTTTTAGCCGAGCGTCCGGCTGGAAAGATCGCCTTCGATGAATACCATCACGGATACGGCGCCTCCTCGACCGGCGGTGGTCTGATGTCTTACTTTCGCGGCACGCCTGTTCCGTGGATGATGGCGCAGGCCGGGTTGATCGCCGTGCTGGTCGTCTACAGTTACGGCCGCAGGTTCGGACGGCCGGTCCCGCTCAGGAGCGAACGGCGCACGACTAACCTCGAGTTTGTTTCGTCTATGGCGAACATCACCCGGCTCGCTCAAGCAAGCGATCTGGCGATGGAGAACATCTACTCTGAATTTCGCAAGCGGCTCTGCCGTTTCAGTGGTGTTCCGGCGAAGATCGAAAACGCCAAGCTGGCTGCGGCCGCCGCGCGCCGCGCTAATCTTGATGAGCGCGGATTGACCGAACTACTCTCGCGCTGCGAAGAGATCGCGCGAGGCGAGCAGGTGAGCGAGTCCGAGTTGCTGAAGCTGGTCACGCGAATACGTGAGATTGAATCTCAACTTGGGTTGTGAACCAGCTCCAAGTCAAGTTATATACCTGGCGAATCGGGACCGCTACCAGGTGTTTCATATGACGACTTGCCCTTCCTGCGCACGTTCCATACCCGACAAAGCCTTCGCCTGTCCGGCTTGCGGCGCGTCGTTGGTGGATGAATCCACCCCAACCAGATATCAGCCGGCGCCACCCGTCGCACCCGATTTTGCTCCCCCTGTCGATCGTCATCGAAGGACCCGCGCCGCTACCTTTTCCGGCGCAAGCAGGTTCGTTACGGGCGCGGTGCTCGCCGATCGCTATCGCATCGTTGCACTGGTCGGCAAAGGGGGGATGGGCGAGGTCTACAAGGCCGAAGACCTCAAGCTCGATCAAGTAGTCGCCCTCAAATTCTTGCCCGATTCAATCGGATTTGACAGCGCGATGCTGGCGCGCTTTCGCAACGAAGTCCGCATCGCCCGGCAAGTTTCGCACTCGGCGGTTTGTCGAGTCTACGACATCGGCGAAGTTCAAGGTTTGCATTTTCTCTCCATGGAGTTCATCGACGGAGAGGACTTGGCAACGCTCTTGAGGCGCATCGGACGCTTGCCGGGTGACAAGGCCCTCGAGATTGCGCGGCAGATTTGCGCGGGGCTTGCGGCCGCGCACGACAGCGGCGTGCTGCATCGTGACCTGAAACCGGCCAACGTGATGATTGACGGCCGCGGCAAGGCGCGCATAACTGATTTCGGACTGGCTGTTGTTTCAGAAGAACTGCGCGGCGATGAAGTGATGGCCGGCACTCCGGCTTACATGGCTCCCGAACAACTGACGGGCAAAGAGGTCACGCAGCGCAGCGACATCTACGCGCTGGGACTGGTGCTCTATGAATTGTTCACCGGGAAACGAGTCTTTGAAGCCAGCGACGTCCACGAGCTGATTCAGCTTCACGAGAAGTCCACGCCCGTGACGCCCACAAGTCACGTGAAGGAGATTGATCCGCTGGTCGAGAGCGTGATCATGCGCTGTCTCGAAAAGGACCCGAAGCAACGCCCGGCTTCGGCAATTCAAGTGGCGGCGGCTTTGCCCGGTGGTGATCCCCTTGCGGCGGCGCTTGCGGCCGGTGAAACGCCTTCGCCCGAGATGGTCGCGGCTGCTTCGAAGGAAGGCGCGTTGCGCCCGGCAGTTGCAGCCGCAAGTCTCGCGGCTTTTCTCATTCTCCTCGTCCTCATCCTTCTGTTTTTAGGAAGAGTTTACGTTCACCGTCGGGTACCACTCGAGAAGTCCCCCGAAGTGCTTGCCGAACGGGCCGGCAATCTCATAACCAGGTTCGGCTACACCGCCGCTCCCGCCGACAGAGCGTTCGGGTTTGACTTGGATAACGCCTTTTACCAATATGCGGACGAAAATCAGGCTCCCTACGGCTGGAAGATAATCACCAGTGGACAACCGCTGACTTACTATTTCTGGTATCGGCAAAGTCCGCGTGCTCTGGAACCGGCGAACTCGACTGAAGTCACGCTGACAGACCCGCCGAGCGAGCTCTCGGGGATGACAAGTGTGATTCTGGATCCTCGCGGACGGCTGGTTGAATTCAGCGGCGTTCCGCCGCAGCTCGACCCCAGCAAAGAGTCCCCGCCGCCAATTGACTGGGCACCGCTATTCGCCGAAGCTGGGCTCGACACGACAAAATTTGCCTCCACTGAAGCGCAATGGTCTCCGCCGAGTTTTGCGGATGCGAGGGCCGCTTGGGAGGGCAAGTATACGGACCATCCGGACATTTCAATTCGGATTGAAGCCGCGACTTATCGCAGCCAACCCGTCTACTTTCGTGTCCTTGCTCCGTGGGACAAACCACTGCGGCAGGAGGAGACACAAACCAGTGGCCGGGTGATCGCCGGCGTCGTTATCCTGATGACGGTGATGTTGACCTTGGTTGCTGCGGCGGTGGTGCTGGCGCGGCGCAATCTTCGATTGGGGCGAGGTGATCGCCAGGGAGCAGTCAAACTGGCGCTGTTCATCTTCTCGGTTACGGTACTCGGTATGCTGATCGGCGCCGATCACGTGCCGACCCTCAATGGCGAGCTTTCCATTCTTTATTACACCGTCAGCTATGCCCTGTTCATCGCGGCGATGCTTTGGCTGCTATATATCGCGCTTGAACCTTACGTTCGTCGCCACTGGCCGCAATTGCTCATATCGTGGACCCGTCTGCTGGCTGGCGAGTTTCGCGATCCGTTGGTAGGGCGTGACGTGCTGGCTGGCGCACTGCTCGGACTTGGCCATACGGCCGCAGCCCTTTCCGGCATTCTGGTGGATTTGCTGGATGTCTCAGGCGGCGCTGGAATGGCAGCAGATCCCTCGATGCTGAGCGGCTTCAGTCATTTGCTCGAGGATTTCTTCACAAGTTTCGGAATCAGTATTTTCGCCGGACTGGCGCCCCTGTTTTTCCTGTTGCTGCTGTATCTCTTTCTGCGGAAACGGTGGGCGGCGGCAGTGATCATGTGGGTGATCGTCTCGACTGTCGAAATTCTCTTTTTTGCGAGCTCGTGGATTAGCGCGCCGTTTAACATGGTGATTGCGACGCTCCTGGTTGTCGGCGTTTTTCGTTTTGGGTTGCTTACGGCAATAATCGCTCAGTTCGTATTCTTCTTGAGCTTCCCTTTTCCCCTGACTACCGATCTATCGATCTGGTATGCCAACAGATCGCTTTTCGCGCTGTTCGTCTTGATAGCTTTAGCGAGCTACGGTGCCTACGTTTCGCTCGGTGGCCAGCGTATTCTTCATACCAGCCTGCTGGAGGATTGAGATCGGGCACAGGAATGAATCACGATGCCTAAACTGGTGTGCTCATTCAGATTCGGCTCGAAGGAAGCCTTCGGGCGCGTCCTACTATGCCTCTTGTTGACCGCAATGGCCGCGTACTCTGAGCGGCCTTTTCCGGCGCAAGCGCGAGGATCTTCTGCGCCGAAAGCTACGCTCATACTCACCAACGGCCGGATATGGACCGGCAATGAAGCAGCGCCATGGGCGACGGCGGTAGCGATCACCGGCGGGAAGATAATCGCGATTGGCAGCGAGAGGCAAATCGCCGCTCTTGCCGGCAAGAACACGCTGAAGATCGACCTCAGCGGCAGGTTTGCCATGCCCGGCATCAACGATGCGCACATTCACTTCCTGAGCGGCTCGCTGCGAGCCTTTCAAGTCGATCTGGATGGCGCTCGCTCGCTAGAAGAAATCCAGAGGCGGGTGGCAGCCTTCGCGAAGGATAATCCTGAAGAATCGTGGATCACCGGTTCAGGCTGGGAGTACTCTTATCTGCCCGGCATGCGGCTGCCAGATCGCGCGGACCTCGATGCCGCAGTGCGCGAGCGGCCGGTCTTTCTTTCCTCCTATGATGGGCACACCGCGTGGGTTAACTCAAAGGCGCTGGAGATTGCAGGCGTCAACGGTCAATCCAAGTTCGAAGGCTACGGCGAAGTGGTGATTGATCAGAAGACCGGGCAGCCGACGGGAGTGTTGAAAGAAAGCGCGATGAGGTTAGTGCGCGCAAAAATCCCGGAGCCAACGCGCGAACGGAAGATGGAAGCGCTCCGGCGTGCATTGAAGATGGCCGCTCGACTCGGCATCACCAGCTTTCAAAACGCGAGCGGCAGTGCTGATGAAGCAGGGCTCTACAAGGAACTATTCGATCGCGGAGAGTTAACCGCGAGAGTATCTTTCGCCATCTCGGTTGGGCCCCGCTCGAACCAGGCAGACATAGACCGCATAGGCACATTGGCGAAGGCGTACTCCGGCCCGCGACTGCGGGTGGGAGCGATCAAGATCGTTGTCGACGGGGTGATTGAGACGCATACCGCAGCGATGATCGAGCCGTACTCTGACGCGCCTGAGACTTCGGGGCGTCCTGCTTACACCCAGGACCAGCTCAACAAGTTGGTGGTGATGGCTGACCGCGCGGGGCTTCAAGTCCTCATACATGCGATCGGAGACCGCGGCGTGCGGATGGCACTCGACGCGTTCGACCACGCGCGCAGAGTGAACGGGCAGCGCGACTCGCGCTTCCGAATCGAGCACATTGAGACGGTCTCGGCTTCAGACATCCCACGCTTTGCGAAGCTCGGCGTGATGGCTTCGATGGAACCGATTCACGCCGACCCGGGAACCAACGGCGTGTGGCTGCCCGCCATCGGCCCCGAGCGAGCTGCTCGCGGATTCGCCTGGCGGTCGCTTGAGAAAGCCGGAGCACGCCTGGTCTTCAGCAGCGACTGGCCCGCTGCTATCAGCGTCGATCCGATGCGGGGGCTTCACAACGCGGTCAATCGTCAGACGACGGGCGGCGAGCCTGCGGGTGGCTGGCTGCCCGAGCAGCGAGTATCCGTCGAAACGGCGCTTGCCGCTTATACGAGCGCCGGAGCATTCGCGTCCTTTGAAGAGAAGTTAAAGGGCAAGCTTGCGCCGGGAATGCTCGCGGATTTGATTGTCCTGGACGCAGATCCGTTCAAGGCGAATCCCGCTGATTTGCATAAGTGCCGCGTTGCGATTACCGTTTTTGACGGGCGGCTGATCCATCAAGCAGATCAAAGATAAAGGAGACTGAGGAGTTCGTAGTCCCGCCTTTAGGCGGAAGTTCGTAGGAATCCACTCTCAGGCAAAAGCGTCTACCAACTTCCGCCTAAAGGCGGCATTACAAACCTTCTTCAAAGGAGAGAGGTGATGAGATTCCGAAGGACACTCTTGGCTCTGTTGGTTGCGATCCTATGTTGTTCGGTCACAGCGAAGGTTCAGAACAGGAAGCTGAAGCTGTACATCTCCGCAGATATGGAAGGCGTAGTCGGCGCGGTCACCGGCGATCAACTCGGGCCTCAAGGCTTCGAGTACAACCGCTTCCGCGAATTCATGACTGAGGAGGTGAGAGCGGCCACGGAAGCTGCTTTCGAGGCGGGAGCCACTGAAGTCGTCATAAGCGACTCACACGGCAACGGCGAGAACCTGTTGATCGAAAAGCTACCCAGGAACGTCACCATAGTCCGCTCGTGGCCTCGCCCGCTCATGATGATGCAGGGCATCGACGAAACTTTCGACGGCGTGATTTTCCTCGGCTACCACACCGGCACAACCAACATGTCGGGCGTACGCGCTCATACGATTTCCAGCGCGCGGCTCGCCGACGTGAGGCTGAACGGGACTTCGGTGCCCGAAGCAGGAATCAACGCGGCGATCGCCGGCCACTTCAACGTTCCGGTTATTATGATTTCCGGCGACGACGCCATCGTGAAAGAAGCGACCGACCTCCTGGGCAACATCGAAGGCGCGGTGGTGAAGTGGGCGATCAGCTTTCACTCGGCAAAGACGCTGACGCCTGAGGCGGCTTATGAGCTGATTCGCCAGAAGACCAGAAAAGCCATCGCGCGGATTAAAGAGTTCAAACCTTACAAGGTCAAAGAGCCAGTGCAGCTTGATGTGCGGTTCAAGGCTTATCGGCCGTCGGAGATGCTAAGCTACTTGTCAATCGTTCAGCGAACCGACGCGCACAGCATCCGCTTTATGGGTAAAGACATCATCGAAGTGTCGAAGTTCTTGGAATTCATCACCAGCTACGAGCCTTCGCTTGAGCCTTGAGGTCAAAGAGAATCGGCAAGTAAAGATTGAGACTAAGGATCACAGGTCAGGAAGGGTGACCCCCGCTCTTGAGTCCATAAGCTCAACTCGATACAGAGCGGGGGTAAACCACCCTTCCTAACCTGTGATCCTTAGGGTTGTTCTGCGACCCTCCGGCTTGTTATCTGAAGACCAGACTTGTCGGATGCAGCTCGGACTGTGCTTCTGTTGTGCTAGACTGCAATCGGAATCATCCAGTTCACCAATCGAGCGCAAAGCTATGAACGCGCTTAGACAAACAATGATCATCGTCGCCCTGGTGATAGTCGTTGTTGCCTCAGCCACCAGCGCGCGAGGCGATGTGCTCCAGCTCAAGATTGACGATCAAATCACCCCGGCGAGCGCCGAAGTCATCACCTCAGCAATCGCGCGAGCCGAACGCGAAGGCGCTTCAGCGTTGATCATCACGCTCAATACGCCCGGCGGGCTCGATACATCGATGCGTGAAATCATCTCGCGCATGGACAGCTCGCGAGTTCCGATCATCATCTACGTTGCGCCGAGCGGCGCGCGCGCGGCTTCAGCCGGATTCATCATTCTGCTGGCCGCCGACGTAGCTGCGATGGCTCCTGGCACAGCCGGCGGCGCAGCTCATCCAATGATGGCCGGAGGCCGAGACCTGGATAAGACCATGTCCGAGAAGGTCGTCAACGATGCGGCGGCGTTCCTGCGCAGCCACGCCGAGAAACGCGGACGCGATCCTCAGACGGCCGAGTCAGCTATTCGCGAGAGCAAATCCTTCACCGAGCGTGAAGCGCTGGATAAACACTTGATCGAGATAATCGCTCGCGACGAACAGGATCTGCTCGCGCAGTTGGAAGGGCGAACAATCACCCGAGTCGATGGGAGTCAGATGGTCTTGCGATTGGCAGGCGAGCAGTTAGTGACGGTCACTCCGACTGTTCGACAGCGATTGCTGATGGCGCTTGCAGACCCGCGGATCGCGTTTGTCCTTTTCGCGCTCGGCGCGTTGTGCGTCTACTTCGAGTTTCAACATCCTGGCGCAGTAGTGCCAGGCGTTGTTGGGATCTTGTCGGTCGTGCTCGCGTTGTACGGCTTTCACATGCTGCCGATCAATCTGACCGGTCTGCTGTTGATCGCGGTTGCGATTGGATTGTTTGTGTTGGAAGCGAAGGTCGCAGGCTATGGCATTCTCGGCATAGGCGGAATAATCGCAGCGGTCGTGGGTTCGCTGATGCTAATCGATGTTCCAAACCCCGAGTTGCGGCTGCCGCTCAGACTTGTGCTCGCGGTCGTGATTCCCTTTGGAGTCATATTCACGTTCATACTGAGACTGGCGATTCGCGCGCGGCGAGCGAAGGTTACTACCGGCACATCTGGCATGATCGGGCTGACTGGAAGAGCCCAGACAGCAATCGCTCCCGAGGGGACGATCTTCGTGCGAGGCGAGTTGTGGCGGGCTCGCTCGCAGATGAGCATTGCGCCGGGTGAGAGCGTACGGGTGACCGGGATGGACGGGCTAACGCTTGATGTTGAAGCGGAGAAGAACACGGCAGCAGCGCCGAAGGTCGCTTCAGCGGTTGATGAATAGGTAGCTGATTAAGACAGGTATGAAAAGGCCTGCGCTCCATTACGGTCACCGACTATTGCTGTTACTGGCTCTAGCGTCTTGCGCCTGCGAAACGCCCGTACACGTGGCGGTAACAGAAGGTACCTTCCCTCAGTTCACCTGTGATTACGCGAATAGGCTATCGGACTTGGTGATCTTTCGTATACCCCCCGAATACCTTGGGAAAGGGCGGCTTCCCAGTGGATATTCTCAACGATCAAACGATAGTATGGGAAATAGTTGGGGAAAGAGATAAACCAAAAGACCCTATAACCTATGGCGTTGTGCCTAAAGGAATGAGAGAGAGATTGGTGGCCAAGCCTTTGGAAGAAGGTGCGTATTACCTGGTTATGTGCGGTCAGAATGGCAACGGCGGCTGCTACGGCACGAGCTTCATCGTGGAGAATGGGAAAGCAGTCAGAACCAAGAACTAGGAGAGGGATTTGTTCCGCGTGAAATCCAACAAGCGTGTAGTATGCCGCTTCTTCGAAGAACTCTGCAACCGGAGAGTCAATCACGATTCAGGTGTTTGTCGCTCATCGAATCGCAGATGGCCTCATCTGCGAAGACTTGATCGACGAGAGATGACGGCTGACCGCTGACTGATGACCCGACAGACTTCGGTCTGTCCGCGGTAGTCCGTGGTCGGTCGTGTTACGCCTTTCGCTCGTGTGAACTAGCAACTAGAATAGGAGACCTCATGCCAGAACTATTAACACTCCCAATCATCGCCGTCGCGATCGCCCTGCTCTACATTCTCAGCGTGATCAACATCCTGCCGGAATACGAGCGCGGCGTGATCTTTCGCCTCGGACGCTTGCTACCTGAGCCAAAGGGACCCGGCATCATATTGGTCTTCCGGCCGATCGACCGCATCGTTCGCATAAGCTTGCGGACCGTTGTGCTCGACGTGCCGCCTCAGGACGTGATCACTCGCGACAACGTCACCGTGTCGGTCAACGCGGTTGTTTATTTTCGGGTGATCAACCCGCTTCTGGCGGTCGTCGAGGTTGAGAACTACCTGTACGCGACCTCGCAGCTTGCTCAGACTACGTTGCGTTCTGTGCTGGGTGAGGCGGAGTTGGACGATCTGCTATCCGAGCGCGATAAGCTCAACGCACGGCTGCAGGAGATCCTCGACAAGCACACCGACCCGTGGGGCATCAAGGTGTCGCAGGTCGAGATCAAGGCCGTGGACCTCCCGCAGGAAATGCGGCGCGCGATGTCCAGGCAAGCGGAAGCCGAACGCGAAAAGCGGGCTAAGATAATTCACGCGGAAGGCGAGTATCAAGCGTCTGAGAGACTGCTCGCGGCGGCGCGGGTTATAGCGGTCGAGCCCGTCGCCGTCCAGTTGCGCTATCTTCAAACGCTAACCGAGATCGGGGTCGAGCAGAACACCACCGTAGTCTTTCCGATCCCGCTCGATATGATCAAAGCGTTTTTCAACGTGAACGCGACAAAGGCGGAGGTCGTCGTGCCGGATCGACCAACGAGGTAGTTTTTTGGTTTGTGGTTTGTGGTCTCTGGTTTGTGGTTTCTGGTGCCTGGCAGGGGACGGGCACAACTAGAAAACCAGAAATCAGAAACCACAAACTAGAAACCAGAAACCAGAAACCAGAAACCAGGGTTATCGATGAGCAACAAGCAAGTCATAGCAATCTTCATCATCGGCGTCGGGTTGTTGCTGGGCGCGTTTTGGGCGGGGCTCTACGTCGTCAAACAAGACACGGTCGCGAACGCTAATAATAGCCGCGCGTCGAATCAGAACTCGCCGGGCGCCAGCTCTGCTAATCAGACCTCGGCGGGCAAGCCGGCATCCGCCAACTCCAACACTCAATCGCAGCAAGCTTCGAGCGACGCACGCTACATCGTTCAAGTCGGATCCTCATTCGGTACGGCCGAAAAGGCGAACGAACTGACCTCGCAATTGCGGCGCAAGTATCCAAGCGCTCATACTCAGAACCCGGCCGGTCCCGACACGCTCTATCGCGTGCGAATCGGTCCGTACACCAGTCGCGAGGACGCTCAGCAGGTTACCAACGAGCTTGCGAGCCAGGGATTCAAGGGAGTGATGATTTTCCCGTGGAGCCGGAACTAAGGTTCGGGGTTCAGAGTTCCGGGTTCAGGGTTCAGGGTTCGGGGTCGGATTTGAGAGTAGCGAGAATCAGCGTAAGGAGAACCCGAGCGTACGAACCTCGCCCGTCGAGAACAAGGAACCCTGAACCCGGAACCCTGAACCCGGACCCCTGAACCCGGAACTCTGAACCCGGAACTCTGAAACCTGAACCCTTTAAGCTATGCTGATCCAGATAGAAAAGCCGATTCGAAGCGCAGGGCCGCGGCTGCCGCAGTGGTTGCGCAAGCCGCTTCGCAACGTGGACGCCGATCACCAACTGAAGAGCATGCTGCGCACTCGTGGGCTACACACGGTCTGTGAAGAAGCGCGCTGCCCAAATCGCAACGACTGCTTTGCGCGAGGCGCCGCGACCTTCATGATCCTCGGTGACTTTTGCTCGCGCAGTTGTGGATTCTGCTCTGTCAAAACCGGACGCGGGTTGCCGATGGGCTCCTTGAACGATGAACCGGAACAGGTAGCCGAGGCAGCGGCTCAGCTCAAGTTGAGCTACGTTGTGATCACCTCGGTGAATCGTGACGAGCTGGCCGATGGAGGCGCAGCACATTTTGCAAAAACGATTCACGCTGTACGGCTGCGGCTGCCAAACGCGAAGATCGAAGTGCTGACACCGGACTTCAAAGGGAACCGGCCCGCCCTTCACACGGTGCTCGACGCCGCGCCCGACACCTTCAATCACAACGTCGAGACGATTCCCAGACTCTACCAAAAGGTCCGGCCGCAAGCCGACTACCAGCAGTCGCTCGATGTGCTTCAAGAGGCTCGACGCTACTCGCCGCGGACGCTCACGAAGTCAGGCTTCATGGTTGGATTCGGCGAGCGCCGCGATGAAGTGAAGCTCTTACTCGAAGACTTGCGCGCACACGCGGTCGACGTGGCCACCATCGGCCAGTACTTGCAGCCTACACGCGCGCATCTGCCGGTCGACGAGTACGTCCATCCTGAGGTGTTCGACGAATACAGGGAATACGGCGAGCGCCTCGGTTTTCGCGCGGTGTTCGCGGGCCCTCTCGTGCGGAGCTCCTTCATGGCGGAGATGGTGAACGAGACTGCGGAGGCGTGAGGATCGAGGGTTGAGGATCGAGGATTGATAATAGACGATCGAGGATTGTACATCGATCGATTAGCAAAAGCAGTTGCTTGAATCCGTCCTCCGCTCACTGGCTAGGAACTGATGAATCCATACCTAGTGTTTCGATCCTCAATCCTCAATCCTCGATTCTCAATTTTCGATTCTCGATCCTCAATCCTCGATCCTCAATCCTCGACCCTTGCCCGCGTTCGGCATTCCGAAGAGGCCGTCCCTCCTGTCTACGCACGCGAGGACCTGCTCGCCGCGAGGTTTCGAGTCGCAAAAGTACTCCCCTATCAGCAAGCATCTCCATTCATCAGCAATCTGTCGCTAGCGATTTTTTCTGGACTGCTTTTGATATTCGCTTTCCCGGATTGGAACCTGTGGTCGCTCGGATGGGTGGGCGCCGCGCCGCTGATTATGGCCGTCGTGCGCGAGCGAAAGTTCTGGCGCTCGCTGTTGCTCGGAAGCGTTACGGGAACGATTTTTTACACGGGCTCGTCGCACTGGGTGACCTACTCGATGCACCACTACGGGGAAATACCGCTGTGGCTGTGCTACATAATCCTGGTAATTTTCTCGGCGACGCTGGGTGTGTTCACGGGCCTGTTTGCTGGAACGCTGGGGCTCACTATAAAGCGCTTTGGAGGCTGGGCGATATTGGCCGCGCCGGTCATATGGCCAGCGAGTGAATGGCTACGACTTCAAGCAACAGACATGGGCTGGAACCCGCTCGGTTACTCTCAGGCGTTCCAACCGCCAGTGATACAGGTCGCCCGACTGGGAGGCGTTTACCTGGTGAGCGCAATTCTGGTTGCTGCAAGCACAGCGTTGGTATACGCGCTGGTGTTTCTCGAGCGCCGTCGCGGAATCGTTGTGCTCACGGCGGCGGGCGTGATTGCGATAGCGTCAGTGTTGTACGGCGAATCGCTGCGGCCTGCGATCGACGAATCCGGCTCGGTCTCTGTAGTCGTCGTTCAGCCGAACATACCTGTCGATGGTGCGTGGGATGATCCGAAGTTCATGACTCAGATGTTGCTGCGCCACATCTCCCTGTCTGAGCAAGCGGTTCAAGCAAACACCAAAGATGCGGCTTCGAACGGAGCCCCGAGTTCCCTGGCAGAGAAAACCACCAGCATCGACCTGATAATCTGGCCCGAGTCGGCCATGAACTTCGAGTACGATCGCGATTCTGAGCTGCGACGCCGGCTCGCGGAGTTCACCGCGCGCAACCGAGTCTACCTGCTGATGAACACGTGGGGCTTCTCGGGAAACCCAGGGACGAATGAACCCCAATACAACAGCGCGGTGCTCATATCACCGTCGGGGGAAAAGATCGCCCAGTACGACAAGAACGCGCTGGTTCCTTTCGGAGAGTACATACCGGCGCGAAGTTGGATTCCGTTCATGAGACATGTCAAGGCGCTGGTTGGCGATATCACTCCGGGAAACAGCGTGACCTTGAGCGAGGCGGCGGGCGCGAAGTTGGGAACGTTGATTTGTTTCGAGACTACCAGGCCGGACCTCGCGCGGAGGATGCGAAGCGACGGTGTGTCGGCGCTCGTGCAGCTCTCCAACGAAGCCTGGTTTGGTCCTACTTCTGCTCCGAAGCAGATGCTGACGACGGCGATTTTTCGCGCGGTTGAGAACAACGTCGATCTGATTCGCGCGACGAACTCCGGGGTTTCGGCGCGAGTGGATCGCTACGGCAACGTGCGCGGCGAAACACCGATGTTCGAGACTGCAACTCGGACGTGGAAGATCAAGACGGCGGATGAAGCGCGCTCGGAGGGCTCGACTCTCTACACTCGGCACGGCGATGTGTTCGCCGTTGCTTGCGTGGTGTTGAGCTCGCTGCTGTTCCTGGCTGCGATCGTTTACGCGTGGTTAACAAGAAGGCGCGAGTTAAAGGATTGAGTCATACTCAACCCAAGCGTTCCGCGCGAATCCCACCAACGCAGTTGGTGGATCGTTCATAATCAGCCTACAAACAAGCCTCGCTGAACCCCGTCCCGAATCCCACCAACGCAGTTGGTGGATTGTATTCAGCCTACAAACAAGCCTCGCTGAACCCCGTCCCGAATCCCACCAACGCAGTTGGTGGATTGTT
>JBBPIH010000102.1:0-9832 GCA_038040455.1 Acidobacteriota bacterium
TAAAAACCTCGCTCTGTATGCTGATACTTGACATTAAAATGTCCAAACTCCAGTCCACCAACTGTGTTGGTGGGATTATAGGCACTCCTCTGAGTGAGGCCCTTTTTTGGCTTTCTCAGCACACTGCTAGACAATTACGACCGAGACCTGGGTCAAGCGCTGGCCGGCTATTGACGCCCATGGCTACCGCTGTCGGCCACGCATATAATAGGTAGGGCGATAAGGATGAAATCGAAAAACACGATGTCCTTGGCCGTAGTTTTCATTTTCAGCATCTGTGGGGCGCGATACCCCGACGCACGAGCCTCACTCTTCATCAATCCCCAGTTTCTGGTGAATGTCACCAACGATCTGGTCTACGCGTCTGCACCTGTGCAAATTCCGAAACCTGCTGGGAAACCTTTGCTCCTGGACTTGTATGAGCCCGCTGGAAACAGCACGCCACGCCTTCGTCCCGGTTTTGTCGTCGTCCACGGCGGTGGTTTAGTTTTCGGTGACAAGCGAACCGAAAACATGGTCGAACTATGCCGCGAGTTCGCCGCCAGGGGCTACGTATGTGTGTCAATCAACTACCGGCTGCGCGGGATGATCCTCCGGCTCAGGGCAGCACTCCGCTTACTCGCACTCTCAACGCCGCCATTGAGGACGCCGGGCGCGCAGTGGCCTGGCTCCGCAACAATGCAGGTCGCTACAATGTGGATCCGGCGCGTATAGGGGTTGGCGGCAGTTCTGCCGGGGCTGTAATCGCGCTACGGCTCGCCTATGGCGAGACACGTCCGAGAGTTCCTGTCGCGGCAGTTCTAAGCTGGCTAGGCGGACTGGATGGTAATGAGAGTATGCTCGACGAGGGGGAACCGCCTCTGTTTATTGTCCATGGCGCGGACGATAACTCGGTGCCTGTCTCAGAGGCTTACGCTCTGGCTCAGCGCGCCAGCCGCGTGGCAATTCCATACGAGATAAATGTGTGCGAGGGGCTGGGGCACAACGTCCCGCTCGACCGGCGCCCTGGCGGCGTGTCGTTGTATCATCGAATGGCCAGGTTCTTTTACGAGCAGCTGGATTTGTCGCGTGTGGGGCAGAAGTTCCAGGCACGTAAGCGCGTGAAGTCAAACGTACAAATAAAGATTCAGCCGATCCCGTGTCCCAAATAGGGTCGTTGTCAAAAATGCTATTGCGATTCTCGAACGACCGTCTTCTTTGCGAAACGCGGGCCGGGGCGCAACCAATTGACGGTGCCCTCGCAGAGCGAACGATGGAGGAGAACACGCATGCCTCGCCCGAAAAAGAGCGCTCCCGCAAAACCGGCAAGGAAGAGAGCGCAAACGGTCAGTCCGCGCGCCAAACCGAAACCGTCCTTACTCGCGAACGCCAAGCCGACAAAAAAGGGAACCCAACCATCGAAAGCAGCGCAGCCCTCGCTCGGGGATCAGGTCAACGCGGTGCTCGCGTCGCTGAAGCGCCTTGCTGACAAGCGAGTCCTCGAGGACATGTCAAAACGGTACGGCATCTATACGAAGAAGGCTTTTGGCGTTTCGATGGCCAACATTCAGAAAGTGGCCAAGCCCCTCGGGCGAAACCACGAACTCGCAGCCGCGCTCTGGGACACTGGCTGGTACGAAGCGCGAATGCTGACGTCGTTCGTAGACGAACCGGCGCGCGTCACGTCGGCTCAGATGGACGCGTGGGTTCGGGACTTCGACAACTGGGGTATCGTCGACACGCTGTGCTCTAACCTCTTCGACCGCACGCCTCACGCCTGGCGCAAAGTCGCGCAATGGTGCAAGCAGGAGGACGAGTTCGTCAAACGCGCTGGCTTTGCGCTGCTGTGGTCTCTCACGGTGCATGACAAGCTCGCCGGCGACGAGCAGTTTATCCAGGGCTTGGTCTTCGTCCTGCGCGCCGCCAGCGACGAACGGCACTTCGTCAAGAAGGCTGTGAACATGGCGCTGCGTGCGATCGGGAAACGCAATCCCGCGCTCAACGCAGCCGCGGTCGCGGTGGCCCGGCGCTTGGCGGACTCACCGGAGCCCTCGGCCCGTTGGGTTGGCAAGGACGCGCTCAGGGAGCTCACGAGTCCCGGGGTGAGGCGGCGGCTTGCGGCGCGCCGCCCTGCCGCAGAGGGATGATCGACGTCCCGGAAACGCAGCGGACGCGACCAAGAAGAGCACCGACACGGTGACCCCTCACGCCCCCCGACGGGGATATTGCGATGACGCGAGTCTTCGATGCTCCACTCCTGCGACGTTATGAAACGTTTTGGGCCTCGAAATTGACCTATACATTCGCGCCTGTTGACCGCGCCGGGTGTCGCTCATATCAACAGACACCTCGCCGGGGCGCTTGGCTCTGAGAAGGAGTACGTGATTCAATACGCCCTTCAGCGGAGAGTCCCAATACATCTTCATTAAGGAGCACTCATGGCGACCGTCAAATCGATCGTGGCCCAGCTGAAAAGCAAAGGCAAAGAAACGACCCGCAGAACCTATTCCCGTCACGGCGTGCCAGCGGATCGCATGTTCGGCGTGAGCATCGCCGACCTCAAGGTCATCGCCAAAGGGATAAAAGGCGAACAACAACTCGCACTTGATCTTTTCGAGACGGGAAACCTGGACGCGATGTACCTTGCCGGAATGGTCGCGAACGGTATGCAAATGACCAAGTCGCAGTTGCAGGCCTGGGCCAAGCGAGCGGGCCGCCTGACAATGGTGTCGGAATATTCGGTCCCCTGGGTCGCGGTGGAGAATCCGCACGCCCGCGATCTTGCAATGAAATGGATCAACTCAAAGGACGAGCACATCGCATCCTGCGGCTGGTCCACGTATGCCGGGATCGTCGCCACGACCGTGGACGAGTCCCTGGACCTCGCGGAAATCAAGGAGCTTCTCAACACTGCCGTCAGGGAAATCAGCGGCGCGCAAAACCGAGTTCGGTACACCATGAATGCTTTTGTCATCGCGGTCGGAGTTTACGTGCGACCGCTGTTGGCGCAAGCAAAAGCGGTGGCCAAACAGATCGGCGAGGTGTCCGTTGATATGGGCGACACTGCATGCAAAGTACCGCTTGCGACTGCGTACATCGAGAAGTGCGAAACAGGCGGTCGAGTGGGTATCAAACGAAAGACCATCAGATGTTAATTCTGGCGACGGAACTCCGTTGGAGTTGGAGTTCAATGTTGGAAGTAGCGAGAAGTGAGACAGCGGGAAGTGCGTCAGAGTTGAATGTGCCTGCCTAGCCACCGAACAGATTTCACTCCTAAGAGGCTGCTGAAAAAGTCGCCGTAACTCCACCAACCCTGTGTTGGTGGGATTTCGACTGACAAGGCTAAACAAGTGGGTCAGAGCGACAGGTTATCTCCACCGACCCCGCGTCGGTGGAGTCGCGACTTCCAGCTAAGCCTTGAGTTGGTTCTACGCCTCTCTCTTGTCGCCGGTCGCTTCCGGCGCAACAGCAAGCTCCGGCCTCGCATACTGATCCAGCCCGAATCCAAGAGAAATCGTCGCCAGAAGGATCGCCGAAGAGAAGAAGTACGGCGACGATACTCCGAGCGAATCAAACGCCCAGCCGAAGAACAGCGGCGCGATGATGCGAGCGACTCCGCCATACGTCTGTTGCATCCCCATGTAGAGGCCGCGTTCTCCAGGAGCAATCACCCTTGACAGCAGTGCAGTTACGCACGGAAACGTAAAGGCCGTGCCTAGCGGAATCAGCGCAACGGCCAGCGCTAGCATCCCCAGGTTTCCCGAGAGCGGCATCCCGAGAACGCCAGCCGCCAGGAGCACCAGGCCCAGACGCGAGAGATTTGCCTCGCCGAGCCGGTCGACCGCGCGCCCTAATAGCACCACGCGAGCGAAAACCGAGATTGCCCCGACATACATGAAAAAATAACCAATCGTCTGTTCGGTTACCTGGAAGCGCGCGTTCAGGAAGAGCGCGAGCACCGAAAAGCTTCCCTGATATGCTCCGATGGCAATCGCATAAATCAAGATAAGGCGCGACGCCGGGTCGCTCGAACGCGAGATCACGCGCCAGATCGCCTGACGCGCGGTTGGACGTATGTATCCTTCCTGCGGCTGCTCGTCTAAATCACGAGATTCGCTCAGATAGCCGGCGACGAAGATCATGTTTAGAACGCACAGCGCGGCCGCCATGATTCCCGGCATCGCGCGACCGACTTGCAATGTTCCCGCCCCCGGCATCAGGTCGTGCTTGCCTAACCAGAGGGCGAAGGAACCAAGCACCGGTCCCAGCGCCACCCCGAGATTGGTTGTCGCCGAGAGCCATCCGAGCGCTCGAGCGCGATCCTTCGGATCAGTCGAGTCGGCCACGTAAGCCTGGATCACGCCTACTGTGCCCCCACCCGCCCCCTGGACCATGCGCGACAGGAACAAGAGGAGCAGCGAGTGCGCGAAGCCGAAAATCAGATACGCGATTGCTGCTGCGCCTAAGGCGACCAGCAGCACGGGTCGGCGCCCCACGCGATCAGAGAACCGGCCCCACATCGGCGCGCTCAACAGTTGTGCGACGGTGAACGAGGCGATGATGAATCCGGAGATGATCCCGATTCCAAAGTGCAGACCGAGTACGTCGATCCCCGACCCGCCGAGATCCTTTACGTAAAACGGCAGGAGCGGGATGATCATCAGCAGCCCAACCATGTCCATGAACGCCGTGGCCATCAGTGTGAACAGCTTGGCGGGGATCTTCCGTACTTCCTTCCAGAGCACATAAAGCAGCGCGGTCGCGATCGCACCGAGCAACACGCGCACGATAGGTGATTGGAAGGATTGGGCAATGTTCTGCTGGATCATCATTTCAGCTCGCAATCTGCCGTTATCTCACGTCGATCTCACCGTTAGAGTCGAGGCATGTCACCAGTGGACCGAACATAATACAAGAGGGTCAGCCGAAACTCTTGTCCGGGTGTGATCAAAAGCGGGATGTGGAGCGAATGAAAATATGAATTCTCGTTAACACTTCGATTCATCGAGGTGGCGTGGTCGCGTTGCTATGTGTTGACACGCGTCCGCTCGACTAGCTGAGCGCCGTTCTCATTAACACGTCACTTCAGTGAGGTGCTGGGGCGAGGCGTTTGATCTTGAACGGTTTTAGCGGTTTCCGCCACCTCGATGAATCGAGGTGTTAAGAGAAGTAGGACTTGTCTGAAGGCGCAGTGTTGACACGCGTCTGCTCGAATAGCTGGAGGGCTGTGGGTGTATGAGTGAACGGACTACGGACTACGGACTCTTCTTCTGTCGCCCGCTTCACGGGCTGTACGAAATTGCTAACCCGTCAACCCAGAGTTCCGCTTCCCTCCACCGTGGGCTTTATGCTTCCGCCTGCTCCACAGGCTTATTGCAATGCTTTCGGCTAGGCGTCGACCAGGATCTTGAAACCACCGTAGACCATGCGCTTGACGTCGAAGGGCATCGGCCCTTTCATCTTCGCAATGCGCGGGTCCTTCATTACCTTTGCGTTGACGCGATCGCGATGCGCTCGTGACTTGAACACGATCCACGAGAACACTGCCGTCTCGCCGGGCTTAAGCTTGATCGTTCGAGTGAACGAAACAGCAAACTTTACATCGAGGTCGTCGCCGGCGCACTCACGGTACTCGAGCGCGCCGTGCTCGCGCCAGATTTTTCCAGCCTTTTGCGACATGCGACGATAGGCCTGCAGGTTTTCCGTGGGTACCGGCAATACGAAGCCATCAACGTAGTTCATAAATCCTCCGTAGTAGTTTGTCCTTGACGTTCATCGGCTCATTTAAAATCTCTGTCTGATGCTTAACACGTCGGCTCACTAATCCCGTAGGGATTACCTGTCTATAGCTATCGCCGCCGCCCACGCTTGTAGCTCCGTAGGAGCGACCTTCTCTCGCCGCAACTCCTCAGCAAAGAGGTCGCTCCTACGGAGCTAGACAACCTCGCCCGGCGCGGATAACTATAGACAGGTGGTCCCTACGGGACTGCCCGTTTGCACTCTTCCGCCCGTCAGAAACAATGTGACTGACTGCTATGCAGCTTGCCCGCAGTTGACCATCCACGGGATGCCGAATCGATCGACAACCATGCCAAAACGGGCGGCCCAGAAAGTCTGCTGTAGGGGCATCGTCACGATTCCGCTTTCTGACAACGAACGAAATATGCGTTCTGCCTTTGGCGTGTCGTTGATCTGGATCGTTACGGAAAAGCCTCTTGGTTCTTCATAGTGATCAGGCGGAACGTCAGCACCCATCAGTGCCGTCTCTCCGACAATCAGGGTTGCGTGAAGGATCTTATCGCGCCATTCTGATGGCACTTGATCGGCCATCGGCGAATCACCGTGTGTCATCATTGTTTGGATGTTCCCGCCAAGACACTGCTGATAGAACTTGAACGCTTCCTCGCATTGGCCATTGAAAGTGAGATGCGGGTTCAATTGCATGGTTCTCTCCTATGAAGAATGTTCGTAGTCCCGCCAGTTCAGAGTACAGCCTTTAGGCTGCTGGTTGCGAGAGGCGTGCTAAATCGCAACCTCTAAGACAGCAGCCTAAAGGCTGTACTCAGAACTGGCCGGACTACGAACATCCCTCCATCGTTTCAAGGGTCGGCGCCAACGATCTCGCGACTCCTTAATTGAGTCACGCACTCGCTTCGGCAACGAGGCGCGGTCGGTTTCCACCTGCTGCTTCCGGCTCCTAGCCACCGGCGATGGCCGCGACTATCAACAGCGGCTCTGCGCCCGAGGCGACCGCGTCGGGCAGGGGCGTGTCCGGTAGTTCATGTGACAGATCTTCCTCGCAGGCGAAGAACCTCAGAAAAGGCCGACGCTGCTGCGTGACATGATCGCGTATCGTTCCCTGCAGCATCGGATAGCGCGCCTCGAGTGCGTCGAGGACCGAACGCTGCGTAATCGAACCGTGAACTTCGAGCTGCACCTCGTCGTCGAACTTCGCCAGAGTTCGCAGATGATACGGGAGCGCGACTCGGATCATGATGATTACCTCTAGGGCAGCACCTGGACTTCTACAGACAGCACGGGAGGAAGGTCTCGGACGATGGGAGCCCAGGTGTCTCCGGCGTCGGTCGATGCGTACACCTGCCCGCCGGTAGTGCCGAAGTACAGGCCGCACGAATCAAGCGAGTCGACGGCCATCGCGTCGCGCAGCACGTTGACGTAGCAGTCGCTTTGCGGCAGACCTTTTGTGAGCGGCTCCCACTCGTTTCCACCCGTGCGGCTGCGGTAGACGCGCAGCTTTCCATCGGGCGGATAGTGCTCCGAGTCGCTCTTGATCGGGACGACGTAGATCGTCTCCGGCTCGTGCGCGTGCACGTCGATCGGGAACCCGAAGTCGGTCGGCAAGTTGCCGCTGACCTCGTGCCACGACTCGCCGGCGTCGTCGCTGCGCATGACGTCCCAGTGCTTCTGCATGAACAGCACACCCGGGCGAGACGGGTGCATCGCGATGCGGTGAACACAGTGCCCGACCTCCGCAGTCGGGTCTGGGATGTATAGCGAATGCAGTCCGCGGTTGATCGGTCGCCACGTCTCGCCAGCGTCGTCGGTTCGGAACGCGCCCGCGGCCGAGATGGCGATGAAGATTCGTCCTGGGTCGCGCGGATCAAGAAGGATGGTGTGCAGGCACATCCCACCGGCGCCTGGCTGCCAGGAAGGCCCTGAGCCGTGGCCGCGCAGCCCGGAGAGCTCCTGCCAGGTCTGCCCGCCGTCGTTCGAGCGGAACAAGGCGGCGTCTTCAACCCCGGCGTAGACCGTGTCGGGATCGGTCAGCGAGGGTTCGAGATGCCAGACTCGTTTGAACTCCCACGGATGCGGCGTTCCGTCGTACCACTGATGCGTGGTAAGCGGCTTGCCGGTTTCAGCAGAAGAGTCGTAAACGAACTTGTTGCTCTCGCCTTTGGGCATGCCCTCCGGGGTAGTAGTCGGTTCGCCGGGCGGCGTTCCGGGTTGGTGCCATGTTTTGCCGCCGTCGTCCGATCGTTGAATGATCTGTCCGAACCAGCCGCTGGACTGCGATGCATACAGCCGATTCGGATCAGCGGGAGATCCCTTGACGTGGTAGATCTCCCAGCCAGCAAAGTGGGGCTCACTGATGTCCCACCGTTCGCGCTTTGCGTCCGCCGTCAGGACGAACGCGCCCTTACGTGTACCAACCAGCACCCTTACTCCGCTCATACGTTTCTCCTTTCGTCGTTAGTTCAGAGTACAAGCTTCAGCTTGCCCTTACGGCCGCAAGAACGTGAGAAGCAAGCTAAAGCTTGTACTCTGAACGTCAGCTGATCCAATACCCTGAATCACGCACGCGCCGTGGCTTTTGTGTCCTTGCCTGGTAACCAGCTTCTTGGTTGCAAACATGATCACGCACCCAAAAAGCCAGCCCATCAGGGGTCCGATGGTCGTTCCCCCAATAAACAGATGTCCCGCCACATGAAGCTGTGTAGACATCATTTTTGCTTATGCTTGGCCAAAAGCTCTGCAAGTTTATCGAGGCACTGGTTCATGCCGGCTTCGGACATGTCAAGCATTTGGCCTACCGTCCAGTCGTATTCCGTGACGGTCAGTTCGGTCTTGTCGCCAACGCGCTTGAAAGCCAGGGCGCTGGGTATTTCTTTCGGGAAGTCTGCGGGCATGCCCATCGTAGTAGGATCAATTCTGTTGCCGTCTTTGTCGGCCAGGCCCTGGCTGAACTCGATGAGCTTCATGGGCACAATCTTCTTGTAGACGCCAGCCGTGTAGAAATCTTGTCCACCTTGAAATTCTTTCGGCGCGCGCATGTGAAATAAAAATTTGCCTCCCACACGAAAATCTATTTTGCAGGAAGGCGAGGTAAAGCTTGTTGGGCCCCACCAACGCACGACGTAGTCGGGATCGGTCCAGGCTTTCCATACTAGCTCGACCGGGGCGTGGAACAGACGGATAATGACGAGATCGCGTTTCTTTACTTTGTCCGTGGCCGTATAGTTTCCTTTCGATTCATTTTTGCGCTGTACCTCCACGGTTGGCACTCCAGTCTCAGCCTTGGTAGATGTGTTGCCTCCCACGATGAGAGCCGATGCAACCAGCACGGCGAGCACGGCGAGTGGGTTGTTCATTGTCTTCATAGCTTCATCTCCTTTCGAATGGTTTCTAGTCCCAACTGCGAAGTCCTCATTGACGGTCCCGATAACTCCTGCCCGCTTCGTTCTCCGCGATGCGCGCCTTGACCAGCTTCGTGACGAGTGCGGCAGGGAGCGGCTTGTTGGCTGCGAAGCGGATGGAGGCTTTGCCGAGTTTGTAGTCCTTGAGCTCAGCCGCGTGCGCGCGCGTCACCTCCGTGCTCATGATGTGAAAGGTGCAGTGGTCCTTGGACGCCGCGAAGCCCACCAGGAGTCCGTGGTGTTTGTAGGCCGGCATCTGGTAGCTGATGACCTCGGTGGCCTTGGGCGCCGCGGCTTTGATCGTCTTGCGAAGCTTCGCGAGCGCGGCCCGCGCGGCTTCCGGCACCGCCGCGAGGTAGTCGTCTACTGTCTGCGCCGGTGCGCTCTTCTTCGTGGGCATAGCACCAGTAGTTACCTTTCTCATAGGAAATTCTCCTCTGATCTCTAGAACGAGATCGCTTTTTTTTTGAGACCTGTGGTGGATCAGTGTCGCTCATACGCTTGCTTCAAAGTTTGTATGTCAATTTTATCCATTTTAAGCATTGCCTCCATGACTCTTTTCGATTTCTCAGGATCTTTGTCTTGCAACATCTCACCTAAGACAGTGGGATTGACTTGCCATGACAGACCATATTTGTCTTTTAGCCAGCCGCATCTTGATTTTTCTCCGCCTTCAGAAAGCTTCTCCCACAGCTCAT
>JBBPIH010000023.1:0-53580 GCA_038040455.1 Acidobacteriota bacterium
TCTTTCGTGAGGCAACGAATCAATTTCGTTTAGATTTTTCGTGAGTCAATGCGGCTGCTTGACTGGCGCGGATGTCGGTCATAGAATCCCCGCGCTTGGAAGACCAACTCGCCAACCTCCCCGAAAACGTTCGCCGCGCGCTCACCGACTTCGTGGACTCAACTCGCAACGCGTTCTCAGACGACCTTCGCTCAATCGTGCTTTACGGAAGCGCGGCGGAGGGGCGATTGCGGCGGACTTCAGATGTCAACCTGGTGGTGGTTCTATCGAAGTTCGATCATGCGAAAGCCGAGAGACTTCGCCAGCCGCTGCGAATTGCGCAAGCGGCGATTCGACTGAAAACGATGTTCCTGCTCGAGTCGGAGATCGCGCCGGCTACGGAAGCATTCGCAGTGAAGTTCGGCGACATCGCGCGCCGGCACCGCACCCTCCATGGCGTGGATCCGTTCGCGGGCCTGAAGCCTTCGCGGCCGGCTGCGATCACGCGCTTGAATCAGACGCTGCTGAACCTCACCTTGCGGTCGCGCGAGGCGTACGTCACGCGGGGCCTGCGCGAGGAGCAACTTGGCTTCGTGATCGCCGACGCCGCCGGTCCTCTGCGAGCGTGCGCGGCGGCCTTGCTTGAATTGGAAGGCGCTACGGCAGCTTCACCCAAAGAGGCCCTCGAGGATGTCGCGCGTGCGATGCCGCAGCGTACCGAGCATGAATGGGCCGAAGTGCTCTCGCTTATGTCGGCCGCGCGCGAGGAAGGGCGCCTGGAGCCGGGCCTTGCCGGACCCACTGTGGTGGCGCTGATCGATCTGGCGATGTCGATGCAGGCTCGTGCGCGAAAGCTCTCGTGAGGTGATCAGTTGTGAACCCGTTCGACCTCCGCGGCCCTGAGTTCTTGATCTTCTACTTCGTTCTCAGCGCCGTGGTCATCGTCGCACTGCACCGTTATAGGCAAGTTGTTGAGTCGGGTCCGCCGCCCAAGATAGACCTTGCCGATCCTTACCTGATCGCCTATCTGCGCGCCGGTGAATCTGAGGCGGCGCGCGTCGCTCTTGTTTCGCTGGTGGACCGCGGACTGCTGACCGCGAACGGAACGACGGTCGTTCGCACTAAGGGCGCCTCGCCAAAAAGCGTTCGACGGCCAATCGAAAAGCTGTTGATGGAAAGGTTCGCCAGTCCCGCGGAGTCTACGTCGATCGTTGCCGATTCATCGGTCCAGCCGGCCGTCAACGAGTACCGTGACACGCTTACACGATTGTGCGTTCTGCCCGATGCTGCGATCAATCGTTCGCGGGTCACAAGCTTCCTCCTCGCTGTGGCGGTCCTCGGCGGAACGGCTGCGGTCAAGATCTTCGTTGCCCTGTCGCGCGGACGCACCAACATCGTCTTCCTGATCTTATTGGCCCTCATCGCAACTGCGATTGCCGCCAAAGTATCTTTTCCGCGCCTGACCGCGAGAGGCAAGAGTCTGTTGCTGGATGTCAAACTGCTGTACTCCGGGTTGAAAGAAAGAGCTGGTCCGGTTGCGTCAGGAGGAGCGAACGCTGACGCTGCGATGTTGGCTGCGGCGTTCGGCCTTGGAGCGCTTACAGGAGACTCGTTCGCGTATGCTGGTGCTCTTTTCCCAAAAGCAACCCGCGGCGGATGGAGCAGTTTGTCGTGTGGAACGTCGGGTGGAAGCTCGTGCGGCAGCAGTTGCGGCGGCGGGTGTGGCGGCGGATGCGGAGGATGCGGCGGATGACGGCAAAAGCGGACAGCTTTGGAATTGGCTGGCGTCCGGAGCTTGCGGGCGGAATCCTTGCCAACCTTGACCGCATCGATGTGGTCGAGGTGATTGCGGACGACTTCTTCGACGCGCCAGGGAGCCATCGTCGCGCGCTGCGTACGCTCGCCGCTCAGGTTCCTTTAGTGCTTCACGGTGTGACGCTCGGATTGGCTTCGGCGGTTCCGGTTGAAACGAAGAGGCTGGAGCAAACGGCGCGGCTGTTCGACGATGTGCGCCCGCGTTACTGGTCCGAGCACCTGGCATTCGTTCGAGGCGGGGGCGTCGAGATCGGCCACCTGGCGGCGCCGCCGCGAACCGACGCGACCGTTGAAGGAGCAGAGGCGAATCTCGAACGCGCGAGACGAGTCGTCGGAGTCCCGCCGCTGGTGGAAAACGTAGCGACGTTAATCGATCCCCCGGGAAGCGATCGCGACGAAGCCGAGTGGATCGACGAGATTCTTCGTCGCTCAAATTGCGACTTGCTGCTGGACCTGCACAACCTCTTCGCGAACGCCACGAACTTTGGCTTCGATCCGTTAGACTTCCTCAGGCGGATTCCGATTGGAGGAGTCGCGGCGATCCATCTTGCCGGCGGAAAATGGGTGGGCGCTGGCGGCGAGCGGCGGCTGCTCGATGATCATCTTCACGACGTGCCCGATCCGGTTTATCAATTGTTGACCGAGGTGGGCGCTCGCGCGCATAGACCGTTGACTGTGATCCTGGAGCGCGACGGCTGCTATCCCTCGATGGAATGTCTATTGGTGCAGCTCGAGCGGGCGCGCGCGGCACTGCGCGAAGGACGCAAACGACATACGGCGCGTGGTGAGGAGGCCGCATGAACGCCACATTACTGGAAGCATTTCTCGCCAGGATCTACGTAGACGAGCGCGCGCGAGCCAGCTTCCTTGTCGACCCTCGCGGGGAAGCTATCCGGGCAGGCCTGTCACCGGAAGAGGCCGACTCGTTGGTGAAGATCGACCGCGTGGGCCTCGAGTTGATGGCTCGAAGCCTCGATCAAAAGCGCCGGAGGAACCGCCCGGCGCCTCGGCCGTCGCGACGTAAAGGTCGCACATCTCTCTGAGCGCGTCGCGTAGGTTGCCGTTGTACTTTCGGTGAAGCTCAAGGGTCGAGCGCTTGATGACCTGAGATATCAATGGGAGCTGGCGCCGTCGTTCGAGGCCAAAGGCTTTGCGCCTGCTAGGAACCTGATCACAAAAAGCATATAATTTGAACCTGTCGTTACCGGCGAGTCAGTACCGCGAACGGTAGCGAGCGCCTCGGCCCTCGGCTCATCTGAGCCACGCTCGCCGCCGCTCGAGGTACTAAGTGATAAAGTACAAGGATCAAATGTATAAAGGCCTAACTATGAAAGCTATTGCTATCGTCGCCCTGTTGACGCTCAACGCTCCCCTGTGGGCTCATCAAACTCAACGTCAGAAGCAAACACCAAAGAAGCCGTCACAGACTCCAGCACAACGCAAACCGCAAACTCAGCTACTGCCCCCGACGCAGACCGCCAACAGACCTGAGCTGGTGATTCAGAGCGGGCACTCCGATAACGTCCGCGCCGTGGCCATCAGTCCAGACGGCAAGCTCGTGGCTTCCGCCAGCTCGGATAAGACCATAAGGCTTTGGGAAATTGAGACCGGTCTCCTCCTTCGCGTCTTTGACCATCACCATGACAGCGTCTCCTCCATCGCCTTCAGCCCCGACGGAAAAACAATAGCTTCCGGAGGCTTGGATAAGCTCGTCGTGGTCTGTGATATCAAGACCGGGCGAGTGATCCGAACGCTCTCGGATCACGACGATGAAGTGAACGCGGTGGCTTTCAGTCCAGATGGCAAGATAATCGCGTCCGGTAGCAGAGATGAGACGATCAATATCTTCGACGCGACTACCTTCGAGATTATTAGCACCGTTGAAGGTACTGGCTCTGACGTTCGCACGATTGCTTTCAGTCGCGATGGAAAGATCTTAGCTTCGGGAAGTGCGGATAAGACTGTAAAGCTCTACCAGGTGAGTGATGGCGCTCTGATCCGCACGCTGGCGGGCCACGCCGCTGCCATCCACTTTGTCGCGTTCGGCCCAGGAGACACCGGACAAATCGTCGCTTCCGCCGGCGACGATAGAGTCATCAAACTCTGGAACGCCGAAAGCGGAGCTTTAATCCGCTCACTTCAGGGGCATGCAGGTATCGTCACTTCAACTGTCTTTAGTCAGGACGGCAAACTTCTTTTTTCAGCAAGTCAGGATAAGACGATCAGGGTCTGGGATGTTCAAAGCGGCAAGACCGTCCGCACGATAGAAGGTGCACGTGAGCCGATCACCTCAGTAGCCCTCGGCCTTGATGGGAACACCATCGCTGCGGGAAGCTGGACAGGGGTAGTTCTATGGAACGCCGGAACCGGCAAGTGGATTCGCACACTCGAAGGCCGCTTCTCCAGCGTCCGCGCAGTTGCCTTCAGCCCGGATGGAAAGACGCTGGCTTGCGCAACTTGGAACACCGTGAAACTCTGGGACGCCCGCTCTGGTGCATTAATACATACTCTGATAGGGCATTCACCAATAGTGAATGCCGTGGCCTTTAGTGCGGACGGAAAGAAGCTGGCTTCGGGGAGCGCGGATAAAACCGTCAAGATATGGGATGTCGCACGCAACAAGCTGATCCACAATCTTACGGGACACCTTTCGAATGTGACGGCGCTCGCCTTCAGCCCCGACGGTCGGTTCGTAGCGTCTGGCAGCGTTGATAAGACCGTCAAGTTATGGGACGTCGAGACTGGCAGGTCTCGAACGCTGGAAGGGCACTACACTCTTATCAGCGCTATCGCTTTTTCTCCCAACGGCAAAACCATCGCATCAGGGAGCTATGACAATTCGATCAAGCTCTGGGACGTCGAGAGCGGCAAAACGGTCTACACTCTTACGGGGCACATTTCCGAGGTAACCGGCATTGCCTTCAACCCTGGCGGTACAATGCTGGCTTCTTCCAGCCGCGACAAGACAATCAAGCTGTGGGACACCCAGACCGGTAAACTGATCCGCACCCTTCAAGGACACGCCGCCGATGTTTTCGCAGTCGCTTTCAAGCCTGACGGAAGCGTGTTGGCGTCGGGAGGCTTCGACAAAACGCTGCGGCTCTGGGACCCTCAGAGCGGCAACCTGATTCGCACTTTAGAAGGTCATTCCGGTCCTGTGGCCGCCGTAGCCTTCAGCCCGGACGGCAGATTCATGGTTTCGGGGAGCGAGGACGCGAGCGCGAAGATTTGGTCGCCCGATCAGGCTCAGCCTCTCAGCACGCTGGTGAGTTTCAACGAGGGAGAGGACTGGTTGGTTGCCACACCTGAGGGTCTGTTTGACGGCTCCCCCGAAGCGTGGAAATCGATCCTCTGGCGCTTTGCTGCTAATACATTCGACGTGGCTCCGGTCGAAGCGTTCTTCAACGAGTTTTACTACCCCGGAGTGCTTGCAGAGGTTCTAGCCGGCAAAAAGCCCCGCGCCGTTCAAAACATAGCGCAGGTCGATCGCCGCCAGCCTCAGGTTAGAGTCGATTTAGCCGATGATCGCGCCAGCGGAGATCGACCCATCGGCTCGCGAAAGGTCAAAGTAAGAGTCCAGGTCGCAGAAGCACCCGCGGATGCAAATCGTCGCTCAGGTAGCGGAGCGCGTGACGTGCGGCTGTTCAGAAACGGCGCGCTGATAAAGGCATGGCGCGGCGACGTCCTTAACTCTCAGCCAAACGTGACGCTCGAAACAACTATCTCGATCGTCGCTGGCCAGAACGACCTCACGGCCTATGCATTCAATCGGGACAACATAAAGAGCGCCGACGCCAAGCTCCGGCTGAAAGGCGGTGATGGTCTGAAGCGCAAAGGCGCGGCGTACGTGTTGATAGTTGGCGTCGATGAATACGCGAATCCGCAATACAACCTCAGGTATGCGGTAGCCGATGCGCAAACGTTTGGCGAGACGTTCCGGGTGGCGCAGAGCAAACTCGGAAACTTTTCGCGGTACGAGATGATTCCGCTCTTTAATAAGGATGCAACCAGAGCAAACGTTTTGGCCGCGCTCAGTCGCATAGCAGGAAGTCCTACCGAAGCGCCGCCCAACATGCCCGCAGTGTTGAATCGAATCAAACCTGCGGAACCTGAAGACGCGGTGATCGTTTACTTCGCCGGCCACGGCACGGCGCAGAAGGCCAGGTTCTATTTGATACCCCATGACCTTGGCTATGCCGGGCCGCTGGATGGTCTGAATCAGGCCGGACTGGACACCCTGCTCGCGCACAGCATCTCAGACCGGGAGCTTGAGCAGGCCTTCGAGCACATAGACGCGAGTGGTCTGCTGCTGGTGATCGATGCCTGTAATAGCGGACAAGCATTGGAATCCGAAGAGAAGCGACGCGGCCCGATGAACTCTAAGGGACTCGCCCAGCTCGCGTACGAAAAAGGGATCTATGTTCTTACGGCAGCGCAGGGCTATCAAGCGGCGTTGGAAGCGGAAAACCTGGGACATGGTTTTCTGACTTTTGCTCTTGTGGAAGAGGGCCTGAAGAAAGCTGCAGCCGACGGCGACAAGGATCAAACCATTTTGATACGCGAGTGGTTGGACTACGCCGTGGACCGGGTGCCGGAGATGCAAACGGCAGCTTTGGCGGGGCCGCGCGGGTTGAAGATTGTATTCGCGCCGGGGGAAGAGGGGATCGCTGACCCAACGAAACGCAATGTGCAACGACCTCGCGTTTTTTATCGCCGCGAGGTGGAGCCTGAGCCTCTGGTTGTAGAGAAAGTGCCAGGGAAGTGATAAATAAGATAAATAAGATCTGGTTCACCCTGTGTTCTGATCTATCTTCCATTTTCCATTTTCCATTTTCCATTTTTCATTCGCGATTTGTCATTTGATTGAGCACCGTGTCGCACAATGACAAATGACAAATGACAAATGGAAAATAGCCTGTTCCTACCTGACGAAGGGAGTCATGCATGAGTGAATTGGTTTCACAGACCCGCGAAGTCGAGATCGCGATCATCACTATCAATAATCCACCCGTTAATGCGCTCAGCCCGGGCGTTCCGGAAGGCATTGCGGCTGCCATCGCGGCAGCGTCTGAAGACGAGTCAATCAAAGGCGTCGTGTTGATAGGGGGCGGGCGGACTTTCATCGCCGGGGCCGATATCAAAGAGTTCGGCAAAGTAACCTCTGGCGAAAAGGGCCGAGGCAGTCTATTGCCGTTACTCCAGGCGATTGAAGATTGCCCGAAGCCCGCGGTGGCTGCGATTCACGGCACCGCGTTTGGCGGCGGGTTGGAGGTCGCGATGGCTTTTCACTATCGCGTCGCCGCGCCAACCGCGCAGGTCGGACAACCCGAGGTAAAACTCGGGATCATTCCAGGAGCTGCCGGGACTCAGCGATTGCCGCGCCTGGCGGGCGTCGCGAAAGCTGTCGAGATGTGCGCCTTCGGGGAACCGGTAAGAGCGAGCGAAGCACTCAAGGCCGGAATCATTGACCGCATCATCGAGGGTGATCTGCTTCAGGGGGCGATCAAGTTTCTTCGCGAAACGATTGCAACGGGTGAGCGCCATCCGAAGACGCGCGAACGCGATGAGAAGCTTGGCGACTCGGATTCCAACGCAGCGGTTTTTTCCACCGCGCGCGCGCACGCCAAGAAGACAAGGCGCGGAATGATGGCCCCGATCGCCGCGATCGATGCGGTCGAGGCGTCGACAAAGCTGCCGTTTGACGAAGGCTGCCAACGCGAGACGGAGCTTTTTCGTGAATGTCTGTTCTCTGATCAATCAAAGGCGTTGATTCACGTTTTCTTCGGCGAGCGCGAGGTGGCGAAGATTCCCGGCTTGTCCAAAGAGACGAAGACTTTCGAGATTCGCAAAGCAGCTGTCGTCGGCGCGGGCACGATGGGCGGCGGCATCACAATGAACTACGCCAACGCAGGCATACCGGTGCTGCTGAAAGAGACTTCGCAAGAGTTTCTCGATCGCGGGCTGGCGACGATCAAAAAGAACTACGCTAACTCGGTCAGGAAGGGCCGCTTCAGCCAGGAGGTAATGGATCAGCGTATGGCGTTGATCACGCCGACGCTGACCTACGACGGATTTGAGGAAGCGGACATCGTTACCGAAGCGGTCTTCGAAGGGATGGAGTTGAAGAAGCAAGTCTTCGGCGAGCTCGACAAGATCTGCAAACCGGACGCGGTGCTCGCTTCAAACACTTCGACGCTCAACATCGATGAGATCGCGGCGGCTACTTCGCGGCCGGAGTGGGTGATCGGGCATCACTACTTCAGCCCGGCGAACGTAATGCGCTTGCTGGAAATGGTGCGCGGCGAAGCGACGAGCCAGGAGGTAATTGCCACCTCTATGGCCCTGGCAAAGCGGTTGAAGAAGGTTGGCGTGCTGGTCGGCAACTGCCGCGGATTTGTCGGTAATCGTATGCTGGCACCCTACGGTCGTGAAGCGCAGTTCCTGGTCGAAGAAGGCGCGCTGCCACAGGACGTAGACGCCGCGCTGTACGACTTCGGTTTTGCAATGGGGCCGCTTGCGATGGGTGACCTCGCGGGTTTGGATGTCGGCTGGCGGATTCGCAAAGAGTACAAGCATCTCGAAAAACCCGGCGTGCGGCAGCCGATCCTCGCGGACCGCTTGTGTGAAATGGATCGCTACGGCCAGAAGACCGGCGCGGGTTGGTACCGTTACGATGAAAATCGGAATCGCATCCCCGACGCGGAGGTCGAGAAGCTCATCGCTGAGGCCGCAGAAGAAGCAGGCATAAAGCGGCGGCGGATCGCACCCGAAGAGATCATCGAGCGCACGCAGTACGCGCTGATCAACGAAGGCGCGCGGATCCTGGAAGAAGGCATCGCGCTGCGGGCCGTGGACATTGACATCATCTATCTCAACGGCTACGGCTATCCGGCTTGGCGAGGCGGTCCGATGTGGTACGCGAACACCGTTGGATTGAAGACGGTATACGATCGCGTGTCGGAGTTTCATGCCGAGCACGGTGAGCCATGGGAGCCAGCGCCGCTCCTCAAACAGTTAGCCGAGACAGGTAAGACCTTTGCCGATCTCGATAACGAGAAGGGACGGGCGGCATCAGGAGCGTAACGTTCTTAGATAGAAAGGAGTCGATGATGAGAGAAGCAGTGGTAGTAGCGAGCTCGCGAACACCGCTGGCGAAATCGTTTCGCGGTTCATTCAACCTTACGCGCCCCGATGATCTGGCGGCGCATTGCATCAAGGACGCGTTGCGCAAAACGCCCCAACTGGATCCTGCTGAAATCGAGGATGTGATCCTGGGCTGCGGTCAGCCGCACGGCGCCTCGGGAACCAATGTCGCAAGGGTAGCGACGATCCGGGCGGGGCTGCCGGTATCGGTGGCCGCGACGACGGTGAATCGTTTCTGCTCTTCAGGTCTGCAGTCGGTCGCGATGGCCGCGCACCAGATCATCAACGAAGGGGTCGAGGCCGCGATCGGCGGCGGCGTCGAGAGCATCACGATGATGTCGCGTGACAACCACCCGAACCCGTGGGTGCTCGAGCACAAGCCGGGTATCTACATGGTGATGGGTGAGACGGCCGAAGTAGTCGCCAAGCGCTACAACGTCAGCCGCGAAGCGCAAGACATCTATTCACTCAACAGTCAGCAGCGCACGGCGCGCGCTCAGGCCGAAGGCTTTTTCAACGAGGAACTCGCGCCGATGAAAGTCACTCGCGGGATCCTGGATAAGAAGACCGGCGAGATTATCGGTAAGGAAGAGCACGTGTGCGACCGCGACGAGTGCAACCGTCCGGACACGACGCTCGACGGGCTCGCCGGTTTGAAGCCCTACTTCGATCAGACAAGCGGGCAGGGAACCGTTACGCCCGGAAACTCATCGCAGTTGTCTGACGGCGCCTCTGCGACGCTCTTGATGTCGCGCGAACGGGCGGAGGCTTTGGGCGTCAAGCCGAAGCTGATCTTCCGAGGCTTCGCGGTCGCGGGCTGCGAGCCTGACGAAATGGGCATTGGACCGGTGTTCGCGGTACCGAAACTGCTCAAGCGGCATGGGCTGAAGGTTGACGACATCGACGTGTGGGAGCTCAACGAAGCATTCGCGGTTCAGGTGGTCTACTGTCGCGATCAACTGGGGCTCGATCCGGCGAAGCTCAACGTCAACGGCGGTTCGATTGCTATTGGCCATCCATTCGGGATGACCGGCTCGCGGATGGTTGGAACGATTGCAAACGAAATGCTGCGCCGCAAAGCGAAGTACGGCGTGGTGACAATGTGCATTGGCGGCGGTCAGGGCGCGGCCGGCCTGTTCGAAGCTTGCAACTAGTGAAGTAGAGGTATCCGCGCCAATCCGTCGAATCAGTGTCATCTGTGGTCTATTCGACGCTCGCGATTTGATTCTTACGAACCCATAGGCCACCGATGACACTGATTCGACGGATTGGCACGGATTTAGTACCCATTTGATCGTTAATGGAGCCGCTGTTACGAGTCACGGTCCGGTTTCTTACGCCGGCGGGCGAGAAATCCTTTCATCATTATGCGAGGCTCGTCGGTGTCATACGCGGCAGGGAACGATTCTATGCCATGGTCAATCGCTTGATCGAGCGGCAAGCGTTCCCACTCGCGAATCAACGCCTTTTGCAAACGCACAGCGCGAGGGCCGGCTTCCAGAATCGCTTGCGTCCATCGCTCGACAGCCCGGTCGAGTTGGTCGCGGGCAACGACTCGCTCGACAAGACCACAAGCCAAAGCCTCGGAGGCCGAGATTGACTCGCCCGTGTAGATCAACTCGGCCGCCTTTCCCCATCCGATCAGTCGCGGAAGGAGCGCGGCTTCAATGACCGAGGGAATACCGACTCTGACCTCGGGCATCCCGAAAGTGGAATGGTCGGCGGCAACTCGCAGATCGCACGAGGCCGCAATCTCTAGTCCCGCGCCAAGACAATAGCCGGAGATTCTGGCAATCACCGGCACCGGCAACTTGCGGAGCGCGACGCAGGCTTCATGCAACCGCGAGATGAAATCGCGCACAGACGAATTGTCGAGCGCAGCCATCTCGTTGATGTCAGCTCCGCCGATGAAGGCTCGGTCGCCCGCGCCCGCCAGAATCAACACTCGCAGCCGTTCATTGTCAGCGAGATTGTTGACCGCCTCGGTTAGTTGTCGGATCAACTCGCTGTTCAGAATATTGAGCCGCGCCTGATGGTCGACGACTATCCGGGCCACGCATCCGCGCTCATCGTGATCGTCAAGCGTCAGGTCGATCTTGCATTGAGACTCATTCATTGGCGATGTAGTCTAATACGCGGCGGCTGAATGCTGCCACCTTGAGCTCTAACCTATCGCCACTAAGGCACGAGGGCACAAAGGAGCACAAAGCCCACAACATTCTGCATCACTGACTTGGTGCAGCTTTCTGTCTTAGTGGCGAGCCCCCTTTTTTTCCGCAGGCTGCTAGACTCGTGAGGGTGCTCGCCGACTTGCACGCGGTGTAACGGAGATAGAGACTGGATGCCCGCCCGTTTACTAATCGCTGTTGAGCTTGACATGGCTAACTTCCGCCGACGCGTTGTGGCACTCTCTAGTCTATTTCACAAAACCGATTTGTTTGATCAGCGTCGCAAAACGCGAGTCGCTCCGCAAATCGTCGAACGCCGGATCGGTCCTCGCCGCAACCAGCATCGGATCGCGCTCTTCGAGGGCTCTTTCGAGCCACGCGAATGCTTGATCGCGCTCGTCGGCTGCTGCGCAAGTCGTCGCCATGCTGTAAGACGATGACCGAACCTTCTTAATCGCTTCGAGTCTTCGCTCGAGCCTCTTTCGATAGAGCGACTTCATCGCTTGCGCCGGTTCACCATCTCGCACGGATGCGCCGGTATCTCCGGTCTCCTTCAATAGGGTTTGGAGAGCCTCTCGCGGCCGGCCGCTTAGCGCGTACGCGCGCTCGAGGCAAGCTAGGGCCGAGCCGAAAGTCGGCTCGAGCTCGAGCGTGCGATTGATCTGCTCGATAGCTTCACCGTAGCGCCGGGCAATCAGATAAACCCATCCGACATCCGAGTTCGCAAGCGGCGAGAGCGGATCAAGTCGCTGCGCAAGCTTTATGTGCTCGATGCCTTCGTCGAATCGCTGCATCGCCACTAGAAACCACGCATAGTCGTGATGAGCCATCCCGAAGCTGGGATTGGTCTCCAGCGCGCGCCGAAAATACTGTTCGGCCTCATCCCACTTCCACTCGTATCTGAACTTGATCGTACCCAGCGATACCAAAGCATCGGCACTGGCCGGATCAAGTTCAGTTGCCCGCAAAGCCGCTTCCATTGCTTTAGGGTAAGCTTCGCCCGGAAGCATCACGTAGTTCATTCCGAGCAACCGATACGAATTGGCGAGTCCGGCGAAAGCCGCCGCGTAGTTCGAGTCTCTGTCGATCGCCTGATTGAAATACTCGACGCTTCGGCTGACGCTTTCGCGGTCGCCTTTGTTCCACAGGTATCGGCCTCTCAGGTACGCGTCGACAGCTTCGGCGCTCGCGGAACCTTCCGCTTCGCTCTTCTTGTCACCGAGCAGTTCAATGGCAAGCGCGTTTGCGATCTGATCGGCAACTTGTCGCTGCACGCGCAATGCGTCGCCCGTCGAGCGGTCATAAGAGTCGGACCACAGATGAGTCTGATCGCTTACCTGAATGAGCTGAGCGGTGATGCGTACCTTGTCTGAGTCGCGGCGCACGCTGCCTTCCACGATGAAGCCGACGCCAAGCTCGCGGCCAATGCGCGTGATGTCTTTGTTAGCGCCTTTGTAGGTCATCGCCGAAGTGCGGGCAATTACTCCCAGACTCTTCGGTTGAAGTTGGCCGAGCCGCGCGATCATTTCTTCAGTCATACCGTCCGAGAAATAATCCTGCTCCGGGTCGGGGCTCAGGTTCTCAAACGGCAACACGGCTATCATCAACTTGGATTGTGGAGACGCGATTTTGTCAGGACTTCGCCACGCGAAGTAAACGGCGATGAGTGCTGCGGCAACAATCGCGCCGATCAGAGCCAGCAGCCTGGCGGATGACTTGACCGGCTGTATGGGTGCCGAGCCCGAAGTGTTCTCAGTTTCAGGTTTCGCAATCCCAAACTCGTGTGCAGACTCGAGGCCGGACTCGATCATCGGTGAGCCGTTCAGCTTTTCGACTTCAGCGATGAAGCGATAACCTCGACGCGGAAGCGTCTCGATCAGGCGTGGCGATTGCGCGTCGTCGCCGAGCGCGTTGCGAATCTGCTTGATGCAGAAATTCAAACCGTGTTCGAAATCGACGAAGGTCTCGGCTTCCCAGACGGCCTGTTGAAGCTCCTGGCGAGTGACGGTCTGACCGGCGTGAAAGGCGAGAAAGACGAGCACCTTGAAAGGCTGCGGCTGCAATCGAATGATGTCGCCGTTCTTGCGCAACTCACCGCTCTTGAGCGCAAGCTCGAACTCCGCGAACCGAATTATTGCTTCCTCGGAAACCGGCCCCTGCATGTGTGCATCCTTCGCTTCCTTGCAACGCTGATCATAATCGCAATCGGGAGTTCGAACCAACTTCGGACTCTTGTTACTTCGGCCGTAACTGGCAAATCTGCTGCGCTTATTTCCTCATCTGAAACTCACCCAAAACTCACCCGAAATTAGGCCTGGATGCATTGGCCTCGCGATCCAATCCGCGTACATTTCACCACCAAGATGCTGAAAAATGGGTTGCGCCACAAGACTCGAAGACGCAAAGCCGCACCAAGTCCATGACTGCATCATCTTCGCTTCGTGCCACCTGGTGACTTCGTGTCTTTGTGGCGAGAAGGCGGCGAGAACAGCAAACGGAAGGATGTCAAATGATGTCTGAAGAACTTGAGATAGGCGAATCGGCTGAGATCGCCCCCGATGTTCTCGTCGAGCGACGTTGCTTCATGAGGACGGTTGCCCTTGCGTTTGGTTCACTCGCCGTACCGGGGATTGCAACCGCGCGGCTTGCAAACGCGAGCGAGGGCCGACTGAGCTACGAGGAGTTCTTGAAAGAAGTGATTCCTGTCGCCAGGAAACTGGTCAGCGATAGGTCGCTCGCGGGGCAGCATCGTTACCTTCTAACGCTTGCCTCATACGCTGTGCGGTTGGCGGATGTGCCGGTGCCTGCGATGCGTGACAGCGGCCAGGGGGCGGGCACGGGGACGTTCATCGGGGCTAATCCGGGAGGCGACCCCTTCATTGTGCTTCATTGGCGAATGGAGCCGGGCACGGTCATACGACCCCATCCGCACACCTATGGGAACGTGATGACGCTATCGCTTGAAGGCGAGATCAGAGTTGAGAACTTCGAAATGACCGGCGTCCGCGACTTCGACGCAAAGGGAACTTTCAAGGTGCGAAAGACGCAGAGCCAGGTGCTGACTCCCGGCCAGGTCAATCTTGTGAATCTGGAACGCGACTACATTCAGGGATTTCATGCCGGCGCGCGCGGCGGACGCGGGCTCGACATTACGACCAGGATAAGGGCGAAGCGCGAGACGCCATTCCTGAATCTGTCCAGTAAGCCGGTTGAGCTGGAGCCCGGCATCTATGACGCGAGTTGGGGGATTTGAGAATGGCGCTTCGGATCTGCTCGAATCGTGTAACGGCCCGGACGTGGGCTTCTCGTTTCTCGATCGCCAGCAAACCTAAAGACACCGAAGGGCTGATTGTCGAAGCTGCGTGGAAGGGCCAGTCCGTCTGAACAGGCTCCTCACTCAGTCCTCATCGCTCAGTCCTCATCGGCCTACTACCGATCCGCCGGGCTGAGCGGCTCATGGCTGGGTTCCGCAATCACCCCTCGACGGAGCAGGTCCTCTATCGCGTCATCTTCATAACCGAGCGCGCTCAGGATTTCCAGAGAGTGCTGACCAATTTCAGGCGCAAGCTTCGGCTTCTCCTTCGCAATGCCATTCACGTTGATCGGATTGTTGACCGTTGGCACGCTCCCCAGTTTCGGATGATCAAACTCAGCGAAAACACCGTTGGCTTTCATCTGCGCGTCTGCGGCTACGCGATCCATTGTCGGGATCGGACCCCATATCACACCCTGCTCATCAAACAGCACCTGCCACTCTGCCATTTCCTTCGTCGCGAGAGCTTCATCAAGCAGCGCAACGACCTCTTCTCGTGTCTGGAACCGCGCTGCCGCAGTCGCGTAACGCAGGTCGTCGATCAGGTCAGTGCGCCCGATCGCCCGGCAGATCCGGCCCCAATCGTATTTCGTGTCGAGACAACAAAACATGAACCTCTGGCCGTCGCGAGTTTGATACTGGTTCACCAGTGGGTTCAGCGCGGAGAAGCGAGTACGCTTAATCGGGAAGGCAGCCCCGAGCATCGCAGCCTGTATCTGACAACTGTTGCTCCAGGCGCCGGTCGCCATCAGAGATGTCGATACTTTGGACCCGCGGCCGGTGATTTGACGTTGATACAGCGCGAGCATAATCGCGCCGAACAGCGCGAGCGCCACGGGGTGGTCGCCAGTCCCGCATGGCGTCGCTCCAGTCGCAACCGTCAGATCGAACAGAATTCCCGTCAACCCTGAGCGTGCCCAATAAGCCGTCGTGTCGTAGCCCGGTTTATTGGTGTCATCCCCGGCTTCCCCGTAGCCGGTGATGTGCGCGTAGATCATTCGCGGGTTGAGCGGCTCGATGTCCTCGTAACGCACATGAAATTTGTCGGCAAGATCAGGCGAGTAATTGGTGATGAAAACATCGGCAGTCGCAATGAGTTTGCGCAGGACCTCGCGCCCGGCTTCGTCTTGCAGATCGAGTGCGAGGCTCTTCTTATTTCTTGCGTCGAGCAGCCAGCAATAGTTGTGTTCGGAGACGGCCATTCCTGGAAGAAATGAAAGATACCGATAAGGATCGCCGCCTTGTGGCCGCTCGATCTTTATCACCTCGGCCCCGAAGTCGGACATCATGGTTGCCGCCGCTGGCCCAGCGATGTAAGTGCCGCAATCGATGACACGCAATCCTGAAAGTAGATTTTCGCTATTGTCCATGGTTCAATTTTTCAGTTTGTCTTTCAGCAGGTTCGGGCACAATGATAACTCGTCCCCATTCCTCCTTTTCATCCCGATTCTCTTGCAATTCTCATCTGTGTAATCTGCGCAATCTGTGGACGTATATCTCGTGGATAGAATAAAGACGTGATGATTCATACGCTACGCAAACGCAAACAGGAATCCACAGGACGCAGATTTCGCAGAGAACAATATGAGGCGAGCGGCCGCCTCCGTCGGCGCAACCCAATTGCCACATCAAAGCGTGCGCCCGCGAGCGTCACTTACCATCCACCGTGAAAGCCAGCAGCAAGTTGCCGGGCTGGCCGATGATCCTGCCATACCCCGAGTTGGTATAAAGCACTCCATTCGCGATGGCCGGCCCGCCGCCGTCCAGAGTCCCGCCCTTCGCCTTCACGCCATTGACGCCGTCATGAGATATCGCAGCCGTATCAAAGTCCCAGATCACCGTTCCGTCTTTCGTCGAGTAAGCTCGCAAGTGTCCATCGGCAGTGCCAGAAAAGACTACTCCTGGAATGACCGTTGCGGCCGCCGATTGAGAGTTGTTGCAGCGCGTCTTGCCCCAACTGCATTTCGCGGGAGGAGCGGGAACGAACCAGAGCTTCTCTCCAGTCGCAATCTTCAGCGCAGTCAGACCCGGTTTGCGAGCTGCTCCTCCCACATCAGCAACCGGAACATACACGTTCTCTACATCGGCCGTGAATCCCCACTCGATTCCCCCAAGCGCGCCGCCATTACCCACCTTGACCTCCCATAACGTCTTGCCGCCGTTGTCTGGATCGAGCGCGTAGATCACGCCCGATTTCTGTCCGGCGAGGATCACCTGCTTGCCATTGGGCAGCGTGCGCAGAATCGGAGAGCTGCCGAAGTCGTAATCAGGCCCGGCTTGTTCAGGACAGTTCCCTACGCCCGGCTGGCGGCAGCCGACGAGGAAGTTATCTTTGGGAGTGACCTGCTTCGACCACCTGATTTTGCCCGTGGCTATGTCGTAGGCGATGATCGAGTCGGTATGGTGCGTTTCGACGTCGGTGTAGGAATTACCGGTGCCTGCGTAAATTACCTTGCGCTTCAGATCGAGAGTTGGGGCCGACCAGATCGCTCCCCCGGCCGGACCGTACATCTGAGTCCCGGAGGAATTCTTTTTAAAGGGCTTCGGCTCATCCTGGACGGCGAAACTCTTCCAGATAATCTTGCCAGTGTAAGCGTCGAGAGCGACGAGGCTGCCGCGAAATTTGCAGCACTCATAGTGGCTGTCGCGTCCGGCGGTCTCTTCAAACGAGGAGACCGGCACGTAAATCCGGTTCCCATGCAGAAGAGGAGATCCTGTGATACGCGACAGCAGATGATCCTCGATCTTTGTCTTCCACAGGAGCGTACCGGTCGCGGCATCAACCGCTTGAACGGTTGATTTCTCGTCGCCGAAATAAACCGCGAACTTAGCCTTAGAGCCTGCCGGTAGCGGGCCGACGCTGATGGCGGCGCGAACAGCCGCTCCCGCATTCATCGTCCAATAAGTGCACCCGGTTTGCGCGTTGAGGCAATAGATCACTCCCACTTCAGTGGTGAGGTAGATGCGATCGCCGATGATCGTTGGCTGCCCGGTTGCCATCGGTCCGGGATGAGCCCAGGCCCACTTGACCTTGAGCTTCGGAACATCTTCAGGGTTGATCCCAGGCTTGGGCTGATAGCGGGAGTTGTCCAGATCGCGGCCCCATCCGTTCCACTGCGGTCCCTTGAGGTTTATTGGCCCTCCGCGATCTTTGCAGCGATTCGCTTCCACGTCTGCTTGAATGGGGGCGCCGGGCTGTTTGCCAGTGAGGTGAACCGCGAGGGCGCGAATCTGCTCGGCGCTGAGCCCAGCCGCTTGTTGCTTCATCGAACCTGAGGTCAAGGTCTGAACCACATCTTCCGCCGAGCGCCTTCTTATGAGGAACAGAGGCGGTATGCGCTCCTGGGGGTTGTCGTGGCACACCGCGCACCTTTGCTTGTAGAGCGCTTCGCCTTCGGGAGAAGTGGCGGCCGCTTGCGGATAAGGCGCGGTCCCGCTGGTTCTGCCTGCCACAAACCCGCTCACCGACGCGAGGATCACGAATATCGCGAGTGATATCGAAGCTATGACTTTCATAGAGTTGTCCTATTGCGATCTCAGCCGGTTGCCGCCGACTCCTGCGCGATTTTGGACCAGCGCGAGAACACTCCGCGCAAACGATCGAGGCGTTCGTTGGCGTTCGGAGTTTTCATGACCAAAGTTTCGAGCTGGCGCAGGTAGTCCGGCATGCCGACGGTCTGGCGCACCTCTTCGATAAAAGGCTGGAGTTTGCAGAAGACGGCAACGTGCTCGCCGTTGGCGTCCATGAACATCTTCTCGTCTATACCGCCGTTGTTCACAAAAGACGCAGCCATATCCCAGTAGGAAGTGATCATCCGATAGTGCGCGCTCGCGTCGTGTCCGCTGCCGAATGTTTTCACGACGTCGGTGGCGCTCTGCGGGTTGAACTCGGTGAAGTACCACTTGCGCGCGCGGCGGAGGCCCTCCTCGCGTCGCAGCTCATACAGCTTCAAAATCAACGCAACGTCTTGATGCTTGTCACTCATCCTGACTCCTTTCGTTTTGTCTTTCTGTTGGTGGTGGTCTTTCGCGCGGCGCTTTTCTTGCCGAGCAATCTTAACAGACTGGGAGTTGCGACAGGCCGCAGGCGATCGAGAATCCCTGTCGGCGCGTGGCTTTGCTGTGTTGAGGCTTCCTGATCTCGCACATGGCTTTAATACCACCTCTTGCAGCACGATCGTTTGCTTTTTACTACACGAGCGATCGTGCTGTAAACGAGAAAAGGGGCAGCCAAAAGAGGCTGCCCCGATATCCTGCATCGATTTCAAGAAACGCTGAAGCGAGATCACTGGAACCTGAACGTAACGCCGGCGCCGATACGAACGTTGTGGCGCCAGTCTTTTTCTCCGGTGAACAGATCCCGATCGCGGAACGGTATGTAGTCCACCTGTAGGAGTCGAACGGCGAAGCTCTGGCCCACTTTCAAGTCCACTCCGCCCCCCACGCCCAGCGCGAAGTCCACGTCGGAATCAAAGTCTTCAAGCTTTCGACTGATGCCGCCTACCAGCGCGTGGGCAAAACCTTCGACTCTATTCCCACGGGCGGTGACACGCGGTCCGAAGAGGAAATTGAATGTGCTGAACTTAATGTTAGGCCCGAACACTTCGAACTCTTTTTGGTGGTAGCTGAAGTCGCCAACAATCCCAAAGTTCTTTGTGAGATTGCCTGCAACACTAAAGCCGACCCCATGCAGGCCTTCGCGCTGCTCGACGAACGGATTCCCACCCGAGTCGAACGGATTATCGACGCGGACATCGAAGCTGAAGTGCGAATACCCTGCGTACACCTCTGCTTTGGGATAATCGCTCTGCGCGTTAGCTGAGACCGCCAAAAGCAACGACGCTGAAAGAAGCGTGAGCAGTCTTCTCATAACAGTTTAAGCCTCCTGGTTTTGAAATGGGCTCCATCCACGGGGAGCCCGCAAAAAGGTGCAAGAGTGATTCCAGGCGGGGTCCCTCGGGTTGCCCTCATTTTCAAACCCGGGCACAAAATCCATCAAAGGTATCGATCCGATACACAAGCGCTCGCCTCCGCGATCCGCGACCTTCGCTCAAAAGAGCGAACACAAGGCGCGAGGGAGTCGGTACCGCGAGCAATAGCGGGCGTAGGCCGACACTCAATGAGTCGTGTGCGCTACCGCTCGCGGTACTGACAGGAATATAGTTCTTGACACCCTATGTAGCATTCTATATAACTAGCATCCTACTCAGGACGTCAAAGGAGGGCTGATGAGTCCGAAAGCGTACCTCTCTCATTCGGCGGCGGCGATCCTGCAAGCGCTGGCCAACGGCTATCAATACGGCTTCGACATTATGGATATCACCGGCTTGCCGAGTGGAACCGTCTACCCGGCGCTGCGCAGGCTCGAGGAATCGAGTCTCATTGATTCCAAATGGGAGAAGGCGGGTATCGCTCAACGTGAAGGACGGCCTCCGCGCAAGTATTACGAATTGACCTCCGACGGAAAAGAGGCCTTAGCCGAAGCGATAAAACGCTACCGGCTGTTCGAAAATCTGGCGCCGTACCCATCGAAGATCAAGCCGTCTCGTGAGCGGGGATGATCAGCGAGGTTTAAAGATTGCGCCCTCTCATCAGTCCAAAAAGCCTCACGCCAAACCGCATCTCTGGTTGATTGCCGTGCTCGGCGTGCTCGTGCCGCGCCGGTTGCGAGCAGACTGGCGGCAGGAGTGGGAGGCCGAGTTGCGGTATCGCGAGATGCTGCTGGCTGATTGGGACAAGCTCAATTGGAAAACCAAGCTCGATTTGGTGCGCCGCAGTCTCGGCGCGTTCTGGGATGCGCTGCTGTTACAACCACGAAGATTGGAGGACGAAATGTTTCAAGACATCCGTTTCGCTATGCGAATGCTGCTTAAGAAGCCCGGCTTCACGTTGATTGCCGTCTTCACGCTGGCGCTGGGCATCGGCGCCAGCACAGCGATCTTCAGCGCGGTGAATCCCATTCTGTTTGAGCCGTTGCCGTATCCGCACGCCGACCGAATCACCATGATCTGGGACTTCGGCAACGAAGGCGCGCGTGTCCACGTTACGTTCGGCACCTATCGCGAACTGCTCGAGCGCAGTCGCTCCTTCGACGCGATGGCCGTGATGAGAGTCTGGCAGCCGACCTTGACCGGGCAAGCCCAGCCGGAACGGTTTGATGGGCAGCGCGTGAGTGCAAGCTACTTCCGAGCGCTGGGAGTCTCGCCGGCAATGGGAAGCGACTTCCAGGAATCCGACGATCAGCTCAACGGGCCGGCTGTCGTGATAATCAGCGACGGGTTATGGCGACGACGCTTTAGCGAAGATGCCGCGATCGTAGGGCAACAGGTGACTCTCGACTCCAAACTTTATACCGTCATCGGCGTGATGCCGCGGGCGTTCGAAAATGTCCTGGCACCCGCGGCTGAAGTCTGGTCGCCTTTGCAGTACGACACTTCCCTTTTGCCCGACAGCAGAGAGTGGGGTCATCACCTCCGTATGGTGGGGCGGTTGCGCTCGGGCGCCGGAACCGATCAGGCCAGGCTGGAGCTCAATTCAATCGCGCACAATCCGGAGCCGGAATTCTCCAGACCGCCACACGCGTCAATGAATCAGGGGTTGATAGTGAACTCTCTGCAGGATGACGTTACGAGCGGCGTCAAACCGGCGCTGCTCGCCGTACTTGGCGCGGTCGTGCTGGTGCTCGCGATCGCCTGCGCGAATGTGACGAATCTGCTGCTGGCTCGCGGCGCACAGCGACGCGGCGAGTTTGCGATACGCGTCGCGCTGGGCGCGGGAAGAACGCGGATGATTCGGCAACTGCTCACCGAGAGCCTGCTGCTCGCCGTCCTGGGCGGCGCGCTGGGAATGGTCGTCGCGGAATTCGGTGTACGGGCGCTTGTGGCGCTCAGTCCACCCGGACTGCCGCGGGTAGGCACGATTCGCATTGACGGCGCAGTCTTCGCTTTCGCGCTCGGAATCACGACGGTGATCGGGGTGGTGGTCGGGCTTATTCCAGCGCTGCACGCGTCTCGCAGGGATCTGCACATCGGGTTGCAACAAAGCTCGCATCGAACAGCTGGTGGTCACCAATGGTTGCGCCGAACGCTGGTGGTGGCCGAAGTCGCGCTCGCGCTCGTGCTGCTGGTCAGCACCGGATTGCTGTTGCGTAGCCTGCAGCGTCTGTTCGCGATTGATCCCGGCTTCGATACGTCGCATTTGCTTACGATGCAGGTACAGACATCGGGTCCCCGATTCGACAACGACGCAACTCACCGGTTCTTCGAGCAAGCTTTGGAGTCGGTACGTCAGGTCCCGGGTGTCACCGAGGCCGGGTTCACCAGCCAGTTGCCGCTGAGCGGAGACCTTGACGACGCCTATGGCGTGCATTTTGAGTCGAGTCCGACCGGCAATCCCGAGGCGGATAGCGGTGCGTTCAGGTATGCGGTGAGTCCCGGTTACTTCGAGACGATGGCTATCCCTCTGCTTGGCGGGCGCGTGCTCAATGCCCACGACGGAGCCGACGCACCTCCGGCCGTACTGATCAGCGAATCGCTGGCAAAGAGCAAGTTCCCGGGTCAAGACCCGATCGGCCAGCGGCTGCGCATGGGGCCCAGCACCGGGCCGTGGAACACTGTCGTCGGCGTGGTTGGAAACGTGAAGCAGACCTCGCCTGCGGGTGATGAGACTAATGCAGTGTATATTACAAACACGCAGTGGCGCATGTTCGTGGACCGAGCCCGGTGGCTGGTGGTTCGGGCGCGCGGCAGCGCGGCGACTCTCACTCCCGCGATCAAACAGGCAATCTGGTCTGTGGATAAGGATCAGCCGATTGTACGGCTGGCCACAATGGACGAGCGGCTCGCAAAGTCAGCCGCCGACCGGCGCTTCGCGCTGATCCTGTTTGAGACCTTCGGCCTGACAGCGCTTTTGCTCGCGGCAATCGGCATCTACGGTGTGCTCTCGGGCAGCGTCAGCGAACGCACGCGCGAGATCGGGGTGCGGTTGGCGTTGGGGGCGCAACGCCGGGATGTCCTCGGTATGATTTTGCGGCAAGGCATCAAACTCACGCTGAGCGGCGTCGGAATCGGATTGCTGGCTGCGTGGGCGGTTACCCGCTTGCTTACCACGCTGCTTTACAGTGTGAGCGCGACCGATCCATTGATCTTCGGCAGCGTTGCGGTCTTGTTGATCGTTGTAGCTCTGCTGGCTTGCTACCTGCCTGCACGTAGAGCGACGAGAGTTGATCCGCTGGTGGCGCTGCGGCACGAGTGAGCCTGATGGCCGATTCGACGCGAACAACTTGCTTTCGTTTTTGGCTCTGGCTGATCGCTTTGATCGGGGTGATCGTGCCGCGAAGACTGCGGGCCGATTGGCGGCAGGAGTGGGAAGCGGAGTTGCGATACCGCGAGTTGCTGCTTGCTGATTGGGACAAGCTTAATTGGAGAACCAAACTTGACTTGCTGCGCCGCAGTTTCGGCGCATTTTGGGATGCGCTGGCGTTGCAACCACAAAGATTGGAGGACGAGATGTTTCAAGATTTGCGTTACGGCGTGCGAATGCTGCTCAAGCATAAAGGCTTCACAGTGGTCGCCGTGCTTTCCCTGGCGCTGGGCATCGGCGCGAATACGGCGTTATTCAGTGTGGTGGATGCCGTGCTGTTGAGAACCTTGCCGGTCGCCGAGCCGGAACGGTTGGTGCTGTTTGAATGGCAAGCCGGACTCTCGTTCAGAGTGAATGGAATGAGCGGCACGTCGTTCGTGCCCGGGCCGCCGAACACAAAAGGACTTTCGCTGTTTCGCCACGAGGTCTTTGAAAAGATGCGCCAGGCGCGCGCCGTTGCGCCGGAAAGCCCGCTCATCGATTTCTTTGCCTTCGCTCCGATCCACGAAGTGACTGCGGTGGTGGGGGAGCAGGCGGAGATTGTCAAAGGGGAAGCCGTGTCCGGCGGCTATTACGCCGGGCTGCGAATGCAACCAACTCTGGGGCGCGGAATCACTGACGAAGATGATTGGCAAGGCGCAGCGCCAGTGGTCGTGCTCAGCCATCAGTTTTGGCAAGAGCGGTTTGGCGCGAATCCCTCCGTCATCGGCCAACAGCTCAACCTCAACAAGCTCTCTTTCACCATCATCGGCGTGACGCCGCCCGCCTTCACCGGCACATCGCAAGTGGATTATCACCCCGCCGTCACCATCCCGCTTGCCTGCGAGCCGCTGCTGTTGGGCGAACGCAGCAGATTGGGCACGGCGAAGGAACCAGGCGTCTGGTGGCTGAACTTGATGGGGCGGCTCAAACCGGGCGCAACCTACGAACAGGCGCGCGACAGCTTGAACGGTACTTTTCAAGCCGCCGCGTTGGAGGTCAGGCCGCCGCCGCGCAAGGCGACTGAACCGGCGCAACTCGAGCCGAAAGATTACCCGCGCCTGATTGCGGAATCCGGGAGCCGTGGGATGCTGGACCGGCGCAGACTGTATTCAACCACGATCTACGGTTTGTTCATCGTTGTGGCGCTCGTGCTGCTGATTGCCTGCGCCAATGTGGCAAACCTGTTGATGGCGCGGGCGGCCTTGCGCGGTCCGGAAATCAGCGTGCGGCTCGCGGTCGGCGCGGGGCGCTGGCGTCTTGTGCGACAACTGCTGACTGAAAGTGTGCTGCTCGCTGCGTTGGGAGGCGCGGTTGGCATGCTCTTCGCCTTCTGGGGTAAGAGCGCGCTCCTGACACTGACCGACAAAGACACTAGATTCTTGCCCAGCGGCGTGGACGTTAATTTGAATTGGCGGGTGCTCGTGTTCACGCTTGGCGTCTCGCTCTTGACCGGTGTGCTGTTCGGATTGGCGCCCGCGTGGCGCGCGACGAGCCTGGATTTGGCGACAGCGCTCAAACAGAGCCGCCGCACGACAGGCGCGGTGTCGCGGCTCAGCAAGGGGCTGATCGTCGCGCAGGTCGCGTTGTCGTTGCTGTTATTGGTCGGCGCAGGTTTGTTCATCCGCACGCTCTCCAATCTGCAACGAGTCAACCTGGGCTTCAATGAGGAAAACCTCCTGGTCTTCACGTTGCAGCCGGAGCAGAGTGGATACAAAGACGAGCGGTTGATGCAGTTCTATCAGCAACTCTTTGCGCGGCTGGATCACTTGCCTGGTGTGCACGCGGCAACGTGCGGGAGGATCGCGCTCATCGCCAATGACAATTGGTTCAATGACATCTTGCTGCCCGGAGAGAGTGAAAAGACTGCCGTGGAACACATCACCAACCGGCAGATGGTGCGCGAGAACTATTTTGCGACGATGGAAATTCCGTTCCTGCGTGGGCGCGGCTTCATCGAGCAGGATGACCAGCGTGCGCCCCAAGTCGCCATCGTCAGTCAAACCTTCGAACGCAAATTCTTCCCAAATGAAGACGTGCTTGGCAAACGCGTCACGTTCCCCAGTGGCGACCACAAGAGCGAAGTCGAGATCATCGGCGTGGTCGCTGACACCAAATACAGGAGCCAGCGCGAAGAGATCAAGCCGCTGATCTACATGCCTTGGCAGCAGGAAGTCGCGGTGATCGGCGAGATGCATTTCGCCTTGCGCACGGCGGCCGAACCAACCGCGCTCGCCGCTACGGTGCGTCAAGTCGTGCGTGAACTCGACAGCAACTTGCCGGTCACCGAAGTCAGCTCACAAACCACGCGCTCGCAAGCGACGCTAGGCCAGGAACGGCTCTATGCCCGGCTCTTGAGTTTCTTCGGCGGGTTGGCGCTTCTGCTTGCGGCCATCGGACTCTCCGGCGTGTTGGCCTATTCGGTGGCGCAGCGCACGCACGAAATCGGCATCCGCATGGCGCTCGGCGCGCAAGCCCGCGACGTATTGCGGCTGGTGGTCTGGCAAGGAATGAAACTGGTGTTGGTGGGGCTGACCGTCGGCGCGTTGACCGGGTATGCGTTGAAGCGCCTGTTGGCGAGCGAATATTTCGGCGCGGAGGCGTGGCAGCGCCAGGTGGCGGACCAGCTTTACGGCGTCAGGGGGACTGACCCTTTGACCTTCGCCGTCATCGCGTCATTGCTGACATTGGTAGCGTTGGTGGCTTGCTGGTTGCCCGCACGCAAAGCGGCGCAAGTAGACCCACTAGAGGCGCTGCGGCAGGAATAACAAGGGATGAACGTGAAACCTCATCTGTGGCTGATCGAATTCATCGGCTTGATTGTCCCGCGGCGCTTGCGCGGCGATTGGCGACAGGAGTGGGAAGCCGAGCTGCGTCACCGCGAGTTGCTGCTCGCGGATTGGGACAAGCTCAATTGGAAAACCAAACTTGGTTTGCTCAACCGCAGTCTCGGCGCGTTTTGGGATGCGCTGCTGTTGCAACCCAGAAGATTAGAGGATGAAATGTTTCAAGATCTGCGTTACGGCGTTCGAATGTTGCTCAAACAACCCGGCTTTACGTTGATCGCTGTACTCACGTTGGCACTGGGGATCGGGGCGAATACGGCCATCTTCAGCGTCGTGAATGCGCTGTTGTTGCGTCCGCTGCCGTATGTGGAATCGGAGCGGCTCGTGCTGCTGTCGGAAAGATCGCGGGAGGGAGAGCGGCTGGACGTAGCCTATCCAAACTTCGCCGACTGGCGGGCGCGCGCGCAATCATTTGTGGGAATGGCGGCGGCTTACACATCGAATTTCAATCTCACGGGCGTGGAAAAGGCGGCGCGTTTGGAAGGGTGCGTGAGCAACTGGAATTTCTTTCATTTGCTCGGCATCCATCCGCAACTTGGGCGGCTGTTCACTGAAGAGGACGACCGCTATGGCGCGGCACGTATGATGATGATCAGTCACGAATTGTGGCAGACGCGATTCGGCGCGGAAGCTAATGTGATTGGCCAATCGATCGTGTTGAATGGCGATTCGTATACGGTGATTGGCGTTCTGCCGCCGGGGTTTGAGTATTTGGAACCAGCCGATTTTTACGTGCCAATAGGGCTCTTCCTCGGCCCCAATTCCCCGCTATCAAATCGCGGAAACACTACTTACCTTCATGCCGTGGCGCGACTGAAGCCGGGCGTGACGATAGATCAGGCAAACAGCGAGATGGCGACGCTGGGCCAGCAACTGGCGCAGGAGTATCCCAAGGTCAATGAAGGTAAGAGCGCGCAGGCCGAACGGTTGCAGGACGTGATGTCAGAAGACGTGCGGCAATCGCTCTGGGTCTTGTTGGGCGCCGTCGGCTTTATTCTGCTCATTGCCTGCATCAATGTCGCCAATCTGCTATTGGTGCGCGCGGCGGAACGGCAAAAAGAATTTGCCGTCCGGCAGGCGCTGGGCGCGGGGCGCCGTCGCATCGTCCGGCAATTACTCAGCGAAAGCCTCTTGATTGCGTGCCTGGGCGGCGCCTGCGGCCTGTTGGTCGGGTGGTGGATGTTGCAAGGTTTGCTCGGGCTGGCTCCGCCGGAGATTCCACAACTCAGCCGGGTCGGCCTGGACAAGACCGTGCTGTTGTTCACGCTGGGCATCGCTGTCTTGACCAGCCTGCTGTGTGGGCTCCTGCCTGCCTTGCAATCGTCAAAGATTGATCTCCAAACGGCGCTCAAAGCGGGCGGGCGTTTGAGCGCTGGGACTGGCCGCGAAGGCATGCGGAAAGGGTTGCTGATTGCCGAAGTCAGCCTGTCGCTGGTGCTGCTGGTCGGGGCCGGGTTGTTGGTGCGTTCGATGTACAACCTGCTGAACGTTGACCTGGGCTTCAATGCCGACAACCTGCTGACGATGCGGGTGAGCCTGACGGAGGGAAGATACAATCCAGGAACGAGATGCGTCTTTTACGACGAATGCCTGGCGCGCGTCGGAGCGGTGCCCGGCGTGCGTGACGCCGCGCTGACGATGTCGCTGCCGATAAAAGGAGCGAGCTGGGGCCGGGTCTTTATCGCCTCCGACAAACCCGTGCCATCGCGCGCTGACCTGCCGCGATCGGATAACATTCCCGTGAGTCGAAATTACTTCGAGACGATGGGCATGCGGTTGTTGCGTGGGCGCTCGTTTAGTGCCACTGACACGACGGAATCCGCTCCGGTGGTAGTCATCAACGAAACGCTGGCCCGCGGCATCTGGCCGGGCGAAGACCCGATTGGCAAGCGGTTGAAGCAGAGCTACCCCGAAAATGAAGCGCCCTGGCGCGAAGTGATAGGGGTCGTCAATGACATCAAGCTCAACGGCGTTGATCGCCCAATCTCTATGCAAACCTATTTGCCCTATGCGCAGGAACCGAGGCCGAGTGTGGGCGTGGTCGTGCGAACGCACGACAATCCTCTGGCAGTCGCAGCATCGGTCGAACAGGCAATCCATTCGATCGACAAAGACCTGCCGGTCTACTCGATTTGGACGATGGATCAGCTGTTAGCCAATTCGCTTGCCCAACGACGATTGACGCTGGTGTTGCTGGCGAGCTTTGCCACGCTGGCGTTGTTGCTGGCAGCGGTCGGCGTCTACGGTGTGGTTTCCTACGCAGTCCGACAGCGCACACACGAACTGGGCATTCGGATTGCGCTGGGCGCACAGGCGCATGACGTGCTGACGTTGATTTTGACGCAGGGGCTGAAGCTGGCGCTGCTGGGCGTCGCGCTTGGATTGGGGGCGGCATTGGCGTTGACACGGTGGATGGAAAGCTTGCTGTTTGGCGTGCGCCCGACCGACCCGCTGACGTTGGGCGTGATCGCTGCCGGGTTGCTGGGTGTCGCGGTGGTAGCGTGTTGGATCCCGGCGCGGCGGGCAACAAAAGTTGATCCGATGGCGGCATTGCGCCACGAGTGATTGATGGTGGATGCGGCTCGAACAACCCACTTTCGTTTCTGGCTCTGGCTGATTCGCATCATCGGCGTGATCGTGCCGCGCCGGTTGCGCGCTGATTGGAAGCAAGAGTGGCAAGCCGAGTTGCGCTACCGCGAGTGGTTGCTGGCTGATTGGGACAAACTCAATTGGAAAACAAAACTTGATTTGCTCCGCCGCAGTCTCGGCGCGTTTTGGGATGCGCTGCTGCTGCAACCACGAAGAGTGGAGGACGATATGTTTCAGGACCTACGTTACGGCGCACGGATGCTTCTTAAGAATCCCGGCTTCACGGCTGTCGCCATTCTGACCCTCGCTTTAGGCATTGGCGCGACCACCGCGATCTTCAGCATTGTGAACACGGTGCTGCTGCGCCCACTGCCATTTGCAGAGCCCGACCGGCTCGTGATGGTGTCGGGCCGCAATCCGCAAAAAGGTCTGTCGCGGACTGAAGTCACGCCTGCCGACTGGCTCGATTACCGGGCACAGAATCGGGTCTTTGAAGGCATCGCCGCGTTTCGGACACGCCGATTCACCGTCAGCGGGCAGAGTGAGCCGGAACTCGTTGATGGCGCTCTCGTCTCCACTGACTTCTTCTCCGTGCTCGGACTGGAGCCATTTCAAGGGCGCACCTTCCAGTATGAAGAAGGGCAGCCGGGCCACGACCGAGTTGCCCTCGTGAGCTATGCGCTGTGGCAGCGGTGCTTTGGTTCGGCGGCCTCGCCTTCCGGGCAGTCGCTCACAATCAATGGCGAGAGCTACACCGTGGTGGGCGTCCTGCCGCCGCAAATGAATTTTCCAGCCAGTAATGAAATGGCGGCAGCCTTCGAACTGTGTGTGCCGCTCGCTCTGGACGCACAGGCACAGACCAACCGGTCGAATCACGTGCTGCTGGGAGTGGCGCGGCTCAAGAGTGGAGTGACCGAAGAACAAGCGCGGTCGGAGATGGTACACATCGCAGAACGGCTTGAAGAGCAGCATCCCGCCACCCATGCTGGGTGGAGCGTCAACGTGTCGCGATTGCGCGAGGAAGTGGTCGGAGATTTCCGGCTCGCGCTGCTCGCCTTGATGGTGGCAGTGAGTTTCGTGCTGCTGATTGCCTGCGCCAACGTCGCAAGCTTACAGCTCGTGCGCGGGGCCGCGCGGCAGAAAGAGGTCGCCATCCGCACGGCGCTCGGCGCCACCCGGCAGCGGATCGTCCGGCAGTTGCTGACCGAGAGTCTGCTGCTTGCCTTGCTGGGCGGTATCGGCGGCCTGTGGCTCGCTCTTCGGGGAGTTGATCTGCTGCTGGCTCTCAGTCCCGCCGGCCTTCACCCCTCAGGCGGGATCGTGATTGACGCGACGACGCTCGGCTTCGCACTGGCGGTCTCAGTGGCGACGGGATTGTTGTTCGGATTGGCCCCAGCGGTGCAGGCTGCGAAGACCGATCTTCACTCCGCGCTCAAGGAAGGCGGGCGAGGCTCCGCTTCAGGATTCAGTCAGAATCGCGCCCGCAGTCTACTGGTGATCACTGAGGTGGCTCTGTCGGTGGCGCTTCTGGTCGGCGCTGCGTTGATGATCAGGAGTTTTGGGCGTTTGTTGGAGGTTGATCTTGGCTTCAATCCCGATCATTTGCTCACGATGCAGCTTCAACTGCCGGGGTCGAAATACCGCGAAGCGCGTCAGCAGGCGGACTTCTACGAGCACCTGGTTCGGAAGGTCAGTGTTCTGCCGGGCGTAGAAGCGGCTGGCGCAACCAATCATCTGCCACTCGACGGGAGTAATTCCTCAACCTCTTTCCAGGTCGACGGACGCCCGCTACCGGCTGCCGGAGAAGCGCCGCCGGCCACCAACTGGCGTGCCATCACACCTGACTACTTCCGCGCCATGGGGATGGCGCTGATTCAGGGCCGGCCGTTCAGCGAACACGATACAGCACAATCACCGGCGGTCGTCATCATCAACCAAACGATGGCTCGCCTTTTCTGGCCGGGCGAGAATCCCCTGGGAAGACGAATCAGACCGGTCGTCCCGGGGCAGGATGAGCCCTGGGCCGAGATCGTCGGGATAACGCGGGACGTCACGCATTGGGGCTTGGATCGCGGGGCCCAGGCGGAAGCTTATTACCCGCACACTCAGCAGACCGTACCCCGCATGACGCTTGTGGTGCGCACCAGTTCCGAACCATTGCAAATGGTGGCTGCAATGCGCCAGCAGGTAGGGACACTCGATCAAGACCTGCCGGTGAGCAAAGTCAGAACAATGGAGCAACTGCTGACGGAGTCGGTTTCAGGGAGGCAGTTCAATATGCTTTTGATGGGCGTTTTCGCCGCCGCTGCCTTACTCTTGGCTGCCATCGGCCTTTACGGCCTGATGGCGTATTCTGTCACCCAGCGCACGCACGAGATCGGCATTCGGATGGCGTTGGGAGCACAAGCGGGCAATGTTCTCAGGTTGGTGATCGGGCAGGGAATCATGCTGGCGTTGACTGGTGTGATCATCGGATTGATGGCTTCCCTTGCGCTGACGCGACTGATGAAGAGTCTGCTGTTTGGTGTGAGCGCGACTGATCCGCTCACGTTCGCAGGCATCGCGGGAGTAATGGCGCTGGTGGCGTTGCTCGCTTGTTATCTCCCGGCGCGACGCGCGACGAAGGTGAATCCGCTGACTGCTTTGCGGCACGAGTGAAACCAATGGCTGGCTCGACTAAAACAACCCGCTTTCGTTTCTGGCTCTGGCTTATTCGCATCATCGGCGTGATCGTGCCGCGCCGCTTGCGCGCCGATTGGCGGCAGGAGTGGGAAGCTGAGTTGCGTTACCGCGAGTTGTTGCTGGCTGATTGGGACAAGCTCAATTGGAAAACCAAATTTGATTTGCTGCGCCGCAGTCTCGGCGCGTTCCGGGATGCGCTGCTGTTGCAGCCAAGAAGACTGGAGGACGAGATGTTTCAAGACGTGCGATATGGCTTGCGAATGCTGCGGAGGAATCCAGGCTTTACGTTGGTGGCTGTGTTGTCGCTGGCCATCGGCGTTGGGGCGACAACGACTGTCTTCAGCGTGGCGAACGCTGTGTTGTTGCGACCGTTGCCGGTCAAGGATGCGGCAGAGCTGGTCAGCGTGCACAAGCCCGATTCGACCGGCAGCGGGATTCACGTTGTCTCGTATCCCGACTATCTCGACTACCGCGACCGCAACGAAGTGTTCTCCGAGATGCTTGTCTGGAGCGAGGCGTCACTTAGTCTCAACACCCATGATCAACCCGAGGCGGCGTATGCCATGGTGGTGTCGGGCAACTATTTCTCCTTGCTAGGCGTGCAGCCGGCCATCGGTCGCTTTTTCAGTCCCGAAGAGGATCGCGCGCCTGGCGCCAATCCAGTCACGGTAATCAGCTTTGGCTTGTGGCAAAAGCGTTTTGGAGGCGATGCGTCGGTGCCTGGTCAACGCATCAAACTCAACGGTCATCCGTTCACGATTATCGGCGTCGCCCCCAAAGACTTCACCAGCACCTACAACGTTTTTGCTCCCGCGCTCTACGTGCCGCTTATGATGCAAGCCCAGGTTTTGTCTAAGCGGGATATCTTTAGCGCGCGGATGTCAAAGTATCTCAAGCTGACAGGGCGCCTCCGGCCCGGCGTTTCAGCCGAGCAGGCGCAAGCGGCACTGAGCAACATCGATCGCCAACTCGAGGAAGCCTACGCGCAGAAAGGCGAGTCTACAATGCGCGCTAACCATGGCTTGGAATTGGTTCCGGTAGGCTCGTTCCCGCCTGAAATTCGCTTGGAGATCCTCGGAGCTGCCGGATTGCTGATGGCGATCGTCGGTTTTGTGCTGCTGATCGCTTGCGCAAATGTCGCGGGGGTGCTGCTCGCACGAGCTACATCCCGTCAGCGAGAGATCGCCGTGCGGTTCGCGTTGGGCGCAACGCGAATTCGGCTGATTCGTCAGTTGCTGACCGAAAGCGGTCTGCTATTTCTTCTCGCAGCTGCGGCCGGCGTCGGGCTGACTATTTGGCTGACCAGAATGATTTCGAAGATCACGTTGCCGGATTCCGTGCCGTTTGCGCTCGACGTAAAGGTAGATTGGCGAGTCTTGAGCTTCACGCTGGTTCTATCGATGTTTACCGGTCTCGTTTTTGGTCTGGCGCCCGCAATGGCAGCCTCGAAGGCAGATTTGATCCCGGCTTTGAAAGACGCACCTTCAGTACTTGGGGTCAAGCGTTCGCGACTTCGCAACGCTTTTGTCATCGGGCAAATCGCTCTCTCGCTCGTGTTGCTGGTCGGTGCGGGTCTTTTCACGCGCGCGATTCAATATGCGCAAACAGTCTATCCCGGCAACGAACCGGATACCGTCCTGACTGCGGATATCGATCCGCGCGAGCAAGGCTACACCACAGCGCAATCGCGTGCTTTCTATCAGCGATTGATCGAGCGCCTTACTGCGTTCCCCGGTGTTGAGCTGGCAAGTCTTGCCCAGGAGCTTTACATCGGAGAGGGCTACAGCACGACCAATCTGGTGGTCAAAGACGTGAATGACGAAAGCAAGGTGCTGACCGAGTTCAACACTGTTGCGCCCGATTACTTTCGGACGATGGGGATCGCTTTGCTCGCCGGACGCGATTTCACCCCGGCGGATCGTGAAGGCGCACCTCGCGTGGTAATCGTTGACGAAGCGACGGCACGCCGTTTTTGGCCCGGCACTAGTCCACTTGGAAAACAGGTGAGAGTCAGGGGCGCCAGGGAATGGGCGGAGGTGGTTGGTGTCGTTGAGAACAGCAAGCATCGCATATCGGGTCAGTCGCCGCCGCCATTCGTCTACGAGCCTTACCTGCAATACCAGAGCGACAACTCGCGAATGACAGTGTTGGTGCGCCACCGTGGCGACACAACGAACGTGGTGTCCGCTATTCGTCATGAAGTGCAGACGCTTGACCCCGATTTGCCTCTTCAATCCGCAATGACTCTGACTGAAGCCGTGCGCCTGGCAACATTGCCGCTCCGAATCGCGAACCTTGTTGCAACCGCTTTTGGGCTGGTGGGTCTGGCGCTCGCGGCGCTGGGCATTTACGGTCTGGTTTCATACGCGGTGAATCAGCGTACGCACGAGCTGGGTGTCCGAGTCGCGCTGGGCGCTCAGAAGCGCGACATTTTCAAGCTCGTCGTCGGTCACGGTCTTAAGCTCGCCTTACTCGGCGTTATCGTTGGACTGGCTCTGTCCCTCGGCCTGACGCGCATGCTTGCAGCGTTGCTCTTCGGCGTCAGTACAACCGATCCCGTAACCTATCTAAGCGTTTCGCTTCTTCTGGTGATCGTGGCGCTGGGCGCTTGTTTAAGCCCGGCGCGAAAAGCGATCAGGACAGATCCGATGGTTGCGCTGCGTCACGAATGACTTTGGGGTTCCGAGTTCAGTGTTCCGGGTTCCGGGTTCCGCGTTTCGGGCGCTGCATACAAATGAAACCGATGGCAGATTCCACTCACACGCGCTTTCGTTTCTGGCTCTGGCTGATTCGCATCATCGGCGTGATTGTGCCGCGCCGCTTGCGCGCCGACTGGCGGCAGGAGTGGGAAGCGGAGTTGCGATACCGCGAGTTGCTGCTTGCTGATTGGGACAAGCTCAATTGGAGAACCAAACTTGACTTGCTGCGCCGCAGTCTCGGCGCATTCCGGGACGCGCTGCTCCTGCAGCCGGGAAGAATGGAGGACGAAATGTTTCAGGACCTGCGTTTTGGTTTGCGAATGTTGCTCAAGAAACCAGGCTTCACGTTGATCGCTGTTTTCACGATTGCGCTCGGCATTGGCGCCAACACCGCCATCTTCAGCGTCGTCAACGCGGTCCTGTTGCGCCCTCTGCCTTTCGATGACCCTGAGCGCTTGCTGATGGTTTTCAACAAAGGAGCGGAAGCGGCCGGCGGAGACCGCACCCCGCTCGCCGTAGCCGATCTGTTCGACTGGCGCGCGCAGAGCCAGTCCTTTACCGAGATCGGCGCGTTCCAAAGTGTCATGTTCAACTACACGGGGGGCGAGTCGCCCGAACGTGTGCAAGGCGCGGGTGTGACTGCAAATTTCTTTTCAATGCTGGGCGTGCAAGCCGCGCTGGGCCGCACTTTCCTGCCAGATGAAGACAAGCCCGGCTCGCAGTTCGTCGCGGTGGTAAGCGACGGTTTCTGGCGCAAGTATCTGGCCGGCGACCAACAAGTCGTCGGACGCTCGATCAACCTAAACGGATTGAGCACCACCATTGTTGGGGTTATGCCGGCAGGGCTGGACTACCCGGGCAAAGAAGTCGAGCTATGGACCGCGATGCAGTTGCAACCGCCGGCGCGTCGAGGTCCCTACTTTCTCAGAGGCGTGGCCCGACTGAAACCCGATGTGACCTTAGAGCAGGCGCGCACCGAAGTGAACACACTGAAGTCCAGCTTCTCAGGCGACCAGTTCAGTTTCAACGTTCTGCCCGTCAACGAATTCGTCGTAGGTGATGTGCGGGCCGCGCTCGTGCTGCTGCTGGTGGCGGTGACGCTAGTGCTGCTGATAGCGGCGGTCAATGTTGCGAACCTGATGTTGGTTCGGTCGGCCGCCCGCTCGAAAGAGATTTCGATTCGGATCGCGCTGGGCGCGGGCCGTGCGCGGATCTTGCGTCAACTCCTGACCGAGAATCTGTTGCTCACCGTCGCGGGTGGTTTACTTGGGGTGCTCTGGGCAACGTGGGGCGTTCGCCTTCTGTTGAAAGCTGCGCCGGCAAGCATTCCACGTTTGGATCAGATTGGGATTGATGGTCGCGTGCTGGGTTGGACGGCTCTCGTTTCGCTGATGACCGGGGTGATATTCGGGCTGGCGCCCGCGTGGCAGACCTCGCGGCTCAGTATCAACGACGCGTTGAAGGAAGGCGGCCGCGGCGTTACCGAGAGTCCGGGCAAACGCAACTGGCGCAACCTGCTCGTTGTTTCCGAGCTGGCCCTCGCCGTGATGCTGCTTGTCGGCGCGGGGCTGATGGTAAAGAGTTTCTGGAGACTGCAGCGCGTTGATTCCGGCGTCGACGCGGAGCGTGTGTTGACGATGCGGCTGGCGCTGCGCGGGCAAAAGTACGCCGACCCGCAACGCGTTGACGCTTTTTACCCGCAGCTGCTCGAACGGGTCGAGGGGTTGCCGGGTGTGCGCGCCGCGGCCGTAAGCAACAGCCTGCCACCCGATAGCACAGAATTCTCGGACGACTTTTCAATCGAAGGGCGCACATCTGGACCGGAAGAACCCGCGCCTATCGCCTACATCGTTCGCGTGAGCCCCGGCTACTTCAGCGCGCTTGGCATTCCGATGCAACGCGGTCGCTACTTCAACCCAGCCGACTCAGCCAGCAGCGTACAGGTAGCGATCGTCAATGAGACCCTTGCGCGAAAGCTCTTCCCTCAGGAAGACCCGATCGGCAAGCGCATAAACACCGGCGACGAGCGGCAGCCGTTTTGGTGGGAGATCGTCGGCATCGCACGCGATTCCAAGTACAACGGCCTCGCCGATGACACACAACCGGTTGTTTATCAGCCGCTGATTCAGGCGAGGTCGTACAACGTCTTTCTTGTGGTTAAGACAGAAGCCACCGATCCGTTGAGCCTCGCCACCGCTGTGCGCGACGAGATCAGATTGCTTGACGGCGACCTGCCGGTTGCGCAGGTCGGCTCTCTCGAACAACGCTTTGACAAAGCCGTTGGGCAGCCGCGCTTTCGCACGACGCTGATCGCCATCTTCGGGTTGCTGGCTCTGGTGCTGGCGGCGGTCGGTATTTATGGTGTGATCTCCTACTCGGTCAGTCAACGCACGCACGAGATGGGCGTCCGGCTGGCGTTGGGCGCGCAAACTGGCGACTTGTTGAAGCTCGTGCTCAAACAGGGCGCGGTGCTTTCGCTCGTTGGAGTGGCCATCGGGTTGAGCGCGTCGGCGGCATTGACGCAACTCTTGAAGAGTTTGCTATTCGACGTAAGCGCGACTGACTTCCCGACCTTCATTTCGATCTCGCTCCTGTTAACAACCGTGGCGCTGCTGGCCTGTTACATCCCAGCGCGGCGAGCTGCAAAGGTGGATCCGCTTGTAGCGCTCAGGCACGACTGAGAGAGCCGATGACCGATGACAACAAAGGCCGTTTCTCGCTGTACTTTGTATTTGTTCGCATCATCGGTGTGATCGTGCCGCGCCGGTTGCGAGCGGATTGGCGGCAGGAGTGGGAAGCGGAGTTGCGATACCGCGAGTCGCTGCTTGCTGAGTGGGACAAGCTCAACTGGCAAACCAAACTCGATTTGTTCTGGCGCAGTCTCGGCGCTTTCTGGGACGCGCTCTGGTTGCAGCCTCAAAGATTGGAGGACGAAATGTTTCAAGATTTGCGTTTCGGCTGGCGCGTGCTGGTCAAGAATAAGGCTTTCGCCTTTATTTCGGTGCTGACCCTGGCGCTGGGCATCGGCGCCAACACGGCCATTTTCAGCGTCGTCAACGCGCTGGTCCTCAGACCGCTGCCTTATGACGATCCAGAGCGGCTGGTCTGGGTTGGGGAGGTTTCCAGGGCGACCACGAACAACCCAGTTCCGGGACCGCATTTCCTGGATTGGCGCGAGCATGCGCAAACGCTGGAACGGATCGCCGCCTTCAATGGTGGACAGCGGGCGCTGACCGACGCAGGCGAGCCCGAGATGCTGGGGTACGGCGAGGTCTCGAGCGACTTCTTCCCAATGCTCGGCATTCGGCCGTTGCTGGGGCGCAACTTCACGGAAGCGGAAGACAAGGCGGGCGGCGAGCGCGTGGTCATGCTAAGCCACAGTCTGTGGCAGCAGCGGTATTCGGGCGACACGGGCATCGTCGGGAAAACGATCACGCTAGACGACGCTGCCTACACGGTGGTGGGGGTGCTGCCAGCGGGCTTCCGCTACTTCCGGCCGTTCGAGCTGTGGGCGCCACTTGCCCTGGACCCTCTGCAGGAGCACGGCAATCAACAGATCTCCATGCTCCAAGTGATCGCGCGGCTCAAATCCGGCGTCACCCGTGAGCAGGCCCGCGCCGAATTGGAGACGATCACCCAAAGCTATGAGCAGGTCAAGCCGGCGGCGATGCCGCGCTTCGAGGGTCAGGTGCGGCTTACGGCGTTGCAGGAAGAGTTGCTGGGCGGCGCACAGCGCGCGCTGCTGGTGCTGTTCGGTGCAGTCGGCTTGATTCTGTTGATCGCCTGCGCCAATGTAGCCAATTTAACGCTGGCGCGGGCCGCGGCCCGGCAGAAGGAACTGGCCGTGCGCTCGGCGCTTGGCGCGAGCCGGCTCCGTTTGGTTCGTCAATTGTTGACCGAGAGCGTGCTGCTGGCGGGAGGCGGCGCGGTCGTGGGGCTGCTGTTGGCTTACCTGCTGACTCGCGCGCTCGCGGCTTTACGCCCGGCGGAATCAATCGGCGTCGTGGCGCGGCTCAACGACATCGCGCTTGACCCAACTGTGCTCGGCTTCACGTTGCTCGTCACGCTGCTCACGGCGCTGGTCTTCGGGCTGTTGCCAGCGCTGCAGTTCACACGCCTGGAGCTCAACTCCGCGCTGAAGGAGGGGGGGCGAGGAAGTGTTCGCGGCGGGCGAGCACGCGGCGTCCTGACAGTGACCGAGGTCGCTTTGGCTCTCGTGCTGCTAGTGGGCGCGGGTTTGCTGGTCAGGAGCTTCGTCAAGCTGCTCAGTATTGATCCGGGCTATCGCGCCGAGCGCGTGCTGACGGCGCGTCTTTCGCTGCCGCCGCGCTATTCCCAGAGGCCGCTGCGAGCGCAGTTTTACGAGCAGACGCTCGAGCGTCTGGCCGCCCTGCCCGGGGTCGAGGCCGTTGGCGCGATCAGCCACCTGCCGCTGACTGACTACCACCTGGGCGGCTGGCTGCGTGTTGAAGGCCGCCCGCAACCGGTGAATATGAACGAGCCACCGGTGCCAATCGGAGCGGTCAACCCCGATTACTTTCGTGTAATGAACATCCCGCTGCGTGCCGGCCGGGTATTCAATGACGGGGATAACGGTGGCGCGACGCGGGTGGTGGTTGTAAGCGAGGCGCTCGTGCGCCGGCTATTCCCCGACGAAGATCCGCTGGGGAAACGGCTCTTCGTACCAGGCGCGGGCGCGCCCTGGACCACCGTTGTCGGCGTAGTTGGCGACGTGCGGCATCAGGGATTGGATAAAGAGGTCAAGCCGGCGGCGTACCTGAGTTACCGGCAAGCCCCGCCCGGGCAGATGGCACTGGCTATCCGCAGCCTGATTGACCCGCTCAGCCTTGTTCCCGCCGTGCGAGACGCGGTGCATGCGGTGGACCCGGCGCTGCCGCTATACGAGGTGATGACGATGGAAGATCGGTTGACCGCCTCGGTGGCCGCGCGGCGCTTCAACCTGCTCCTCCTGGGCGGCTTCGCGCTGATCGCGCTCGTGTTGGCGGCGGTCGGCGTCTACGGTGTGATTTCCTACTTAGTTATCCAGCGCACCCACGAGATCGGCATTCGCATGGCGCTGGGTGCACAGACCAGCGATGTGCTCAAGCTGGTGATGAAACAGGGTATCAAACTCACGTTTATCGGTCTCGCCCTCGGATTGGCCGGATCCTGGGCAGCGACGCGGATGCTCGTAAGTCTGCTTTATGGCGTGAGCGCGACTGATCCGTTTACGTTTATCGGCGTTTCGCTGTTGCTTGCAATGGTGGCGTTATTCGCGTGTTACATCCCTGCCCGGAGAGCTACAAAGGTTGACCCGTTGGTTGCCGCGCGACACGAATGAAACCGATGGCCGATTTAACTGAAACAACGAGGTTTCGTTTCTGGCTCTGGCTGATCAAAGTCATCGGCCTGATCGTTCCGCGCCGTCTGCGTGCCGATTGGAAGCAGGAATGGCAAGCCGAGCTGCGACATCGCGAAGCATTGCTCGCCGATTGGGACAAGCTCAACTGGCAATCCAAACTCGATTTGTTCTGGCGCGGTCTCGGCGCGTTTTGGGACGCGCTCTGGTTGCAGCAACTACGATTGGAGGATGAGATGTTTCAAGACCTGCGTTACTCCGTGCGAATGCTGCTCAAGAATAAAGCCTTCACCGTGGTGGCCGTGCTTACGCTCGCGCTGGGAATCGGGGCGAACACGGCGATCTTCAGCGTGGTCAATGCGGTGTTGTTGCGTCCGCTGCCTTACCCCGAATCGGAAAGGTTGATGGAGGCCGGGCGAGCGTTCATCGGCAGCGACGAAGTCTCCGCGCTCAGCGAGCAGAAGTTTGTCTTCCTTCGCGACCACGCTCAATCATTCGAAGCAATCACGGCGACGACCGGCGCCCGATCAGAATACCAGCCGCCTGGTGAGAGCCAGGTCGAATCCCTTCGAGGGATACACATCACCGAGCATTTCTTCCGGGCGCTTGGCGTAAACCCGGCCAACGGACGCGGCTTTACCGGCGAAGAGGACAGCCCGGCTGGTGAGCGCGTTGTGATCCTGGGTGATGCGTTTTGGCGGCGGAGCTTTGGCGCTGACATCGACCTGATCGGAAAAACGATCACGCTCAACGACCTTACTCGCACGGTTGTCGGGATTATGCCGTCCGGCTTTGAATACTTCGGGCCGCAGGATGTCTTTATGCCGATGCGTGTCGACCCGGCGCGTCAGAATGAAGGGCACAACTGGACCGTCCTCGGACGGTTGAAGCAGGGCGTCACACCAGACGAGGCGGGTTCGGAATTGAAGCAGCTGTTTGACCAGTTCCAGGCCGCTCATCCGCGCTCGGTGCAACAGAACGAAATCTTCGGCGCGACAAGCTGGCGGGCGAGTATGACGCGCAGCATTCGAGAGCTCCTGTGGATTTTGCTTGGCGCAGTCAGCTTCATATTGCTGATTGCCTGCGTCAACATCGCTAACCTTCAATTGACGCGCGCTACAGCGCGGCGGAAAGAGATGGCGATTCGGGTGGCTCTGGGCGCAGGCGGCGGCCGCTTGATGCGCCAACTGCTGACCGAAGGTGCGGTTCTGGCGCTGCTGGGCGGAGCCGTGGGGCTGCTTCTTTCGCTCTGGGGAATGAAGGCAATGCTGGCGCTGGTTCCCGCAGGCATGCTGCCGCGAGCCGGCGAAATTGATTTGGATGGCCGTGTGTTGGCGTTTGCAATGGCGGCGAGCCTGCTGACCGGCATCGTTTTTAGTCTGGTTCCGGCACTGCAGACACTGCGGGTGGATGTGAATCGCGCGCTCAAAGAAGGCGGGGGTAAGACCGGAGCTTCCGCGGCGCGAGGGCCTTTGCGCAGCATGCTGGTAGTTGTCGAAGTCGCGTTGGCGTTGACGCTGACGGTTGGCGCAGGGTTGTTGCTGCGGACCTTCGCCAATCTGCGCGCCGTCGAACCAGGCTTCGACGCGCACAACGTGCTGACGTTCGAGATTGCGCCGCCGGCCAGGAAATATGACAAGGTCGCGAAGTTGAAGGATCTCTATAGCCGCGCGCTGGAAGGAGTCGGCAAACTTCCCGGCGTCGAATCCGCCGCGCTGACCAACAAATTGCCGTTTGACAGGTGGTTCAACCTGCCTTATCGGCTGGCAGGTCAAAGCGATTGGTCCGGCTCAACGGAGTATCGCCTGATCTCGCCCGACTATTTCCGCGTGATCAAGATGGCTGTGCGGCAGGGCAGGCCCTTCAATGAAGGCGATACGGCTGGTGCAGAACCTGTTGTCATCGTCAATGAAGCGTTCGCGCGACGGAACTTCGCTAACGTTGAGCCGATCGGACAGCAACTGTGCGTTGCGTGTGAATACGGCGACCCGGCGCTGCGACGGGTCGTGGGCGTTGTCAACGAGACGAAGCAGCGCAGCCTGAGCGAAGCCGCGCCCGTGACCGTTTTCATCCCGTTAACCCAGACAGCTGAGGGTGTGCGGCAGGTAGCGCAGCAAGCCAGCTTTCTCCTGCGCACGGCGGGCGATCCGTTGCTGCTGAGCGGGGCGATTCAGGACGAGATGCGCCAGCTTGATTCGACCGCACCGGTCAAAAATCTGCGCTCACTGGAACAGCTGGTTGGCAGCTCAATTGCGCCGCAGCGATTCAATCTGTCGCTGCTGAGCTTGTTCGCCGGGTTGGGGCTGTTATTGGCGGCGGTCGGCATCTACGGCGTGATGGCTTACAGCGTGGCGCAGCGCACACACGAGATCGGTCTACGGATGGCGCTGGGCGCGCAAAACGGCGATGTGTTGAAGCTTGTGGTGGGGCAAGGCATGTCGCTCGCGATCGGCGGGGTAGTGCTTGGCTTGCTCGCATCGGCGGGGCTGACGCGGTTGCTGAAAAGTTTTCTGTTCGGGGTGAAAGCGACGGACCCGTTGACGTTCGCCGCCGTTTCGCTCTTGTTGATCAGCGTCGCGCTGCTCGCCTGTTACTTCCCTGCGCGCAGAGCGACGAAGGTGGATCCAATGATCGCGCTGCGTTATGAATAGCCCGAGGAGGAACCGATGATCCAACCACTGTGGCAAGACCTTCGGTATGGGATCCGAATGCTTGCGAAGCACCCGGCCTTTACGGTAGTGGCAGTGCTTATGCTCGGTTTGGGTATAGGCGCCAACACAGCGGTTTTCAGTGTCGTCTATTCGGTGATGCTCAAACCGCTGCCTTACCGCGCGCCGGACCGGTTGGTGGCGCTATGGAGCCTGAGAAGAGGAAGCAGCAGCTTGCCGTTTCCGGCCGCTCCCGCAGTCTTTCTCGACTGGCGCGAACGCAACAACGTGTTCGAGGACGTAGCGGCGTACGAAGATGCGTCGATCTCACACCGGCCAAGATTCTTTCTGTCAGGCGGGGACACTCCCGAGCGGATTTTTGGCGTTCGCGTATCTGTGAATATCTTTTCCGTGCTCGGTGTGAGAGCAGCGAAAGGCCGCACGTTTCTTCCTGAAGAAGAAGAGCCCGGCCAGCAGCCGGTGGCCATCTTGAGCGACGACCTTTGGAAGAGCGGTTTCGCTTCAGATCCGGAAATCATTGGCAAGACAATCAAGGTCAACAATGTCATTCGCACGATCGTCGGTGTCATGCCTCCAGACGTGAAGCTCAGCTATCCGCGAGGCGCCGATCTCTGGACACCGATCGAGTTTGGAGCGAGCGCGAGAAACAATCGCGGCGAAGTTGCATACAAAGTGATCGCGCGTCTCAAACCTGGCGTGACGCTTGCGCAGGCTCAAGAGGCGATGCAACTGCTTGCTCGCCTGCTTGAACAGCAGTATCCGGAGACCGACCGCCAGTCAGACGTCTCCGTGGTTTCACTCCATGAAGACATTTTCGGAAAGAACCGTGCGCCCCTGCTCATTCTCGCGGTCGCGGTCGCGTTCGTGCTGCTGATCGCGTGTTTGAACGCCGGCAATCTGCTTCTCTCGCGGGCACTCGAGAGATCGAGAGAGATTTCCATCCGCGCCGCGCTCGGGGCCAGCCGATGGCGCATCGTGCGCCAGTTGCTCACCGAAAGCATGCTGCTCGCGCTGCTTGGAGGCGCGCTTGGAATTTTGCTGACAGTCTGGGCAAAAGGTTTTCTCGTGAGCCTGATTCCAGCGAGCGTCGCTCGCGGCGACTCGATCGCCATCGATCGCTGGGTTCTTGCGTTCACGATGTCGCTGACGTTCCTCACCGGAATTGTTTTTGGATTGCTGCCCGCATTGCAAAGTTCCAAAGCGTCGCTCGCTGGAGCGCTCAAATCAGCGGGGCAGAACGTTACGGCGAGCACTCGTGCGCGAAGACTTCGCTCATTCATTGTTGTTCTGGAAGCCGCCCTGTCGCTGGTCCTGCTCGCCGGCGCGGGATTGATGATCAAGAGTCTTTGGCTGCTGGACCGGGTCGAACCTGGTGTTCAAGCCGCCCACCTGCTGACTATGCAGTTCACTATTCCCCGCTACAAGCTGCCGGAAGAACAGCAACAGGCGGTGTTCGCGGGCCGCGTGCTCGACCGCATCCGGGCGCTGCCCGGAGTGGTCAGCGCCGCATCCACTACGTCCGTGCCGATGCGCGGTGTTGATTACACAGTGCGCTTTGATCTTGCGGGGCAGCCTGCTTCTCAAGACCTTCCCTCGCTCGCCGCGCGATGGCGCGTGGTCAGTCCTGGCTATTTCGAGACGATGGGTATTCCGCTGTTGAAGGGAAGATCGTTCACTGAATATGACATCCCCGCTACGCCCGAAGTCGCGGTGGTGAGCGAGAGTTTCGCCCGCGCATTCTTTCCCTCGGAGGATCCTCTCGGAAAACGTATCAAGATCACGAAGCGCGAAGCGGAAATCGTCGGAGTCGTTGGGGACGACAGACACGCCGGGCCGCGCAAACCGGGCGAGCCCGCCATCTATGAGGCGATGAACCAAACTCCGATGGATCCTGTCTGTCTCGTCGTGCGGACGGCAGGCGATCCGCTAAGTCTGGCTGGAGCAGTCAAGCAAGCCGTCTGGGCCGAAGATAGAGATCAGCCTGTTGAGAACGTCTCGACGATGGATGAGATCGTTGCAGCGGCAACCGCGGACACGAGGTTTTATTCGACGGTGCTGACGATCTTCGCTTTCATTTCCCTGGCTCTCGGGGCGACCGGCATCTACGGAGTCGTTTCGTATACGACTACCCAGCGAACCTATGAAATTGGTGTCCGGATCGCGCTTGGCGCGGAGACTCGCGACATCGCACGGCTGGTCATTGGGCAGGGGATGGCGGGAGTGGTTACAGGAGTGATCCTAGGAGTAGTGGCTTCAATCGCCTTGACACGCGCGCTCACCAGTCTGGTTTTCGACGTTAGCCTGACGGACCCGCTCACGTACGTTGTGGTCGCCGTCATTCTGATGCTCACCGCATTACTGGCGTGTTACCTGCCGGCCCGGCGAGCAACGAAAGTCGATCCGATGATTGCGTTGCGGCACGAGTGAAACCGATGGCTCGTTCGACTCGAACAACCATGTTTCGTTTCTGGCTCTGGTTGATAGCGCTGATCGGCGTGATCGTGCCGCGGCGGCTGCGCGACGATTGGAAGCAGGAGTGGGAAGCGGAGCTACAGCATCGTGAGCATCTGCTGGATGAGTGGGACCGGCTCGCTTGGCGGACCAAACTCGATTTGCTCCTTCGCAGCGTCGGAGCCTTCTGGGATGCGCTCTGGCTGCAATCGTATCGATGGGAGGATGAGATGATTCAAGACCTGCGTTATGGCGTGCGAATGCTGCTTAAGAAACCGGGCTTCACGATCACCGCGGTCCTCTCGCTGGCCATCGGCATCGGAGCCAACAGCGCGATTTTCAGTGTCGTCAATGGCGTGGTACTGCGCCCGCTGCCGTTTCACGAACCGGAGCGGCTGGTGCGCTTGTGGCACGACAAACCGCAAGCCAATCAACACGAGATCCTAATCGCTCCTGACGACGTCATTGAATGGCGCAATCAAGCGCAATCGTTCGATGGCATCGCCGCCTATTTTCAAACTGGCTCGGTCTTCACCGGTGACTTCGAGCCCGAGCAAGTGGCTGGCGCCAGGGTAAGTGCCGATTACTTTCCACTGCTCGGCTTTCAGCCGATTCTGGGCCGCAACTTTTTGTCGGAAGAAACTCAGCCAGGTAAGGATCTCGTGCTGTTGCTTAGCCATCAACTATGGCAACGGCGCTTTGGCGCAGACCCGGCGATCATTGGGCGCACGATCACCATGGATCACACCAACAGCTATACCGTCGTCGGTGTAATGCCGCCTGACGTGTCATTTCCCGGAAAGAGCGAGTTCTGGAAGCCTCTTGATCTCCACATTCAAGTGAGGCATGGTATGAGGTATCTCAGCGTGATTGCGCGGCTCAAGCCCGGAGCCACATTCAAACAGGCAGCAGCCGAATTAAATCTCGCCAACGAAGGGCTGCAGCAGCAATACCCCGAAGCATACAAAGGTTCGCGTATCGAGATACTGCCACTGCACGATTCGGTGGTGGGCAAAGTTCGTTTGGCGCTGATGGTGCTGCTCGGCGCGGTTGGATTCGTGCTCTTGATTGCGTGCGCTAACGTCGCGAACCTCTTGCTAGCGCGCGCCGCCGCGAGGCAAAAAGAGATCGCTGTGCGCGCGGCTCTCGGCGCGGGACGATGGCGATTGATCCGGCAGATGCTTACGGAAAGCACGCTGCTCGCCGCTTTGGGCGGCGCGTGCGGATTGTTGCTCGCGCGCTGGGGTGTGCAAGCTTTGATCGCCCTCAATCCGCCCAACATTCCTCGTTTGAATCAAGTTAGCATCGATGGCCGCGTGCTGGGCTTCACGTTCGCCGTCTCGCTGCTGGTCGGCTTGCTCTTCGGTTTGGCTCCCGCGCTGCAACTGTCGAAGCCTGACTTGAATCGCGCGCTCAAAGAGGGCGGGGCGCAAGCGGCTTCCAGCGGACAGCGGTTTCGCGGCAATGGTCTGCGCGGCTTGCTGGTGGTGGCCCAAACGGCGCTCGCGCTCGTGCTGCTCGCCGGCGCGGGCTTGATGCTCAAGAGCTTCGTCAAGCTGCGGCAGGTCGAGCTGGGCTTCGATCCCACGCATGCCATCGAGTTGACCATTGCGCCCGCATTCAATCGTTTCCCGCAAGGCCAACGCACCAACGATTACTACCAGCAGATGCTTGATTCGATCAACACCACTTCCGGGGTCATCTCGTCTGCGGTGGTGACGGGCGCGCCGCTCGGCGGCTTTCTTATGACCAGCCCCATCCTCATCGCGGGCCGTCCCGCGCCAGCGAGCACTGATGCTCAACCTGCTCACGTCACGGTCATCAGCCCCGATTACTTCCGCGTCGTCGGCACTGCACTTAAACAGGGCCGCTTCTTCACTGAGCACGACGGCGAAAGCAAGCCCAGGGTGGCCATCATCAATGAGGCGATGGCGCGGCGTTATTTTCCGGACGGAAGCCCCATAGGCCAGCGCATCAGTTTGATTAGCGAGCAGGACAAGCCTTTTGAGATCGTCGGCGTTGTGGCCGACATCAAACAAATCGGCCTCGACAAAGAGACGCAGCCGAATCTTTACCTCTCATTTCGACAGTACGAAGTCGGCTTTATGAACATCGTCGCTCGCTCAGTCGGCGAGCCGTCAACTCTGATTCCCGCGTTACGCAGCCGCATTCGCGAGGTGGACCAATATGCGCCCATCACGCGCGTTCGCACCTTGGAGGAGGTGGTTTCAGAGTCCATCGCGCAACCGCGTTTCTACACACTGCTGCTCGCACTGTTCGCAGGCGTGGCGGTGATTCTCGCCGCCATCGGTTTGTACGGCGTGATGTCCTATGCGGTAAGCCAACGCACGCGCGAGATCGGCATTCGCGTGGCGCTGGGCGCTGAACCGCAACGCATCTTGCGAATGATCGTCGGCCAGGGTCTGTTGCTGATCCTGATGGGAGTGGCCGCGGGTTTAGCAGCCGCCTTTGCTTTGACACGCTTGATCTCGACCTTGCTTTTTGGCGTGAGCGCAACCGACCCGGTGACGTTTGCCGTGATTGCGTTGACGCTCATCGTCGTGGCGCTCGCGGCTTGTTATTTGCCCGCGCGCCGAGCGACCAAAGTTGATCCAATGACCGCACTGCGGTGCGAATAGTATTGCCCAATGCCTGCACGCCACGCGAAGTTCTTCAAGTTTCCGTTCCGGCTGATCCGCCTCATCGGCGTGATCGTTCCGCGCCGCTTGCGAGCCGACTGGCGGCAGGAGTGGGAGGCGGAGCTGCGTTACCGCGAAGAGATGCTGGCCGAATGGGACAAGCTCAACTGGAAAACCAAACTTGATCTGCTGCGCCGCAGCGTGGGCGCGTTTTGGGATGCGCTCTGGCTACAGCCACAACGATTGGAGGATGAGATGTTTCAAGACTTGCGTTATGGCGTGCGGATGCTTTTCAAGAATCCTGCCTTCACCACTGTTGCCATCATCACCCTCGCGCTCGGCATTGGGGCGAACACCGCCATCTTCAGCGTCGTGCAGGCCGTGTTGCTGCGGCCGCCGCCATTCGCGGAGCCGGACCGCGTGGTGATGGTGAAGGGTGCTTCTTCGTTGCTCGATCTTGGTCCGGACTCGCCCGGCGGCTTCTTGAGCTGGAAGGAACAGAACCAGGTCTTCGAGCATGTTGCCGCCTACAGTCAGGGCAGCGTGAATCTCTCGGAGGGCGGCGAGCCCGAGCGCATCCTGACCATGCCGGTGACCGCAAGCTTTTTTCCGGCCGTCGGCAAGTATCCCGCTCTGGGCCGTGCATTCTCTGCCGAAGAGGAGCAGGCTGGCAAGAACCGCGTCGCAGTTTTGAGCGACGGCTTATGGAAGCGGCGGTTTGGCGCGGACCCGCAGCTGCCTGGTCAGAGCCTGACGTTAAACGGCTATCGCTTCACAGTCATCGGTATCATGCCGGCCGATTTTCAGTTCCCACAATTTCCCGCGAAAACCGAGTTGTGGATCCCGCTGACTTATGGCGACAGTGTGCTGTCGTCGGAAGCGATGGATTTTTTCGAGGTCATCGGGCGCATTAAGCCCGACTTTACTCTCGCTCAAGCGCAAGCGCAGATGGATATCGTTTTCCACAGGTTGCAACACGTCTCTGCCAAATCGCAGGATCGGGACCGAATTCAACTAGCGCCGATCATAGATCTGTTCGTCCGAGACCTGCGACCGGCATTGCTCATCCTGCTTGGAGCCGTGGCATTTCTGCTGCTGATCGCATGCGCCAACGTTGCAAATCTGCTTCTGGCCCGCGCCGCCCATCGCCAGAAAGAGATCGCGATCCGCAGCGCATTGGGTGCGACTCGTTGGCGGCTGGCGCGCCAATGGCTCACCGAAAGCTTGCTACTCGCATTGATGGGTGGCGGTGTCGGCTTGCTGATGGCAGTCTCGAGCACCAAAGCGCTGGTGGCAATCAGTCCAGCGTACATTCCGCGCGCGGGTGAGATCAGGATTGACGGCTGGGTGCTTGGGTTTGCGCTGGCGGTATCTTTGCTCACCGGGGTTCTTTTCGCCCTCGCCCCGGCGGTTCGCTTTTCGAGGCAGGATTTGAGCCAGGGGCTCAAGGAAAACGCGAACAGTTCAGCCTCGGGCAAGCCGTTTTCCCGCCGCTTGCTGGTTGTCGCAGAAGTCGCGCTGTCGCTAGTTCTGCTGGTCGGGGCTGGCCTGCTCATTCAGAGTTTTGTCCGTTTGCGTGAGACTAAGCCGGGCTTCAATCCGGCCAATGTGTTGACCTTGAATCTCTGGCTCCCGCGAGCCACCTATGCTCAGCCGCAGCGGCGTGCAACTTTTTATCAGCAACTAATCGAGCGTGTCGAAGCCGTGCCTGATGTGCAGTCTGTCGGAGCGGTCAATACCCTCCCGCTCTCACAGGCCGCGAGGTTCTTCATACACTTCACCGTCGAAGGTCGAGGCTCCGAGCATGAGTCTTCGGGCGGTTACCGTGTGGTCAGCCCTGAATACTTCCAGGCGATGGAAATTCCCTTGCTGCAAGGACGTGACTTCACCATACAAGACAATGCGCAGGCTCCGCGAGTGGTGCTTATCAACGAAGCCCTTGCGCGGCGCGACTTCTCCGATGGGGACCCGATTGGCAAGCGTTTGAAGATAGGCAGCCTGCCCGGCCCTCACGAGATCGTCGGCGTCGTGGGCAGCGTCAGTCAGTCTCTTGATCAACCGGCGGAGCCGGAGTTCTATCTTCCACACGCGCAACGCCCGCTTGCCTATATGAGCATCGTCGTCCGCACCGCGGGTGATCCCCGCAGGCCAATTTCAGCCGTGCGCCAGGCGGTTTGGGAAATGGATAAGGAACAGCCGGTTAATAACATCAGGACGATTGAGCAGGTGCTTGGCGATTCGCTTTCGCAGCGGCGCTTTCCGACGATACTGCTTGGTGTGTTTGCGGGGGTGGCGCTCGTGTTGGCGGCAGTTGGGATCTATGGTGTGGTGTCATACACGGTCACCCAACGCACACATGAGATCGGCATCCGCATGGCGCTCGGCGCCCAAGCGGGCAACGTGCTGAAGCTGATGGTCAGCCAGGGCATGGTCCCGGTCGTGATCGGGGTGTGCGCCGGACTCCCGGCGGCGTTCGCCCTGACTCGCGTGCTTTCCAGCTTGCTGTTCGGGATGAGCGCAACTGATCCGGTGACGTTCGGCGGAGTGGCGCTGCTCCTGACAGTCGTTGCGCTGTTCGCTTGCTACATTCCAGCGCGGAGAGCGACGAAAGTAGATCCGATGGTCGCGCTGCGGCACGGGTGAGACTGAGGGTCGCAGTGCTGGCGGCCTACTTTCCCGACAGAAAAGCAGCGCGCGTCGAGCCGATGGTCGCGTTGCGCTACGAGTAAAGGACCGTTGAGGAATCGATGCTGATCTCAGATCAAAAGAAGCACGGCATGAGGCCACACCTGCGGCTAATCCAGATCATCGGCGTGATCGTGCCGAGACGTTTGCGTGCCGATTGGAAGCAGGAATGGCAAGCCGAACTCCGGCACCGTGAAGCACTGCTCGCCGATTGGGACAAGCTCAACTGGCGAACCAAACTCGATTTGCTCTGGCGCAGTCTCGGCGCGTTTTGGGACGCGCTCTGGCTTCAACAACTGAGATGGGAGGACGAGGTGATTCAAGACCTGCGCTATGGCTTGCGAATGTTGCTGAAGAACCCCGGCTTCACGTTCGTTGCCGTGCTCACACTCGCGCTGGGCATCGGCGTGAACACCGCGATCTTCAGCGTCGTCGATGCGGTGCTGCTGCGCCCGCTGCCTTACCCCGATTCCGAACGGCTGGTGTTTGTCAATGAGCGCACCCAGCAGGCGGAGAGAGTCTTCGTCGCCTGGCCGAACTACCTCGACTGGCGCGCGCAGAATCGCGTCTTTGAGCACATCGGCGTCTACAACCGCGACAGCTACAACCTGACCGGCGACGGAGAGCCGGAACGGCTGCTGACCGGGCAGGTTTCGGCTGATATGTTTGCGGCGTTGGGAGTGAACGCCGCGATGGGGCGCGTCTTCAACAGCGATGAAGACCAGAGGAGCGGCGCGGCGGTAGTCGTGCTGAGTCACGGGTTGTGGCAACGACGGTTCGGTACCGATCCAAACATCCTCGATCGGACAATCACGCTCAATGATCGAAGCTATACGGTGATTGGGGTGATGCCCCCCGGGTTTCAATTTCCGGCCCGTGTCGAGTTGTGGGTTCCTGCCGGACAATTGAGCCGTGATTGGCAACACCGCGGCAATCATCCGGGTCTGTATGGCGTCGCGCGACTCAAGCCGGGCGTGACGATCGCACAGGCGCGAGCCGACACCGAGGCCATCGCCCTCGGTTTGGAACAACAATACCCCGACACCAATCGCAACCATCGCGTGATGCTCACGCCGCTGCTGGAAAACATCGTTGGTGATGTAGGCTGGGCGTTGTGGGTGTTGCTCGGCGCGGCAAGCTTCGTGCTCGCGGTAGCCTGCGCAAATGTCGCAAGCCTGCTGCTCGTGCGAGCGGCGGCGAGAAAACGCGAAATGGCGATTCGCGCGGCGTTGGGCGCAAGCCGCGCAAGGCTTACTCGGCAATTGCTTACTGAGAGCGTGATGCTTGCTCTGCTCGGAGGCGGCGCCGGATTGTTGCTTGCACAATGGAGCGTGAAGCTGCTCCTCGCAGGCGGTGGCATTGTCCTCCCGCGCGCCGGCGAAATCCGTCTCGATGGCCGCGTGCTGGTCTTCGCCGCGGCAGCATCACTTCTGACCGGCACACTGTTTGGTCTGGCTCCGGCCTGGCAAACGGGCAAAGCCTCGCTTCAGCGGACGCTCAAGGAAGCAGGGCACAGCCTGAGCGCCGGGAAGCAAAGGGTGCGCAGCGTATTGATCGTCGCTGAGATGGCAATGGCGCTTGTGCTGCTTGTGGGAGCTGGGCTGCTGCTGCGCAGCTTCTACCAACTCAACAAAGTCGATCCGGGCTTCGACTACGATCATCTGCTGTCGTTCAGTCTTTCGCTGCCGCAGAGAAAATATGCAAAGCTCGAACAGCGAATCGACTTCTTTAGCAATTTGACCCAGAAGCTGAGCGCGTTGCCCGGCGCGCAATCGGTCGGCCTCGCTTCGGGGTTGCCATTCGGCAGTAGCAGTTGGCGGAATTCGTTTGTCGTCGAAGGCCGGCCTATTCCCCCGCCGAGCGAACTACCGTTGCTGGAAGCCTGTTTGGTCAGCCCCGATTACTTCCGTACGATGGGCATTCCGCTGCGAGCCGGTCGCTACTTCACCGAGCAGGACAACCGGCAGCACCTCGCGGGCCGCGATCTGAGCGGGCTCAATGAAGGGGCGCAGGGCGTGCTCGGGTTGAACGCAATCATCATTGACGAAGAGTTCGCGCGGCGCTACTGGCCGAATGAGAACGCGGTAGGCAAGCGCATCCGGTTCGGAAGTGTAGATCCCGGCTCCCCATTGCTGTCGGTCGTCGGCGTCGTGGGCCGCGTGAAGATGGATAGGCTGAGCGCTGAATCGAATCGAGTCCAGAGCTACTTCTCCTATTTGCAGTTTCCGTTCTCCAACATGGCAGTGGTCATCAAGTCACAGCTTGAGTCGGGGCAGATGATCGAAACTGCCCGGCAGCAAGTACAGGCCCTCGATGGAAACCAGCCGATTTACAACCTGCGCACATTGGAACAGATTCGAGCCGACTCCATCGCGCCTGAGCGGTTGAATCTGATGCTGCTCGGCCTGTTTGCCGCACTGGCGCTGATCCTGGCTGCCGTAGGCATTTATGGCGTGGTGTCATATTCGGCCGCACAACGCACCCATGAGATCGGCATCCGGCTGGCGTTGGGTGCGCCGAGGGTCGAGGTCTTGAAAATGGTGGTTGGGCAAGGAATGAAGTTGGCGATGATTGGTTCGGCAATTGGCGTGGTGGCGTCGTTCGCATTGACGCGGACGCTAAAGAGCTTGCTGTTCGGCGTCAGCACGACCGATCCGCTGACCCTGACGGCGATTGTTCTTTTGCTGACCGGCGTCGCGCTGTTGGCCTGCTACCTGCCGGCCCGGCGGGCCACCAAAGTTGATCCGCTGGTGGCGTTGCGGCACGAGTGAAAAACCAAATCGCACCAACGCAGTTGGTGGATTGTTCATACTCAGCCTACAGAAAGGCCGCCGCATGCGTCCCCAAATCCCACCAACGCAGTTGGTGGATTGTTCATACTCAGCCTACGTCCGCTCCCCTAAGGAAAGCCTTCAGCAGCGCGGTCGTCAACTCTCCACACGTTCCGCCGTAAGCCGATGGCTGCCATAGTTGATCTATCTTCGCCTCCAAAAGCGCGCGTGGGAAGTGCTTCGCCACAAAGTATTGACCGTTGTTCATCAGAGAAAGCGCAACTTGTTCGACACTTATCTTTGGTGTGATTCGAACAAGTAGATGAACATGATCCGGTAGGACGGTAGCCTGATCAACCGCGAAGCCGCGCCTGACCGCGACCTTAATCCAGTAGCTGACCAGAGCCTGGCCCGTCTTCGAATCAAATACTCCGCGTCGGAACCTGGTAGCGAGCACGAGGTGGTGAGTCAGATCGAAGCTTGCGTGCGCGGTTGCGAGAACCTCGGGTTCTGTAGCTCGGAACCGAAATACCGGAGGAAGCGCGCGCTTGCTGTAGCCGTGATGCTCAGCTTGACTGTCGAGGTAGCGCTTCACCGCTTGGACTCTGACACGCCCGGCGCTACGGGCCAGATAACCACGAGCCCAAAGCGGTGGGGCGAGGCCGAATCCCTGACATATCGCGGCTGAACTTCGACCTTTGAGTCTCTTCAGTGCGTCTGAGACTAGCTGACTCGGGCGCAGGCTCAACACCAATTGTACGTGCTGGGGCTGGCAGTCCTTCTCGATCAGGTGAAGGTCGTTTATCTTGCACAAGTCGGTAAGCGCCTGTGAGAGGGCAGCGCTTCGGAATTGATCATCGAAGACAGTCTTCCGGCGATGAGTGCGGAAGCAGATGTGGTAGTGAAGCTGGAAAGCCCACGAGATTTCTTTCAACGGCTCGAGCTGCATGGCGCGAGCATACGAGAGCTGAACCTCGAAGACAATAGAGCTGCCGCAGGTCGGGTATGAACAATCCACCAACTGGGTTGGTGGGATTCCATAATCTGCGGGGTGAGCGCCGCATCGTAGGCTGGGTATGAACAATCCACCAACTGCGTTGGTGGGATTTGGGGACGCGTGGGGCGGCCTTTCTGTAGGCTGAGTATGAACTATCCACCAACTGCGTTGGTGGGATTTGGGGACGCGTGGGTCGGCCTTTCTGTAGGCTGATGATGAACTATCCACCAACTGCGTTGGTGGAATTTGGGGACGCGTGGGTCGGCCTTTCTGTAGGCTGAGTATGAACTATCCACCAACTGCGTTGGTGGGATTTGGGGACGCGTGGGTCGGCCTTTCTGTAGGCTGATGATGAACTATCCACCAACTGCGTTGGTGGAATTTGGGGACGCGTGGGTCGGCCTTTCTGTAGGCTGATGATGAACTATCCACCAA
>JBBPIH010000023.1:53680-60041 GCA_038040455.1 Acidobacteriota bacterium
ATTTGGGGACGCGTGGGTCGGCCTTTCTGTAGGCTGATGATGAACTATCCACCAACTGCGTTGGTGGAATTTGGGGACGCGTGGGTCGGCCTTTCTGTAGGCTGAGTATGAACAATCCACCAACGCGGTTGGTGGGATTCCAGAAAACCGTGTAGCAGCCTCGATGTAGGCTGAATATAAACGATCCACCAACTGCGTTGGTGGGATTCGGGACTTCATCCTTTGAAGTCTCACTCAGTCAGCAAAGCTTGGGTGTCGCTGGCAAACATCTCGTAGCGCGCGAGTGAAACCAATTGCCGATTCGGCTCACCAACAACTCGGGTCCATCTCTCGATTGACCATCAGCTTCCAGATTGGAGGACGAAATGTTGCAAGACCTGCGCTATGGCCTGCGAATGCTGCTGAAGAATCCAGGTTTCGCCGCCGTCGCAATCCTTACCCTCGCCTTGGGAATCGGGGCCAACACGGCAATGTTTTCGGTGCTGAACACCTATTTGTTTCGCGCGCTTCCGTATCCCGCTTCGGACCGCCTCGTGCGTGTCTTCCGCACCTCGCCGCACTCGCAAAGCTGGCCGCACTCACAAGGTAACTTCTTCGATCACCGCGAGCAGAACAGCGTCTTCGAATATATGGCGGCCTTCAATTCGATTCGTCCCAATCTCGCCGACCCGGGAGAGCCGGCCGAGCGACTGCAAGGCATCGCGGCCACGTCTGATTTCTTCCCTGCTCTGGGCGCCCAGCCGGCTTTAGGCCGCCTGTTCACCGCTGAAGAGCATGAGCCTGGCGCGGACAGAGTGGTAGTCCTGAGCGATCGTTTCTGGATGAACCGTTTTGGCGGTGATCCGAACATCCTCGGGCGCTCGATGAAGCTCGATGGGCTGGACGTGACCGTGGTCGGTGTAATGCCGCCCGCTTTCGAGCATCCGTTGCTGTGGGGGACGATCGATCTGTGGCGGCCGCTGGCGTTTACGGCCGAGCAGCGCCAAAGCCGCGGCAGTAACTACCTGAGGTCTCTTGGGCGCCTGAAGCCTGGCGTGTCGATCGAACAGGCGAACGAAGCGATGGTGGTGCTCGCGGCCAATCTCTCGGCCGAGCATCCGGAGAACGCCGGCGAGAGCCTGCGCCTCGAACCGTTGCAGAGATCGACCTCCGACGACATCGGCCGCAAGGTTATGTGGTTCACGTTTGGCCTCGCGAGCTTCGTGCTGCTCATCGCCTGCGCAAACATCGCCAATCTACAGCTTGTGCGCACGGCGGCGCGCATCCGTGAGTATGCCATCCGCGCCGCGCTAGGCGCCGGGCGCGCTCGGCTGCTTCGGCAATCGCTTACCGAGAGCCTTGCTGTCTCACTGCTCGGCGGTGCGCTCAGCCTCTTGCTTGCGCTGGGGGCCGTCGAGTTCATCAGCCGTCGTCTGTTTAGCGACTTGCCGGGCGCGCAAGTGACGCTCGACTTAAGCGTGTTCGGTTTTGCGTTGTTGTGTTCCGTGCTGACAGGACTGGTTTTTGGCACAGTCCCGGCGTGGTTCGCCTCGCGCGCGGATGTCAATAAAGCGCTGAGACAAAATGCGCGGGGCTCGACTGCCGGCCGTTCGCAGCACCGTTTGCGGAACGCGCTGATTGTCGGCGAAGTCGCATTCGCGCTGGTTCTCCTCACCGGGGCGGGTCTGTTCCTTCGGGGGCTGCAACGTTTCGCTCAGCATGATCCTGGCTGGCGCGTTGACGGACTGCTCATGGCGCAAATCAACCTGCAGGGGGCCGCTTATTCGAACCCACCTCAGCGCACAGTCTTCTTCCAGAAGCTTGAAGAGCGTCTCAAAGGGCTGCCCGGTGTCACCCACGCCGCTATTGCAGGGTCGCAACCGATTTGGGGGTTCAATAGCAGCGGATCCTTTAAGGTCGAAGGCCAGCCCGAGCCGGAGGCGGGGCAATGGCCCGAAGTGTTCTTCGAACCGGTGACTTCGGAATACTTCGAAACTCTTGGCGTCCGGCTGCTGGAAGGGCGCGCTTTCACATCTGCCGACACCGCCGACGGGACTCGGGTCATCATCATCAACGAAACGACGGCGAAACGTTTCTGGCCGGGTGAAAGCGCGATTGGCAAACGGATCGGCAGACCAGGTCAGGACCCCCGGTGGCTGCAAGTCGTCGGAGTAGTGAACGACATGGATTTCCCTGCGAACCTTGGCGAACCATACACGAGGTTTCAATCTTTTCGTCCGCTGGCGCAATCGCAACCGGGGGGTGCGACCATCGCATTGCGCACTTCCGCGGCGCCGGAAGCGCTTGCGGGCCCTCTGCGCGCGGCTGCTGCTGAACTCGATCCCACCCAGCCAGTGCACAGGATTCGAACCGCGAGCAGCCTGGTAGAGGGAGGCCTTGGGAGCATCTCGCTGCTCGGTTCCCTGCTTGGGGCGTTTGCCGCGCTGGGTCTGGCACTGGCGGCCATCGGAATCTATGGCGTGACCGCATACTCAGTTGCGCAACGCACTGGCGAGATCGGGATTCGTATGGCTCTCGGTGCAAACCGAAAGGACGTCTTGTGGCTCGTACTGGGGAAGGGAGCCCGCCTCAGTTTGCTCGGCGCGGTGCTGGGTTTCGGAGGCGCATACGCCGTCGCCCGCTTTCTGGAATCGGCGATTCCTACCTTACCCTCGCGCGATCCTGTGGCGTTTGTCGCTATCACCGCCGCTCTGGTCGCCGTGTCGCTCGTGGCGTGCTATCTGCCTGCACGACGCGCAACGAGAGTAGACCCGATGGTCGCGCTGCGCCACGAGTGAGCTGATTGCGGATTGTGGTAGAGTCCTAGTCTTATGTTGGTCTTTCTGAAACTCTCTTCGCGCCCGAGATGCGCTAGATTTGCACAGGTGATATCGAGAGACATACTCTCACCGTGCGTCTGTCGATGGACCGAATGGCTTATCGTCCGGAATTCTCATTAACACCTCACTTCAGTGAGGTGGGGCCGGGCGCAGAGTTGCGACCGAACTGTTTTAACAGTTTCGTTTCGCCGAGTGTGGACAAACCGTTCGTTATCAGCGGTATTGTGGTCAAGTGCCAATCAACACAAGATTAGGACACTACCCGGATTGCGAATGGTGGATTTAAGTTGATAGCCTTTGATGAATTGTAAATCGGCAATCGGCAATCGGCAGTCTACTAAGATGGGAGGATGAGATGTTTCAGGATCTTCGTTACGGCGTGCGAATGTTGTTCAAGCACAAAGGCTTTACGCTGATCGCCGTGCTCTCTCTAGCGCTTGGCACTGGAGCGAACACCGCGATCTTCAGCCTCATCAATACCGTACTGCTCCGTCCGCTTCCCATCGAAAAACCGCAGCAACTCGTTGCGCTCAACAACACCGCTGAGAGCCGTGCTTTCGCCACGTTCTCCTATCCGAACTACAAAGATTTTCGTGATCGCAACGAAGTGTTTTCCGGCCTCATCGGTTACCGCTACGCCCCGTTGAGTCTGAGCCACGACGGCATCAACGAGCGGGTGTGGGGCTACGTGGTGACGGGCGATTACTTTGAGGTGCTGGGCGTCGAAGCGGCGCTGGGGCGAGCGATTTCATCGGACGATGACCGAACGCCGGGCGGACATCCCATCGCTGTGATGAGCTACAAATGCTGGCAGCAGCGTTTTGGCGGCGACCAAAGCATCATCGGAAAAGATGTGATCGTGAATGGGCGCAGCTACATGGTCATCGGCGTTGCGCCGCAGGGATTCTACGGGACTGAGGTGATCTCGGCGCCGGAGTTGTTCTTCCCGATGGCGATGCAGGCGCAAATCGAAACCGGCTACAATTGGCTGAACGAGAGGCGCGTGGAAAACATCTTTGTGCAAGGCCGTCTCAAGCCCGGCGTCTCCATAGCCCAGGCGCAAACGGCGCTCAACTCGATTGCCCTGCAGCTCGAACGCGAGTATCCGGACATCAATGAAGGCAAGCGAGTCGCGCTTTCACCTCCCGGTTTGATCGGAAGCTCTATGCGAGGGCCGGTGCTGGGATTTGCCGGATTGTTGATGGCCGTAGTTGGGATTGTTCTGCTGCTGGCCTGCATCAATCTCGCCAATCTACTTTTGGCGCGCGCGGCCGAACGCCGCCGCGAGATTGCCGTGCGATTAGCGCTGGGAGCGAGCCGCTTCCGGCTCGTGCGACAACTGCTGACTGAAAGCTTGCTGCTGGCTTTTGCCGGCGGCGCGCTGGGACTACTGCCTGCCTTCTGGTTCGTAAATCTGGTGATGGCTTTCAAGCTGCCGATCAACGTCCCGGTGGCGATTGACCTGCACATTGACTATCGCGTGTTCATCTTTACCTTTCTGCTCTCGCTTGCGACCGGTGTACTGTTCGGATTGTTGCCGGCGCTTCAAGCCACGAAGACTGATCTGGTGCCGGCGTTGAAGGATGAAGCTTCATTCGGAAGTCATCGGCGCTTGTGGTTGAAGAGCAGTCTGATCGTTTCGCAGATGGCATTATCGCTGGTGTTGCTCGTGGGTGGAGGCTTGATGATGCGCGCGCTCGAGCAGGCGCAAAACATCAATCTCGGCTTCGATCCGCAGAACGCCGTTGAAGTGGCGTTCGATCTGCGGTTGCAGGGGTATGAAAGCGCGAAGGGCAAAGAGTTTCAGAAGCGATTGATCGAGCGTGTGCGCGCCTTGCCCGGTGCGCGGTCCGCCGGTATTGCCGATCTCGTCCCCGTTGATCTCCACTTCTCACGCGCCGCTGTTTTCATCGAGGGCCAGGCCGCCCCGCGCGCCGCGAACGCGCCGACGGCGATGTACAATCGCGTCAGCCCCGGATATTTCGAAGCCATGAGCACGCGCCTCCTGCGAGGCCGCGACTTCATCGAGCAGGACGATGAGAAGTCGCCGCGGGTGGCTATCGTCAACGAAACCTTTGCGCGCCGCTTCTTCGCTGGCGAAGACCCCATCGGCAAACGCTTCAGCCTGGGCAGTCCTGAGGGCGCGAAGACGCAGGTCATCGGCGTCGTGCAAGATGGCAAGTACGCGGGTTTGAGCGAAGACCCGAAGCCGTTCGTGAGCCGCCCGCTGTGGCAGTCGGCCGTTGGATCAACGAGCGTGATAGTTCGAACGGACGGCGATCCGCAAAGATTGATCACCGGCGTTCGCCGTGAAGTCCAGGAATTGGATTCGCATCTTCCGATGTCCAGCGCCACGCTGGTCGAAAAGATGAGTCTGCCGCTGCTTCCGGCGCGCATCGCGGCATCGGTCCTGGGCGGTTTCGGATTGCTGGCGCTTGCACTGGCCGCGATTGGGATCTACGGCGTTATCTCTTATGCGGTGTCAACACGCACACACGAGATCGGCATTCGCATGGCGTTGGGCGCGCAAAAGACAGACGTCTTGAAGCTGGTGCTTGGACAAGGTATGACGCTGACGTTGATCGGGGTGGCGATTGGCTTAGCGGCGGCGTTGGTATTGACACGATTGATGAAGACCTTGCTCTTCGGAGTGAGCGCGACTGATCCGGCCACGTTTGTAATCGCATCACTGCTGCTGGCGGGAGTGGCATTGCTGGCGTGTTACCTTCCGGCGATGCGAGCAACGAGAGTGGATCCGATGGTTGCGCTACGGCACGAATAGCAGTTCTGCAAGGAGTGTTAGTCATTCTTTCCCAAGTAACAGTTTAATTCCTTTGTCCGAAACGTAGTCATTGTCTTTATATGGCCGATGACATTCGATACACGTCCTGTTTGAACGATTAGCTCGCTGCTTGGAAAAGTCTATCTCTTCCCATTTCTTCGTGTCGTACATTTTATATTCCCAGGAATTCTCGCTACGTCCTGAACGGACTTTTTTCATGACTGTGATGATCTGAACACTGTCCTCTGTCTTTCGTTCCTGTTTTTCTTTTACGATGATTGATCCGAGCGGAAACAGTTTGTTGTCTGGGTATGTCCTTATTCCCTGCCGTGCAATTTCATTGATGTAATAAACCACGCCGGGATCATAGTGCGGGCCATACACCAATGAAGGAGGGGCACACATCATTTTTGTTTCCTCAAGTATATCAATAGGCTTTTGGTTGACTCGGAACATCGTTCGATAGTCCCTGATCTCGCCGATGGAAATTCCGTTTATGACGGTTTCTCTTTCCTGATTGTTTTGCCCTTGAGCAATAACCACCAGGGCAAGACAAACCACGAAGGTATATGACTTGATTCCTTTAGTATTCATACTTCGCTCCGGCGCGACGGACAATTCGTAAGACCACAACAGGCGAAGGCAGATGCTGAACGGGATCTTACGTCTTGATGCCGATGTAATCAAGGAGAGCGAAGATGGAAAGCAGAAGTCAGAGGTCAGAAGGCAGAGGTCAGAGGTCAGAAGGCAGAAGTCAGAG
>JBBPIH010000023.1:60141-97621 GCA_038040455.1 Acidobacteriota bacterium
GTCAGAAGGCAGAGGTCAGAGGTCAGAAGGCAGAGGTCAGAGGTCAGAAGGCAGAGGTCAGAGGTCAGAAGGCAGAAGGCAGAAGGCAGAAGGCCCTTTTGCGCGAATGGGAATGTGTGATCCCGCAAGCGGCCATCGCCGATATCACCTGCTCGGCAGCTATTCTGCGCAACTTCCGTCTTTTCAATGGTCTGCGAGCGCTGCCCATTTGGCACGGCAGTTGGTATCGAGTGCCAACGGGCAAAGAGCAAAGCACGAAGGCAAAGAGCAAGGAGCAAAGCGGTAAAGGTAGACCCGATAATCGCGTTGAGGTACGAATAGGTGCAGGGTTCAGAGTTCAGGTTTGAAGCGTGCGCTTCAACCCTGAACCCTGAAACCCTCAACCCGGAACCCAAAACTCTGAACTGGGAGGGTAGGATGGAAACGTTGTTGCAAGACCTGCGTTACGGCGCGCGAGTGCTGATGAAGAAACCAGGCTTCTCTCTGATTGTGCTGATCACACTCGCCCTGGGCATCGGCGCCAACACAGCCATCTTCAGTGTCACAGACAAGCTGCTGATCCGATCGCTCGCTGTCAGAGAGCCTCAGCAGCTTGTTCTGATCAACTCCGTGAGCGTCAGCCCGCACTTCGTCAGCAACGCATTCTCTTACCCGGATTTCAATGACTATCGTGAGCAGAATAATGTCCTTTCCGGCCTGCTTACCTTCACCAAGGCGCAGCTGGAGTTGAACGCCAGGGATCAGATCGAGAGGGTGGAGAGCGAGTATGTCTCGGCTAATTATTTCGATGTGCTCGGTGTCAACACCACCCACGGCCGCTCGTTCTCTCCCGAAGAAGACAGGACGCCGGGCACGCAGCCAGTCGTGGTGGTGAGCGACGCCTTCTGGCACAAACGCTTCGGCGCAGATCCGAATCTGGTCGGCCAGACCCTCACCCTTAACGGCTTTCCTCTAACGGTGATCGGCATTGCCCCGCCCGAGTTCACCGGGATGATCCTCGAAAAGCCAACCGAGATCTGGGTTCCCGCGCTGATGCATCCACAGCTTGCTCAATCGAAGTTTATCGAGAATCGCCAGGACCGCTGGCTATTGATGCTAGGACGAATCAAGGACGGCATCAGTCAGGTGCAGGCGGAAGCGGGAATGGACCTGCTGGCGCAACAGATCAAAGAGGCCAACACGCCGCCGGGGGTAACCACCAAAGGTTTGCCCTTCAGCGAGCAGCACATCAAGTTTGAGCCGGGCGGCCGAGGCATTTCGATTCTGCGGAAGCGATTCTCATCGCCGCTCAAACTACTCATGGCAGTTGTGGGCCTCGTGCTGCTGATCGCTTGCGCCAACGTCGCCGGTTTGCTGCTGGCGCGCGGGGTCGTGCGGCGCAAGGAGATGGCGCCGTATCGCAGATCTTGCAGGAATCCATTTATCATTCCACCTCCAGGTTCACGGTTCAGAGTTCAGAGTTCAGAGTTGCACGGTGGATTAGGTTGAAGTTGAAACTCCATCGGCTAAAGCGCGATGGTATCCAGCGAACAATCGCGGCGATCCTTAGGTTGAAGTTGAAACTCCATCGGCTAAAGCGCGATGGTATCGCTGTTGGTTTCGATGCGGCTATCTTTGAGTTTTCACATCGTATGGGAAGACACGCGTCTGCCCCTACGCTGTCAGCCGCCAGACTCATTAGAGACAAAACGCCCAGGCCTTGAACTCCCCTGACTGCGTCTTACCCTTCGCTGCATTTTTGTCGAACAGCGAGCCTCCCTATTCCCGGGCGCCTGACGCGATCAGGAAGTCAACAACTGCTTTGTGGCCACCCCTTCGAGCCATGCCGAGTGGCGTCCTCCACTCGCTGATCGGCTGATTGCCCTTCCACTTGGTGGCCTCGGCTCGGGCATTGACATCCGCACCACGGGCAACGAGAAGCTTCACGACCTTCAGGTGTCCGGTCTCGCTCGCCTGAATCAATGCGTTCTCGTCCCCGGGGACGATCTGGTCGATGCTTGCGCCCCGGTCCAGCAGCAACGAGACGACATCTAAGTGTCCGCCACCCGCCGCCATAATCAGGGGGTTCCCGTCGCCCGGCACCGGCATGTTTGGATCGGCGCCCCGGTCCAGCAGCAACGAGACGACATCTACGTGTCCGCCACCCGCCGCCATAATCAGAGGACTCCCGTCGCCCGATACCGATAGGTTTGGATCGGCGCCACGATCCAATAGTAGTCGAACGGCTGCGAGATGGCCTTCGCCTGCCGAGATGATGAGAGGGCTACCGTCTCCCTCCAGTGCGCAATTCACATTCGCGCCTGCGCTGAGGAGGTCGTCAATGCCCGAGGTGTTGCCGCTTTCGGCCGCGTCGATGAGCTTTCGGTCGAGCGCCGACGAAACGCGTTGTTGTCTCGTCCTGGTTTCCGAACCTGGTGCCTGAGCTGATGCCACAGTCGGTTTCCTCGATAGCGTCACCGCGCGCACCGGCGCGATTGCAAGCACAACAAGACTCGCGACGCTCAACGCGCTCGCCGCCGCCAACAGACCCGCGCGGCCGCGCCGCTGACTGCCGTCTAGAAGCGCGGAGACCCGTGTCGACAAGTCGCTGCGATTCGCCATGCCTAGTGCCGGCTGAGCGTGTGCCTTCGATAGCCGCCCGGCAAGCAACACTAACTGCTCGGCATACTCGGTACGCTCCGCGCTCCGGACCACTGCGTCGTCGCACGCGCGCTCGGCTTCCAGGCTCAGCCCCCGAAAGGCCACCCAAACCAACGGGTGGAACCAATAGAACACGCATGTCGCGCGAGCAGCCAATTGAATCGCCCAGTCGCCGCGTCGCACGTGCTCCAGCTCGTGAACTATCGCACGACGCAGGTCAGCTTCGCTCCATTCGCATGCCTCGTACGGGAGCAAAATGGCGGGTCGCCACACACCGTATGTTAGAGGCGCCAGGATGCCCTCGTGCAATAAGATCTCGACGGGGCGGCGAATGCCGCATTCGGTGATTAGCGATTGCATCAGGTCACGCCGCTCGGGCCACGGCAGGCCGTCACGACGAATTCGGTAGAGTCGCCACAGATCGATGGCGAGCTGCGCGAGCAATAGCATTGCTCCGGCGATCCACGCCAGGCGGATTATTGTTATCCATGATAGGGCTGACCAGGAGGCGCTCTCTGTTGCTCGACTCGGGAGGTTGCTGCTCGGGGGCGGTGTGAGAGCATCTGAGGGCGTGACTGCCTTTGGTGCCGTGATGGACTCGCCGGCTTGAGAGACGGGAACCCCTATCATAACTTCCGGGGCAGTCAATACGATCAGCGGGAGTGCGAACACCGTGGCAAACGTCGCGGTCAACAGAAGATGGCGCACGGATGCCCGCGCGCGTCCAGCCAGCCTCACCACGGTCAAACCGATCAGCAGCATGATTGTCGCCTTGCCAAGAATTGACAGCTCGACCCAACGGCTCAATGCCACCGCTGCCTCGTTAATCGTCGATATCATGGTAGCCTCCTGTTTTCGCGGACCTGTTCGATCTCGGCACGCAACGCGTCGAGCTCGTCGTCGGTCCAGGTCTCATGTTTCAGCAATGCCGTTACTGTGTGGCTCGGTGAACCACCGAAGAAGACTCGCACGAGATTGCGTATGGCGTTACGTTGCGCAGCCGCCCGCGTTTTCGTAGGAGAGTAGACGTAGCGCAACCCCTCCTCGCGATGGCGTATGAAACCCTTTGCCTCGAGCTTCGCGAGCATCGCCCTTACCGCTGAGTAGCTGGGCGGGTCGGAAAGCCGTTCACGGACATCCTCGGCTGACGCGCCGTCTCCCAGCGCGAAAAGGGCGTCCATAATCTCGCGTTCGCGACGGCTTAACTTCTCACGCGTTGGTGAAACCATCGTTGTCCTCCAGGTCTGTCCGTCAAGGTGTATCTGCTACGTTCGCAGCATACTGCTACGAACGTAGCATTGTCAAGCACTAATTTCAATTTATTTCGATCCCGCCTTGACTCGTTGTCTCCGCATATTGCAACGACCAAGCGCTGTAGTAAGAAGGACCGCCGATCTCTGCGGCACTTAAGGCCTGCTTCGCGATTGGGAGTCGAACTCTTGAGGATCCCGCGAGTTTCTTGACAAACTAATGCTATGAAAAGTCGCCGTAACTCCACCAACCCTGTGTTGGTGGGATCTCGACTGACAGGCTAGACCGGCAGCTCGACAGGCTTATCTCCACCGACCCCGCGTCGGTGGAGTCGCGACTTCCAGCTAAGCCTTAAGTCCCGTCCACGGCGCATAGCCTTCCAATCGTACCTCCACCGACACAGGGTCGGTGGAGGGAGCCGACTTGCACACACTCGTCTAGCCTTCCAATCGTACCTCCAGCGACACAGGGTCGGTGGAGGGGGTAACCGCCGATGTTATTCTCCCGCCAACCGTAGCGCCTCTTCCTGCAGAGCGCCGCTGACCCAGAAGCCACTTGCTTCGAGGGCGTCGATGATAGGTCTAACGAGAGGAATGACTCCAGATTGTTTCGCCCGTAGCAGAATACCCACTGTTCCGATCATTTGAATACCCAGGCTTCGGGCTATGACGCGCGCCTGCCGATCATCAAGCACCACTCGCCATCCGCGCTCGCTGGCCAATGCGATAGCTTCTGCCTCGCCGTGGTCCACCAACATTTTCAAAGCACCTACGAGGGCCGAATCGGAAGGCGTTTCTACGGTGAGCCATGGCAGTTGGACTCCGAACTCTCGATTGACCTCAGGCGGGATTTGTATTGGCTCGAATAAAGCTGGGAGTAGGTCGAGATGGCCGATACGCTCAAAGCCCGATCAGGCAAGTGCTATCAGTTACTATCGGCTCCTTCACAAGCCCAGTTCCTCACGCAGCTCTTCAGGAGAGTAGTTGTAGACGGGCACGCGATATTTGCCGAGTATCTCCATGAAAGCGCGTTTTGAGAATCCTGCCATCTTTGCCGCTTGTCCAAGTGATACTTTTCCAACCTCGAAGAGCTTGATGGCGAAAAGTATGCGCGCCTCATCCTCGGAAAGATTAGGAGGTAAATTCACTTTCATTTCGACCGGGTTCATCATTGCGTTCTCATTATCAGCACTGCTGGCGGATGATTTCAAGCATAATTGCGTGAGGATGATCTTTGTCGCACCGCGATCCATGGCTATTGCGCAATCGGCGCGAGGACAGCTTCGGTCGCGCGCGGAAACCTGGGATCAAGAACCCGGAAATGGCTCTGGAGCCCGCAACCGAAACCCGAACCCGAAGGCCGCACCCAAACTCTCCAGGATCTCATCGCGGAATTGTTGGCCTGACGCCGCCCGAGCGAATTGCAATTTTGCAGGCCTGACCCTCGGTATGCTGACATCCGAAAAAGTGAAAACGAACACGGCGATAACCGCATAACGGCGCTTGGCGATGTCGAGACGCTGCCGCGGGGATGGGCTCAACATGTTTCCCTCCAGAGCCCGATTTTGGGCTCTCAAGTCGAGTGTTCCTATGCTGCCTTAGTGTTCCAATAGCGTTCGACGAGTTCTGTGATGCGCTCTCGGTCGAGGAAATAGACGGAACCGATAAGGCCCTTTGGCATCTTCTCCACAATCTTCTCTCGTGCGTTTTCGGTAAACGAACCGCTAATCGCGATGATAAACGTAGAGATATAGTGAGGGTCCTTCGAGCCAAGTTCGAAATACGGCATCGCAAATGCGTCGGCTATCTGGCCCAGAAGCTCGTCGATGGCCGCGTTGACGCCCCCACTCACGTCGCCTGCCTTAGCCTGCAGACCGTAATGACGTAGGGTCCCAAAGGCAGTGGCTTCGGAGAATGTAAAATCTTTCCCATATTCTTTCCTGCCCTGAGTGTATCGCACAAAAAGAAAACCCATCCGACGAAGCAATGGGTAAAGTACTTCTAGACAAAATGAGCGCTCGTCAGTCAAATGCTCACGTGTCCACCGCAATCCCGAAAGTGCCACTTCCGCGGTGTGAAGAAGATGCTTCAGGTCCTTCGCCGCACTGAGAATGCTCGCGTGAAGTGGAACGCCCCGAGCGACGACGCGTCGAAGGGTGATACCCTTCCAATCATCCTCAAGTTCAACCTGCGTGACCTCCCAGTTGTCGAGATGCGGAACTTGGTCCCTGATCGCCTCGATAAACGTTGCCAATCCGAAACGACCTTCCCAGTATTTGTTGGGCGTGTGGCAAACGAAGTCTAGATTGACGCCATCGTCGTGGTGCGAGAGAAGTAACTCGTGAAAGAAATAACTTCCAAATCCGTCCTCGCTTTGAATCTGAAGGTGAAGCACCTCAGGAAAGTCGCCTGCGGATTCCTTTTCCAGATCGCTCAACTCGCATTCTGCGAGCAAGTAATCATCGCCAGCGTCGATTATGTCGGCTTCCTCTCCAGCAATCTCAACGAGGACTTCTTCTCCAGTGATTGTTGCAGTGATCATACGCGGCTCAGAGTTCTAAGGTTGGCGACCACACCGCGCGGCGCTTCAGAGCGTGGCTTTCTCATACCGCTTGAGCGTACTGATGATTACTCATCATTTGGACCTCTTTCGTCTCTTTCGCCTTCGAGAATCCGTGATGCGCGCTCTCTTATCAAAGGGTCATCATGATGCAGCGCCGCCCTCAAGTCCTCTTGCGCTATATTTGTCATCTCTAGAAGAATCGCAGCAGCGCGCTTCCAAATTGGCCACCGGTCTGAGAGGGCTGATATGAGTGGTTGAACCGCTTCCTCTCCAAGCTCAATAAGTCTTGCACCAGCTTCACGCCAGCTATCAGGGTCTGATAGTTGTTCAATAAGCACACTCGCCGCCTGTTGATGCATTAAGCCTCGATATGCTATGGTGCGCACTTGCTCGTCACGATCTTCGATCAAATTGTGCAAGACCGCTTTAGCGACAGGTGACTTCATCTGACTCACGCACTTTGCTGTGTTGCGTCTTACCGTCACGCTTTCGTCTTGAGCAAGCTTTAATAATCTTTCAGAGATAATGTCGGATGATTCATCCATAAAGGTAGCAATATAGTTTAGCCCTATTTGAGGCGTTGATAAGAGCATCCGCATGAAACGAGGCTCTGATGAGATCTTCCTAGAGAGAAACGCCTCAAGCTTGTTTAGCCGGGCTTGCGCGTCCTCGTAATCGGGATCGGTTGCTATGACTCGCCGCAGATTCCTTATTGCATTCTGAATATCATCCGCTAATTCCGCGGATCGCGCGCTTGCATATAGCTCCTCCAATTCTTTTGCTTCGTTGAGCTTTCCCTCCACCTCCCCCAACAAGTTTACTATCTCATCATTGTAGTCATACTTCTCTGCGCGAATTTTCTCTAGCAGCCGTTTAGCTTCGCTCCAAGCTCGAGACGCATGAAATCCTTTGGCTTGAATGTATAAATCTGAAAGGCGCTTGTTCTGCTCTTCCTCTCTTTCTCGTGTTTCTCTATACAACCTTTGTATATCGTCGTATATAGGATCGATCTCAATAATTTCTCTGCCTTTGATAGCGGCACGGTCCCACCTGTTTGAGGATCTGAAACTCTGCATGTCGAGGTACTTTGGTTGAATGCGCTTATGAGCTAGATATGTGCGGGCAGAGAAGCTCAACAAAACCCCAACAAGCGATAAAGGCGCGACCGCCCCAAAGCCGCTAAGCGCCGCTTTTCTTATCATCCGCCGCCAGCGTGGCTCTAGTTTTATGTCCAAATCCAGCGTCGGAACTCTGCTGCTTTCGCCAGCAGGTGATTGGGAATAGATGATGGAAGTTTCGACGCGCACGTCACGCAGAGAAGAGGAGAGAGATGTATTAACAGGCTCAAGCCAAATACTTGTCGGAACACTTTCACGTCTGAGGGCAAGCTTAATGCGACCGGGCACCCTGCTTCTGTCCTGATCCAGGAATCCTATGACGCCGATAGGCACATTGAAATTAATAAAGATGAAATCTAAAGAAGAGCCAGGATTACTCTGTGAAAAAATAGTCAACGGCTTGGCGTCTTTGCTCGTATCATCAAAGCTTAAGGATGTGGGATACTGTATGGAGATTTCTAGGTCTTTTATAGCCGGATGCTGGAGGGTTACTCGGGCGGTCATGCGCTCAGTTTCATACAAGAATGATTCATAGAGCCAGATGCCTGTGATTAACAAGCTAACACCCAAAGGAATCAGCCAAGGCCATCGAAATCTAAACCAAAGAACGCTTTTGAGCATCATACAAAAGTGGACATTCTCCTATACAAGATTTGAATATTACCTGGATTGCCTTCCATAGCTGATCCGCCTGTAATGCCAGAAAGATCGTTCAGGAGCGGCAAGTCAGCGTCTTGACCATACGCGAGGCCGAAGACTGCCACTGGATACTGGGCGTTGTTACCACGAATAATGTCATTCTTCAGTTGCTCGGCGCTGATTCGAGAAGCGTTTTCCAATCCATCTGTCATAACTACAATAGCCCGGATCGGGTCGTCAACATAACGCTGGTGAAGTCGGTCATAAGCCATCGAGACAGCGTCTAGCATTGATGTGTTTCCATCGACGGCCAATCTACTGATCGCGTCTTCCAAAGTACTCAGGTTGCGAGACAAAGGGCCGATTGGAACGACTTCGACCACGCTCTTGTCGAACGTTATGAGCCCGACAGCATCTTCGAGACTACCAAACTCATTTAAGAAAGCTAGTAGACCCATCTTTGCCTTTTCTAGTTTCTCTCCCCTCATACTCCCTGAAGTGTCGGCCAAAAGGTACACCGCAGCACGATGTTTAGCCGTAAGCCACTCCTTGGCTACGCTACCTAAAATAGGAGCTGATATAGAGTGAAATACAGGTACTGAGGAAACATACAATCTATCCGAAAGCATTGGACTGATGGGAGGCGCAGAAAAATAGCTTCGCATATGCGGGCCAGCGGCCCGGAAGCCTTCGATGTTGAACAGGCTTTGAATATCGGCCGATAACAGATAATCGCGAAAAGTACGGTAGGCGCTTCGCATAGTCGAGGACACTCCTTCATGCGACAAAAGGACGAGTGGGTGATCTACCCATACCGCGCCTTCTTTAGGATAAATTATGATGGGACGGTTACGTTCAGGTACTCCTCTAAATGATGAAAGAACCAGTCGCTCTTGGGCAACAAATGCATCAATGCACCATTCTCCTTCCCGAAAAGCATGCGAGATTATTTCTCTTTCAGATGGTCCATACTGCTGTACACGCTGCTCAAGTAGTCTAACGAAATTAATCGCTTCAGTCGTCTGGATGTGCTCTTGGGAGAACTGTTCAGGCTGGCCTGCTGCAACATAGAATTCTGCAAAAGCAGTCAACAGCCCTGCGGTTGATCTTATGTGTGGGTGCGCCCACTGAAACTCCGGATTCTCTTGTGCCTCTCTCAGAATTTCACTCCACCCAATAGGCCTTTTGGGATAGCCCAATCTTTGAGCACTCGAAGGACGCATAGCAATGACAAGCGGGCTGACCGCAAATATAGCCAACTCGTCCACGAGGCTAGCCTCCAAGTGATGTGTATGCTGCCAGTTGGTTTCAATCTCTTCTGCCCAAATAGTGGAGTCGGGGCAAAGTATTGAGAATTCGCCTTGCAGCGCAGACTCAACGATTTCCTGATTGTCTTTCGGTGTAACTTCGACAACGATGAGAAGTTCTTCATTAACTTCAAATTGAAGAGAGTTAAAGTGTTGAGATATCCGCCCGAAAAGATCCTCCTTATCCGGAGAACAAGCAACTCGGAGCAAGATCTCGTTACGTTCAGGATTCAAAAGATTTCGTCGTGACATGTGATGACTCCTTTCGGATAAACAGTCTTGAGCAAGCCCTACTTATTCAAGGACGTAATTCTTAGGCAAAATTTAGCAGAGTTTTCGAAATCCGGAGTCAAAGCAAAGAGCAGCAGAGCAGTGGTAGAAGAGGGAGCGTGACAAGTCAGCCCGGGCCCGTGTTCGCGGTAGTGGGAATCTTGAGTCCCGCAAGCGAGCACTAGACAAAGTACTCGCGCCCGGAGACCCAATACCAAACCCCGACTCTTCAACAACCTTCGAGTGCCAGCGAACATGGCACGACGTTTGGTACGAATAGCAAAGAGCCGAGAGCAAAGGGCAAAGAGCAAAGGGCCGTAGGTAATTTCGAATCTCGATTTGTCAATCTGAGAGGAACGAGGGAGCTATGATTCACGATCTGTTGCAAGACACCAGGTACGGCGCGAGGATGCTAAGGAAGAGCCCCGGCTTAACCTCAGTCGCCGTGCTTTCTCTATCTTTGGGCATCGGGGCCATTAGCACCATATTCAGCTTTGTTAACGGAATCATGCTCAGGCCGCTTCCTTATCCCGAGTGGGAGCGGCTGGTTCTACTGGACGAGACTGCGCTCAAGAGAGGAATCACCTCGATGGGCGTGTCGTTTCCGAACTTTGTTGATTGGCGCCAGCAGAATCACGTCTTCGAAGACATCGCCGCTTACACCACAGGCGGGTTCGCGATAGCCGGCGGCGCGGAGCCCGAACAGCTCAAGGGCGGGTTCATTTCCCATGGGCTGTTCGAGATATTAGGCGTGGCCCCGATTCAAGGCCGGACCTTCACTGCCGATGAAGATCGGCCCGATCACGACCAGGTTGTTATTCTGAGCCACGGCCTGTGGCAACGCCGCTTCGGGTCCGATCCAAACGTCATCGGTCAAACGGTCCTCCTCAATAATCGATCACGGACGGTGATTGGCGTTATGCCGCCCGGCTTCCAGTTTCCCGAAGTGGCAGAGGCATGGGGTCCTTTGGCGCTCGACACAAAAAGCTGGACGCGTAACGATCACGGCTTGGAAGCAATTGCGCGCTTGAAACCGGGAGTAACTCTCGAACAGGCGCAAGCGGAGATGACCACCGTCGCCGCGAATATCGAAGAGCAGAATCCGGTCACCAACGAAGGGATGAGTGTGGGCCTCACCAGTTTGCGCGCGGGGCTGGTGGGCGACTATCGCAATGCGCTCCTCATTCTGCTCGGAGTAGTCGGGTTTGTATTGCTGATCGCCTGTGTGAATGTCGCGAACCTGTTGCTCGCTCGCTCAACGGCTCGACAAAAAGAGATTGCGATTCGCGCAGCGCTTGGCGCGAATCGCAGGCGAATCTTCCGGCAACTGCTCACCGAGAGCTTGCTGCTCGGCTTGATAAGCGGAGCAATCGGATTGGTGTTGGCATTGTGGGGAATGGACCTGTTGCTCGCAGCAATACCGATCGACATTCCGTTCTGGATGAAATTCGATCTCGACGCCCGAGTGCTTTTCTTCACAGCGGGGTGCTCGCTGCTGACGGGCTTTGTCTTCGGAACAGTTCCCGCGATCCAAGCGTCGAACCCCGACTTGAACGAAACACTCAAAGAAGGCGGACGCGGTTCAGCGGGGGGTCCGCGTCATCGCCTGCGAAGCCTGCTGGTAGTTGCCGAAATTGCGCTCTCGCTGGTACTGCTGGTTGGCGCGGGTTTAATGATGCGCAGCTTCATAAGCTTGCAGAATGTTGACGCCGGGCTCAATCCCGAAGGCGTGCTCACAATGAATGTCGGGCTGCCCGGAGCCAAGTATCGCGAGCCGGAAAAGCGCCTCGCGTTCTTTCGCCAGTTGATGGAACGCGTCAGAGCGCTGCCCGGTGTCCAAAGCGCGGGCGCCGTCTCGGGCTTGCCTTTGAGTGGCAATAATTGGGGTCGAAGCCTGACTGTCGAGGGGCGCCCGGTGTTGTCGGTTGGAGAAGCGCCGATGATCAATCACAGTGTGATTACTCCGAACTACTTCGGTTCAATGGGAATTCCGATTCTGAGTGGACGTGACTTTAGCGAGACCGACACGCGGGACGCACCCAAAGTGACGATCATCGACGAGCGGCTTGCGCGCGAGTACTGGCCCGGCGACAATCCGCTTGGCAAACGGATCAGGTTCGGACCACCGGAGGCCAACGAGCCCTGGCATACGATCGTCGGCGTCGTTCGAGAAGTGAAGCATGATCGCCTGAACGCCTCAACGCGGAAGACTGTTTATCTGACTCTCCCTCAGATCCCCATCGGCGGCATGAGCCTGGCGATACGAACCGGCAGCCGGCCCGAAAACCTGATCGCCGCCGTGCGCGGTCAAGTGAGGGAGATTGATCCCGATCTACCCGTCACTCGCGTGATGCCGATGACCGAGGTCGTGTCCAGATCGGTTTGGCAGCCGCGACTCTACACCGCGCTGTTCGGAGTCTTCGCGGCGGTGGCTTTGATTCTGGCGACGGTTGGAATCTACGGCGTGATGTCGTATTCGGTCACCCAGCGCACGCGTGAGATCGGGCTACGCATTGCGCTGGGCGCTCAGCGGCAAGATGTGTTAAAGCTCGTGGTCGGGCAAGGGATTGTGCTCGCGTCGATTGGTGTTGTAGTGGGGTTGGCTGCGGCACTGGCGTTGACGAGGTTGATGTCGAGCTTGTTGTTTGGCGTTACGGCGACTGACCCGATCACATTCGTCGCGGTTTCAGTGCTCTTGGCAGGAGTGGCTCTGGCAGCCTGTTTCGTGCCTGCTCGCCGAGCGGCGAAGGTCGATCCGATGGTCGCGTTGAAATATGAGTAGCATAGACTTTAGTCTGTGTTCTGGAGCTCGAACATTGCGGAACTGGTCGGAACTCCTTTATGAGTTCAATGTTTATAGAAGGGAGACGAGAGACCGCGAGAACTCCAGAACTCCTTTAGGAGTTCAATGTGCCTGGTTAGCGGAGGAACACAATTCAACTCCTAAAGGAGTGAGGATTCGCGCGGCCCCGGTGGCTATAAACATGCAACCACTATGTGGTTGCGACTGAGGTCTACGCTTCCGATCCGGCCGGGAAGGACTCAGGTTTAAGCTCCCATCCGGCGAGGGTCGATCCGATGGTGGCGTTTGCGGTACGAATAGTAATAATTGTGAAGAAACTTTGGAGAGGTGATCTATGATTCTGACCATTTGTATGATGTTTCTGGCGTTCTTGCCATCCGCTTCAACGGATGAATGGACGAAAAGCTTCAACCTCGAACGCGCGGCCAAACTGCGCGTCGAAACCAGCGACGCGAACATTCGCGTGACGTCTTGCGACTGTGCGGCCCTCGTTGCGCGAATCACAACCCAGGGTTGGAAAATCGGCGGGGACGGAATAAACATCGTCGACCGTCAAACCGGCGACCAGATCGACATCGAAGTGCGCTTCCCGCGCCACGCGTTTCAGATGAACTGGCGCAACCGGCGCGTCGATATTGAAATCAAGGTGCCGCGCGATGCCGATCTCGATTTGCACACTGGCGACGGCAATGTCGATGTTCAAGGCGTAAAAGGAACCATCCTTTTGCACAGCGGTGACGGCAACCTCAACCTGTCGGATTTGCAAGGAACGCTGCGAGCCAACACCGGCGACGGCAATATCGATATGCGCAATGTGCGAGGCGACCTGACCTTGCATACGGGCGACGGGCGTATCGACGTGAGCGGGATCGACGGCTCGTTCCGCGCGGAAACAGGCGATGGTCGTGTTCACGTCAACGGACGTTTCGATGTGCTGGACGTAAAGACGGGCGACGGCGGCATTGACGCGATGGCAAACGAAGGCTCGAAGCTGGAAACGAATTGGCGGCTGAACACAGGCGACGGCAATTTGACTTTGCGCCTGCCGGTTACGATCGCCGCGGATGTCGAGCTGGAGACCAACGACGGAAGCATTGATTTCGATTTGCCGGTTACGGTATCGGGCCGCCAGGGAAAAAGAGAGGTTCATGGTCAGATCAACGGGGGAGGCAAGTTGCTTTCTTTGAGAACAGGCGACGGCTCGATCCGGCTGGAGAAACACTGATCGATAACTTCGCGGTTCCGCGGTCCGGGTTCGTGGTTCAGGGTTAGAGAACCTTTGTCAACAAGAACCCGGAACCCTGAACCCTGAACTCGGAACCCTGGACCCGGAACCCAGAACCCGGAACCGCGAAAGCGCCTATGCCGAACTTATCTTACATTTCTCCAAAAGCGTCGGTGAAGGAAAGCTCAATTCAGGGAAGAGGGCTGTTCGCGGTTGAGCCGATCTCGAAGGGAGAGATTGTCTGTATCAAGGGAGGGCATATCTTCGATCGCCAGACTCTACAACAGTTGACGGAGTCGCTTGGCCCTGCCGAGATTCAAATCGCTGAAGGTTCCTTTATTGGTCCGCTTAATGAGGAAGACAGAGAAGGCAGCATGATCTTCAGCAATCATTCCTGCGATCCGAATATCGGCGTTCAAGGGCAGATCGTTTTTGTCGCGTTGCGAGATATACAAGCCGGTGAAGAGCTGACTCACGATTGGGCGACGACCGATGATGACACTTACGAGATGGAATGTAAGTGCGGAGCCGAGACTTGCCGCAAAGTTATTACGGGTCAGGATTGGCGACGGAAGGATTTGCAGGAGAAGTATGCGGGCTACATGTCTTGGTACCTGATGGAGAAGATAAGAAGGAAATCGTGACAGGGGAGATCGATGAATTGGACGCGCTCTTATTAGCACCCAGCTTAAAGAGACCGTGTCAAAACCTGAAGGACACCGACGGCAGTTTTTCCATTAGCCCAGGTGTTCACGCCTGGGTCACGCGTGCCGACCGATCAGATAGCCCGGTTCACCGGGCTTTGGTTTGGCCTTACAGGCAATTCTTCGTGTCAGGAATTCGACATTCAAAGCTAAAGCTGCGTGGGAAGCCCCGTGAACGGGGCTAACCTAATCCATCGATGCACGCAACCCAGGCGTAAACGCCTGGGCTATTGGAAAAACTGCCGTCGGTATCATTCGGTTTTGACACGGTCTCTAAAGCAGGGTGTTAATGAGACGAAAACTAGCAAAGCTGCAGGCCACTCGTCGCGCATTCCGAAACGACCGCAGTGAGCTATGCGCGGGCTCCCGACTGATGAGTGCCAGCCGCTTCGGAGGTGAAGCTTGGAAAACCTGCTGCAAGATTTGCGCTATGGCTTTCGCTTGTTGCTAAAGCGGCCCGGCTTCACAGCCATCGCGGTAGTGACGCTCGCTCTGGGCATCGGCGCCAATACTGCGATCTTCAGTGTCGTTAACGCTGTCTTGCTTCGCCCACTACCATTCACCGACCCGGACCGGCTCGTGCTCTTCTACGGGACGAATCGGCAAATGGGGTTTTCGGGTCAGTGGGCGGTGTGCGACCCCGATTATCCCGACTGGAAAGCTCAGAGCGAGTCCTTCGGTCACATCGCGGCGTATCAGCGAAAGTTCTTCAACCTCACGGACGGAAGCGAGCCGGAGCGTGTTCTAGCCTCGTCGGTTGACGCTGATCTGTTCTCGCTGCTTGGTGTCCAGCCAGCGATGGGACGAACCTTCACTGCCGAAGAAGGCCAACCCGATCACGAAGGCGTTGCGGTGATAAGCCATAAGCTCTGGCAACGACGATTCGGCTCCGATCCGGCGGCCATCGGCAAACTCGTTCGCTTCGACGGCAAGAGCCACACGGTCATCGGAGTGATGCCGTCGGGGTTCGAGTTCCCGACTCAAACAGAAGTGTGGACTCCGCTCGTTCTGACGTCTGATTGCTCCAACGCCTTCAATCAAGTCGTTGCTCGATTGAAGCCCGGCGTTCCGCTGAAGCAAGCGCAGGAAGATGCAGGTGTCATTTTCCGCCGGCTGGCCGAGCGACACCCGAAGCGCGATGCTGAGAGCGAATTGACCGTGATTCCATTGCAGGAGTTTGTAGTTGCTGGTACGCGGCCTGTTCTGCTGGTCCTTCTTGGAGCGGTCAGCCTGGTGCTGCTGATCGCTTGTGCGAACGTCGCCAATTTGTTGCTCGCCCGCGCCGCCAGTCGTCAGCGCGAAATGGCTATCCGCCGAGCCCTGGGCGCCAGTCGCTGGCGAATAGTTCTACAGCTCCTGGTCGAGAGCGTGATCCTATCGCTGTTCGGCGGAGCGCTTGGTGTTTTGTTTGCCGTGTGGGGACTGGAAGGCTTGCTGGTCTTTCTGCCGGAAGGTGTGCCTCGCGCGGAGACGATCGGAATCGACGTTGTGGTCCTGGCTTTTGCGCTTGCGGCGTCGCTCTTAAGCGGGATCATCTTCGGACTCGCTCCCGCGCTTCATTCATCGAAGACCGATCTGAGCCGTTCGCTCAAGGAAGGGGAGCGCTCGGTTTCAGAAACGAGAAGCAGGCGCCGGGTTCGGAGCGCGCTTGTGATTTCCGAGTTCGCGCTCGCGATGGTGTTGTTGATCTCAGCAGGATTGTTGATTCAAAGCTTCATTCGACTGATCGAAGTCAAACCGGGGTTCGATCCCAGGAACTTGCTTACGATGAACGTGATCTTGCCTCCGAGGTATGAGAAGCCCGCGGCTATGGCGAACTTCTACAGAACGGCGATCGAGCGTTTTCAGAACGTGCCGGGAGTTCGCGCAGCCGGCGCGGTCTTCGGGCTTCCGCTTGGCGATATGGGTGTGAGAGGGGACTTTACAATTGAAGGACAGCCGCCCCCCGCCGCCGGTGTCAACGCAAGCAAGCTCGTCGTCAGCACCGGCTATTTCCGGGCGATGGGAATTCCGCTGGTAAGGGGTCGCTTCTTTACCGATGCGGACACCGACAAATCTGCTCAGGTAGTGATCCTCAGCGAGAATATGGCTGAGATCTTCTGGCCGGGGGAAAACCCGATTGGCAAGCGGCTGCACCTGGGATTCAGAAGCAAGCCCATGTGCACGGTGGCTGGCGTAGTCGCTAACGTCCACCAAAATGGGTTCGCCAAGAATGCTCCGCTGGCGATCTACATGCCCGATACCCAGGCGCCGGTCTTTCTTCTGAACGCCGCAGCTTTCGTCGTCCGCACGGAGACAGATCCTCAGGCGCTGGCGAGCACTTTCCGCCGCGAGCTTCAGGAAGTCGACAACGAACTCCCTCTGTATGACGTCCGCACGATGGACCAGCTCGTTTCGAGATCGGTATCGGAGCCGCGGTTCAACATGGTTTTGCTCGCGGTTTTTGCGGGCCTCGCTCTCGCGCTTGCGTCGATCGGGATCTACGGGGTGGTGGCTTATTCAGTGGCGGAGCGAACGCGAGAGATCGGCATTCGAATGGCAATGGGCGCGCAAGCCGACGACGTGGTCAAGCTCGTTTTGAAGCAAGGGACGATGCTGATATCGATTGGCGTGGCTTTAGGATTGGTTGCGGCTTTCGCGGTGACGCGCGTGATATCGAGCTTTTTGTTTGGCGTGAGTGCGACCGATCCCGCAACGTTTGCCGGCATCGCGCTGCTACTCGGAGTGGTTGCGTTGATCGCTTGTTACATTCCCGCTCGATGGGCGACCAAAGTGGATCCGATGGTGGCGCTGCGATACGAATAGCTTCGCGGTTCGAGGTTCTGGGTTCACAGTTCAAGGTTGAGAGTTCAGGTTCTTCAATTAGAAAGCAGACTGCAGATTCAAAACGAAGCCCACTTTATGCTCCTTATTTGCGACGGCTGGTCTCTCCATGTCTAGCCTTATTCCGTTCAAGCCATCCTGCAGTGTGCGCAGCATTCGTGGGTGGGCCATTCGCTTCTTCATAAAGCTTAGCGCGCCGCCGAGCATATCGACCTGCAGGCGGATCCAATAGAGGACCAGAGTGTGAGGCTGCCCCTGGCTATCGGTAAATGGAATTAGCTCCATCACTGATAACCCCCCCTCGGTGTAGTGGCTGGAATAGAGCTGCTTGGAGGCTATAAACACTCGATTGCCTTCTCGATGAATGAAGATGTGGACTAGGTTGATCACTGGTTTGAGTCCCCCCAGCTTCTGCTTGACCCAATAGATGAACGACTCGGAATCAGGGGCGACGCCTCCGGGATAGTCTTTCAGGTATGAGTAAAGATGTTCGCAGTGTCCGGCAGACGCGGTCTGCTCGCGCGCAAGAGAAACAAACGTCTCGTGGACTTTTACTGGCTCACCGTGATCCGCAAAACTGCCTAGTCCTGCCGTGCCCTTCGCTAGATAAACTTGCGCCCGCTCGACCAAAAGCTTTTTATACCCGGCGGCCAATTGTGCTTTAAGCTTCGAAGTGAGCCTCGGAGCTGAACCAACTATCAATTGGAATTTCGCAATATCTGGCTCCGATAGCTTCACATCAGATTCTTGTACGCGGCACTTCGTTAGCGCATAAAGGTCTTTATCATCGATTATGAGCCCCTTAAGATCTTCCAGGCTCGGCGTAGAACTGAACCGTCGTGAGGCCATCACAGAGGGGGTTTGATTAAAGGCAGCCAGGGTGCGATATGATTCAACAAATGCTTCCGGGCTAGCGTCAGTCAGTATTGCGCCGAATGCCGCCATCTCCTTTGAATTGTCAGTAGCCAGTCGGCGCACAATAACCTCCCTCCCGGCAAGCCCGCGGAGGTCATCAGGCTTGAGCTCGAGACCCACCAGACGTGGCCGCACCTCTTCTATAATTTTAGAATCGCCTGCAATTCCAGCCCTTGAGCCGACCATGCAGCCAAGCAGAATTATTAATAGAACTAATGACCGACCTTGCATCCCTGTCACCCTTTGGTTAACTCCGGTCTAGTGGATTAGTATGGATTGAAAACATCCACCGGAACGAGAATTCGTACCAATTAGGTGCTCCACAGCTACCTATATACGCTAGGGCTATCAAGAGCAATCAATATACCAGTCACTACTCGTCGCTATAGCACCCTCCTCTTTGTCACCTTCTCCAAATCCAGGACATCACCATAATACGCCTTTACCCAACCCACCATTACTGATTCAACAACTATGCTGTATTCTCGCATTCAAGCTGCAACCCGATGAGGCCCGTCGATCGACGCTTCTGGTGCTGCTGCGCGGTCTGGGTCGTGTTGTTAATCGCTTGGGTGAATCTCGCCAACTGTAATACACGAATCGGCGTCATTAGTTCGTTTCCAAGACCCTTATCGCACGGCGTATCGACGAGGTTCCAAGAGTTGAGATTCCATGCGACAATGCGACAGCAGTACGGCGACCGGTCACCTGAGTTCCTGCTTGCGGGTGTGACGTATGATTGAGGTGATCCGGGCCGGTTGTTTCTTGAATGTGCTACTGAGGCATTGGCTGATCGCGGGGGCATGGTTCTTGAGCGTCGGGACACCGGAAGCAATGTGGAATGATGTTGCGCCGTGGTCTTACTGATCGTTCTAAGTCTACACGTGGACGAGGGGAAAGAACGCTACGGAATTTGGGAGCGGTATATCGTATGAATATCGTCTCGATGGAGTCGTTGAGCCCGGTGATTGCCGCATCCGCTGCACATGTAGTTTTTCGCTTGGCCTATTTCTTCTATATCGGATTCACGTTGAGGTCAGTGCACTTTGACCAGAACAAGCAGAGGGCGAACACCTATGAAGAGTGGTTGCGCTTCAAGAACAAAGCGTCCTTCATAATTAATAGTGACGCACTGTTGTTTGCTCTGATCATTCTCCTCAGCATTGGCAGCCTGCCGCCGCTCGTCCAGTATGAGCATACAATGATTGTTGGTCTTGCACTGGCTTGTGTCGGAATAACTGTAAAGCTTGAGGCTTACAGACTGGTAGGGGAAAAAGGATACTACTGGTATAACTTTTTCTGCTCGGTCGAAGAACGAGAATATACCCCAAGAGGGATCTACAGGTATCTGGACAACCCAATGTATGGCCTGGGCTATTTGCATGCTTTCGGACTTGCTCTTGTATTCCGTTCCGTCTGGGGCATTGTCTTCGCGCTGTTTGATTGGGTTGTAGTCTGGGCTTTTTATTTCTTCTTCGAACGTTCTCATACACTGCGGAATCGAAACTCTGTAAGAAGGGAAGTATGCTCCTAAGGAAACTTGACCAACTCACGAACACAGAAACGGCGGCGCAAGGGCAAGCCGGTCACCTTTGAGACAGTGCGCCAACTCGCACTCGCGCTGCCCGGGGTTGAGGAAGGGACCTCGTACGGTACACCGGCCTTTAAGGTTGGGGGAAAACTGATCGCCCGCTTTCACCAGGACGGTGAGTCGCTGGCCATCAAAGTCGAGTACGCCGCCCGCGAAGTCTTAATGGGAGCCAATCCAACAACTTTCTACATCACGGACCACTACCGCTGCTGGCCGTGGATGCTGGTGCGGATCTCAAGCGTTGATCCCGACGAGCTCCGCGGACTTCTTGAGGAGGCGTGGCGGAGTTCCGCGCCCAAGCGTCTTGTCGGCGCGTGGGAGGCGAGCGCTGATCGCTGAGCATCCGCTGCAAGCGGTCAGAACGGGAGGCACCCCAGGTGCAAGTATCCTCGTTCTCTGAGATCGAAAAGGAATTCATCGAGCGTGTTCATGCAATAAATGGATCTCTTTGATATTTCGAACGACGCTAATCGGAAAGTCTGGATAGCTAACGACGCGGCTTGATCTCGTTGTCATCCCCGGACATCGATACTGCGTTTTGAAATCAATCAAAGGAGCGAACCGATGGGAACGAAAGATCCGCGTGTGGATGCTTACATCGCAAAGTCTGCCGAGTTTGCGAAACCGATATTGACCCACCTTAGAAAGCTGATTCACGACACATGTCCCACCGCTGAAGAAACGATGAAATGGAGTTTTCCGCACTTCATGTACAAAGGTCCCGCCGACCGGAGTGCGCGGGTACTCTGCAGCATGGCTTCATTTAAACAACACTGCACTTTCGGGTTCTGGTACGCCGACACGGGAGAATCGAGTCTCGAGGCACAAACGGGTCCGGCAATGGGACAGTACGGCAGGATCACCGCCCTGGGAGACTTGCCGAAAGACAAGGTCTTAATCCAGCAGATCAAGGAGGCGGTCAAGCTACACGATGCTGGTGTGAAGCCGCGTGCTACCTCCAGATCCACAGAAAAGAAAGAACTGGAGGTTCCTGATTATTTCACGGCGGCTCTCAAGAAGAACAAGAAGGCGCTGGCGACATTCGAGCAATTCAACTACAGCAACAAGAGAGAATATGTGGAGTGGGTCACCGAGGCTAAGACCGACGAGACACGCAAGAAGAGGCTCGAGACAGCCGTTGAATGGATGTCCGAAGGCAAGGTGAAAAACTGGAAGTACGTCAGAAAGTGAAGCCCGATGGAACAAGAATTGTAGTCTGCTTGCACACAACGGCTCGCCTCTGATAGCCTCGGAAGCTGGTCGGGTAGTCGGCCAGCATCACTCGCGCGGCACAGCAAGAATACCAGGTTCCCTGAGCTGCACGAACTCGAACAACTCGGATTTATCGAGGTAGCACGATGCTGGCTGGTGATATTATTGAAGCACTTACTTTCGACGACGTTTCGCTCGTTCCCGCGCGCAGCGGAGTCCTTCCGACCGAAACTGATACAACCACTCTCTTCACGCGCAACATCCCGCTTAACATTCCGATCTCGTCCGCCGCGATGGACACGGTGACTGAATCGCATCTGGCCATTGCCATCGCGCAGCAGGGCGGCATGGGTGTTGTGCACAAGAACCTTTCCATAGACCTCCAGCGCGACGAAGTCGACAAGGTGAAACGGAGTGAGTCGGGCATGATAGTCGATCCGGTGACGATGACGCCCGATCACCCAATCTCCGACGCGGTCGAGGTTATGGAGCGCTATCGCATATCGGGTGTCCCCATAGTCGAGGAAAGCGGTCACCTCGTCGGGATCCTCACCAATCGCGATCTGCGGTTCGAAACGCGGCTGGACCTGCCCATCCGAGAGGCGATGACCAAGGATAACCTGATCACCGTTCCTGTCGGCACAACGCTCAACGAGGCTAAAGCGATCCTTCAGCGACACCGGATCGAGAAGCTGCTCGTCGTCGATGACAACTACAGGCTCAAGGGCCTGATTACGGTTAAGGACATTCAGAAGGCGATTCGGTATCCGCTCGCGGCTAAGGACGGGCTGGGCCGCTTGCGCGTTGCCGCAGCGGTCGGCGCAACGGGTGATTTCATGGAGCGCGCCGAAGAGCTGGTTCGCGCTCGGGTCGATGCGCTGGTCATCGACACAGCTCACGGGCACACGGAGAGTGTGATCTCCGCCGCGAAGAAGATCAAAAGCCGCTTCCCTGAAATCGATCTTGTAGCCGGCAATGTCGCCACGGGCGAAGCGACCCGTGACTTGATCTCTGCCGGGGTCGATGCGGTCAAAGCCGGGATGGGCCCTGGCTCGATATGCACCACTCGCGTGGTGAGCGGAGCCGGCGTGCCACAGATTACTGCCATATTGGAATGCGCACGCGCTGCTCGTGGATCGGGTGTGCCGGTCATCGCAGACGGTGGCATCAAGTACTCGGGAGACATAAGCAAGGCCATCGCAGCAGGGGCAGACTCGGTGATGATCGGATCGCTCTTTGCCGGAACCGACGAGAGCCCGGGCGAGATAATTCTGTTCCAGGGCCGGTCGTTCAAATCATATCGCGGGATGGGTTCAATTTCCGCGATGAAAGAGGGAAGCCGCGACCGCTACGGCCAGGCGAGCGAGTTTCAGATGTCCAAGCTTGTGCCGGAAGGCATTGAAGGAAGAGTTCCACATAAAGGGCCGCTTGCTTCGCTCGTCCATCAGCTAGTCGGAGGGCTGCGCGCGGGAATGGGCTACTGCGGCTGCAGCACGATCGCTGAGCTTCATGAGAAGTCGCGCTTCATTCGCGTCACCTCCGCCGGCTTGCGCGAGAGCCACGTTCACGACGTTATTATCACGAAGGAAGCACCCAACTACCGCATCGAATAAGAGCCGCAGCGTGATGCGCGAAACGCGAAACGTGATGCGTGATGCGTGATTCGTGAAGGTGATGGGTGAAGTGTGAAGCTGGTTAGGAAGGGTCTGTTCGCAGGATCACAGGTCGGGAAGGGCGGTTTACCCCCGCTCTTCTCTTCAGTTTGGCAACCGAGATTAACACGGAGCGGGGGTAAACCACCCTTCCCGACCTGTGATCCTGCGAAACGGCCAAGTGAACCTTCATCGTCACGCATCACGGATCACGGATCAGGCATCACGCATCACGCATCACACATCACTTCCTTATGCCTCTCGACGTGAAGAAAATTTGGAACGCGTGTGGCGAAGCATTCGACCGATTCACCACTGCTGAAGATTCCTTCTCCGACAACATCGAGCGTCCCGCTATCAAACAGCTAATCGGAGACATTGAGGGCGCGCGAGTTCTCGACCTGGGCTGTGGCGCTGGTACGTATTCGGTGTGGTTCGCTGAACTTGGCGCACAGGTAGTTGGGCTGGACCTCTCGCAGACGATGATCGCGCTCGCGCAAGACAAGGCGCGCCAGCGAAGCGTTCAACCAGACTTTCGAGTGGCTGATATTCGGGAAGCGCTTCCATTCGGCGAGGCCGAGTTCGATATGGTCTTCACGGGTACCGCGCTGCACTACGTTGAAAACATCGGCGCGGTGATGAAGCAAGTAGCGCGAGTGATGAAGCCGGGAGCGCGGCTCATCGCAAGCGTCCTGCACCCCATGTCAACGGCGCTGTTCCCTTCGTCCGAATCAGAAGAGGTTGAAGGCCCCAACCCATGGGAAGGCTGGTACTTCGGTTCGCCGATCAGAAGCATAGAGACTCCGTGGCTAGGCTTCGGCGAAATTTCCAGCGAGGGGCGCCGCATCTTCTGTCATCATCATACGGTCTCCGACTACTTCAACGCCGTATGGTCAGCCGGTCTTGCCATCACGGAGTTGTTGGAGCCTGCGCCGCCCCCGGAGTTCGCCGCAAAGAATGCCGCTCGCTATTATCAGGCGATGCGCGTGCCTGTATTCTTGATTTTCAAGGCCGAACCGATTAGCTAGGAGTTCGAAACCCCGCACTCGCCAGGGACACGGCTTCTTTTCTACAATGGTCAGAAGAATCCTGCGCCTCCCGTGCAGCTTGCCCCGGAAAGAATCGCCCTCCTAGAATGATTACGTGCGGTTGATGCGCGGCATCCAAGTTGCACTCGGCACACCGCCGGCGCCTGATGATCCACCAGCGAGCAACGATAATATACAACCCGATGTCTGGGCGCCCCGCGCGCCGCGCTGAAGACGTTCGCCAGATGATCCGGCTGCTCGGCGAACGGGGAATCACCGCTGACTCGCGCGCGACGGCACAGCCGGAGGACGCGACCAGACTTGCGCGCGACGCAGTAGCTGCCGGCGCGGACATCGTCATCAGCTACGGAGGAGACGGAACGCTGAATGAAGTCATCCAGGGAATGATCGGGAGCCGGACCGCGCTCGCTGTGTGGCCCGGGGGCACGTCGAACGTAGTAGCACGCGATCTGGCAGTTCCCTTCGACATCGTAGGGCTCGCCGACATGATTGCTTCCGGAAAGACCAGGCGTATAGCGCTCGGCCTGGCCAAAGGCGGTTCCGGGTTCGGAGTTCAGGGTTCAGGGTTCGGTGTTCAGCGTTCCCTGAATGAGACCGTCAGTGCGAGCCCCGAACCGGGAACCCGGAACCCTGAACCCGGAACCCTGAACCCGGAACCCAAAACTTCGAACCCGGAACCCGGAACTACGAACTCGGAACCCAACATCCGGAACCCTGAACCCGGAACCGACGGGCGTTATTTCGTCATGATGGCTGGCATCGGACTCGACGCTTCCATCGCTCGCGGCGTCAACAAGACACTAAAACGGAGAATGGGTGAGTTCGCGTACTGGTTATCGGGAATCAGGCATTTGTTTATGTGGCGCGGGGAACCGTTCAAAATCGAAGTAGACGGGCGCGACTACGAAAGCGCATTTGCGTTGATCGGAAATGGCAAGGGATACGGCGGAGGTATGATGATTACTCCAGGCGCGAAGCTTGAAGAGCCGTGGTTCGAGGTGTACGTACTGCCGCCGCTGTCAAACAAGTTCTCGTACCTGCGAGCGCTTGGCGGGTGCATGCGCGGCAAGCCGGAAGTTTGCGGGGGCTTGCTGGTCCGAGGAAAACACATCAAAGCGAACTCGGCGCACGAGCCGTGGGTCGAAGCGGACGGCGAAATAATCGGTCCGCTGCCCATGACCTTCGACATTGTGCCCGATGCGCTTTCGGTGATCGTTCCCTAGTGGCGCAGACTTCAGTCTGTGTCCCGTATGATTGTAATTAGAAATGCGAGTTGAGGAGTTAAAGATGCGTGCAGTACTGATTTCATTTTTGATAGCCAATCTGTTGATCTCGAACTCAATCGCGGCGGTAAGCGTAACTGCGCACTCGCGGGCAAAGACTCTCCAGCAAGAGTCATCAGATGGCGCCGAGAAGACCAAGGGCCCGGCAGAGGTCGCCGAGTTTGACCGGCTGAGGACCGAAGGCTTCGACGCGGTGTACAACATCGACTACAAAACCGCGCGCGAGAGATTCCTGCAAATGACCAAGATCGCGCCTGACCATCCCGCCGGGTACGTTTATTTGGCGAACAACCTTTGGCTCGAGACCCTGTATCAGAGCCGCCGGCTGACAACCTCTGTTTATACCGGCGGATCGTTTTACTCCCAGGACAAAAACGAGGACAAGGTTGATCAGAAGCGCGATCGCGAGTTCAACGAGCTGATCAAACAGGCGCTCGCCGCCACCCGAGCACGGTTGGTGAAGAACTCAAAAGACGTCGAAGCGCTCTACTATAACGCGTCGGCGTTAGGGATCAGAGCAGCTTACGGCACTTCAGTAAAGCGCAGCTTCACTCGTTCGATTGGAGACGCGAACGACTCGATCAAGATCCAAAGGCAAGTGGTCAAGCTCGATCCCGACTACACCGATGCCTACTTGAGCATCGGGCTCTACGAGTATGTGATCGATAGCTTGCCCTTTGGCTGGCGGCTGCTAGCGCGTTTCGCGGGACTGAAAGGGTCAAAGAGTAAAGGCATCGAACATCTCGAGCTCGTCACCAAGCGGGGAAAGTACGCGGCTGACGACGCGCGAGTGATCCTCCTCGGTATCTACAGCAAAGAGAATCAGCTCGACCGCGCGCTGGAAGTCATCAGCTACATGGCGAAGCAGTATCCGCGCAATTATCTCTTCGGAGTCGAACGCGCATCGATGTTGTATCGCATGGGCCGCTCGGACGAAGGGGCTCGCGCGTTTGCTGATTTGTTGAAGGACGATCGCATAGCCGGGCAGGCAGCCGACCTGGTGAACTATCAATGGGGCGAGTCACTGCTGGCTAAGCAAGACTACGCAAGCGCAGCCGCGCGATACAAAGAGGTGCAACGCTCGCCCAAGTCAGATCCCGGGTTGATCTCTCTAGCGCACCTTCATGCGGGCGAGGCATTGGACGCGCTCGGCAAACGTGACGAAGCAATCGCGGAGTATCAGATTGTGCTGAAGCGCGAGAATGTCTTCGATTCGCACAAGCTGGCCGCGCAGTATGTGAAGACGCCTTACGTGGCGGCGAAGGGGTAACGCTCTATTTTCGCTGAGCATGCGTAACCAGCCGCTAGTCGTCGGCTCACTCTTTCGTTGTGATAACTGGCAACGATAGACCGAGTTTACAACGGGATATGACGAACGAGGTTTTGCCATTCTTCCGGCTCGCTACACAACACCGCGATCTCAAGCTCATCAATCGCAGTGCTAATTGGTATTCGGCGTGACACTACTACTATGACACCGGCAATGTCATCGCCTGCAGCGAGGCGGCGGGCGGCGTGTGCCGGCATGGTCCTGCGGTCGTGAGTGACAAGTACCCGTCCGGCTTCCGCTGCCCAGGCGAGCAACTCAGGGTCCGGCGCCTCGCTCTTGCCGACTTCATAAGCGGTGACCGCATCGAGGTCAGGCACGCGGCGCAGGAGTCCCCGCAAGATGTCTTGATCAAGATCGTGATCAATGAGGAGCCGGAGCATCTTTAATCGGTGTCGGAATCGGTTTCTGACTGCCGAGCGGCCCACCGCGCATGAATGCGTTCGCGTAGTTGATTGGTTGCCTTCTGCTGCTTCGGGTCTGACTCGACCTGTTGCTGCAAGGCGTCGGCCTCGGCTTCCTGCCGCCGCAGATACTCTTCGACCGCCTCGCGGTTCGCAAGGTACTAAGCGATGACGGCATATATGTCCGCGAGATCCAGAGAAGGAAAGCTTTCAGCTATTCGTTCAGCGGTTGCACCCAGCTTAAAATGACGGACTACCGAATCCAGACTCACGCGCGAGCGGCCCACGCGAATAGTGCCGAACTCTGTGGTCGTCAGCGGCACTGTCATGGTTGTTTCTACTTTGGACATTGCGGTTCCATTATAAGCTAAGAATCTATCGACCTGAACACGAATCTCGCTTGAGAAACTCTTAGCCTTAGCGCAGTGATGCAAGGCAGGTTCGACGGGCCTTATTACCTACCGTAGTCTTAGAGTCCGTCTGTCTCGGCGCGATAAAGAGCAACTTGCGACCCACCTCGTTCGCTCGCATGGTTTGCACTCGAATTCCAAACAACCGTATAATCCCGGATGAATTCTATCGCAGTAGATACGAGTTGCTATCGTAGACAATGAGCACCGCTAACACCAATCCTTGGGAACCTAAACTTTGGCATTATCGGGTTCATGAGCGATTAGGGGAAACGCTGCTGTTTTTCCTGGTGCGTGTGCGTCCATTTGATTTACAAGAACTAACTGACCGCCTAAAAAGGCTCATAACAGAGAAACGGCTGGGTGGCATAACCGTATTCCCGATCTTTGGCTCTTATGACTTACTCATCAGAGCTTGGTTACATCCATCCATTGCTGCTCAATTTCGCGCGTGGGTCGGTTCTAGTTTAGTCCATGACGCCAGTGCTACTAAGGTATTTGGTGGTCATACTCTTTACCCCTTTTCCGCGGATCGGGTTTTCAAGATTTGGTATGAACAAGAGCAGTTCAGTTCTACCCTGTTGGAGGAGCTCGACGAAGATCAGATTTTGGCTGTTCAATCTGGTCAGGATCCCGGGCTGGCACAGAAGCTAGTAGATGGGAAGCTAATTGTCGAGCAGAATCAAAGCGAAGGAATTCAATTCTTTAGCCTGATAAACCTTGAAGTCTATTCCTCCGGGATCGAAGAGGAGTTGCTGGTTGGAATCTCAGACTACTTGGAGGAGGCCAGTGACTTAACCAACGCCGCCATCTACGGTGGGTTTGGCTTTTGCTCTATTCTCGTTGACGCTCGCGTAAAAGAATACGCAAGTATTGCTCGGCTTCCCAATTGGCTTGGAAGCAGGTTCAAAGTATATGGGTTGACAACGGAAACATATCTCGCATTACCCCAAGTCATAGGCGATGAAGCGATCGGACAAGCAACTTTTCTCGGGCTAGCAGGGCGTGATCTTCTTGTATCATCGATTGTACCTGAGCTATACGAAAGTAACTTTTCTAAGCGAACTGCTGTCGAAAGAATCCTTCGCGATGAAGCATCCAAACAGCCGCTCACACAGAAAGACAAGAAGCTCCTGCACGACTATTTGATTGGTTATCTTGAAGATGATTCCACCCAAATGGCGAGAACCTTGTTTACTTTTTTCTTTGAACTGGAGGAGTATCTGCGGCGCAACTTTGCGGACTTCGTTGTACATAGAGCACAGGGATCCGTTAAAGAGCTCTATGAGAAGGGGAATGTAGAACTGTCCAGTAAACCACTAACTCTTGGGGATACGCTTAATCTATATTCATTAGCAATAACTGATAATGGTGAGGGCGAGGAATCGCTCAATCGGGACGGTTGGGGAGAACTCACTGCTATTCGAAATGGAATCGTGCATGGAGTGGATATTCTCTCAAGGTGGAGTGATACCTTGAGAGTTCTTATTGAATCTTTACCGAAGGTTCGCCATCTGCTTGCAATTATTGAAGGTGTTACAGGACGAACCTATGCCGGCTCCTATTAGCAACTGCTCTGCTTGTAAAGGGTGATGTTTTTGAATCTGACTACTGAACAAGTTTCGAAACACGCACCGGCAATTGATGGCTTCGTACGCAATTCTAAGATGCTGCAGGAAGAACTCTGGATCAGAGAGTGGGAAACCAAGAGTATTAGGCGTGTCGGATCAACGATAGCAAACTCTGTCTTATACCCTGACCGCAGAGTGCGGGAGCTGTTTGAAGTGGCAAAGGAGGAGATTTTCGAGCCCGGCGTAGAGAATGCCTTTACCAGAGGACTTGCCTGTCTTATTAACCAGTACGGCTATAAGACTATCGACATAGTAACGCGACTCATAGTCTATGAAATTGTGAATGAAGAAACTGCGTCCCAGGCACTGCTGTTATTTGGAAGAGTGGAGCACCCTCCGTCGCATGCCGGGCGGTTATCGTTGCTGGAGCGTTCCCTGCGACACTCCTCAACTCGCGTTCGAAATGCGGCGTCGTACTCAATTGCTTCCTTAGATGATCCTGCTGCTATTCCCTATTTGAAACAAGCGATCGAGAGGGAAACGTGCGGCGAACTTCGTGACGACATGAGGCAGGCGTTAGAACAGTTGGAGAGTACGCGTCAGTGCCATTCCTCCTAAGAAAGATACGCAAGGCTAGGTGGTATAAACATGACCGTGTTCCATGGCTCATTGAGGGTGACCTACAGGCCGACGCCCTCGATGATCTACGGACAACAGGCAATAAACTCTCGATATACCTGATCGATGATGATGACACCACCTTGGAACGAGTAGCGTCCGCGCTGGTGACGGCTAATACGGAGTACATTTCTGATTTTGAGTACGCACTCATTGGTTATGAGGTTTTTCAGGAACTAGACATCAAGTCTGAAGACTCAGAAGGTGAGACTCCAGACGGTTTAGTCAATTCATGGCATCGTGATCTCCTCGAGCTTACCGCCGTAAAGATCGTAGCCCTCGCCAACGCGATACAAACCAGAGCAGAACGAAAGGTATTCTTAAAGCGGCGCGTCACACGAATGGTGCTAGATGCTTTGGCCACACAACAGCTCGATCGGGCGAGGATGAAACCAGCGCTGCTAGAGAAGCTTGATCGGATTACCGACCCCGGAGCACCATCCGGTAGTTCCCGTGCCTAGCTAGATCCTCGCCATGTTCCTAGCCAGCAACGAAACAGACTCCTCCGTAGATACCTGCTGTTTCTTTAGTTTGGATGTTTCTCTGACGCCCAGCGAGCGCGCTTTACACTCGGTTGAATACGTCCCTATAATCCTCCTTCAACATTATGGCCTCTGATCACGAAACCGTTCTCATCCTCGATTTCGGCGGACAGTATACACAACTCATCGCTCGGCGAGTTCGCGAGCTTGGTGTCTATTCTGAAATCGTTCCGTTCAACACCTCGGCCGAAGACCTGAGAAGAAAGAATCCTCGAGGCATCATCCTTTCCGGGGGGCCATCCTCAGTCTACGAAGCAGGCGCGCCGCATCCTGATCCGGCTGTGATTCAAATGGGTGTGCCCGTGCTCGGCATCTGCTACGGCGCCCAACTGATGGCTCACTTTCTGGGCGGTGAGGTCAAGCCCTCAAACCGGCGCGAGTATGGACAAGCCGAGATCGCGGTGCAAGGCGACAGTCAGTTGCTAGTTGGACTGACTTCGCCGCTCAAAGTGTGGATGAGCCACGGCGATTACATGAGCCGCCCGCCTGAAGGTTTCACGATCACGGCTGCTACTGAAGCTGCTATCGGTGCGGTTGAAGACCCAAAGCGCAATTTATACGGGGTCCAGTTTCACCCTGAAGTTGCTCACACTCCGCAAGGCAAGGAAATCCTGCGCAACTTTCTGGTCAACATTTGCCACTTGCGCTGCGATTGGACGATGGCGTCGTTCATCGAGACTACAGTCGAAGACATTCGACGGCGCGTTGGAGACGGCCGGGCTGTCTGCGGATTGTCGGGCGGAGTGGACTCATCGGTCGCGGCTGCGCTGGTGGCCCGAGCGATCGCCGACCGTCAGACTTGCATATTTGTGGACACGGGTCTGCTTCGCAAGAATGAGTTTGAAGAGGTGCTCGAAGCTTATCGCGAGATGGACCTCAACGTGATCGGCATGGCTGCGGGCGAGCGCTTCTTGACCAGGCTGGCAGGCGTGATCGACCCCGAGCGCAAACGCAAGATCATCGGCAACGAGTTCATCGAGATATTTCAGGAGGAGTCTCGCAAGCTTGGCCACGAAGACTTTCTGGTCCAGGGCACGCTCTATCCGGACGTGATCGAATCAGTGTCAGTGAAGGGGCCGTCGGCGGTGATCAAGTCGCACCACAACGTTGGTGGCTTGCCTGAGAAGATGAACTTGAAGCTGATCGAACCTCTGCGCGAATTGTTCAAAGACGAAGTGCGAAGAGTGGGTCGCGAGCTGGGCTTGCCCGAAGACATAATCGGTAGACAGCCGTTCCCGGGGCCTGGCCTGGCTGTTCGCATACTCGGCGAAGTGACCGCCGATCGGGTTACCGTGCTTCAGGAAGCTGACGCGATAGTCATCGAAGAGATTCGCCGCGCCGATCTATACGACAAGGTGTGGCAATCATTCGCGGTGTTGTTGCCCGTTTCGACGGTGGGAGTGATGGGAGACAGCCGGACTTATGACAACGCGGTCGCGCTTCGCGTGGTCGAATCGCTCGATGGGATGACTGCTGATTGGGCTCGCCTGCCTTATGAAGTGCTGCAGCGCATCTCGTCTCGAATAGTGAGCGAGGTTCGCGGGGTCAATCGAGTGGTATACGACATCAGCTCTAAGCCACCTTCAACAATTGAATGGGAATAGAGAATTAGCGCGCTTAGAAATGCAGAGGTGTACCGTAGACTGTCCAGTCTGCGGCGCCAAATAGCATCTTGAGAAATATCCGCAGACTGGACAGTCTACGATACATCCTCCGCAGACTGGACAGTCTACGGTACATCCTCTGCGTCAATAAGCTGCTAATTCGCGCCAAGCTTCCGGACCAGACAAACAGGCTTCAGTGGATGGCGGTCGAGCACGGTGAAGCGAGTCGCGAAGTCCGTAGGTTCATCACCATCACGAAGATCAACAACCGCCAACTCACGGTCCTGTATCCGCTCCGAAGAGCCAAACACCCGATAGCGCGACGAGCGTGTGGCCATCATCTTTATGTCGAGGTCTCTTGATCCTTCGGCTTCGCTCAGGCTGAGTAGCTTCATTCGATACCTCGTCGCTAGATAGTATGTTACAGGTAGCGCGAAAGAGCATGGAGTTCAGGCTTTAGCCTGGTAGTACTTTGATCAAGCATGGTACTACCAGGCTAAAGCCTGAACTCCATGCTCTTTCGCGCGAGATGCTCAGCGCTTATGGGACGAACATTTCAACGAGTCGCGGAATATCAGTCAAGTCATCGGTGACAAAGTCAGCAATGGTCGTCTCGTCTTCCCCCATTGGCGTAATCCCGGTGAATCGAATCGCGCGATAGCCCGCCTGCTTAGCGCCGATGATGTCAGTGCGCTCGAGGTCGCCCACATGAGCCATCTCGTCGGGCTTCGCTGAAAGCGACCGAGCGGTGCGCTCGAACACTTCCATATGTGGCTTGGCGCGGCCGGCTTCGTCGGAGAAAACCAGCGAGTCGAACAGGTGAAGCAGTTCGTTGGCCGCCAGCACCTGCTTCAGCACACGGCCCGGCGAAAAGCCGACATCGGAAATAATTCCCAGTCGATAGCGTGCCGCCAATTGCGTGAGAGTCTCGCGGGCACCATCAATTAGTATCGGCGGGTGTTCCAGCAGAAGTTCTTCGAAGCCTACAACAAGATTGGCAAGCGAAGCGTCAGGCAAACAGACTTCAAGGTGAGTCAGAATCTTGCCTACCCGTTCGGCGGCGACCGAAGTGCGATGCTGCTCTTGCCAGATCGTGAAATGTGACTCGGCCTCGACCAGGCAAGCCCGCTCCAACTCCGCGTCCGCGAAATTGCGATGCGAGAGAAGCGCGTTTGCGAGCAAGGTACGCCGCCTGTCTTGATACAATAGAAACGCACCGGGCTGCTCGGTGAACAGCGTGTGCCAGAAGTCAAAGGAGATTGCTTTGATCGGCAATAGTGGGTTCGCCTTCCTTTCTACTTCCCCGTCGAGTTGTTTTTCGGCCGCACGAGCTGATTAGTCCAAGGTCCAAGGTCCAAAGGCCAAGGTCCAAGTATTTTAGTTTAGAGAGCAGGGAGCTGAACAGCGTCGAGAGAATGGAATGAGTCGCGACCCAGACAACGAATTCAAGTCTGCGCTTGAAGCCGCTGTTGCCGGCTTTGGGCTCGATCCGTTGACCCCGGAACAGACCACTCAGTTGGTGAAGCACTTTGCGATTGTCGGCCAGTGGAACCGGCGTATTAACCTCACCCGGATCATTGGCGCTGAAGACGCGGCGAAGTTCCATTATGCTGAGTCGCTATTCGGCGCTCAATTCATTACTGGCGAGCGGACCATCGTCGACATTGGCAGCGGCGCGGGCTTTCCAGCAATTCCGCTCGCGGTCGTCAGACCGGATATTGAAGTCACCGCGCTCGAGGCGAATCATAAGAAGTCCATCTTCTTGATAGAAGCGAAAGACCTGTTGCGGTTAGACAACTTTAGAATAGTAACCGCACGGCTGGAAGAATTCGATTGGGCGGGTTACCAGCTTCTCACAAGCCGCGCGCTCGATTGCGCGGAAGCAATCTTCCCATCAGTCGCCGAACGCTTGAGCGCTAAGCAACGGCTGATGCTCTATTGCTCGCGCGATCTGGTCGAGAAACTTGAAGGGCAAGAAGGCCTGAAGTGCAGGATCGAAACTCATCCGATCCCGCATAGCGAAGCCCGCATCATAGCAATATTCACGCAGGAATAGACCGCGGATCGAACGGATCCGGCGGATTCAGACTGATCTGATCTGTGCGAATCCGTCGCATCCGTTCCGTCCGTGGTCTATTCCAGTCACTTCGAGGCGGCGACGTCGACCACCGCCCAGTAGATGAACTCGACAAACTTGCCGAGCCCGTCAATTGAAATCCTCTCATCGTTGCCGTGTATGCTTGCGCGCTCGCGGTCGCCTGCCACGCTTCCCAGACCGTACGCCTGCACGCCCTTCGCACGAAGCTGCGCCGAATCAGTCGCTCCGGTCAGCATGAGCGGCAACGTCACCACTCCCGGGAATACTCTCGCCTGCGCAGCTTCGAGGGCGCGAAACATATCAGTCTCGAGCTTGGACGGTGGAGTTGCGGGGCGGCCCCACGCCGGAGGCGGGATCACTTCGACGGCGGGGTCATTTATGACTCTGCGCAGGGCCACCGTCAACGCAGCGATGTCTTCATCGGGCACTGCTCGCACGTCGAGTGTAGCTTCGGCGTCGCCCGGAATGACGTTGCTGCGAAAGCCGCCCTTGATGATCGTCGGAACAATCGAAGTCCGCAGCATGGAGTTATAAGTGCCGTTGTGCGCGCGAATCTTTTCTTGAACCATTTCGCTGTTGGCCGGGTCTTCGAGATGAGTGTACAGAAACGCTTCTTCAGGGGGAATGATCTTTGCAAGCCGCGAGAAGAACGCCCGCGTCGTCTCGTTCAACCGCATAGGTGCTTGCCAGTTGCCGACTTTTGCAACCGCAGCCGAAAGGTGAGTAATCGCGTTGTCGAGTCGCGGGACCGAGCCGTGCCCGCTTGTGCCTCGCGCGACCAGCCGGAAACCTCTCGGAACTTTCTCTGTAGTCGCGACGCCGACGTATTTGACCTTGCCATCGAGCGCATAAATGGTTCCGCCTTCGTTGAGCGCGTATTCGCATTCAATCTTGTCCCAATGCTGAGCGACCATGTAATCGATTCCAACTGTTGACGTGCCTTCCTCGCCAGCTTCGGCAAGGAAGATGATGTCACGATCGAGCGGGACTTTCAGCCTGTGAAGCAACAGGAAGACTTCGAGACACGCGCTAGTCATGCCCTTGTCGTCGGACGAGCCTCGACCGTAGATGTATCCATCTTTAATCACGCCACCGAAAGGATCGACTGTCCACTTCTCGCGCTCGACGCCGACAACATCTATGTGGCCCATCAGCAAAAGAGGTTTCTTTTTGCCATTGCCCTTTAGCCGCGCGACGATGTTGCCGCGTCCAGGCTCCATCTCGAATATCTCAGAGGCAATGCCTTCGCGGTCGAGAATCGCTTTCAGGTACTCGGCACCTTTAGTTTCGTTGCCTGGCGGGTTGCTGGTATCGATGCGAACGAAACCTGAAAGAATCTTAACTACCTCGTCTCGAGCGGCAGCGAAGTCTGGCACTGAAATCTTCTGAAAAGGTCGGGCAAGCGAGCCTGATGCTAACAGCGCGAGAAGCAAAGCCAGAGTGATGATCTTTGGATGTTGTCGACGCATCTCATTCCCTCTCATAGCGTTGAGTTTGATTTTAGGGCTTGTAGCGTGTGGATTTGTCGCTTTGAACGAGCGGTAGCTTACCAATGCATTGTGCAGGTCGCAAGGTAATCGCGCGCGCTGAGCCGAAGTCGGTCAAAAAGAAACCAATGTGGCGATTCCTTAGAGTCAAACTGAAACAAACACTGAGACGCCGCGCGGCTTTGTTTTCAGGAACTGGTTTAACCGAGCACGTTTGTTGAATTCCCAACGTTGGCACGGTCCATGCAGTTAGGAAGCGCGGAAGCTTGAGACGCCTGATGGTGTTCTCATGGGGCCACCGTACGCAGCGCCGGATGAATGCGCGAGCGAAGTTGAAGACCCTTACCGCTCCGAGCCCCGGAACGGAAATGTTTCGACGGCTTGCTCGCGCAACTTAAAAACCGAGTCAGAACCCTCTCTACGGCTTCTGGCGCTGATGTTACGGTGGCTCGCTTTCTTTTACTTCTCTATCCTCTCCAAGTCATCCATGTAAGGCTGCAGCGCTTTAGGAATCGCCACCGAGCCGTCAGCTTGCTGATAGTTCTCAAGCAACGCCAGCCACAGCCGGCCGATTGCGAGGCCAGAGCCGTTCAGCGTGTGCGCGAACTCCGGCTTGGACTTCTTATCACGGCGGAATCGAATGCCTGCACGCCGAGCCTGAAACGCTTCGCAGTTCGAACACGATGAGATCTCGCGATAGGTGTTCTGGCTGGGCAGCCAAACTTCGATGTCATATGTCTTCGCCGACGAGAATCCTAAGTCGCCGGTTGCTAGTGCGACCCTGCGATACGCGAGCCCGAGTTCTTCAAGCACCACTTCGGCGTCGCGCGTCAGCGACTCCAGTTCATCGTACGAGTCCTCAGGCCTCGTGATCTTTACCAGCTCGACCTTATCGAACTGGTGTTGGCGAATCAGCCCTCGAGTGTCTTTCCCGTAGCTGCCCGCCTCAGACCTGAAGCACGGCGTGTAAGCCACCATCTTGATTGGCAAGCGCGAGCCTTCCAGGATCTCGTTTGCGAAGATGTTCGTCAGCGGCACTTCGGCAGTCGGGATCAGATAGAAGCCGCGCTCATCGGTAAGCTTGAAGAGATCAGCTTCAAACTTGGGAAGCTGGCCGGTCCCGTACAGCGTGTTCGCATTAACGATGAACGGCGGCAACACCTCTTCGTATCCGTGCCGCTTTGTTTGCAGCTCCAGGCAGAAGTTGATCAGCGCTCGTTCGAGCCGTGCGCCTTTTCCTCTGAGAATCGAAAAGCGCGCACCCGAAATCTTGGCCGCCCGTTCAAGGTCGAGTATCCCGAGCGAGGTTCCCAGATCGACGTGATCAACGGGCTCGAAGTCGAAAACCGGAGGCGTGCCCCATCGCGTGATCTCCTGATTGGCGCTTTCGTCCGATCCGGCGGGGACGCTCTCGTGAGGCAAATTCGGAAGCGTAACCATCAGATTCGTCAGATCCGTCTCGACCCCGTTCAACTCCGCTTCGGTGGCGGCGATTCGGACGCCGAATTCTCGCACAGCGGCGCGGCGCGCTTGGGCCTGATCTTGTTGGCCCGCCTTCATCAGCGCCCCGATCTCCTGGCTCTCACGATTGCGCGTCGCGTTCAACTCGTTGCGCTCGCGAATCAGGGCGCGGCGACGTTCGTCGAGCTCGTTAAACCGGTCCAGCGCATTAAGTGGAAACCCGCGCTGTTCGAGCTTTTTCCTGGTGATGTCGAGATTAGCGCGTACGAAAGTAATATCGAGCATAGTAATTGCCACCTTTCATGGCTGAACGACAAGACGAGAGCGTAAGCCGGGCTCAACGACAGTGTCAACAGGCTGAGCGTGCCGGGAAAGAAGCCTGAAGATTTGAGTCTCGGGCAGTGCTGAACGTTCAGCTTCGCTTACGCAGGCGGCGCAGCATTGAGCTGCAACTGTAGTGTGATGAGAAGATGGCTGGCGACGAGATGGAGGCGAAGAATAGCACGTAGAGGATGAACTTCAACCAGCGCGTGCCGCCCAGGTCAACTCCCATCATCAGTATCGCACCGATGATCGAGAACGCCAGGATGCCGGCGATGTTTACGAGGAATCTCTTTCTATTATCCACGGCTTACCTCCCACCATTGACATGGAGCATTCTAAACATGGGTTCCGCCGTCTGCAAGGACGCCGCGAAGAAAGGTAGGGTCCTAATCTTGTGTTGATTGGGACTTGACCACCGATACCGCTGATAACGAACGTTTCGTCGGACACACTCAGAATCTCATTAACACCTCACTTCAGTGAGGTGACTGGTGTTTGGACATTTCAAGTACGTAAGTCATTTATTTTAT
>JBBPIH010000103.1:0-9418 GCA_038040455.1 Acidobacteriota bacterium
GCAGCTGGCCGCTCTGCTCTTACAAATCGGTTATGACCTCGAAACCGGAGAGTTTGCAAGAGGCTCTTCAATTTTCAATTTTCAATTTTCAATTTTGGAGTCTTAGTAATCTCCATGATCTCAAAAGTACGCGGAACACAGGACATTCTCCCCGCGCGTTTTACAGAAAAGGTCGACGCGCAGATCGAGCGCTGGAATCTCGTCGAGCGCACGGCTCGTGAAGCGTTCCGCCGCTACGGCTTTGAGGAGGTTCGAACTCCGATCATCGAAAAGACTGAACTGTTCGAGCGCGGCATTGGAACCGAGACCGATGTGAACAAGGAGATGTACACCTTCGAGGACCGCGGCGGTGAGCGTGTCTCGCTTCGGCCCGAGCAGACTGCCTCGGTCGTTCGCGCCTACATCGAGCATGGCATGTTCAATCAGCCGGGGCTAGTGAAGCTCTTCTACATTGGCCCGCAATTCCGCCGCGAGCGCCCGCAAAAAGGGCGCTATCGCCAGTTCGGGCAGATCGGCGTCGAGGTGCTGGGGCAGAGCGACGATCCTGCGATCGAGGCTGAAGTGATCGAGATGCTCGACTGGTATTTGAAGCAACTTCAAATCACGGGCACTGAGCTGCTGGTGAACTCGATCGGCGACGAGAACTGCAGGCCGGCTTACATCGAGCGGCTGAGAGAAGCGATTCGCCAGTTGCTTCCGCTCCTGTGTGGAAGTTGCAATCAGCGCTACGAGACGAACCCGTTGCGAGTGCTCGACTGCAAAGTCGAATCGTGTCAGCCTCACCTGAGAGAATTGCCGGCCATCACCGACTCGCTGTGTGAGGCTTGCAGAACGCACTTTGACCAGTTCAAGGAGCTTCTCGATACACGCGGCATTAAGTACACAGTCTCACCCCGTCTCGTCCGCGGGCTCGACTACTATATGCGCACAGCGTTTGAGATCATTGGCAATCAACTTGGCGCGCAGAACACAATCGTCGGCGGCGGCCGTTACGATGGTCTATCGCAGATGCTCGGCGGGCCACCCGCTAAGGGATTCGGTTTCGCGTTCGGCATCGAGCGGATGATAATGAGCTTGCCCGAGGACAGCGCTGATAATATGAAGCGAGCGCCTGGTCTGTTCATCGCGTACATCGGCGAGCGGGCTCGCCGGCATGCATTCGAGTTGGCCAGGCGATTGCGCGAAACCGGCATCAGTATCGTGGTTGACCTGGAGGGGCGCAAGCTGAGAAAGGCGCTGGCGATTGCCAACAGTCTCGCTGCGCGCTACGCATTGATAATCGGAGACGACGAGATCGATAAGGGCGCTTACGTGCTCAAGGATATGACTACCGGACAGCAAACGAACTTGGGAGAAGAGGAATTGATTGCAACGTTAAAGAAGTGATTCGTCAGTTCGGGGTTCAGGGTTCCGGGTTCAGGGTTCAGAGTTCAGGGTTCAGGGTTCCGGGTTCAGGGTTCCGGGTTCAGGGTTCAGAGTTCCGGGTTCGAGATTCCGGAGCGGTGCAACCCCTAAACCGAGAACGACGCATCACTAATCAATTGGGTTTTATGCCTACACTCGATAGTTTAGGAAACTTAAAACGGACGCATTATTCGGGCGATCTCAGACCCGAGCACGCCGGCGAGATGATCAAGCTCATGGGCTGGGTACACCGCCGCCGCGATTTTGGCCCGCTCACTTTCATAGACCTGCGCGACCGCGAAGGGGTCGTTCAAGTGGTCTTCGACGAAGAGAAGAACGCCGACGCCCATCGCCGAGCCAAGGAACTGCGCAACGAACACGTCGTCGCAATCGTCGGCAAAGTGTTGATGCGCGACAAAGACAAGGTCAATCCTAACCTCAAGTCCGGCCGCATTGAGGTCAAGGCGCTAGAGCTGTACATCCTGAATGACGCAAAGACGCCACCCTTCGAGATTGATGTGAATAAGGCTAGCGAAGAGGTGCGGCTCAAGTATCGTTATCTCGACCTTCGCCGCGAAAAGATGCAGTACAACATTGGACTGCGCCACCGCGCGGCTCTTGCTGTGCGGCGCTACCTGGACGAACATGGCTTTTACGAGATCGAAACGCCGATGCTGATCAAGACTACGCCGGAGGGTGCGCGCGATTACATCGTGCCCAGCCGCCTGCAGCCCGGCCGCTTCTACGCATTGCCGCAATCACCTCAGATCTTCAAGCAGCTCCTGATGCTCGCCGGCTTCGACAAATACTTTCAACTCGCGCACTGCTTCCGTGATGAAGACCTGCGGGCGGACCGCCAGCCTGAGTTCACTCAGATCGACATTGAGATGAGCTTTGTCCGGCCCGGCGATATCTTCAAAGTGATCGAGCCACTGATGGCCGAGATGTCACGGCTGATCGACGTGAAGGTCGAGCTTCCCTTCCCTCGCCTGACTTACGCGGAGGCAATGCGCCGCTACGGGACGGACAAGCCCGATACCCGATTCGCGATGGAACTGGTCGACCTCTCGCACATACTCGCGAGCACTGATTTTACGCCGTATCGGAGCGCGCTTGATGCTGGCGGACATGTCAAGGCCATCAACGTTGGTGGTGGGGCGAAGTACTCTCGCAAGAACCTTGACGAGCTAACCGAGATCACGCGCCGCTACGGCGCCGGCGGAATGTCGTGGATCAAAACGGCTGACTCGGGCGAGATAACGTCCCCGCTTTCAAGATCGCTCGGCGAAGAGAAAGTCGCGGAACTGGCTCAGGCGGCTGGTTCCAAGGCAGGAGACTGCGCGCTCGCCGTCGGAGGTAAGCCGTCGGTCGTGGCAGCATCGCTCAGCGCCCTGCGCACGGAAGTTGCCGAACGGGAGGGCTTGATCGATCAGAGTAAGTTCAACTTTCTTTGGGTCACCGACTTTCCGATGTTTGAGTACCACGAAGAAGACGGGCGCTACTATCCGATGCATCATCCGTTCACCAGCCCTCGCGATGAGGACCTTCAAAAGCTCGAATCAGATCCCGGTTCGGTCCTGGCCAAGGCCTACGATCTGGTGCTGAACGGCGTGGAACTGAGCAGCGGTTCGATTCGAATCCACCAGCGCGAGACCCAGCGGCTCGTGTTTAAGGTGCTGGGCATGAGCGAGGAGGAAGCGCGCTCGAAATTTGGCTTTCTGCTTGACGCGCTGGAATATGGAACACCTCCTCACGGCGGGATGGCAATCGGGTTTGACCGCCTGGTGATGCTGCTGGCGCGCGAGAAATCGATCCGAGAGGTGATTGCCTTTCCGAAGACCACCAGCGCCATGGATTTGATGATCGACTCTCCAAGCTCGGTATCCGAAGAGCAACTCCGCGAGCTTCACATCAAAATTGTAGACTGATTCTCGGCCAGGCCGGCAGCATCGTGAATCTCGCGTGTGGAGCTTAGCGTTACGCCGGGCTCCAAAAAACCCCCTTCTGCTATTGACTTCCTGTCCTCGCGATTTGTAGAATGCGTTCGCCTTCATAGTTGCAATAATTCGGCAGTAATCCTCCAGGTATTCAAGGGCTACAGGGTGTGTAGATAAGGCGAGCGCAAGACTCGTCTATTCAAAGTCTCAGCAGTGTGCCGGTACTCTTCGGGGTGCGGTCTGATATGCAACGGGGCTCGAAAGCCATCCGGCTCAGGCCTTAACTCGGAATTGACTAACCTAACCAACGCTCACACTGACACTCACTTGTCAGGCGAGGAGGAATGGAGGCGAAATGTTTAGGACTAACATCAGACGCGGACTCGGATGGCTGGCGCCGCCGGGTTCAAGAATTAGATTCCAGGAGGTTCATCACAGGAGAAACCGTGGGTTTTCCAGAGGTCGTGCCTTTCTTGGCGTGCTTCTTTCGCTTGTGCTGCTTAGTGGGAGCGTCCCGGCTCAAAGCTCCACGTCCTCCGTAAGTGGCTCGGTGGTGGACCCACAGGGTAAGGCAGTCGGAGGAGCAGCAGTCACACTCACCAACGTTGAAACGAACGCTGTTCGGACATCTACGACCAACGAGAATGGCTCGTTTCAGTTCGAGCTCGTCCAGCCTGGCAACTATCAGCTTGAAGCGACCGCTTCGGGCTTCAAGAAGGCTGTGATTACGGATGTCCGCGCGCTGGTCGCCAAGCCTACCAGCCTAACGGTGACACTGGAGGTTGGCGGCGTCACCGACACGGTCACAGTCAGCGCAGGTTCGGCCGACATCCTGATCAACAGGCAGGATGCCAGTCTCGGCAACAACTTCGTTGCCCAGCAGATCATGCAGTTGCCGATGGAATCGCGCAACGTAGTGGCGCTGCTGAGTCTGCAAGCCGGCGTCACGCCAGGCGGCGCGGTGACCGGCTCGCGCTCCAATCAGGGCAACATCACGCTCGACGGTGTGGACGTCAACGAGCAGGAATCTCCCGGAGCGTTCCAAACTATTGTGCGCGTTACGCCCGATTCTGTTGAGGAGTTCCGCGTTACGACGAGCAATCCAAATGCCTCGCAGGGCCGGTCGGCCGGGGCTCAGGTTTCCCTAGTCACCAAGGGCGGCACCAATCAGTTTCGCGGCTCTCTGTACTGGTCCCACCGCAACACCGTGACCTCGGCCAACGACTTTTTCAACAACAAGGCCGGCCATTTCGGGCCGAATGATGCACAGGTGATAAACGGCTTGGCGCAGGCTGGTCAGCAAAAGCTGCCGACCCCCAAACTGCTTCGCAACCTTTTTGGCGCTACCATCGGCGGCCCGATCAAGAAAGACCGGCTTTTCTTCTTTTACAACTACGAAGGCCGCCGCGATGCCAGTGAAGCGTCCGTCGGTCCAAGGCGCGTGCCTCTGGCAAGCCTCGGCCGCGGCGAAGTAAGCTACCGGGACCGTAGGACAGCGGCCCCTTGCCCACCGAATGGGTGCGTGATCACGCTGACCACCGCCGACATCAATCGGCTCTTTCCCGCAGTCGGCGCCAACGCCGCGGCGATTGCGGTCTTTGCCGACGCCGCTAAGCGATACCCGGCCAATTCGACCGAAGTGGGCGACGGCCTGAATACCGGCGGTTTTCGGTTCAACGTCTCAACGCCGGCGCGCTTCACCACGCACATTTCTCGCATCGACTATAATCTCACGGAGGACGGCCGTCACTTGCTGTTTCTCCGTGCGAACTACCAGCAGGACGTGGTCAGCGGCACGCCCTTCTTCCCCGACACGCCACGACCGTCCACCTGGAATCATCCCCTGGCGTTTGCCGTCGGTCACACCTGGGCGATCGGCAAGACGTTAGTGAACGACGCCCGCTACGGTCAGACACGCGCGGCGTTCTCGACTTTCGGCGATTCCTCGGACAATTCGATCAGTTTTCGTAACGTCTTCTCACCGGTGGCATTCTCACGCACGTTCAGCCGCACCACGCCGGTACACAACATCACGGATGATGTCTCCTGGGCGCTTGGCAGCCACGGTATCCAGTTTGGCGCCAACCTCCGGGTGGTTCGCAATACGCGCATCCGTCACCGCTTCGACTCGGCCGTCACCAACTCGTCTTTCTATGATATTTCGGGAGCGGTCCTGACTCAGCCGATTCCGGACGTCAGTGCCGCCTTCCGGTCCACGCTGAGAGATTCGTTGGCCGCCGTCATCGGGCGCTTTTCCCAATACAGCGCCAATATCGATTACGATCTCGATGGGGGCATCATCGAATCGGGCGCCGATCTCACGCGCATCTATGCCACGAACGAGTATGACTTCTATGCACAGGATTCTTGGAAGCTGCGGCCAAACCTGACGCTGACGTATGGGCTGCGTTACGGCTTGAGCCGGCCGATCTACGAAACCCAGGGCTTTCAGGCCAAGCCTTCGGTCAACCTCGTGGACTATTTCAGGAGACGCGCCGAGGGCGCCGCTCGCGGCCAGGCGATCATAGACCCGATTACGGTGGACCTGGCCGGCCCGGCAAATGACCGAGGCAACTACTATGAATGGGACAAAAACAACTTCCAGCCCCGCTTTGGCGTTGCCTGGTCTCCGAACATCGGCGGTTGGCCGGGCAAGATTCTTGGGAGCAATGGCGACCTGGTAATCCGCGGCGGCTTTGTCGCCCTCCACGACTTCCTGGGCCAGGCGCTGGCGGTTAATTTCGACGGCGCCAATGCGCTGGGATTCTCGTCCAACACTACGATCTCCGCCAACTCCTACAACGTCACCACGAGGCCGGCGCCGCCCTTCACCGGCTTCAACCAGAATGTGCGCGCCTTGCCCAACCTTCCGGCGGCGAAGCCCCTGGTCTTTCCCCAGATGCAGCCCGCAGATGGCCGGGAGCGCATCGAAGAGTCGCTCGATGATGGCATCGTGTGGCCGGAACACTACAGTTGGAACGTTTCCATGGGCCGCAAACTGCCCGCCGGGTTATTCGTTGAGGCATCCTATGTCGGCCGCCTCGGGCGCAAGCTGCTCGGCCAGATCGACTCGATGCATTTCCTTAACCTGGTGGACTCGAAATCGGGAGTTGACTGGTACACCGCCGCCGGGCAAATACAGGATGCGCGACTGAAGAACACGCCGGTGGACAGGATTGGCCAAATCCCGTATTTCAACAACCTGTTCAAGCAAGCGTCGCTGGGAGCGTTCCTGGCCGACTTCTGGGGCGACGACACCTTTCTGGGATTGACGCCCACTCAAGCAGTTTACTACATGGTGGCGAGACCGGAAGCGGGTGGTTATGGCGTAGTAGACTGGACGTTCGTTCAGACACTGCTCGACAACGAGTCGGTGGTCGGGCCGTTCGCTTACTCCCAGCCGCAGTACGGGTCGCTGTTCACGATCAGCAACTTCGCCGAGTCGGACTATCACGCTTTACTGCTCAGCGTGCGCCAGCGCTACAAGGAGAGCCTGACATTTGACTTCAACTACACGTGGTCGCACTCCATTGACATGGCGTCAGCCAACGACGGACTGGTCACGAACCCGCTGTTCCCGAGGGATAGCCGTGGGTCGTCGAGTTTCGATCTTAGGCATATAGTCAACGCCAATGCCCTCTGGCAATTACCGGTGGGACGCGGTAAGAAATTCCTCGGCGGGGCGCCCGGCTTTGTGGACGCCTTGCTGGGCGGCTGGCAACTGAGCGGCATCTTCCGCTATAACACCGGCGCGCCGTTCAATGTATTCGACAGCCGTGGCGTAGGCTGGGCGACTAACTGGAACTTCACCAGCCGGGGCATCCGGGTGGGGCCCGTCAAATCCTCGCCGACGCGCGGCGTAGGCGACAAAGAACCCAATGTTTTCAGTGACCGGGAGGCAGCTTACCAAAGTTTCCGCAACGCGCGCGCCGGCGAAAGCGGCGACCGCAATATCCTCCGGCTGCCCTCGTTCATTGTCCTGGATATGGGACTTGGAAAAACGTTTAACATGCCGTGGAGCGAGAACCATAAGCTGCAATTCCGCTGGGAGGTGTTCAACGTCTCGAACACACAGCGAATGGGCGGGATAGCAGACCTCGGCCTCGACATCGACCCGTTCCTTCCCGAGAGCAAGCCGTTTCCCGAATTTGGCAACTTCGTCTCCATCCAGGGCACGCCGCGTGTGATGCAGTTCGGTTTACGTTACACCTTCTGATCTGCGTGCGTTTTGATTCGTGTCTCGACGCGGGCTGGGGCCTCGGCTTCAGCCCGCCTTCTTGTGCAGGATGGTTCGCCGGGCATTCGAGAAGAAGGTGCCCGTGAGCAGACTCTTCGCCTTTGCCGTGCGCGCTGCGATCTTCGGGGAGCTTCCGCTTTCCGGCCCACCGCTAGGGCTTCTTATTCTCCGATATGTATTGCTCGAGTTGTTTCCTGTCAGGATAGTCAGGTTTCTTGGCGAGGAATTTTTCGTACTCGGCCACAGCTTTATCTTTCATCCCAGCTCCTTTGTAGAGCGAGGCCAGGCGCAGGTGTGCTTCCGCTTTCCCGACGGGATCGAACCGCAATGCAGCTTCGAAAAAGCCCACCGCTTTAGAACCCTTCTTGACTTGTAGATACGATTCGCCGAGAAAATAATTAGCATCCGATCCCTGTGGCTGAACTTCCACAGCCCTAGTCAAGACTTCGATTGCGCCCTCAAAGTTTTTTTCGGCCATTCGAAGCTTCCCAAGATTCAGCAAGGCCAATACAAACGAGGGCTTTTCCTGAAGAGCTCGCAGATATGACTTCTCCGCTTCCTGGGTATCCCCTTGTTTGAAGTCAACTGTCCCTAATTCAGTCCAAGCCACAAAGTCCTTCGGGTCCACCGCGAGAATCTGACGCAGCAAAGCTATGGCGTCTTTGTACTCCTTCTTCCTGATCGCTTCCTGAGCCTTGCCAAAGCGAGCATCATTTTCCGGTTGCCGCTTGTGGTAGTCTGCCACCGAGATCGCGCCGACATGACCCCGGTCTCGCGAGCCCGGTCTAGCCCGCCATTCCAAAAGCAGGTCATGCCGGATGTCCGTCTTTGTCCGGTCCATCAGCACAACACGAACGCGGGCGGCTTCCTGGTTCTCGACCTCGACCACTATGTCGTACTCTCCATTGGCAACACCATTGAAACGGTATCGGCCGTTATTAGTGACTGTCTGACGCGAAATGAGGTAGCCACCGGGGGTGTACAGGATGACGAAGAACGTTTGCGGCTTTATCCCGTCGTACTGACTCTCGTCGATTTTGAAGTCTCCAAACAGCGTATGACCCCCGCCTACTTGCGCGGCTACCTGCGAAACGGATGCCAGACCTATCAACACGGCAAGCAAGGAGTAGTGTTTCATGCGCGCGATGTTACCACATTTTTGATAGCGGCGCGAAAGAAAGGCTCCCTATCAGTGTGCGGAAGGTCCAGTTTGACGGAAGCCGGGCTAATGATGATAATGACGATCTACCAGGCGGTTGAATCCACTAACCTTCAAATCGAGAGGCGATGATGAATGAACGAACAAGCGGTCCTTTCAGTCTGAGATCTATGCTGCTTCCCGCCCTTTGGCTGATCGCGCTAAGCGCGATGCTCTTTGCATCCGGTTGCGGAGGCGACTCGCATGAGACCGGCGCCGCTGAGAAGTATCCCGAAGGGATCAGCGAAGACATCGAGCAGCAACTCAAATACGATGCCCGCGTTGACAGCTTCGACACCAGTAGCGGCGAGGACCTTATCGTCGATGTCAATGACTCCTGGCTGAGCTCTCCTCCAGGCATGCAGGAACGCTCAGTTGGACAGTGGTACAGCATGTGGCATTCGAACCATAGCGGCAAAGTGATCGTCCAACACGACGGCAACAAGATAGCCAGCTGGACTAGCGAGAGCGGATACAAACCAGAGACGAAGTCGAAGGGCGGCGACTCACAGTCCGATAGCTGACCGAGGATGATGAATATGAAGATTGAAGATGGAAGATTGAAAATGGAAGATTGAAGAAAATTGAGAATTGAAGAGCCTCTTGCAAAACCCATTCAACCTGATGGTTTTTGTAAAAGGC
>JBBPIH010000024.1:0-97058 GCA_038040455.1 Acidobacteriota bacterium
TGCTCTTACGAATCGGTTATGACCTCGAAAATCGGAGAGTTTTGCAAGAGGCTCTTGAAATTGCAGATTCAGATTTCAGAGTTCAGAGATTTCAGATTTTCAACTTTCAATTTCTACATCTTCGATCTTCAATTTTTACTTCCTCACCTAACGTCGATGCCCGAGTAACTTCGGTGGGCAAGCGTTCGTACTCGGTTGCGGCCTGCGGCTTTTGCCAGGTACATCGCCCGGTCGGCCATTTCGACCAACTCGTCTTTACTCTTTGCTCCCGTTGGATAAGTCGCTACGCCAATGCTCGCGGTCACCTGACCAACTTTGCTAACCGGGGTCGAAGCTATTGACTCCCGCAGCCGCTCGGCTATCCCTATGGCGCTTTCGCGATCACACTGCGGAAGAATCACAACAAACTCCTCGCCGCCGTAGCGGGCGCACACGTCAACTTCGCGTACAGCCGCCCGCATTATCGAAGCCACGTGGCAAAGCGCCCCGTCGCCAGAGCGATGACCGTGCGTATCGTTAATCCGCTTCAGATGATCCAGGTCAAGCAGAATCAGTGAGACCTGTTCGTTGTTGCGATCTGCGAGCTTTGTTTCGCGATCGAGCCGGTCTTGAAAGTACCCGTGGTTGAACAGACCGGTCAACGCATCGGTCATCGCTTGCGTCTGCATCTGACGAAACAGGCGCGCGTGACTTATCGCGACGGCGAGCTGATCGGAAACGGTCTTGACCATCAACACTTCTTCGTCTTCCCAGTTGCGAAGGGCTGTATCGTCTTCAATCAGCAACCCACCGATAACGGTTTCGCGATACGAGATCGGCACTTCCAGTGCGCAGGGCGTGGCCAGCCGGCCGTTGTTACTCTCGCCGGCCTGCGGCTTCGCGCGCAAAGTTCCAGATTCCGGCTCGCTGTTAGCCTGTTCGGCCGCGTGCGAGGCAGAATGCGCTTCTTTCTTCTCGGTGTTTGCCGAGCCTCCGCCTGACCCGTTGAGATGCGGGTCAGATTCATTACCGCCACCCCGGGACTCTTCTGGGCGCTCATAGATACTCATTCCCTCGGGGAGGTTTGTCCCCGCTTGCCAGAGCACGAGTGCTGTCCGGCGTGCCTTCAACGCGCGGCCGACCTCCTCAACCGCCGACTGAAGGATCGACTCGATCTCGAGTGTGCTAGAGATTGCCGAGCTTATGCGATTGGTAGCCATCTCGAGTTCGTTCTGGCGCTGCATAAGCATCGTGACTTTGGTCGTGAAGGTTAGCGCGAGCCTCAGCGAGGAACTGCGAGGCGTGCTCGCGTTCAACAACTCTTCGAACCTCGCGCGCTCCTGCGGCGTCTGAGCGCTCACCCGCGCCATCAGATACTCGATCGCTGTAAACACGACGTTTGGATCGAACGTCCACACCATGTCATAGGCGCGAGCGTGATTGTTCCTCTCATCTCCAAGGACAGAGGAAGCAAGCAGCCCGCAGAAGCGTGGCTCCATTACGAGTATGAACGGACCAGTTTCGATCCCGTGATAATCTTGTTCCTCCAGGGTCGTGAGCCTGGAGGAAGTCTCGGGATCCCACGCACGCGCGTCACACTTGGAGTCGCAAGAAAACAAATAGACGCGGCGTGAGGCGGCGGCCACCTTCGTCAAGCGTTCTGTCTCTCGGGACGGCTCGCCGTTTAGACAACGCCCCTCGATCACAAGCGCCGACGATTTGTTCTCAGTTACGACGTCTTCAAAATAACGCACCAGACGCGACACCGTTTGCTCGTTGCAGCGAACAGGAGCGAACTCCTCGCGGTGTTGGGCCGTTAGCACAGAATAAAGTGAATGCATGAACGCAAAAGTCTCTGGAATTCGGGTTAGGCGCGTAAGTGGGGACCGAGGTGCTTCGCTCCAATTCTACCTTGCGGGCCGGGAGGGTCAATTCTTTTCACGCGGCCGCCGCCCTTTGAGTTTCGCCCACCCTCCCCCGATGCTTAGAGTTCCGCAGCGCCGAGGGCCGTCTTCACAGTTTAAGTGCTATAATCCTGAAGCAACCGGAGTTAGAGCCATCGCATCACAAGCTGTGAGGTCATGGCTTACATCACAAACACGTTGACAATGCCCGTGACCGTCGAGCGAATTCAACCAGCATCAGATACGGAACTGGCCAGGGCGGCGGCAGCTGGTGATTCGGCAGCTTTTGAAAGACTGTATGAGCAGCACCATAGGCGAGTTTACTCGCTCTGTCTGAGGATGCTCGGCCACGGCTCGCAAGCGGAAGATCTTACTCAGGAGGTCTTCTTGCAAGTCTACAAGAAGATCGGAAGCTTCCGCGGCGATTCAGCCTTCACCACCTGGCTGCACCGCCTGACGGTGAATCAAGTGCTGATGCACCTTCGCAGACGTGGGGTTAAGCTCGAGCATACGAGCGAGGAAGGTGACTTCACCAATGTCGTCGAAACGCCGCTTCAGAGCACTCGCCGGATCTCGATGGTGGACAAGCTGGCACTTGAGAAGGCAGTATCGCAACTGCCCCCGGGCTACCGAACGGTGTTTGTGCTGCACGACGTAGAGGGCTATGAGCACGAGGAGATCTCTAATTTGCTGGACGTTAGCATTGGCACTTCGAAGTCGCAGTTGCACAAGGCACGTATGCGCCTCCGCGAGCTTTTGACCAAGCGGTGAACGGACTGCGATCCAGTCTGGTTTTGGATCAGGTAAAGATTAATGGTTTGCAAGCAGTGTCAAGAACTACTATCTGAATACATCGACGGGGCGCTCGAGCTGGGCGAACAGGTCAACTTAGAGCGCCATCTCGGGGACTGTGAGCCCTGCCGCGCTGTGCGCGACGATCTGCTTCAGATAGTTCACTTCAGCCAGCAACTTCCACTGCAATCGCCGTCGACACCATTGTGGCCGCGCATTCAATCGGGGGTCGAAGAGCTCAAGCCGGGCTTCTGGTCATGGCCGCTAAGGTGGTTAGCCAGCCTTAGGACGCTTAACTTCAATCTGTCGGTCCCACAAATCATCGCGGGCGCTGCGGCTTTGGCAATAGTCGTCTCGATCGGAGTGATGGTCTCGCGGCGCGACAGCGTCCCTGTTGCATCACCGACGGGCGCAACGGCTGTGGCGACCGACGACGTAACGCTGCTATCAAAAGCGGAGATGCAGCAGCTCGAGAAGCAAATCAGTCGTCTGAGTGAAACGGTCGAGCGGCGCAAGGACTCCTGGGACCCGGCGCTTCGGACCGCCTTTGAGCGAAATCTCTTATATATAGACCAGTCGCTGGTCGAGTGCCGCCATCAGTTGAAGGACAACCCGACCGACGACGTGTCGCAGGAGTTGATGCTCACTGCCTACCGGGAGAAGGTTCGTTTGCTCGCAGGCTTTGAAAAATTTTCACAATAGGCAGTAAGCTCCTACGTTGAGGTCTGGTGTTCCCATCGATGGTTCAGAAGAGCTACACGAGACGCACAACGATGAGGTACGCGATACCGGTTGTTCTATCAGCCTTCTTCTCTTTGGTAAGCGTTACGAATTCGGCTGACTCGCCATTCGAACGAACCTACACTCCACAACGCTCGGCTCATCTGACGCTCTCAAATGTAAACGGCAGTATTCACGTCGTCGCCTGGGACAAGAAGACAATTTTCGCGCGCGTCAGCGTAGCCCCGCGTGAGGTCGAAGATCGGGTGATAGGAGATGACATTACCATCTCTACGAAACTCAACCTCAGGTCGCGTCGAGCGGATTTCGACGTTTCTGTGCCGCCTGATACGTCTGTAACGATCAAGAACATTATGGGAGAGATCGAACTTCGAGGGATCACCGGACATGTGAGCGTCACCTCCATCGGTAGCGATGTTCATCTTGCCAAGATGGGTAGCCCCTCGGTCGACGTGCTAGTGACCAGCGGAGACATATTCTTCGATGGCGAGTTGCACCAAGGCGGCTCCTACAGCCTTCAATCGATGCGAGGTGACCTTGACGTTACGCTGCCCAGCGCAACACCGTTCAACCTGAATGCCCGGGCTCTGAGCGAGAACATAAACCTCGGATCGTTTCTCTCAAACCTGACTGGCTCATCTCGGGGGCCGAAAGGAGTCTCGGGCACACACCTCAAGGGCGGCTCGCGGCTGTCTCTTACGGCCTACACCGGGCGCATCTTGCTTCACAAGAAATGAGGTACGCGCCTCGCTTTCTGCAGGCATTTCCCTTCCCGACTTGTGATCGTCTGTCTGCACGCATTGCCGAAACGATGCTTGTAGGCAAATGCCGGTTGTGCTAAAAAGGGCCTCGAAGCAATTCAATCGCTCAGCCCCGACTTGCTATGACCTCACTCAAGAAGAGTTGCCACGAATGTGGAATGCCACTCAGCGTCGGCGTGGCCACCTGCTCGTATTGCGGCGCGAAGGTTGGTACGTTGTTCTCCGAGACTGACGCTGCGGCTGGCGTAACTAAAGGCAAACGTCGGGCCGGGATTAACGAGCACCTAGACTACCATGACCGAATCGTGAAGGCGCAGGATAGGGCGAACAATTCGGTCATCCTCGCCCTAGCAAGCTTCTTCTGCCCGGGTCTCGGCTTTGTGATGGGTGTTGCCGCGATTGTTCTCGGCGCAATGGCGGTCCGCACTTTGAAAGCTGACAACGTCGAAGACGGGCGTGGCTCGGCGGCCGCGGGCCTGATCATCGGCGTGCTGGGACTAATAGCTCAGGGCGGCTATTTCGTCTACGTGTTTAAGTCCGGAAAGCTTCCATTTGTCGGATGATTGTAATTGAAGGCCGAGCGCAAGCGGGGCGTGTTGGGTTTCCTGGGACGACTTCTTACTTCACTCCCACGATTACCGTAGCTTTGACTGACACATCGAACGCCGCGCTATGCCTCTCGCGCTCGATGATCGATACGATGTTGCGGCGAACCTCGTTGCGGCTTGCCTCGGGCACTATCTCAAACCAATCGGAAAGAAAAACATCCTTTATCAGCGGCGCCTCCAGGAAATCTTCCGCAGACTCGTAGATAAATTCTTCTCTACTGATAAAGCTCGCGACCTTGAGCAACCCTATGCGCTCCGCCATGAGCTCCGCGTTGGACACTGTGAGGCGCTCGTTGACCAATCGTTCGAGCGCCGCCCACACTTCATCGGCCATTCCGACCTCAAGCAACGCCTCCCAGTAGATCGAGAAGAACTCGTCGAAGCTTCCTCGTGTAGTGAGCTTGAGGATTACGCGGCCCTCGGGTTGAGCAACCCGCGTCATCTCAGCCAGCACTTCCTGGATCTCGTCTGCGCGCAGCATAGAGACGTCGCCGATAACTGCGCCAAACTCGTGACTGTCAAAAAGCAGATCGGAAGCAGTGTTCTGCACAAATGTGACATTGGGCGCTTTTTTTACCAGGGCCTTCGCGCTGGAAAGCGCGATGCGTTCAGCGCTCGGATCGACTCCAATCACTGCGCCCTTGGCGCGCATGCGCTCGGCCAGTTCCAGCGCGTGAGCGCCAGTGCCGCAATTGACGTCCAGAACTCGTCCCTCGAGCGGCAATTTGATACTCCCGTTGATCAGCGCGTCGAAGCGGTCGCGCCAGTCCGGCGTGATAAACAGGTCGTAGCGCAATGCTCGTTCTTTGGCATCGTTCATAGGTTCTACTGGTGAACTCGCATGATAGCACGAGCCTTTATTACGGACTGACCGACAACTCTGTTTGCAGCCAACCTCCCCCATCGCTAGAATAGCGAATTGCTTTTCCATCAAGGTTATCCCATGCAGCCACTCTTAGTTTATTGCCCTGTCTGCCGGCGTGAGGTGGACAGCGAGACGATCGCCGGCCCGGATGCGGTCCACAGCTCGCTACAGCCTCTGCTGGCGGTCAATATGCACGCATGGGAGCCGGGCAAGCAGATTTGCATAGATTGTATTCGCCGATACTCGAGACTCCACGATGAGCTTTGCGCCGCCTTTCCCGAATTCGCGGAACAAGAGCTTAAGGTCGTGCCGACCCCTATGCGGCTGGACGCGCCAGCTGAGTTTCGCGGACGCGGCGTCACGATCGCCTTCCTCGACTCAGGCTTCTACGCGCATCCCGACCTGGCAAAGCCCCACAATCGAGTATTGAAATATGTGAACCTGGTCGAGCGCGCGAAACCGAGCGACTTGACGACTCCGCAAACATCGTCGTGGCACGGGATGATGACCTCAGTGGTCGCCGCAGGAAACGGGTTTCTATCCGGCGGGCTCTATCGAGGCATCGCTTCCGAAGCGAAGGTTGTACTGGTGAAGGCAGGAATGTCTTCGCGCGTGCGTCATGCTGACATAGCACGCGGGATTCGCTGGGCGATCCGGCATCGCGAAGAGTTCAACATTCGGATCCTCAACATCTCGGCGGGAGGCGACTACGAAGGTAGCTATCTCGCAGACGACCTGTCGCGAGCTGCGGAAGACGCGACTCGCGCGGGCTTGCTGGTCATCGCAGCAGTGGGCAACTCCGGACACCAGGCAAATCACCCGGTCCTGCCGCCTGCATCTGCGCCTTCGGTGATAGCAGTAGGCGGACTCGACGATAAGAACAATCTCGACTTCGGGGACAACGACATGTATCGCTCGAGCTACGGTCCGACGATCGACGGGCTGCAGAAGCCTGAAGTCATCGCGCCCGGTATCTGGATAGCCGCACCGATATTGCCCGGCACTCCAACCGCTGAACAAGCGACGCTCCTGTCGCAACTCGAGAACGCTCGCGACTCAGAGTTGCGCGAGATAATCAAACAGCACCCGGGCGTGGACGAAGACCTCGACCATGCAACAGACCTTGCGCCTTACCTCTTGCGTCACGTCGTGTGGATCAAGATACGCGACAACAACGTGATCAGCGGTCACTACAAGCATGTCGACGGCACCAGCTTCGCCGCGCCGATCGTTTCGTCAATCGCGGCTCAAATGTTAGAAGCAGCTCCCGACCTGAAACCTCACGAAGTCAAACTCGCGTTGATCAGGACCGCAGTGAGGCTCCCTCACGTTGAAGTCGACCGCCAGGGTTGGGGAATGGTAAACCCGCGAGCCGCAATCGCCGCAGCTGTCGCCAAGCGGAATAATCGACCCAGGCGCACCACATCATGACGCGCCACGCAACTGCAGCTGCGTTTGAATCCCACCAACCACTTTGCTGGAATGATCCATAGCATACCAAACTGCCCGCGTTGAAATTCCGACTTTCTCTGTGTTAGAAATGCTCAGGTCAATGCATTCGCGAGATCTGCTGACAACTAAAGGCGTTTTTTTGAGACTCTCGAGGCGGCTGGCACGTACAAGCGTTACGATGGTCAGCGAGGCTGGCGGGCGCTGACCGTTCCCGCCCTTGGAATTCTAAGCGAAGGAGACAGTGAGTATGGATAGCAAGTTGGCACCGCAGCCTGAAGCGAAAGAGAAAACAGCCGAACCCGAGGTCCCCGTTTCCAATCCTCAAGACACGAGAGACGGCAAGCCATCATCGTACTCGATGATGGAGCCAAAGATGCGCCGCATTTATGGCGAGTTCTACCGGGAGATTTACTACTCGGAAGAGAAACATCTCGACACAAAGACACAGGAGCTAATCTCGATCGCCGCGTCATTAGTAGCCAAATGTCAGGGGTGTATCGACGGACACCTCAAGAAAGCGCTTCAAGCAGGGGCGACGCCGGAGGAAATCAGCGAGGCGATTTCCATCGCGGCCGCCATCAACGCCGCGGCGATCATAGATCTCACTGACGTCGCCGCCGCGAACCTCAACGTTAATCATTTTCCAAGCGACGGACCGCGCTTTAGAGGTTAACAATGGAAATACTCATGCAACTCGCCGTTGGAATACTTTCGGTGATGATCACTCTGGTCGCGAACATGGCGGCTCACTTGATCCCGCGACAGGCCGCTACCGCGCCTCAAACTTCGACCGCGCAAGCGACTCCAGCCATCGTGGAGTACAGCTCGCTTCCATCGGCGGCGCTTGGCAAGGAGCTGAAATTTGCTATTCAGTTTCCCCCGTCCTATGAACGCGATACCAAGCGGCGTTATCCAGTGCTCTACTTCCTCCACGGAATGAACGGCACCGAGCGAGAGTTCGAGCGCCGCGGAGTCGCGGCAGCGATCAGCAAATTGCGCGACGAGGGCAAGATCGGCGAGTTCATCATCGTCTCGCCGGCGGGCGAGAACAGCTTCTACTTGAACGCGAAGAACGGCGTCCGCTACGAAGACGCAATCATCAAAGATTTGATCCCCTACATTGAGAAGACCTATCGAATCATCGGCACGCCGGCTGCGCGTTCCATTCAGGGAATCTCGATGGGCGGTTGGGGTGCGCTGCTGCTTGCGTTCAAGCACCCCGAGATGTTTTCAACCGTGACCACTCACTGCGCCGCTCTCATCCCAGAGTTGCCGCATCCCTCGGGCACCGATCGCCGCTCGCAGTTCACGCGGCAACTGATCGGAAGAATCTTCGGCGATCCGGGCGACGAGGAATACTTCCGCGCCGCGAATCCGGTGTTCGTAGTCGAACAGAATCTCGCCGCGATCAAGAAATCGGGCATCAAGATTTACTTCGACTGCGGCGAGCAGGATCGGTATGGATTTCAGGAGCCCAACAAAGCTTTTGACGAGAAGCTCACCAAGCTGGGCCTCGCCCACGAGTTTCATCTCTTTCCCGGCAATCACGGCTGGGAATACATGCTTTCGGTGGCACACCACTCGTACTCGTTCTTGTGGAATAATTTCAAGACCGACGGCAAGTCATTGCCAGCAGGAGCGCGGAAAAGCCGTTAGAGTACCAGTAAAAACAGTACGGGACCGATTCGCCGAGATGGTTTCGCGCGACGATGAGCAGATCAACCTGGCCGAAGCGGCATTGCTCATCGCCGCAGGGGAGTATCCGCGGCTAGACGTTGAAGGCTACCTCGACAAGCTGGATCACTTCGGCGATCTCGCGCGCGAGCAAGCAACGGGTTCGCACGACGCCGTTGACCTGATCTCGGCTTTGAATTCGACTCTATTTGATCGGCTCGGATTTCGTGGTAACCGGGAAAGCTACTACGATCCTCGAAATAGCTTTCTGAATGAAGTGATCGATCGGCGAGTTGGGATACCCATCACGCTGGCTGTTGTCTACATCGACGTCGCCAGGCGAATCGGATTTCCTGTCAAAGGCGTCGGCTTGCCCTTTCACTTCATCGCAAAACACGAAGCCAAGAGTGGCGACATTTTTATCGACCCGTTCAATAAGGGGCAACTGCTGGGCACTGCCGGGTGCGCGGAATTGGTAGCGGAAATGGGCGGTGGAAGGATCGAGGTTCAGCGAGAGCACCTGGAGCCGGTGACGACAAAGCAAATCCTGACGCGAATGCTATCGAACCTGCTTGGCATTTACGCGACGAGCGATCACCGCAGGGCGCTGTCGACAGTCGAGCGCATATTGCTTATGAACCCGGAATCACCGCCTCATATAAGAGACCGAGGTTTGCTCCTGGCAAGCGTCGGCGACGCGGCGAATGCGATCGTGGAGCTTCAGCGATACCTCGCGCTCGCTCCCAACGCGGCTGACGCCGACAGCGTACGCGAGCAGATCAAGTCAAACAGGCGCAGTCAGGCGAGGTTGAACTGATGTCGGTAGAAGAGGCGTTGACGCTTGCCACCACAGGAGGACACAGAATGCTTCGGCGCTTCGCAATCTCGCTATCGCTGTTTATGGCCTTCTGCGTACAACTCGCAGGAGCGTACACTTCGCCGTTCTTACAATCCGGACAACAAGCAAGCCAACAGCCCGCTTCCTCGGCGCAGACGACGCCAGCTCCTGAGCAGGTGCGCGCTATCGCGGCTCCTCGTAATCCGCTTCCTGCAGAGGCGGCTTCGGCGGGACTGACGCGCTTCTCATTCCTCGTCTACGGTGATACTCGTGGGCGACGCGACGGCGTTCAGGAGCAGTACGAGCATTCGCTTATCGTCGATTCGATGGTGGCGACGATCAAGCGGCTCGGCAGCGGTCCGCTTCCAGTGCGATTCGTGCTGCAGACCGGGGACGCCGTGGTAAACGGCAGAGAGGCGCGGCAGTGGAACAAGAGCTTCATCAATTTGATCAATCGAATCACAACTGAAGGCGGGGTCCCCTACTTCCTCGCGCCCGGCAATCACGACGTGACCGGGGCCGATTCGCTGGAATCTCCGATGCGAAAAGAAGGACTTCGGAACTACCTCGCGGCGATCGCCAATCTGATCCCACCCGATGGAGCGCCGCGCCGGCTGGACGGTTATCCGACTTTTGCGTTCGGTTATGGCAACGCTTTCTTTATCGCCCTCGACTCAAACATAGCAACCGACGATAAACAGTTAGAGTGGGTAAAGTCCCAACTCGAAGGGTTGGATCGCAATCGTTATCGCCACGTCGTAGGCTTCTTCCATCACCCCCCTATCTCGTCAGGACCGCACGGCGGAGCAATAGTTGAGCCACCTTCCGCAGCGTTGAGAGCGAGGTACATGCCTTTGTTTCGGCGTCACCGGGTCGCGATTCTGTTCAGCGGACACGAGCACTTGTTTGAGCACTGGGTCGAGCGCTATCAAGACTCGGACGGGCACAAATACCGGCTTGATCACATAGTGACCGGCGGAGGAGGCGCGCCTCTGTATTCATATCGCGGTGAGCCCGATTTGCGAGAATATGTGAAAAACTATGCGGCGGAGAAGGTGTCGCTGGATCATGTCGTAAGACCGGGAATGAATCCCGGTGACAACCCCTATCATTACCTGCTCGTGCAAGTGGACGGCGACCGAATCCGGCTCGAGGTCATAGGCGTCGATTGGGGACGGGGCTTCCAGCCCTACCGTAGCAACGCCACGGAGCTTCAGGACGCGAATCGCTAGGGCATCGCTCCTGGCAGTCAGCCACACTCTGCTTGATAGATCGCAGAATGAAAAAAAGCTATCCAAGTTGCTGGCTGCATACCATACACGGCTGATGTATACGATTCCGTGCGGAAGGCGATCTCCTCGATCCCGCGCGTGCCCAGTCTTGTGAAATCGTAGGTCGCAAGTTGCCTTTGCCTTTGCGATTCGCCTTCTCTATGATGGGCACCATGGAAGACGACCCACTCTTCAGCTCCAAGCAAATTGACTTCAAGCCTCGAAAGCGACGAGTCGGACTCATCGTCGCAGTTCTGATAATCGTAGCGATTCTGTTGTTTGGTTCGCAGCTCCTGAGCATCTACATCGACTCGCTATGGTTCTCCTCAGTCGGTTTTTCAAAAGTGTACTGGTACAAGTTTCGCCTCGGCGGTCTGCTCTTTCTCATCTTTTTCGTTCTCTCTTTCGTTATCGTCCGGGTGCCGTTCCTATTCTTGAACCGAGTATTGCCCGAGCTTACGGAGCCTCCCAAGTACCGCGTAGTTTCTGTCGAAGACATCAAAGACATAAACTTCTTGCCCTGGATCTATCGCCCCGGCGTGTGGGTACTGTCGGCAGGCGTTGCGTTACTGTCAGCCATAAGCATGAGCCAGGAGTGGCCTCAGTTCGCGTTGTACCTTCACTCACAACCAACTGAGTTGAGCGATCCGATCTTCGGACGCGACATAAGCTTCTACTTATTCAAACTGCCTGTCCTCGAGCTTGTGGTTGGATGGCTGCAAACGATCTCGGTGGTCATGTTGATCGCCATTGGGGCGGCGGCAGGTTACGTCTGGTACTTCGAGCAGGTGAGGGGCACGATAACCCAGGACATTCGCCGCCGGGCTACTTCTGCGATCAGTCTCGCGGCCGCGTTCTTTGCTCTGACATTTGCCGCGAGCACCTACTTCGCCCGATTCGATCTCTTGCACAGCCGGCACGAACTATTCACCGGAATCGACTACACCGACGCGAACGTGCGGCTGATGGCGATGAATATAGTGATAGGTCTTCTGGTGTTGTCTTCAATCGTGGTCGCGGTCAACGCGTTCGTGATGAAGCGAGTGCGAACGATTGTGTCGCTTGCGGTGATCGTCGCCGCGGTGTGGGTAATCGCCCTCGGGATCATTCCGTCTGCTTTCCACTCGTTTTCCGTCAAGCCCAACGAGCTAGCGAAGGAAGCAGCCTTCATCAACCACAACATCAAGATGACCCGGCACGCATTCGCCATCGATCGCTTCGAGGAGCGGCCGTTCGAACCCAAAGCGACTCTGACCGCCGAGCAGGTTCAGGCGAATCGCGACACCCTCGACAACGTGAGGCTTTGGGACCGGCGCGCGCTTCAGTCGACGCTGGCCCAGATTCAAGAGATCCGCACCTATTACGATTTCCGTCTGCCCGATGTAGATCGGTACGTGATAAATGGCAGGCTTCGCCAGGTGATGCTTTCCGCGCGCGAGATGAACGTCGATCAGTTGCCTGATCAGTCGAGGAACTGGATCAATCAGCACGTCGTCTACACTCACGGCTACGGCGTGACAATGAACACCGTCAGCGAATTCACTCCGGAAGGAATGCCGAACCTCGTGCTCAAGAACATGCCTGTCGAGAGCTCGGCTCCCGAGATCAAAGTCACGCGGCCCGAGATCTATTTCGGCGAGGGGAGCAACGCGCATGTCTACGTGCACACCAAGCCTCAAGGCGCGACCCCTCCCGAATTTAACTACCCAGCGCCCGAGGGTAGTGATTCGTACACTACCTACGAATCGGACGCCGGGATACCGGTCGGCGGGCTTATGCGGCAGCTCGCGCTCAGCTTCTACCTGGGAGACGGAACAAATTTGCTCTTCTCCAACTACATCAACTCTGAAAGCCGCGTGTTAATGCGCCGCAATGTGCGCGAACGGGTCCAGCGGATCGCGCCGTTCCTTTTGTTCGAAGACGACCCCTACATTGTCATAGGCCGCGACGGGAAGCTCTACTGGATCATCGATGCCTTCACGCATTCGGACCAGTATCCTTACTCAGCCGGACATCAGGTAGCCGATCGCAACGTCAACTACATTCGCAACTCGGTGAAGGCGGTGGTAGACGCCTACGAGGGGAGCGTCACGCTTTACGTATTCGAGCCCGACGACCCGATTATCAGATCGTATCAAAACATCTTCCCTGAACTCTTTCACCCGAAGAGCGACATGCCCGAAGATCTGCTGGCGCACGTTCGCTACTCGATCCTGATGGTGAACGCGCAAGCTCGAGTGTACACGCAGTATCACATGCAGAACACGCAGACGTTCTATAATAACGAGGATCTATGGGCAATCGCCGCCGGCGAAACCCCGAAAGGCGCCGAAGCATCGGCGATGCAGCCTTATCACGTGCTGATGAAGTTGCCGGCCGAGCAGAACGCTTCGCTCGAGTTCGTGAACATACTCCCGTTCACGCCGTCGGGTCCGGGTCGCAGCAATATGATTGGCTGGATGGCGGCGCGAAGCGACGGAGAGAACTACGGACGCACGCTTGTGTACAGTTTTCCGAAGAACGTAACCGTGAACGGACCCGCGCAAATCAGGGCTCGCGTTAATCAAGACCCCGTGCTCTCCCAACAGATGACGTTGTGGGATTCAACCGGTTCGGAGTTGCTGCGCGGCAACCTCATCGTCATTCCCATCGCCGATTCTCTTCTGTACCTCGAGCCGTTCTATCTTCAAGCCGAAGGCGCCGCGTCGAAGCTTCCCGAGCTGAGACAAGTGGCGGTGGCGACGCAAGACCAACTGAAAGCCGCAAAGACCTTCGACGAAGCGCTCAGCCTGCTCATCCCCGGCCTCGCGCCTCAACAATCTACACAGGCAGGGCAGACAGCTCAGGCTGAAGCTCAGATGCCTTCGAAACAACCGCTGCCCGGCCAACCGCCCGCGCCGCCGCCCAGTTCATCCGATATCGACCGCCTCGCAAGGCAAGCTCAGCAACTATTCATTGACTACGAGCGACTGTCCGCCGAGGGTAAGCATCGAGAGGCCGGCGAGAAGCTCGATCAGTTGAGGGCGACGCTCGCGGAGCTCAATCGCAAACGCGGCGGATAATCAGAGTTCAGAGTTGGGTCCAGGGTTCTGGGTTTGCAGTTGTTGGTTAGATTAACACCCACAACCCAGGAACAACGAGCCTTCACTCTGAACCCTAAACCCCATAGGTGGAGCTTGACATGACTCCATTTTAAAGTTAATAATCGCGGCGCTTCACCGACCTATTTCGGGTCTGCCAGCGTTTTTCATTTGAGCTGTCTACTGGTTCAGAGCACTGCCTCGGCGGGGCTCTCATCCAAGATCGAAGAGGGGAACGCAATCGGATGGGGACCAAGCTAGCCGATCAGCCTAGCGTCAATCGAATGACGTTTCGGGGGCTGTTCCGGGTCAAGCCACTCGATGCGATTCTCGAAGATGCCGAAGAGCCTGAGCATCAACTGAAGCGCGCGCTTGGTCCCCTCCAACTCACCCTTTTTGGCATCGGCGCAATCATCGGCGCCGGTATCTTCGCTACAATCGGCACCGCCGCGGCGGGCGATGCGAACCGGCCCGGCGCTGGACCCGCTCTGATGGTTTCGTTCCTGATCACTGCCATCGTCTGCGCGTTTACGGCGCTGTGTTACGCCGAATTCGCTTCGATGGTGCCGATTTCGGGCTCGGCCTACACCTACTCTTACGCGACGCTGGGCGAAGTTATCGCATGGGTCATCGGCTGGGACCTGATCATCGAGTATGCGGTAGGCAACATAGCGGTCGCGATAAGCTGGGCCAATTACTTTAAGACGCTGCTTGCCGGTCTTCACATTCCAGGAATCGCACCTGACGGAATCATCATCCCTAATTGGATCTCGATGGACTACCGCACCGCCGCGAAGGTGCCCGGAGTGTACGAAAACGCGCCTCACATATTCGGCAAGCCGATAATCTTCAACATCCTTGCAGTGGCTATCGTCGCACTTATCACGATTGTTCTGATCTGGGGCATACGCGAGAGCGCTCGCTTCAACGCGGTGATGGTCGGCATCAAGATCCTGGTGCTCACGTTCTTTATCGTCGTCGGATTCACTTACGTTCAACCCGCGAACTGGACGCCTTTCAATCCGAATGGCTTTGCCGGCATCAGCGCGGGTGCAGCCATCGTGTTCTTCGCGTACATAGGCTTCGATGCGGTCTCAACCGTCGCCGAAGAGACCAGGAACCCGCGGCGCAATCTGCCAATCGGGATCATCGCCTCGCTGATCATCTGCACTATCTTCTACGCCGTGGTTGCCTGCGTCTTCACTGGCCTGATCTCATACCCCGAGCTGAAAGCCAAGCTTGCAACCGAGCAAGCCGAACCGCTGACTATGGCCTTGCAGCATGTTGGGCAGCAGTTTAATACCGACCTCGGGTGGGCGATCGGGATAGTCGCGTTCGGATCGGTCGTCGCCCACACCGCGGTGTTGCTGGTGTTCCAACTCGGCCAGCCGCGCATCTTCTTTTCGATGGCGCGAGACGGATTGTTGCCACCGGTCTTCTACAAGGTCCATCCGCGATTTCGGACTCCGCACATCTCAACGATACTGACTGGCGTGTTCGTTGCCTCGTTCGCTGCGGTCGCAAGCATCGACGAGATGGTGGACCTCACGAACATCGGGACGCTGTTCGCATTCATACTGGTCTGCGCCGGAATAATCGTCTTGCGGGTCAAAGATCCGGCGCGGCACCGTCCGTTTCGCGTGCCAGGCGGCCTGGTCATACCAGTACTCGGAATTGTCTCGTGTCTTTATCTGATCTACTACTTGCCGCCGACTTCGTGGCTGCGGTTCGCGGCGTGGTTGAATTTTGGATTTGTGATCTACGTAGGCTACGGCGCTGTGCATAGTCGCCTGACCGGGCGCCAACTCGCCGAACGGCCAGCCGAACATGACGCGCGAACGGCTTACACCGGCGCGTGGCTTGGCATCATTGGGGGTGCGCTGCTCGTTTTCATGCGAGGCTTCGACGTGTGGCTGGAAGCGATCAAGGCGCGTAAAGAAATAGGCGGCGTGTCGACGTTAACTGGCGCGCTCGGCGACGTCTTTCGATCGGCGCCATGGCTTGAGGTCTCATGGTTCTTGATCGTTCCACTCGCACTCAACGCATTCGTGCTGTGCCCGATCGTGATAACGCGGGCACTAAGGGCAGGGCGCAAGGGCGGGAGCGAGGGGCAGGCAGGCATCACATCGGCGAGCTTGATCATTGCCATCGTTCTTGCGGCGGTGACGGTTGTCTATTTCGTGATGCTCGCGAAGCACAATCCTTAAGCGCTGGAATATAGCGTAGACTGTCTAGTCTGCGCGATTTGGATCAGATCGATTTAGCAGCCATCGCAGACTGGACAGTCTACGGTACATCTCAGGGAGGATCAACATGGCGGATGTCGCCGTTGCAGTCGAAGATCAAAAGACCGGGTTCGTTCGGGGACTAGGCTTGCTTGACTCGACTACCATCGTCGCTGGGTCGATGATCGGGTCGGGCATCTTCATCGTGTCGGCAGAGATGGCCCGCCAGGTCGGCTCGCCAGGCTGGCTGCTAGTCGCGTGGATCATCACGGGCTTGCTCACTGTGATTGGCGCGTTGAGCTACGGTGAGCTTGCGGCGATGATGCCGAAGGCTGGCGGCCAGTATGTCTATCTGCGCGAGGCGTTCTCTCCGATCTGGGGATTTCTCTACGGTTGGACCCTGTTCATGGTCATTCAGACGGGCACGATCGCGGCAGTGGCGGTTGGGTTCGCCAGGTACTTTGGCGTAATGTGGCCGACGCTTTCCGAAAGCAATTACATCGTGAAGCCGATTCATCTGGGCTCTAGCTACGCGATCTCGCTTTCAACTGCGCAGTTGGTTGGACTGCTGATGATAATGCTTCTGACGTGGATGAATACACGTGGGCTGAAGCTCGGCAAGTTCGTGCAAAACGTTTTTACGATAACAAAGACCGGCGCGTTGATAGCGCTTATCGTGCTGGGCATCGTGATTGGTTGGAACGCTACTGCGGCGAACGCCAACTTTGGAGACCTCTGGACTGTGCGCGGTAAGCTTCAGGATGTAGGTCCAAATGGGCTGACCGCGCTCACAACCTTCGGATTGTTGGTTGCGATCTGCGTATCGCAAACCAACTCGCTGTTCTCCGCAGATGCCTGGAACAACATCACGTTCACTGCCGGCGAAGTTAAGAACCCGAAACGCAATATCCCGCTGTCGCTTGCGTTCGGGACGATCCTGGTCATCGCGCTGTATCTTCTCGCGAATATCGCTTACCTTGTGACGCTTCCGTTTGAGACTATTCAAACCGTGCCGAGTGATCGCGTCGCTTCAGCGACCGCCGACGTCATCTTTCCGGGCTTGGGCGCGACGATAATGGCGGTGTTTATCATGATCTCGACCTTCGGCTGCAACAACGGTTTGATTCTCGCGGGCGCGCGCGCTTACTGGGCGATGGCGCGCGATGGGCTTTTCTTCAAATCGGCGGGAGAACTCAACAACATGCACGTGCCTGCCTGGGGCCTGGTGATCCAGGGAATATGGGCTGCCGCACTTGTGCTGCCTCGGACCATAACTGGGACCAATGCGGCAACCGGCGAGCCGACCTATGGGAACTTGTATGGGAACCTGCTGACCTACGTGATATCGGCGGCGTTGATTTTTTACATCCTGACAATCGCAGGAATCTTCAGGCTGCGACAGAAGCGCCCCGATGTCGAGCGGCCGTATCGGGCATTCGGTTATCCGATAGTTCCGGCCTTGTACATCGCCGGCGCGGCGGTGATTCTGGCGGTGCTGTTGATCTATCAAACGGCGACGACGTGGCCGGGCCTGATCATCATTGCAACGGGCCTGCCGGTCTACTTCATCTGGCGAAAAGTAGGTGTTCCTTCGCCAGAACATGAAGGGTAGTTCGCTCAGTTCAGTGGATTAAGGAACGATGAACTGATGATGTCGCCGATGCGTCAGTCATCATCGTTGGGTACTATTCCAAACTCGCGGAGGTTCAATAGATGGCTAGTCAACTCTGGGCAAGAAAACCCCTCGAAGTATTGCTTGAGGAAATGAAGGGCGAGCACAGGCTTCGCCGAGTACTCGGCCCGGTGCAGCTCACATCGCTCGGAGTCGGCGCAATCATCGGCGCCGGCATTTTCGTCGCCACCGGCGCGGCAGCTCATAACGTCGCGGGGCCCGCCTTGACGATTTCGTATGTCGTCGCCGGCATTACCTGCGTGTTCGCCGCTCTGTGTTACGCGGAGTTTGCATCGATGGCGCCGGTTGCAGGTTCGGCGTTCACCTACGCTTACGTCACAATGGGCGAACTGTTCGCCTGGATTATCGGCTGGGATCTGGTGCTCGAATACGCGGTCGGGTCGGCGACCGTGGCGAATGGCTGGTCAAGCTTCTTCCAAAGTCTGCTTCCGAAGATTGGCATCCATTTGCCCGATGCAATCAGGCAGGCGCCCATCGTGTACGACGCCACCGCTGGGCATTTCGTCAGGACCAACGGCTTCGTGAATCTCCCTGCCGTAATCATCGTGCTCATCGTCACAGCAATTCTGGTCAAGGGAATCCAGGAAAGCGCCAGCTTTAACGCGACGATGGTGGGAGTAAAGATCGCCGCCGTCTTGTTCGTCATACTGGTGGGCGCCTTTTTCTTCAACCCCGACAACTGGAAGCCTTTTGCGCCTTATGGATGGGGAGGGTTGAACGTCCTCGGATATACGGTGTGGGGCCAAACAGTCGGGGGTACCCCCGTCGGAATGCTCGCCGGAAGCGCGATCATCTTTTTTGCTTACATTGGGTTTGACTCGGTCTCCACGCACGCGGAGGAGGCCAAGCGGCCCAACCGGGATGTCCCGATTGGCATCATCGCCTCCCTGCTGATATGCACCGTGCTCTACGTGGCGGTCGTGGTCGTGCTCACCGGAATGGTGAAATATGATCAAATCGACACTGGGGCGGGCGTCTCGGTTGCGTTCCTCTCGGTCGGGCTGCCCTGGGCCGAGGCCATCATCGCGACTGCAGGTGTCGCCGGCATCACGTCGGTGCTTCTGGTGATGATGCTGTCCGGGCCGCGCGTCTTTCTGGCGATGGCGCGCGACGGGCTTGTTCCGCCGAAATTCTTTGCCGATGTACATCCGCGCTTCCGCACGCCTTGGAAGAGCACGATGCTTATCGGCGCCTTTGTATCGATAGGAGCGGGGCTGCTACCCATCGACGCTTTGCTCCAGATGACCAACATCGGAACGCTCTTCGCCTTCGCGGTGGTCTGCACGGCCGTGCTCATCATGCGCAAGACCAACCCAAACGCGGAGCGACCCTTCCGTTGTCCCTTTGTGCCGCTCATCCCCATCCTCGGCATTCTTATGTGTTTGATGCTGATGTTTTCATTGCCGGCCGCCAACTGGTTGCGCCTGATTGTCTGGCTTCTGATCGGGCTGGTCATCTATTTCGCCTACGGCCGGCGTCATAGCTTTATGAAGAAGTACCTTGCTCATGAAATCTCGGCCCACGGCGTTTCGCCCGGTGGGGCACTGGTTGACGACATTGACACGAAGGACGAAGCTCATCCCGATAAGCACAAGTAAATAAACAGGCTGGGATTGCGCTGAGTAGCTCATTCACGGAATCCAGGCGAATTCAGGAAAGGGAGAATTACCTTGCCCGAGTTTCACGCAGAACCTTATATCTATCTCGCCGGATTGACTCACAAGTCGGCGCTCGTTGCCTGGGGAGCTTTCTTCTTCAAGATCAATGGCCGAAGCGATGATGCCCGGTTCAAGCTGGTTGACGACAGCGACCTCGAGCACATTCACCCTCCCCGCCGTCAAACCATCGGCGCAAGCTCCGAACCCTTTGGCCAGACTGTGGTCGAAGTCCGCGAAGCGTCCACCGGAAAATTGGCCAACGTCGCTGAGACCAGCACGGCTAACAACGTCCTGGTGACAGGGCTTTCGCCAGACACCGAATACACATACAAGATAACCGTCAACAATGAAGAGTGGGCAGCAGGCGAGCGGCGCGATTGGGCGGCCTCGGATGCGAATCAGGGCCTTGAGAAGAGTGGCCGGTTTTATGACAATCGTTTTCGCACTCACCCTCACCCTGAGATTTCCGCGCCGCTGGCCTTCGCCGTTCTTGGCGATTACGGCACAGGAGTGCGCAAGCCATCAAAGTCAACGCAGCGTCAGCGCGAAGTTGCTGCCGCGCTCGAAAAGGCAGTTGACGAGCATAAGGTTCGACTCGTGCTCACTACCGGCGACAACATCTATGCCGCGAATAAATTTCTCGGCATACCCATCGGAGACACGGGCGACGAAGACGACGACTGGTTCTTCACTTTCTACCAGCCGTATCGCTACATCATCAATCGCGTGCCGGTCTATCCGTGCGTCGGCAACCACGACAGCGGCGAAACCGAGAAGAGCGATGATCGAAAGCAACTGATGGATAATTTCTACCTCGACCAGCGGCTCTCTGGCGACGAGGCTGCCGGGCTTGCGTCGCTGGGTCCGGGCCTGTTCTATCGGTTCCGCTATGGCGCTGACTTCGAGTTCCTCTGCGTCGACTCATCGAAGATCTCGCTGTTGTCGGGCGACCGCGTGTTCAAGAACGAGAAGCACCTCCAATTCCTCGAATCATCTCTTCCCGCTAAAGGCGAAGGGACCTCCGGGCCGGTGTGGCGCATCCCGTTTATGCATCATCCCGCATACACCGCAGGCCCCCGGCACCATAACTCGCGCTCGATCATAGACACGCTCGCCCCGCTGTTTAAGCGCGCAGGGGTGCAGGTTGTGCTGAGCGGCCACGAGCACAATTTTCAACACTCCCGGGTTGACGGCATCAACTACTTCATCACTGGCGCCGCCAGCAAAGTCTCGCTCGACGAGCCGTCAAGGTTTGCCGAGGCGGAAACGGCAGCCTGGGCAGCCGCAGCCCATTTCCTGCTGATCGAAGGCAATCGCGCGCAGATGACCGTGACGCCGATTGCGGAAGCCGTTCCCGGCCAGCCACTGTCCAACCTGCCGCTAAAAGACGCGAAGAATCAGCCGGTAGCCGCGCCCTTCGTCATCTCGAGCTCGGGCAGCCTGGCTCTAGCTCAAGATGGAGGCTAGGAGTAGGCGTTTAACTAAGAAGCCCCATAGCGATAGATTTTTGGATCGCGCAGTTGACCCGCTTTCGCCTCGAAGCTAGAATGATCCTCACGTTGAAACAAACCGTTTCTGCAAGGGGATGTGGCGGAACTGGCAGACGCGAAGGTCTCAAAAACCTTTAAGGGTAACCTTGTGTGGGTTCGATTCCCACCATCCCCACCAGGAATCAGCGGTCAGTGGCCAGTGGTTAGTTGTCAGTAGGCGCTTGTTTTCTGACCACTGGCCACTGGCCACTGACCACCGATTATGAAGAAGCCTGAAATCAGCTTCGACACAATTCCCAGTTCCGCTGTTTCGAAGACCACTCTAAAGATTTGTCTCAAGTGCGCGTTCGACGTATTCACCAAACACCTCAAGCTCACGCCGCGCACCGCCTATTCCGAGCTCAAAAAGCACGTGCCCGAAGAGACGGACATCACCGGCGCCGCCACCTCGCGCCCGCACTTCTTCGACAAGCCTGGCGTCGATCACTGTCCCTACTGTAACGGCTCGAAGCGCTGGTTCGCGGAATTCCATTCCATTCGCATCGACGCGAATCCCTCATTTGAAAAAGACCGGAAGAAGCTCTGGGCCACGCTCAAGAAGCAAGCGGATCGCTATGCCCTCTGGAGTCCCGAGCGAACCCAGATGCAAATCTTCTCAGAGTGGCTCGAGCGGTTGAACCGCAGCGTTAGCTTTGAAGACGATCACTGGTTGCTTGAAGCTGCGATCTCACACATCAAGCGCTCTGCCCCTTCGAACGATTGGGACACCTTGCTTTCGAGCGGAGTGCGAAGGGTTCAGCTCTCGCGGCAGATGGAAGAGAACTGGCGTTACGAAGACGGGTGGCTGTACGTCTCGCCTGCCCTGTATGGCGACGTGATTATGGTGCAGCACGTGATTTCGCGCTCGCATCAGCACGGCGGGCGAACCTTCGAGGGAAGACTCACGTTTCAGGAACTAATCAGGCGGCTGCGAAGGATCGGTTATTTCGAGGCGAAAGGCATCAATGTTAACGACCCATACGAAGCGTTCGAGCAAGCGATTGCCGGGCTGGTTGATTCGGGCCCCAGCGCGGTGTACTATGCCCTTGATCGTAAAGATTACCTGGATAAATTGAAATCAGTTTACGAGAAGAAACGCGACAAATGAAAATCAAGACGATATTGATCAGCACTGTTATAGCACTGATCCTCGCCGTTCCGATCACTGCACAGGACGCGGGCGGGTCAGGATTTGTGATCTCGCTTAAGAACGGCAGCACGATACGCGGCCGCACGCTCTCGCGCGATGATGCGACCGGCAAGCTCCGTCTGGCGATGACTGAGGCCGGCGGCGAAGCAAACAGCTACGCCATCATTGCTCCCGAGGACACGACAGAAATCCGATCATCGGCGAGTGATAGCGACTCGATTCGAATAAGGCTGAAGGGCGGAAGCGACCTGCGGTGCAAAGAGTTTGCGCTCAACGGAGACGCCGTCTCTGTGAAACTAGGCTCGGCAAGCAAGGTCGAGGTTCGCTGGGCTGACATCGAATCAATAAGCTTCGTCCAGTGATTTGGCTTCGAGGATTGAGGATCGCCAGCCCACACGCTCGCCTTCTATCCTCTATCCTCTATCTTCTATCCTCTATCTTCTATCCTCTATCTTCTATCCTCTATCCTCTATCCTCTATCCTCTATCCTCTATCTTCTATCCTCTATCCTCTATCCTCTATCTTCTATCCTCTATCCTCTATCTCCTATCCTCTATCTCCTATCCTCTATCTCCTATCCTCTATCTCCTATCCTCGATGCTCTAACCCAGCCACGACCTCACTCAACTCATCCCACGCCATCTTCACATGTTCGCGCGTCGTGCGAATGTTACCTATCGCCAGCCGCAATGTCAGCTTCCCAGCAAGCTTCGTGTGCGAGATGTACACCTTCCCTCGCCGGTTGACCTCGTCCATCAGTTGTTCGTTCAATACGTCCAGACCGGCTTCGTTCGCCACGCTTCGCGGATGAGCCCTGAAGCACACTAAGCTGAACGGCACCGGCGCCAGTCGCTCGAAGTTCTCACTCCGATCAACCCAATCGGCGAATTCGCGGGCGAGTGCGATCTGATTCCGAATTCGCGCTCGGAGACCTTCGACTCCGAAGTAGCGCATCACAAACCAAAACTTAAGCGCGCGAAATCGTCTTCCAAGTTGAGGTCCATAATCCATGAAATTCTTGACCTCTTCACCTTCGCCCGTCCGCAGGTATTCAGGCACGAGGCTGAATGCGCTTCGAAGCACGTTCATCTTTCGACAGTAGAGCACGCTCAGATCGACTGGAACAAACAACCCCTTGTGAGGATTCACGACTAACGAGTCGGCGCGGTCGCATCCCTCAAGCACCCACCGCATCTCGGGCACGACTGCCGCCGATCCGCCATAAGCCGCATCCACGTGAAGCCATAACCCTTCTCGCTCGCAGATGTCCGCGATAGCTGGGACCGGATCGATGCTCGTAGTTGAAGTGGTGCCCGTGGTTGCTACAACACAGAAGGGCCGCCACCCGTTTGCTCGATCTTCCAGTATCGCACGCTCAAGAGTGCTGACATCCATTCGATACTCGGCATCGCTGGCGATCTTGCGAAGGCCGGTTTGTCCAATGCCGAGTGTGATGGCCGCCTTATCGACTGATGAATGAACGTGTTCGGAAGCATACATACGCAGCTTCGCGCCTGTCGCTCCGAGGCCTTGCTCCCGCACATCTAAGCCGGCGGCTTCGCGAGCGGCTGCAATTGCGCACAGGGTTGAGATCGAAGCCGTATCGTAGATCACTCCTTCAAAAGAATCCGGCAACCCAATGAGCTGCCGGAGCCATTCGAGCGTCACTTCTTCGAGTTCGGTTGCAGATGGCGACGTGCGCCATAGCATCGCATTAACGTTGAACGCGGCGCTGAGCATCTCGCCAAGTATTCCAGGCGCCGACCCGCTGATCGCGAAGTAAGCAAAGAATCCGGGATGATTCCAATGCGTGACACCGGGAACAATCACGCGATCCAGATCGGCGAGAATCGCTTCCATGGCCTCGCCGCGCTCGGGAGCAGTTGTTGGGACAGCTTCCTTCAACTGGCCTGGCTTGTTCTGAGAAAGTACAGGATAGCGCTCAGGGTGAGCCAAATAATTCGCGATCCAATCGACAACTTGATGTCCATGTCTACGGAAGTCCTCCGCGCTCATGTCCGCAGGCGATTCTTTTTCTTCTTCTGTTCCCGGCATGCTTATCGACTCACTCTCCAGAACTCACGGAAGCTCGATGACGCTACCCAATCCGGCATACACGTAGTTTGCACCGTATGCCCTTTGCAGCGCGGCAAAAGCGGATTCGCCGGTGCAGTGACCCGGTGCGATGCGCGTGACTTTCCAGCGGTCGCGTAAAGCCGTCACGATGCGCTCGATATCCCGGTCGGCCGTAGTAACCAGGTGAAACCCGCCGAAAATAATCTCGATGCGCTTGTCGATCGCGGACGCCGCTTCAACGATCTTTTCGATTCCGGGATGCGAGCATCCGACAACCAGAATCTGTCCGTTGGGTGTCTGGAGGCTGAGCGAAAGTTCTTGCAGCTCCAGCGTGCCCGGCACCTGCGAAATGGTTGGTATCAGATGAATGCCGGGAGCTATCTCGATCAGCTTTTCTACCATCACGAACTTTACGTTGCGCCAGGCGCTGCCGTGGGGCACATCTGCCCGAGGGAAACCGCCAAAGTAACGCATGTCGGCAGACAGCGATGGGACTCCGCGCTTGAGAAAAGCTTGCGGCGTCATTCCGCCGAAGTGTTCGTCGACTGGCGCGTAAATCATGACGCTGCGATTGATTCCCAACAGGTAATGCAAGCCGTTCGTGTGGTCGCCGTGGCGATGAGAGATGACAACGAAGTCGAGCTTCTTCAAATCGGCGCGGAGAGCTCTTACATTTCGGTCGAAAATAGCGGCATCGTTTCCGGTGTCGAACAGAATACGCTTGCCGTTGTATTCAATCAGCGCCGAGAATCCCCAATCTGGCTTCAAGGCGGGATTCCTACCGAAAGCGTCGAAAAGAATCGTAACGCGGTTAGCTGATGGCGCAGCCTTGGTGACAAGGCCGGCCGATAGCAAGATCATAAGCAACATGCTAACTGACGCTCTAAGGTTCATAACTTTCACCTGGGGTTGAGGGTCAACGTTTCGATTGCTGTTGATCAAACTTTGAGCGGCCGCGCCCTATCCGCGAGCGCCCGCCGCCGGAGGCATTTGTTCAACTCTCACGTAGTCGGCCCTTCGCTTGACGGGAATGAATCCCTCGGCAACGATCGCCTCGCGGAGCATCAGCTCAGTTGCACGATGGTTAGCTCCTGCCGGAGTAATCACGTTCTCTTCAATCATCGTGCTACCCAGATCGTTCGCTCCGTAGTGCAAGCCCTGCCGCCCGACATCAAGGCCTTGAGTCAGCCACGACGCCTGAAGGTTGGGAATGTTGTCTAAATAAAGCCGGCCGATTGCGAGCCATCTCAAATACTCATCGCCAGGAACGCGGTCAGGAAAGCGCTTGCCAATAGGTGTGTTGTCAGGCTGAAGCGTCCACGGAATGAACGAGACGAATCCCGGATTCCGGTCCTGCAGCTCTCGCAGTCTTTCGAAGTGCATCAGCCGATGATCGCGAGTCTCGCCCATGCCGTACATCATCGTAGCAGTGGTCGGTATGCCCAGGGTGTGCGCCACGTCCATTACGTTGAGCCATTCTTCGGTGTTGCAATGGGTGCGCCGCCTGCGTCGAATCTCGTCTACGAGTATCTCGCCGCCGCCGCCGGGTATCGAATCAAGCCCGGCGGCTCGAAGCTCCCGGAGCAAGCCTTCGACTCCAAGCCTGGTGATCTTCGCGAGATGATCAAGCTCCGGCGGTGAAAAGCAGTGAAGATGTATCTTGTATCGAGTTTTCAACTCGCGCAAAAGTCCGGTGTAATAATCAAGCGGAAGGTCAGGGTGAAGACCACCCTGCATGAGCACTCCGCTGCCGCCAAGATCGATCATCTCCTCGACCTTGCCGAAAATCTCCTGGTAGCTGTGAACGTATCCTTCTGGCGAGCCGGGCTTGCGATAAAAAGCGCAGAAGGTGCACACCGATACACACACGTTTGAATAGTTCACATTCCGGTCGACCACGTAGGTCACTACGTCGTCGGGATGAATCGCCTTTCGCAGTTCGTCAGCAAGCCGCCCGAGCTCCTCAGTCGAAGCGAAGTCCTCGACCGCTTTCCACTCTTCAAACGTCAGCCGTTCGCGCGCCTCGACACGGGCAAGCAGCTCGGCGGTATCAGTTCTCTCTATAGTATTCTCCATGGCAAGCCTCGGTCGGATTATAGCCAACGAAGAAGATAAAAGGAAAAAGACAAACGGGGAAAGTCATTGGTCATTGGTCATTTGTCATTTGTCCCTTGCTTACTTTGCCCACTGGCGAAAGACCAATGACAAATGACCAATGACAAATGACCAATGACTGTGTTAAACCGTTATATCAGCCGTTGCACCCCGTTTTGGCGCGCCGGGAAACCGTATTGGTCTCTCGCCGATCTTAACTATCGAGAACAGTCACGCCGATGGACGCATACAACAAGGTCCAGAACCTCTCACTTATAGTCCAGCCCGGCGACAGCTTTTTCCCGATCGTCGATGCGATAGACGGCGCCACCACCAGCATTAAGATGACGATCTTTCGAATGAACGATCCCATCGTCCGCGAGGCAATGACCTACGCTGTCTCCCGCGGCGTCAAGGTGCAGGCCCTCGTTGCTCCGGCGTCGAAAGGGTGGACCAAGCGTAACAAACGGCTTTCAGAAGAACTGTCAAAGGTCGGCATCGAGGTCACCGTACCGAGAGCTCGGAAGGAAAAGATCAAACGATACCACTACAAGATAATGACTATCGATAACCAGCAATCCTTGATCCTGACCTTCAATCCTACTCAGAAAAATCTTCACTACGCGCGCGACTTTGGACTGCTGATACGCGACCCGGAGATTGCAACTGAGTTGAGCCGGCTGTTTGACGCCGATTGGTCCGGCGAGCTCTTCAAACCAGCCGATCTGCCGCTGGCCATCAGCCCGAATAACAGCCGGCAAAAAATGATCGAGCTGTTAGGCTCGGCCGAACGCACGATTCGGATACTGGACGCCAAGGTCCAGGATCAGCAAGCCATTGGGCTGCTTCTGCGCAAGGCGTCTACCGGATGCAGCATAAAGATAATTAGTGAGGACACGTCTTACAACGAGGTGGTGCCGAACTATCACGTGCGCAAGCTCGCCCGTTACAAGCTGCACGCAAAGTGCGTCGTGGTTGACGGCAGCAGGTTCTTCATCGGCAGTCAAAACATCCGCTCGGTGAGCCTGGACCAGCGCCGCGAAGTCGGCTTGATTGTGGAAGACGACGCAATGGCGCGGAAGATAGAACGCGTGTTCGATGAAGACTGGGACAACGCGACTGAGATGCGAGCGGTAACCGAGGGCGCGATACGTGAAGCGCCAAAGGCGAAACATGATGGGTGATGGGTGATAGGTGATGCGTGATACGTCATGCGTGAAACTGTTTGCGCCAGAGATATGGAAGGGATCACAGCTTGGGAAGGGTGGTTTACCCCCGCTCTTTCTTCAATGTTGGCGGAGCAGACTAAGCAGGGAGCGGGGTCAAGCCACCCTTCCAGACCTGTGATCCGGCGATGTCGCTTTAACTTTCAGCATCCTGCATGACGCATCACGCGTCACGCATCACGTTTCACGCATCACACACTACTATGACTTGTCTTCGATGCCGCATTAAGATGATCGAGAAGAAGCGCAGCTATCACAAGCAGCGCAAGTGGGCTTGTCCCAAATGCGGCGCGGTGCGTATGCAAGCACAGAAGCCACGGCCAGTGAGAATCAATCGAGGTGCGCAAGCATGAACAAAGGACATCGAACGAACTTCAAGAAAGGTGACGAGGTGAGCTTCGCGGTGCCATCGGGCGTGCGCTACGGCACCATCACGCGAGTGCTCGGTTCAGATGAATCGGCCGCCGTTGAAATCGAATTCGAAGACGGCCGAAAGGAAATCAAAAAGGTTCGCGACCGCGCGCTGAGCCTGCTGAGGCGGGCAAGTGGGGTCAGCGAGGAAGAAGAACGCCACGCGGACCGTGAACGCTTAACTGACACGGAAATCCAGCGCCTCTTCCGCAGCGAGCAGCGAAGGCGATCGTAACGATAGCGAAGACAAGCAAAACAATGGACGGGCGTTAGTGCCCGATCGCTTTTCATTGCGAGCACTTTATGAACTCAATGCTGGAGCTGTGGCCCAGATCAGTATTGCAGGGGGATGGGTTTGCTGTGAGCTAACAATCGGCTAGTGAATCAGCCTCGCGATTAGTTGCGACAATGGGCTATCGTGAAAAGTGAGCGGACGAAAGGCAATCAAGTAAGTAATGCGGACGATCCCGTAGACTCCGAATGCGATTGCGAACGCGCGCACGAGGTTGAACCGCCGCGCCATCTGATCAAGTAGTTGGACCACTTTGCTTCTATTCAGAAGCACGCACGCTGATCTTATCCACACTAAAACTAAAACCAAAAACAGCGGCGGCCCAAGCAGGTTGAACGCAAACCCGTCAATGATGTCGCCTTTGCCTATCGCGCAGAAGGAATGGGTCAGCCCACATCCTGGACACGGCAGACCTGTGAAATTCTTAAAGCCGCAGACGGTGAAGTAATCGCCGGTCGATGCCTTGAACAGCACACTCGCCAGGAACACGGCGAATAGTCCGACCAGCGCAAACACGGCGAGCCACTTCGACGGCCCCGCCGCCGGAGGTTCAAACCCTTGGCTAACTTGCTTTGGTATTGCCGAATCGACTTCCATGAGAGTACCGCTCAAGTTCTAAGAAGGGCTCGACCGTTCGCGGTCGCGCGCCCCTCTGAGACGAAGTCTTCAACGAGCTTAACGAACTGCCGCCGGTATTCTAACATAGGCAAAAATCCGCAGTCGCGCATCGTCGCCAGCTTCCCTGCCCTCGCCAATGAAAACAGTCTGCGCGCTTCCGCCGCGCCCTTCTTGTTTTTCTCTCCACAGACAAACAGGATCGAAGAGATGGTACGTTCAACCAAGTCCTCAAGTATCGCGACTGCTTCGCCAGTCGATGCCGAAAGGGCGGTCTCGTAGGCGGCGCGCGGACTGAGTTCCGCGAAATCCTTAAAGAGCCGGTCGCGGTAAGGCTGAGGGGCGCGACGGAATCTTCTCGCGACCAGGTTTCGCAAGAGCGGATACGCGGCTAGCTCACGCAGCGCAAGTGAAGCAGGTGTCAACACCGCAAGGTCCTTCACGTCATCTTGCGAGAAGCCTCGTCGCGGACTAACGACGATCAACGAGCTCAGGTCTTGTGGATGGCGGTTGGCATTGACGGCTGCAACCAACGAGCCCATCTCGTGCCCGACGATCGTAGCGTCGAAGATTTCCTCCGCTCCAAGAACGGAGTGCAAGTCTTCAGCATGGTCTTCAATGGTGAAGCTTGCGTTGATCGAAGAAGGCTGCGAGCGCCCAACGCCGCGCGAGTCATAAATCAAGCACCGATGCCGGTGCTTGAGCATCCCCACCGCGGGCCTCCAGCACTCACACGACATCGCCCACCCGCTGACGAAGACAAGAGGTGGCCCGTCCCCGGAGACCTCGTAGTAAAGGGGCCCGCTTTGGGTTGTTATAAACATGTGTCCGATGTAGCACAGACTTTAGTCTGTGTTGCGCAGGCTGCAAAACCCACAGACAGACCAAAGTCTGTGCTACCTACTCGGCGCCTACGGAGGGAAGTCAGCCCTACAAGTAGCGCGACGTTGATTCTGCCCTCCGAGTCTCATCATTGCAATCGGGCGACGCGCCAAGGGCCATTTTCTTGACACTTATCAGAAGGCCTAAGTAACATTCGCGTTTGTTTCAACGACTGGAAACGCAACATGGAAATGCGCGTTGACGAAGAGTTCATGCGAGAAGCGCTTTTAGAGGCCCAGTCGGCCGGCGACGACAATGAGGTTCCAGTCGGCGCGATTGTTGTTTTTGACGGCTCTGTGATCGGCCGCGGTCGCAACGCGGTGATCAAATCCAGCGACCCGACCGCACACGCAGAGATTGTCGCGCTTAGAGAAGCCGCGCGAACCGTGGGCAATTACCGGCTCACGGGGGCGACGATGTATTCGACCATCGAGCCTTGCGCTATGTGCGCGGGTGCGCTGGTGCATGCTCGCGTCGCGAGGTTGGTCTACGGGGCGAAGGACCCCAAGGCTGGCGCGGTCGAAACTCATTTAGGTATTTGCTCAACAGATTTCTTGAATCATCGGGTGAGCGTTGAAGGGGGCATCCTTGAGGACGAATGTAGGCGGGTGCTACAATCGTTTTTTCGCGAAAGACGCAACGACGACTAGCATGCGGAGAGGTGCGAGAGTGGTTGAATCGGGCGGTCTCGAAAACCGTTGTACCCGTAAGGGTACCGTGGGTTCGAATCCCACCCTCTCCGCCATTGCGATTGCGGATTGCGGAATGCGGATTGATCAAAGCGTGCTGAGCGGTGCATGTTCCGCAATTCGAAATCCACAATCCACGATCTGGAGAGGTGCAGGAGTGGCTGAACTGGCAGCACTGGAAATGCTGTGTACGGGAAACTGTACCGTGGGTTCGAATCCCACCCTCTCCGCCAGTCGATTGCGGATTTCGGATTGTGGATTGCGGAATTCGATTGAGTTTTTCAATCCGCAATCCGAAATCCGCATTCCGCAATCTTATCAGGCTCCGGACGCCGTGCAATCGCGAGGCTGCAAACCCCGCCAGGCCGGGAACGGAGCAACGGTAGCGGTCCTCGGATGTGCCGCGGCCTCTCCGGAGCCTGACCAGTTCATTTCACCTGGGAGCGCGACCCTGCCAACCGCCGTTGGTTTTGAAACATTAACAAGCACGCGGCCGGAGCTTCGAGCTCACAGACTCATTCAGGTGGCGCAGACTTTAGTCTGTGGGTGAGCGTATAGCTAAGCCATTCCGCACAGACTAGAGTCTGCGCCACATCCAGGAGGTTGCAACGAGTATCCCCACCGCTTAGACTAAGAACTCAGCGCGCGCTGAGTAGCGTTTCACCGCAGTGCTTATTTGATCTTGCGAACCTCTATCAATGTCGGACTCACACGTACTAGCACGAAAGTTCAGACCGCAAACCTTCGATCAAGTCATCGGGCAGGAAGCGATCACTCGCACGCTTAACAACGCGCTGAAAAGTGATCGGATCCATCACGCTTACTTGTTCACGGGGCCGCGCGGAGTTGGAAAAACTACCACGGCGCGGATTCTGGCTAAATCGCTCAACTGTTCTGCGCGAGTCACGACAACTCCCTGCGACGCTTGCTCCTCTTGCATTGAGATCACAGCTTCAAGGTCTATCGACGTGCTGGAGATCGACGCCGCATCAAATACCGGCGTCGACAATGTACGCGAAGTCATTATCAACTCGATAACGATTTCACCTGCGCGTGACCGCAACAAGATATTCATTATCGATGAAGTTCACATGCTCTCGGCGGCGGCATTCAATGCGTTGCTCAAGACGCTGGAGGAGCCGCCTTCCCGCGTAGTCTTCATTCTCGCGACGACCGATCAGGGAAAGGTTCCTGATACGATCCTATCGCGCTGCCAGGTATTCGAGTTCCGCGCCATAACGCTCAAGAAGATAGTACAGGAGCTTCGCCGCATAGCTGTTGCCGAAAAGATCGAGATCAGCGACGCAGCGTTGCTGGCCATCGCGCGGGCCGGCGAAGGCTCCATGCGCGATGCCGAATCGGCTCTCGATCAAGTGATCAGCTTTGCCGGCGCGACCGTAACCAACGAGGACGTCTCTGCGGCGCTGGGGCTCGTCGATACCGAAACGCTTAACAAAACCGTCGAGTCGATCGCGGATCAAGACTCGCAACGGCTTGTTCGCATCGTCGATGAAGTCGTGTCGCGGGGCTACGATCTGCGTAACTTCTGCCGCGAGATGATGGTGCACATCCGCGCGCTGCTCGTAGTCAAGATAGCGGGGTTCGATTCGGAACTTGTTCAGTTGCCTGAAAGCGAGGCCGACACTCTCAAGCGGCTCTCCGAATCCTTTTCAGAGCAGGACCTGTTACGCTTCTTTTCGATACTGACGAAGACCGAACAGGACATCCGAACGTCATCGCAGCCGCGGTTCCAGCTCGAGATGGGACTCGTGAAACTGGCACAGGCAAAGAGACTCTTCTTGCTTGAAGAGGCTCTCGGGCGTATTGAAGCCCTCGAATCAAGAATTGGCGGCGCTGGAGGGCAATCGGCTTCAACACCTGGGCGCGGGCCAGGTGCGCAAAGAGGTTCGCGAACAACTCAAGACTCGACGCGTCCGTCACCAGGCGCGCGCGCTTCGGCGCCGCCGGCTCGCGCCAGCGGCGGCGAATCGATGTCGGAAAAACCTCAAGTCCGAGGCAAAGTCGCAACTCTCTCTGCTGAAGTCTCCGGTTCCTCTCCGCAAGCAGCGGCGGCTGTGAGCCCCTCTCCGGCCCGGTCGACCGTGAGCGCAGAACCTTCTTCGCCGCCCGAGCCGCCGCCCCCGCCGATGGATGAGCTCTATCAAGCCGCGCCGGAACATGCGTTGAAACCGGTGTCGTCTAATACAAACGCGAGCAGGGAGAGAGGCCCAGTTGACAAGATCAAAGCAGCGCTCGAAGCTAAGCGGAAGATGATTGTGGTGACGGCCCTCGACAAAGGAACGATAACGATAGACGGTGACTATCTTCGCGTGGCTTATTCGCCTGAGAACAGCAGCTACAAGACCCAGATTGAGGCTCGCGATAAGCGCATTGCCATAGAAGATGCCTGTGAACAGGTTCTCGGCCGCAGGCTGACGCTTTGGGCTTCGATTTCCGGAAACATCAGTACGGCGAGCGGTAGCGAGCGGGGTGGGACCGAGCGCGTTCCCCAACGAAAAGAGAAGGTAAAGGACGCCGCCGAGGATGACCCCAAGCTTCGGGCGCTAGTCGATAAGTTTCACGGCGAAGTCATCGAGGTGATAAAGCCGGAACAGTAGCTCTGTCAAGCTGCGCGGTCTGTCCGCTCGTTCCAGGCCACATATCTCATTTGCGTAAAGCAGGAGGCAACACGAATGAAATTACCAGGCGGGTTTGATATGCAGGAGATGATGAAGCAGGCGCAGCAGATGCAGGAAGAGATGCAGCGCGAGATGCAACGCATTCGCGTGGACGCGAGTGCCGGAGGAGGAGTCGTAACCGTCGCGATGAACGGCTCAAAGGAATTAGTCGATCTTAAGATCGATCCTGAAGCGGTAAAAAGCGGCGATGTTGAGATGCTTCAAGACTTGATCATCGCGGCTGTCAATGAAGCATCGCGTAAAGCTGACGAGGCTATGAAAGGTAAGCTCGGCTCGAAGCTCGGAGGGATGGGTTTGCCCGACGGATTACTCTGAAGCCTGACCAAGACAGTTCGTCAGGGTGGTTCTCTGAACAGAATTGTACGGGCGTCGCTCCGTGGGCGCCCCTTGGTTATGAGAAGCTATTGTAGGGCGAGGAGGGGCGCCCACAGAGGGACGCCCGTACAAGTCATCTATCGGTAACACTGATGCTCGACTACGCAGAACCCGTAACAAAGCTGATTGATGAGCTCCAGAAAATGCCGGGCGTCGGGGCAAAGTCGGCTCAGCGCATGGCGTTTCACATCCTGCGCGCCGATCGACAAGAGACCGACCGCTTGATTGAAGCCATCCAGGAAGTCAAAGACAAGATCATCTTCTGCTCGCTCTGCAACAACATCACCGACGTCGACCCCTGCCGTTACTGCACGAGCCCGCAACGCGACCGCCGCGCGATTCTCATCATCGAAGAACCCTACAACCTTGTCACGATCGAGAAGACACGCGAGTACCGAGGTCTATATCACGTGCTGCACGGCGCGCTGTCACCGATTCGCGGTATCGGGCCTGATCAACTGAAGATCAAGAACCTGTTTGAGCGGCTCCGTGTGGAAGACGTCGAAGAGATCATCCTCGCCACCAACCCAAATACCGAAGGCGAAGCAACGGCGAACTACTTAACCAAGCTGTTGAAGCCGCTCGGCATGCGAATCACTCGCATTGCCATGGGAGTGCCGGTGGGATCAGACCTCGAGTACGCCGACGAGGTAACGATGCATAAGGCGCTGTCGAATCGGATTGAGGTATAGGCAATCGCTCCTTGATCGGTTCGGAAGAGTCTCGCGGTCGTGCCGCTGGCGCAGAGCGATCTGGTAATCTGGAACCCTATCAGGCTTGCTTATGATCTGACACCCGGGGTATAGTCGCGCATGCGAAATGGAATATGCGGAAGGAATCGTCGGGCATAAAGGGATATGCGGGGCCGTATAATTTTTGTTAGACGGCACGCGATGGGGAAAAAACAATGTCCCAGGCTTCGTTAACGTTCGCACCCCGACACCCCGTCGTGCTTCGCCGGCCGCCGCCTAGCGCGCGGATACTACTTGTCGCGGCGCTTCTTTGCGCCGCCTGTCACGGTGCCACGCCGATGCCGCGCAGCCCCACTATGAGTGCGGCACGGTCCGATACCGGAACCGTGAAGTGGTTGCGCGCTCACGCTGTCCCCCTCGCTGGGGCGTCACCCGAGATCGGGCTTTCGGACCTGGAACCGCTACGACGAATCGTCGGTGACGCGCGGGTCGTCCTGCTCGGTCAAGCAACCCACGGAACCCGGGAGTTCTTCCAGCTGGGACACAGAATAATCGAGTACCTCGTGACCAGGATGGGCTTTCGTGTGCTGATGATCGAGGCATTCTGGTCCCGCGGGCTGCCCGTCAACGATTACCTGCTGTCGGATCGCAGCAGCGTAGACACAGCCCTGGCCGGATTGGGGATGTGGATCTGGGACACATACGAAGTCAGGGATCTTCTCACTTGGCTGCACGAGTACAACCGCGGTGTCCCCGATCATGGGAAAGTGCGCTTCTACGGGATCGACATGCAGGACGGTTGGTCCTCGATGAGAGCCGCCATCGAGTACCTCCGCGAAGTAGATCCCGACTATGCCATGCGAGTTGCCAGCGCTCTGGCACCGCTTGATTCCATACAGGCCAGCTACGAAACCGTGCGCGCCTACGGCAAGCAACCGCCCGAGCTGCTGCGGGCCACCGCAGCCAGCATCGCCGAGATGCTCACTCGGCTACGTGAGCGCAGGCAAGCTTATATCGCCCGATCATCGAGCGCCCGATGGGCCATCGCCCTTCAGCACGCCACGATCCTTGCCCAGGCCCACGAGTCGTGGAGTCTCCCGGACTGGCCCAACGTTGGCGACCTGCGTGATAGGTTCATGGCCGACAACGTAGCCCGACTCCTAGAGGCGGAAGACCGCAGCGCTCGGGTGATCGTGTGGGCGCACAATGCCCATGTTGCGAGAGGGCTCTGGGCGAGGCAACCGACCTTGGGCTGGCACCTCGCGCAACGGTTCGGCTCGAAGATGGTCGTCTTTGGATTCGCGTTCAACCGCGGATCGCTTCAGGCATGGGACCGCCAGGGGAGCGCAGTCGTGGAACACACTGTCGGCCCCGCGGCCGAAGGTACCGTCAGCGCAACCATGGCGCTCGTCGGCCTCCCGCTGTTCTTGGTCGATTTCCGCCGAGCGCCGGGCACCGGTCCGATTAGTGCCTGGCTCTCATCGCCGCATTTAGAGCGCACAATCGGGTCCGGTATCAACTCGGGCGACACGCCGACCGAGATCGTGCCCCGCGAGGTTTATGACGCGATGGTGTTCGTGGACCGAACCACGAGGGCCAGGCCCACGCCCACAGGCAGGAGACCTCGCCCGTAGCACGATGCCTGCAGCCGTGAAAGAGTACTCAGCAACGTAGCACTCGCGTCATATGCCATGTCGCAGGCCGAAGGGACAAGCCCGTGCGGCCGCACCCAGGAGTTGCCAACAGTCTCCCCACTAATCCGTCATTCGTCGCGGGAGCTTCATCCCCGCGTGCCGTCTAACCAGCGAATGAAGCTTACGGCGCAGACTCTGAGCGGTCGCGCCAACACCGCTACGCGTGTTGGCGCATCTGTTGAACTGCTCCGCAGCTTATTCGCGCGTTAGGCGACGACTTCGCACCGATTGCGCAAATCATGCATAGTTTTTCTCTGAAATTCCGTCTTCTTAATTGTAGAGGTAAGGAAGACCAAATCATGTTGTACATAATTGATCAAAAAAATGTTCCCGATGCCTTGAGCCTCAACAGTTAGGCGGTGTTTTGCTTGGAAGGTTGAAAGGAGGTCAAAGAAATGAGCATTGAGTCTGTGAGAAAGAAGTACGAGGAGCAACTGATGCAACTACCTAACGTCACAATCGTCGCCACCGGAAAAAAAGCGGGGAAGGATGTAATTAAGGTCTACGTGACGCATAAGGTCCCAGAGTCCGAACTGCAACATCAGAAGGTCATTCCGAAGACGTTGGATGGATATGAGACTGACGTGGAAGAAAGCGGCGTTGTGACGGCGCAAGAAATTGGCGACGTGACGACGTAAATCCGGTAACAACAATCAAAACTCCAAAAGCAAAAGGAGAGAATACTAAGGAGAGAATACTATGGACAGCAAGAGAAAAAGGGCTGTGTCCAAGAGACCACAGCCACACACTAAAGGAGGAACTAACATGAAGCAAGACGAGAGCAAAATGATGCTGACAGCGGCGGATGCAGAGAGTTTGCAACCAGCGCTCAGTGCCGCGGTTGCAGAGTTTTTGGACCCGGAGAAACCACGCGCCAATGTCCGCGGCATTGGAGTTGTGTGCAAGTGGAAGAATGGACAGCCCACAGGTGAGCCTGCTCTGGGGGTGCTTGTAGCCCAAAAGCTGACGAAGGATGCGGTCAGCAAGGCTGACTTGGTACCCTCGAAATTGGAGGGTGCGCAAACCGATGTCCTCGCCATAGGAGATCTCTTCGCCGGAGGGAGCGAGCCGCCAGAGGCTGGGATTCAAACCCTTGCCAAGCGCATACGGCCAGCGGAAGGCGGTTACAGCGTGGGACACTTTAAGATCACGGCGGGCACCATCGCCACATGCGTATATGACATCCTGCCGGGAGGCACAGTCAGCCCGCCCGCGCACGGCGTTGGCGTCCCACCGCGCTACTACATCCTCAGCAACAATCACGTGCTGGCCAACAGCAACGCTGCTGCCCTCGGCGAACCCATACTGCAGCCAGGGCCGTTCGACGGCGGAACTGATCCGGCGGACCGCATCGCCCGTCTAAGCCGGTTCATCCCCATCACCTTCCAGCCGCCGATTCCCTTGGCTCTACACAACAACCTCGTCGACGCGGCCGTTGCCGAAGGGCAGTTCCACGACTTGGACCGTGAAATCTATTGGATCGGCTACGTGCGAGGCTGGCGGCGGAAGGCGAACGTGACTGTGGGGACCATTGTGCAAAAGACAGGGCGCACCACGAACTACACGACCGGCAGAATCACAGCGATCAACGCAACGGTCGATGTGGGCTACGGAGGAGGTAGAGTGGCACGGTTCAAAGACCAAATCGTGACCACTAACATCTCGGCTGGCGGCGACTCCGGCTCACTGGTGACCACGCTCGACGATGTCGCGGTGGGGCTGCTGTATGCTGGTTCCTCTATCGCGACCATTCTCAACCAGATCGAAAACGTGCGTTCACTGCTGAGGGTGGAGGTAGCAGAGCAGATACTGTAAGAACTCGTCACGCAAAACAGTCGCAAAACAGTCGGTCGGGTAGCCGGGCCGGAGCAATCCCGCCCGGCTACCCGACCCGCATAGGAAGTTTTGATTTCATTCTGATAGGCGTACATTTGAAATCATCTCGCGATGCTGCATCTAGGGCGCAACGAACGCGACAATGCCGCGCGATTGCCAATTTCATCTCACAATCGGTTTCAGGGGGTGAGAAGGACGTGCTTGTGATAGGCGACTATAATATGATTCCGCGTACAGGCAATCGTCCAAACGACGAAGTAAATTTCATTGCTATGAGTCCAACCAACTTTCTTCGATTCGTTTCCAGTGACTTTCTCACAGGGCAAACGTCTCATATAGACGCCTGTAACCCGTTGAAAGGGAACTTGCTAGATGGGTTCGCGATATCGAGAGCCTTTACGAGGGAGTACATATCTGGAAGTACACGGCTTATATCGTTCGGGCAGTTAGGAATTAGTTGTAGTTCTTTCCTTAATGGTGTATCCGATCATCGACCCTTAGTATCTAAGTTCAGGGTTACAACAGATGATGATTAAGACCGAACCTGGTGTCATTGCATACTAAATTGCTCGAAGGTTTACGATGTGCCGTTTGAAATAGGCTTGATGTACAGGAAATACTGTCGGAGTTCTTCCTCACTGATGAGGTCAGGAGACTTGTGGTAGTGCTCGGCGAGTTGGCGAACGGCGCGCACGTAGGCTTCTTGAGTGCGCCCGCGGAGTTGAAGACACTCGATCATTCTCTTTCTCAGTTCGGTCATTGCTACACCTCCAGGTAAAGGTTTTGGTCGTTATCAGGAAGTGTAGTGGATCAGACTTTCGATCGAGAATGATCGAGCTATCACAGGCGGGTTCCTGACTCTGCGCGTAGCGCTTAGTTCAACCACCGCATGCACCCGAGCCCGATAGTCCCATCTTGAATGATTGCATCTGCCACGGGCCGGGTGATGCGGAGCGTTGGGCCGCTCAAGCGAGACGCAGCACCCAGAATTACCTGATCTATGAAACGACCTAAATCAGATATCCCCCAAAACGTGATTGAACAGCTTATCCGAGAATACAGACAGGATGGCTCAGGTATTTTCTACCGACTCACGGCTTGCCTGGTAAAAGGTCAGGTGGTAGGTCAGCGGGCCTATACTCAAGATGAGCAATTGGTTATTGAGACCCCCTTGAAGAATGGTGAGAAGCATGGGCGCGAGTATACCTGGGATGAGGATGGGAGTCTGAGCTTAATCGAGCCGTATCTGAACGGCAAAATCCATGGCACCGCCAAACAATATGGCCGGAAGGGTCAAGTTATCGGCACTTACAGCCTCCGCCATGGAACGGGTTTTGACATCTGGCGTGATGAAAGCGAAGATGGAACAATTTCCATTTCTGAAATTCATAGCTTACGGCAGGGTCTGCCTCATGGCTATGAATGGTGGTTGGGGATCAAGCCCCATACCGTTTGGCATGAACGGTATTGGGAGCAAGGGCAGTATCATGGCATCGAGCGACTATGGAATGCGGATGATAAGTTGAGCCGGGGTTATCCGAAGTATTGGATTCGGGATCAACGCGTGACCAAGCGCCAATATCTGCGAGCGGCGCAGGACGATCCGACTTTGCCACCCTTTCGACTGAAGGAGAACTCACCTCGGCGCAGATTTCCGCCTGCGATTGACCGTTTACTATTGTCCTAACTCACAGGCGGCCCAACCCCGCGTTGCAGCTGACCGGCTCCGCTACGCTTCGCGGGCAGCTGAACGCGACCGTTAGGCGGCATGAGTTAAGGAGTTAACACATGAAACAATTCCTTGTGGTCGCCATTCCAGCTATCGCCGTCCTGTTCATGTCTTCTGCAAGGTTTATAACATTCGGTCAGCAGGATACTAATCCAGACCCGGACATAAAAGTTACCCGGCCTGCTTATGTAAAAAAATACCCGAAGGTGCTCTTTGACGAAGCCCATTTCAACGTTCACACTAGCGGGGGTCGGTCGAAAGCGTTTGCCGATCTCATCGCTAATGACGGCTACCGAGTGATTCCCAATAAAGAGAAGTTCGAGCCGAAGAACCTTAAAGGGGTTGATATTCTGGTGATTGTCTCCGCGCTAGGTGCGAACAGAGAGATCAACCCTGAGGCGGCGGGCAATCCGGCATTCACTGAAGACGAGTGCGATGTTGTCAAGGATTGGGTACACCGGGGCGGCAGTTTACTGCTTATCACTGATCACGAACCCACCGGTGCTGCCGCGCGGAATCTTGCGAAGCGCATCGGGATGGAGATGAGCAACGGAACTACCATGGATAGCGCACCCGCTAACCACATGAAAGGTTGCGACGGGTGTATCCGCTTTACTCGTGAGAACGGACTTTTAGTGGATCACCCAATCACCCGCGGGCGCGATTCGAGCGAGCGGATTCGCGGTATCGAGAATGGGGTTGGCCAATCGCTAAAAGGGCCGTTAGGGAGCACTGCATTCCTGAAGCTGGCCGATACGGCTTATGATGAACTATCCGGAGGGAAGAAAATCTCTGCCGCCGGTCGTGCGCAAGGGATTGCCTTCAAGTTCGGTAAAGGGCGTGTGGTCGTGCTCGGCGAAGCAGCCATGCTTGCCGGGCAGGGGCCGCGACCAGGGCAAAACTTTCGCAGGTGGTGGTTGGATTATCCTGGGATAGACAACCGACAACTAGCACTCAATATACTGCATTGGCTTTCAGGGTTGCTGAACTGATAAGACAAGCTGCTGAAATGTAATACACAATGCCGCTTAGTTCAACAGAGGCATGCACCGGCGCGCGCGAGGCGAATCTCACATGAACCGTCAGTTACCCCGCGCGCCCGGTGATGCCAGTCGTTAGACGCCAGTGGCGGAGAGGGCATTGAATCTTCATACAATGGCGGTTACTCTTTTGCAACGCGAAACTGAAACCAGCATTTGTGCAAAGGAGGATAGAACAATGGATGCAAAGAGTCATTCTGATGCAGCAAAGCGGAGCGCTCAATTGCACACAATCGCCCGCAACTACGTGACTGAGGGCCTGGGCAAAAAGAACTTCGATGCCATTCCTTACGCCGATAACGTCAGCCTGCGCGCACCTCTCTGCCCAGGTGGCTCTGGGGTTCCACTTGTAGGCAAGGAGAACTTGCGCACGATCTGGTGGTCACCTTTGCCGAGCTTGGTTGGAGAAGTACAGGTCCTCGACACTTATGCGAATCAGAATTTAACAGCAGTTACCGTCGAGTTTCACTGTGGCATAATTAGTCCAGTGTGTAGCCTGCGTGTTATTGATCGTTTCACAGTTGATTCGGAGGGGCGAATTATCGAACAGGAAAACTTCTTCGATCCGCGCGATGTAACTAATCCAGGCTGGCAAAGTAGCGGAGCCTGACGGGACAAGGCACAAACAGAAGCGGGTGAATGATTCGCCTAACTCGACGTTGGATCGGAGCGCGCGATCCGCGTTTTGATATGCTTCCCATCTCCGCAGCTATCCTGCATCAACGCGCGCCCGGTCAACTCGCCGTTCGGTATCAGGAGAGGGCATGCGCATAGAAACCACACTTAATGGCGTGAAGCAATTCATCGCCTCCCTATCAGGCGCCGGTTATCTGAGTGCGCACCTCAATCTCTCTGATCGCCCCAAGGAGCCGAAGCGCACTCTGACACTTCGAGTAGAGGGCTTCGATACCAATTCCCCTTCGGAGACCGTCTCCCTCAAGTGGCCTGCTCTTGACCTCACGTCCGGAGATGTCGTCCAGCTTCGGCTGATGGACGACGGCCCTGGGGATCCGCCACTGGAGAAGCAGAGCAGCGCAGAGTCCCCTTCAAACCTCTTCACGAGCCGCGCGCTTGCAGAGGATCTGCTCCAGTTGTGTCAGGAGTTTGAGTCGCATTTGCTCCTTCTGCTCGAAAAATCCCAGCAGCAAGAGCCAGAAGACGAACATGCCAAGTTCAAGAGAGCTGTCGGTGACGTGGTGGCAGAACTCGGTGACCGTTTTCTTTACCCCGTGTACAGAAGACATGCGCAGCTTATCCCTGAGAGCTTGAAGGGTGAGTTGTTATGAGACCTAACACGGGTTCCGGCCGACTGCCAAAAAGCGCCAGCGGCTGAACCTATCCGTTAGACGCAGTCCAAGGAGTATGTAGATATGGCCAACAGACCAGAAATCCCAGCCACAATCAAACGAAGAATCTTGCTGGAGTCTGGATATAGATGCTCGATTCCTACCTGTAGATTCCCAATAACCGAGAATGCCCATATCGTGTCTTGGTCTGAGACTAAAGATCACAGTTATGAGAACTTGATAGCTCTGTGCCCAAACTGTCATACACTGTACGATTCCGGCAGAATTGATAAGAAGGCGTTGATAGCTTATAAGAAGAAGCTTTTATTTCTTAATGAGGTCTACAGCCGGTTCGAGATTGACGTATTGGACTATCTGAAAAGTCATAAGAGAGCCTTGATCTTCAGTGAGCTAATGGTAAAGCGGCTGCTGGACGAAGGGTTGGTCTCCATCGAAGATCAAATAATGACGCAAGAATTTGATGATAACGAGGAGATCCTGGGAATATTCTCTGTTGTACTTACAAAAAGAGGGGAACGGCTAATTGAGGACTGGTCGAAAGTAGATGACTCATTGACATTTGATAATCTGTGAAGGCTTAACGCATATATAGTCGTGACCACGGACTGCGTCTAACAAACGGTTCGACCGTAGCCGCGCGAGCGAGTTTCGTAAGGTTACATCAGTGTTCAGCGCGCTGCCCGGTCAACCGAAGCCTTAGCCGGACAAAGGGTGTTCAGGGAGTGAGCGACAGGTAGAATCAACACGCTCTCGCCCGCGGGACACTCGAGCGACGTCATGGACGCTGACAGATGGCAGCAGATCTCACGCCTCTATCATGCGGCCCGCGCACGGGCCGACGAGGAGCGGCGCGCCTTTCTGGATTCCGCCTGTCGCGACGACGACGCCCTGCGTCAGGAGGTCGAATCGCTTCTCGCAGGCGATACGACGGAGGTCCTCGCCGTGCCGGCCGCCGAGGCGTTTGCCGATCTGGTTAATCCGAACGCTGAAACCATCCACGGCATCGCGAAGCCAGGCATGACATTAGGGAGTTACCGAATCGAGCTCTTGCTCGGCCGCGGGGGCATGGGCGCCGTGTTCCTCGCGTATGACACGACGCTCCACCGCCCCGTGGCGCTCAAGGTGGTGGAGGAACCCGCCGACAGTGAAACGTCGCGCAGCCGACTCCTGCGCGAGGCTCGCAACGCCGCCGCGTTGAATCACCCGAACATCTGCACGATCCACGAAGTCGGGGACGCGAACGGTGTGGCGTTCATCGCGATGGAGTACGTCGAAGGCCGCTCCTTGCACGTTCGGCTGGACGAGGGCGCTCTGCCGCTGGACGAGGCCGTACGCTACGGCATTCAGGCGGCCGACGCGCTCGCCTACGCGCACGACCATGGCGTCATTCATCGAGACCTCAAGGCGGCCAACGCGATCGTCACCAGGGCCGGGCGGTTGAAGATTGTCGATTTCGGGCTGGCCCGACGTGGCGACGCGATGATGGCGAGCGCGACGACAATGTCGTCGCTCGTGCCGCCGGGCGCCGCCGTGGGCACGCCCTAACTCCATCGTGCAGCGGAGCGAGCGAAGTGAGTCTCTCATCCTACTCCGATGCTACGTCGCGCCCCCGCTGACGCCCATCGTTAGACGGCTACTGCTCATCTCTCGGCATTACTAAGTATGGAGCAAATAACCCATTCAGGTCTGGTCAGAGGCATACGTAGGTGGGACTTCCTCGCGTTTGCCATCAACAGCTCCATCGGCGCGGGTATCTTCGGCCTCCCCTCAAAAGTTTACGCCCTGACCGGCACTTATAGTCTATTTGCTTTTCTGGTCTGCGCGATACTGATTATTCTCATCATCATTTGCTTTGCCGAAGTAGCCAGTCGCTTTAAAGATACTGGCGGCCCGTACCTTTACGCGCGCGAGGCGTTTGGTTCAGTAGTCGGATTCGAGGTCGGATGGCTGCTGTGGCTCACAAGGCTGGCTGGCTTCGCTGCCATCTGCAACCTGCTGGTCAGCTATCTAGGCTACTTCTGGCCAGCGGCAAGTTCAGGGTGGTGGCGGGCATTTGTCATCACCGGAGTCGTCATCTCGCTCACCATTATAAACATCATTGGCATCCGCGAGGCGGCGCTTGTTAGTAACATCTTCACAGTTGGCAAGCTGATACCGCTGCTGCTCTTCGTCGCAGCCGGATTGTTCTTTATCAACCCTCAGCAGTTTTCCTTTGCAACGCAACCTAGCTACGGCTCGTTCTCCGAAGCGGTCTTGCTGCTGGTCTTCATGTTCATGGGATTTGAGACGACGCTAATACCGTCAGGTGAAGTTCAAGAGCCACAACGCACCATACCCTTCGCGCTGCTTACTGCAATAGTTGTCGTGGCTCTCCTTCGCATCTTGATACAGTTCGTCTGCGTCGGGACGCTGCCGGAGTTGGCTAATTCCGAGAGGCCGCTGACGGACGCGGGCAGCCGCTTCCTCGGCGCGGCGGGCGCTTCGGTTATCGCAGTTGGCGCGCTGCTTTCGATGATGGGAATCTTACACCTGGCGATGCTGGCTACCCCGCGTCTACCGTTTGCGATGGCTGAACAGGGCCAACTCCCGCGAATCCTGTCAACAACACACCGAGGCTTTCATACGCCGTACGTTGCCATCCTGCTTACGGCTGCTATCATGCTCGTGCTCACGCTTTCAGGGACATTCATCTATGCGGTTACCATAAGTGTGATAATCAGGCTTATCGTCTACGCTTCTACGTGTGCTGCCTTGCCGATACTGCGCCGCCGACGCGACGAACGCCCGACGACTTTCACGGTGCCTGCCGGCACCGTCGTCTCAGTTATCTCGCTAGTGCTATGCGTATGGCTGCTCTCGAACAGTGGATGGGCGAAGCGCGCGATACGGCGGTGGCGGCAGCAGCCGGCTTGATTCTCTACTTTGCCTACTGGCTGAGGCGACGCGAATCTCGTTCTAAGAAAACTGTGAATTCAGCAGAAGCGCTTTAGTTATTTGTGACTTGAGGGGTAGGAGGCAGTATCGCCAGCAAACGCGGCGTTGGCTGTGAGGTTTGAATCAGACTTCATTGCTCACTACACCTCATGTAAGATGTTCTGTGTTGCGGTACGATTCGCAAAACACATAGTGGTGGAAATCAGGGACACCCCAATAGTGAGCAGGAACCTTCTCCAGTTTCCAATACAGACAAAAAGGAGGCGGTCGTGACGAGACACGCAAGCGGAACGTTTGAAGTGAAGTTGAATCCCCAAGCGCCGGACGACAAAGTCGGAGACCCAACCATAGGCAGGATGTCAATCGATAAGCAGTTGCACGGCGATCTAGAAGCTACCAGCAAGGGCCAGATGCTGGCCGCCGGCACGGACATGGAAGGCTCGGCCGGGTACGTCGCGATTGAGCGGGTCATCGGAGCGCTGCATGGTCACAGCGGCACCTTCGCACTCCAGCACAGTGGCACCATGACGCGCGGCGCTCCCCAACTCTCCATCACTGTCGTGCCAGATTCCGGTACCGGTCAGCTCGCTGGGCTCGCTGGCAAAATGGCGATCAACATAGTCGACGGCAAGCACCTTTACGACTTCGAGTACACGCTCTCCCAACCCGATTGAAATCCAGCCGAATGGCTTTCGGCTTCTTATGTGCAGCGATGAGTTCCCTTGCTGGGTGTAGGGGTATCTGTCCTGCTCGAGGTTGAGTGTTGGCCGTAGTGTGAGACACTGCCCAATCTTGATGCTCCCATGGCCGCGTGCTAGACTCGATCCCGATGTACCGATTGCTTGATCGCTATCTGATACGCGAGATCGTCCCTTACGTGCTCCTCGGCCTGATGTTGTTGACGGCCATCATCTTCGCTCAAGAGGCAAGCCGGTTTTCAGAACTTATAGTCGTCGCATCACGCAACGGACTGCCGATGCAGACTCTCTGGCGAGTGATGTCGGCGCTCATCCCCGGCATCTTCGTGTTCACCCTCCCGATCTCGCTTCTCATCGGAACGCTGGTGGGGCTGGGCCGCCTGTCGGGCGACAGCGAGATCGTCGCTCTCGGCGCAAGCGGGACCAGCCGTCTGCGCATACTCGCCCCGGTGGTGTCCCTTTCTCTGATCGTCGCGGCAGTAATGGTGTACATCACGTTCAACCTGCTTCCTCGATCGATCCACAACTTGACAGACTTGAAGGCAAACCAGTCTCTGGTGTTTCAAGGATTGAACGCTGAGATCAAGCCGCGCGTGTTTGAAGAAAGCATTCCGCAGAAGGTTATCTACATCGAGGACATCGACCGCCCGAATAGCCTGTGGCATAACATCTTTCTGGTCGACCTCGGAAAAGGGCCGGAACAGATGACAATCGTCACGGCCACGTCTGGCTCGCTTCGGCAAGGCGAGCGCTCTGAGATGCCTGAGCTGCATCTGCAACGAGTCGCGTTGCACCAGACTGACACGGGCGAACCAGAAGGGCAGGATCCCGTCGAGTCCCAGAACGGGCTTCCAGAGCCAGCTTCAGGAACGCCGCCGGTTGCTGCCCCATCAACGTCGGCCGCCCAGCCGTCTTCTCAGGAAAGGCAAAAGGACAAGGAGAAAAAGCGGGGACCCAACAATCAGTCGCCACCCTATACCGCCGCGCGCTTCGATGAGTGGACCTACGGCCTGGCGGTTTCGGAGGAAAAGAACAACGACTCAACCGGCATCGACCGGGGCGCCCATCAGGTAGAAGAAATGGAATGGGCAGATCTGATCGGTCACACTCCCGCTGATTCTGAAGCTCGCGAGTGGCTTGCGGAAATACATAAGCGACTGGCGTTGCCCGCTGCGTGCCTGGTGTTCGCGCTACTCGGCGTGGGCTTCGGTATAAGCAACGTCCGCACCGGACGTTCATTCGGATTGCTGCTTGGACTGTCCATCACGATCGTTTACTACCTGCTGGCGCTGTGGGGCCAGCACTCGGCACTTGCGGGCACGCTGCCGGTGTGGCTGGGAATGTGGCTGGCGAATATCGTGCTCGCCGCGGTCGGCGTGCTGGTGATACTGGCTCAGCGGCGCCCGGGGTGGGACCCTCTTTCCACTTTAAGCAGTCTTCGCCACGCCTGGCCCTCGAAGGAGGACAGCCCGGAGACTGCGCGTGATGTGGAGGGGGGCCGAGTCGCCGAGTCGCCGGGTATCGCCGACGCCAGGCCGCGCCGGTCTGCCCTGCCTCAGTTGCTCGACAGACTTATTCTGTCGGACCTCGCTCGGTTCTTCCTGTTTATCCTGGGTGGCTTCTCGGCGCTGATTCTGATTATCACTTTGTTTCAGTTGTTGGACTATATTACGCGCAACAACATCGAGTGGACGGTAGTCGCAAACTATCTGCTGTTTCTGCTTCCGTGGATCGTCAACTCAATAGCTCCGATGGCCGCGCTGGTAGCCGTAATGGTTACCTTCGGGATCCTTCACAAGACCAGTCAGGTCATCGCGCTGAAGGCTTCCGGGCAGTCGATCTTTCGGCTCGCCGCGCCGGCCCTGCTGGCGTCGGTACTTCTCTCGGCTTTTGTGTTCGTGAATCAGGACTACATCCTGCCTTTCACAAATCGGCGACAGAACAACCTCCGTTACTTGATTCGCAAAGGACAGGAGCCGCCGCAGACTTTCTACCAAACCAGCAACAAATGGATATTCGGAACCGACTCGCGCATCTTCAACTACGCATACTTCACTCCCACCACGAACACCTTCGCCAGGTTGAACGTGCTGGATCTTTCAAGAGAACCGTTTAGCATCAAGCGCCGGTTGTATGCGCGCCGCGCCTCGTGGGACAGCGCAACCGGGGAGTGGGTCCTTGAAAAAGGCTGGGAGCGCCGGTTTGAAGGCGATCGACCCGTCGCTTTCGAGCCTTTCGCGCAACGACGCGTGGTCCTCGCCGAGCATCCCGACTACTTCAAGAAAGAGACAGTAGGGTCGTCGTCGATGACGCTTGCAGAACTGCGCCGGGCGATCACAGACCTGTCGCGCTCGGGCTTCGACGTACTCGATTTGCGAATAGCGCTGCAAAGCAAGATCGCGTTTCCGCTCACTTGCCTGGTGATGGTGCTCGTCGGCTTGCCCTTCTCTTTTTCGGTCGGCAAGCGAGGCGCATTGTACGGCGTCGCGATCGGCATCGGAATAGGGCTGGCGTACTGGGGGCTGACAGGCCTGTTCGAACAGATGGGCCGCTACGAGATGTTGCCCCCAATGCTGGCCGCTTGGGGACCGAACCTGCTGTTTGGCGCAGGCGGGCTGTATTTGTTTCTAACCTCTCGAACCTGAGTCATTCAGGGAGCAGCCGAGCTGCAGCAAACGCGCGCTTGCTGCTATCCCAATAGAGCATATCTATCGACCGATCATAAGGCTCCCACTCGTAAGCGTCGTGCTCGCGCGAGTCAACCAGCACTTCACATCGGTGGACCTTCAATGCAAAGCACACCTCTTCGTTGTGCACGACTCCCGGCGCATACTTTCCGCGCCATTGGGGAGCAATCTCGAAAGTGTTGATCACACCGAGTTCGATAAATTCGTCTTCGGCCGCGCCAATCCCGGTTTCTTCGCGTACCTCTCTCACAGCAGCCTGCCTGTGAGTCTCGCCCTCTTCGAGCGAACCAGTGACTGACTGCCAGAACCCGCCGTGACTCGCAACGCGCTTCAGCAAGAGATAGTGACGCTCGCAGCGCGCATCAGCGAAGATCACAACTTGAACGGACCGCGGCTGCTTGTACTGCACGAATGGATTTAATCAAAGTGAGGGTCGCTCCCACAATCGCAAGAGACCGTGAGCCCAAGGCGCTCGAAGGGCGTTTGCAAAGAAACGCAAACACCGAGAGGGACTGGGATGAAAAAGAGTAAGCAGTAGGCAGAGACTAACTGCCTACTGCTGATGTCTGATCGCGCGGGCTAGAGGCGGCGCAGCTTGATTGGATTAATAAGACGACCGGTACCCGCCCTGTATGCGCACTTCAAGCAGCCTTTGTTCGACAGAAGTCCCTCACGCCCGATAGTCTCAGGCTGCCTGCTCGCCCTGGTTATCGACGAAGCTACTTCTTGGGGCCGATCACTGAATCCTTGGCAGCCTTTGCCACGCGGAATCTGATGACCGTCTTGGCCGGGATCTGGATCTCCGCGCCGGTAGCCGGGTTACGACCGAGGCGAGCCTTGGTCTGCTTCTTCACCAGCTTGCCAATCCCCGGAATTGTGAACTCACCCGCTTTCTTCGCTTCGCGATAAGCGATAGTGCTAAGCGCGTCGACGAAAGCTGCGGCCGCCTTCTTGTTGCTTCCGGTCGTCTCAGCCAACTCAGTCATCAGCTGCGTCTTTGTCATCTTCTTTGCGTTTGCCATTGGTCCTTGTGTCCTCTTTCTGGGTTTGATCTCTGTGGTTTGCGCACAGGCTTTGAAAAAAAACTGCGACGGAGCAACTCGGCGCCTCGCTGGCGGCGGCGCGTTCGCCGCTCAAAAAGATACCCCTGCTCTGGCCGCCCCTTAGTAGAGCCAGCAAAACAGGGGGTATTGTGCGACGCGAGATTACTACACCAGAAAGGAAGTTGCAACTAAAAAATGGCCTAAAAACCCTCATTTTTATTAGGTGAAATCACATCTCTCCGAAAGTGACGCTTCGTGATCGCAAGATTCGAGATTTGGTTTTGGGTGCAAGGCTCGCAGAGCCGAACGACCTGGCCAACTGGCGCAAATCATAATTATTGACTGGCGATGTGCCCCGGTGAGACAATTCCGTCTTGTGAAACTAGCCTCTATACCGTTCAGCCTATTCAACTGAGAGATTGAGAGCGACAGGACCCCGCTCGGTGAGTGTGCAAGATGTTACAGATTAAGCAGCGCCCGCCTGAAACGGAAGAACTTCCCCCGAGATGGATCATCGGCGTCGATCGACGTAACGTAGCAGCCTATGTAGGGCTGGCCTTGATAGCAGGCCTCGCGGTTGGATTTCTAGCCGCGCGATTCATGACTCGTAATCCGGCATCTCCGCGGCCTCTTGCTAGCGAAACTTGGCCGGCGGCGCGCCAGGCCAGCTCGGATAATCAGCCGAGCGAGTTCCACCGCGTCACGCGTATAGTCCGAGCCGACACAATCGACGTAGAGAGCGTCGGTCCCGTTCGGATGATTGGCATCGAGACACCCGACGGCAAATCGCCTCTCGAGATATATGGCGTCCACGGCCAGCGGGCGTTGAGCTTCGTCGAGAAGACTCTGCTCTCACAGGAAGTGCGGCTCGAATTCGACGCCCCGGGTGGTCGCACCAACGACGAGTCCGGCCAGACGCCTGCGTATGTCTACACCCGCGATGGTACGCTCATCAATGGCGAGATGGTGAAGCAGGGCCTCGCACTGGTGCGGTCCGAGCAATTCAAGTTGGCCAACGACTTTCGCGGTTACGAGCGTGAAGCAATGCAGGCGATGCGAGGCGTGTGGGGTTCTTCCTCGTCTTCTGCATCGGCGCTCGCTTCCACTACGACGACAACCACGACTCCGCCGCAGCCATCGGCCGAAGACAAGCCGAAGAAGCTTTCTCCGCTCCCGCCTTCCGCGTTCGGCGTCAACGTCCCGGCTCTATCGGGATCGACGAGCACTCCGGGGGAACCCAGCGTGTGGGTGTCGCTTGGCGACAAGATGTATCACAAATCGGGGTGTGAGTTTCTGGATAAGAAGAAGCGCTCGGTCGGGCTGTCTCACGCGAAGTCTGAAGGTTACACTGCGTGCAGTCGCTGCTATGCCTCAACCGTTCTCAAGGCGCCTTAAGACCAGCCTGATTACGCTATTGACTGATGCCTTATACTATTTGCGGATTGTCCCCTACCAGCATGATCCTCGGGCGGAGTAGCTGGCCCCCGGGTTATTAGAAAGCCCTGCAGGACAAAAGAACGAGAACAGGACCTGATCATGGACAGGCGATTAACTGCTGTCTTTACGACAGTCATGCTTTCAATTCTCGCGCTTGTAGATGCGGCTGCCAGCACATCAAACAAGCCAACACGGGAAAAACGCCCGGCGGCCATCTCGTCGCGAGCTTCGAGTAGCACGCGATCACGGGCCTCAAGAATTCCCGCGGCTCGGGGCGCGCGTCCTTGTGCGCCTTGCGCCGGAGCGCTTGCTAAAAACAGAAGGGGCCGCTCGATCAAGAAGAGTGCCAGGATCGCAAAGAACCTTCCTTGTCATCCTAAAAACTACATCAACCCAAAGCTCGCCCGCAGCTACAACGCGGCGCTGCGTGATATGAAACGCGCGGGCATCAAGCCCAAAGTAACGAGTTTGTGGCGTTCATCAGAGAATCAAGCGCAACTCCACCGATGCTCGCTGAGCACTCGCTGCCGGCGGGCGAACCCCGGACTCTATCGCGCGTTGCCTCCCGGAAAGTCCTTGCACGAAGCTGGCTTCGCCGTCGACATGGCCGGCATCGCCGCTGGGCCACGCGGCCAAAAACGGCTCACGCGGAAGGGCCGGCGCATCGTTGGGATTATGCGCAAGAATGGGTTCAAGTGGCGCTACGGGCTGGCGGATCCTGCGCATTTCGAAGCCGACCCGCGAAAGCACGGCTATCGCACCTCGCGGCAAGCGATCGCGCGAAGTCAGACAACCTGTCAGATAAACCTCGTAAAAACCAAAGCTCGAAAGCATACAGCCAACAAAGTCGCGGCTGGCCGCCCTCAAGCTCCTGCGAAAGCGCGGTTCCCGGGCGACGCGGCCGTAACCAAGGCGCGGCGTCCGACCGGAAGAGTCAGAGCATAGATGCCCGCGCATCGAAGCGATCAATCCTTGAGCAGATTGTGCTTGGCCGCTTCGTAGCTGAGTCTCTCCCTCCGCTACGCGTCGCACTTCGCGGTGTCGACGGAGAGCACGTTCGGTTGACTTCCCTTCCTCCACCTCATTAGAATCGCCGCCTGGTTCTCGGAACGCCTGAGGTCAGCCGGTGAAACTATCTCTTCTCGACTGGTCGGTCATCGCAGCATACTTCCTGTTCAATCTCGGCATCGGCATCTATTACGCGCGACGCGCGCGCGGCAGCACAACCGAGTTCTTTCTATCGGGCCGCGACGTGCCGTGGTGGCTCGCGGGCACGTCGATGGTGGCGACGACCTTTGCGGCCGACACACCTCTAGTAGTCACCGGCCTCGTCGCCACGAACGGCATCGCAGGAAACTGGTTGTGGTGGAACTTCGTGATGAGCGGGATGCTCACTGTGTTTCTCTACGCCCGGTTGTGGAGAAGAGCCGGAGTCATGACCGATATCGAGTTCGCCGAACTGCGTTACTCCGGAAAGCCGGCGGCGTTCTTGCGCGGGTTCAGGGCGCTTTATCTCGGTCTGCCGATCAACTGCATCATCATGGGATGGGTCAACCTGGCGATGGTCAAGATACTCGAGATCACGCTCGGACTCGACAAGCGCGGGGCCGTGATGGTCCTCGTCGGAATTCTCGTCTTCACAGCCTTCTACACAACGATCTCTGGATTGTGGGGTGTGCTGGTCACAGACCTGTTCCAGTTCGTTCTGAAGATGGGAATGGTCATCGTGCTCGCGATTCTGGCAGTCCAGGCGGTGGGCGGAATGGACGCGCTCAAGACGAAGATCACGGCGCTGGATGCGTCGAGCGGACAGGCGGGCTCGCGGCTTTCATTTTTTCCGGATTTCGACTCGGTCTGGATGCCAGCACTCACGCTGTTCACCTTGCTTGCGGTGAACTGGTGGGCGAGCTGGTATCCCGGCGCTGAACCGGGCGGCGGGGGCTACGTTGCCCAGCGGATATTCTCCGCCAAGGACGAACGCCACGGGTTGCTCGCGACGTTATGGTTCAACATCGCTCACTATGCGCTGAGGCCGTGGCCGTGGATCCTAACCGCGCTGGCGTCGCTCATTCTTTATCCGGAGCTTGCAGACAAAGAGGCCGGCTACATCATAACGTTGATGGATCCCAACGTGTTCCCGCCCTACCTGCGCGGCTTCATGCTGGCTGCGTTCGCCGCAGCGTATATGTCGACTATAGGCACTCAGCTCAACTGGGGCGCTTCCTACGTGATCAACGATTTCTACCGGCGCTTCGTTAAGCGCGAAGGTAGCGAGCGTCATTACGTGATCGCTTCACAGTTGGTCACGGTTTTGCTGATGATCGTCTCGCTCATCGTGACGTTCAATCTGGAGTCGATCGGCGGCGCGTGGAAGCTGCTGCTGGTGACTGGAGCCGGAACCGGGACAGTACTCTTGCTGCGTTGGTTTTGGTGGCGGATCAATGCTTGGTCTGAAGTCTCAGCGATGATCGCCGCCGCCGGATGCTCGCTGTTCCTACAGCTTTACCTCAATTGGGATAGCGATCGTCCGAGAGACTTTGCCTACTTGATGCTGGTAACCGTTGGAGTGACAACGCTGGTTTGGGTATCGGCGACGCTGCTGACTCGCGCAGAGCCAATGGAGAAGCTAGTGGCGTTCTATCGCAAGGTGCAACCGGAAGGTCCGGGTTGGAAGCGAGTCGCGGCACAGGCGGGTCTCACGCCAGCAAACGTGAGCGGAGGACTCGCTGTGCAGTTTGCTAACTGGTTTCTCGGGTGTGTGTTGATATACGCCTTTCTATTTGGCATCGGCTATCTGATTTTTGGCGAGATGTTGAAAGCCGTCGCCTTCCTTCTCGGCGGCGTCATCGCCGGCGGGCTGATAATGCGAAACCTCAGGCGCGCAGACTGGCAAACGGCTCCGGGTGCTACGGCGCCCGTCGCAAACATCGCCGGCGAGCCGTTGAAGCCCTAACAAGCGTCACGACAACAGGAGATCAACTGGTTGTGATGAAGAGAATCTTGCTCACTCTCGTGCTGCTAAGCACTTCGAACGTGCTCGCTTCCCTGCCCGCAAACGGCGCGCAAAAAACAAAACCAGCCGCGCCTGAGGGGAACTGGGTTGAGAAAACGCTCGCCTCGCTGACGCTCGATGAGAAGATCGGTCAACTCATCATACCCGCGACCGTCGGGATGTTCCTGAGTCAGGACAGCGAGGCCTTTAAACAGGCTCGTCGCGATATCACCGAGTTTCATGTCGGCGGCTATCACATGCTCGGCGAAGTGAACATCCTTCACGAGCCCGCCGGAGTCGCGCTGTTTATAAATCACCTGCAAGAGCTGGCTAAGGTTCCGCTATGGATCACCGCTGACTTCGAAGGCGGGGTTGGACTTCGCTACATCGGTGCGACGCGATTGCCGCGAGCGATGGCGATGGGGGCAACCGCAAATCCCGAATTCGCTTACCAGGCAGGCCGCATCACTGCAGAAGAAGCGCGGGCTCTGGGTGTTCAAGTCAACTTCTATCCCGTGGTTGACGTGAACAACAACGCGCGCAACCCGATCATCAACATCCGCTCGTTCGGCGGAGACCCTCAACTGGTGTCTCGCATGGCTCGCGCCTACATTCGAGGCTCGCAAGAGCACGGCGTGATGGCGACCGCCAAGCACTTCCCCGGTCACGGCGACACGTCAACCGATTCCCACCTGGAGTTGCCGATCATCGACGTCGATCGCGCGCGCTTGAATGCGATCGAGCTGCCGCCGTTTCAAGCGGCCATCGAAGAAGGCGTAGGTGGAGTGATGAGTGCGCATATCGCCTTGCCGCGAATTGAAACCGACAACCTTCCTGCTACGCTCTCGGCAAAGATGCTCACCGGGGTGCTGCGGGGCGAGCTAAAGTTCAAAGGAGTGATCTTTACCGACGCGATGAACATGCGCGGTATCGTGGCTCACTACTCCGAAGGTGAGGCCGCGGTTCGCGCGGTGAAAGCGGGCGCCGACATCGTGCTGTATCCCCCGAGCGTCGAGAAGGCTTTTCTCGGGCTGAAGCAAGCCGTTCAGTCGGGTGAACTAACAGAGCCGCGCATCGACGAGTCGGTCCGCCGAATACTGACGGCCAAAGCAAGGCTCGGGCTCGATAGGGATCGCTTAGTCGATATCAATAAGCTTGATAAGGTGCTCGGCAGCAGCGATCATCAACAGACCGCCCAACAAATCATTGAGAGCGCGATAACTCTTGTGCGCGACAAACGAAACGCTTTGCCGCTGAAGCTTGCACCGGAAAACAAGGTCCTGTTCATCACAATAGTCGATAACAGCGAAGGCTGGCGCGATGGAGTGCCCGGACGCGCTTTCTTCGCCGGTCTCGTGAAACGCCACCCGAACTCGATCACCGTCTACGTGACGGACAAGACATCACCCGCCGAGTTCGATCTAATCAAGAAGCTTGCGGCGTTTTCGGATGTGGTCATCGTCAACGGTTTCATTCGAGTCTCTTCGTTCAAGGGCTCGATAGATATGAGCGAAGGCGAGATCAATCTGTTAAGGCATCTGTCTGCAATTGAGAAGCCGTTCGCCTTCGTGCTCTATGGCAGCCCTTATTTGTTGTCGTTCGTGCCCGAGCTTCCTACCTACGTGTTGGCCTACGAGTACTATCCGGCAGCCGAAGAAGCTGCGCTGAAAGCAGTGCTGGGCGAGATTGGCTTCAAGGGTAAGCTGCCGATCGAGCTGCCGGGCTTCTACCCGATCGGTCACTCGGCGGCGAAGAGCGGTGAGAAGTAACAGTGAGAGACATAGGTTCGATTAAGAGAATGTGTGAGCAGCTTCGATAAGCTGCAGCGCGTCTTTGGCTGCTTTCGCGACGTCGGGATCGGCGTCGTGGCTGAAGCGGCGAAGCTCAGCTTCAAACTTGCGGTCGCCGAGGCTGCCGATCACGGTCAAGACTACTGGGAGGTTCTCGCGCTTATCCAGCGCCTCTTGAAGGAGTGGCTCAGACTTTTTGCCGGCCCGCACAAGCAACATCCCCGCGATATTGCGACTGTTCTCGTCTTCAGAACCGAGCGCGCGGACGAGAACGCGACCAGCGGCGCGCAAGTCAAAAACTCGCCACACGGCGTTAGAAACGAAGAGACAGAGTGCTCGCGCCAATACCATCTCAGAGCATCGTATCAAAAACCCTACAATCCGAGCACTACTTTCAAGTTCCGTCTTCTCCAAACAGCGGGGTCGTGAGTAGCCGAATGGTCGAACCAGATCGGCAAGACGTGCTCTTCGATGTTCGGATGGTTGAATCGCTGCCCGCCTCGATCGGCAAGTATGACCAGGTCAAGACGTACGTGAATAGACACGACTCGGGTCACGCGCGTGAAGTCGGCTATGTATTTGGGGATGTGCACGGGACAGCTCATCAGCACCATCGTGCCGGCCGTGAGCCCGTTTTGCGTCGCTAGCATCATTATGTTAGCGCCGTGGCTGTGGCCGAAGACATCCAGCCCGCCCAGGCCGTGCGCGTTCACCCAGGCGCGCAGTTGGATCGCGCCGAGCGCCCGGGCCGCATCGCTGTAGCCACCCGACCATTCAAATCGGTCCGGCGCGCCGTAAAGATCGGGTCGCACATTGGCAAGCACATAGCTATGAAAATCACCGCCGGGCTGCCACCAGGTCGCGGTTCTCGCAAACGTGCCGTGAACAAGCAAGCTGGTATGCGATGGCTTCTTTTTGGTTTTCGTTGGACGGCTCCTGGTGAGTGCGCGAAGGCGAGGGTGCTCCGGCGCTACGCGAGCCAGCGCGGTCGCCGCAACGTTGCGCACTAGCCGGTCTTCGCTTTTGGTGCCGTCTGCAAGAATCTTGATCAAACGTTGCGGCTGGGTGCTTATCTCGAAGTACGAGGAGGCCGCCGAGACTCTGACAAGCTCCTCCGGGTGCCTCAATGCCGCTTCGAGCAGTTGCGCGGCGGTCTCAGTGGTCGGTTCTTCGAATAGCTGGTCGGCCAGCTTCGAAGTCGAGCGGCGAACTGATCGCGCGTCGCCCCCGCCTATGCGTGCTTTTGTGAGAGACGGTCCAAACTTCGCCGTCAGGCTGCTGCTGACGTTCCTAACGCCAAAACGTTCGCCGGTGGGACGCAGGGTCGGAACTGGAAACTCCGCCAGGTCGTCTTGGGGGATTGGTTCGACGGCGGTTTCCAATCCGGCTGCGGCGGCTCGGGCACGCAGCGCGTGATCGTCGCCTCTGAGCTGACGCCCGAGTATGAGCAACAAAGCCGCCTGCGATTGTATTGCGGCCTGGCTGGTCTTACGGAAGGCCTCCGGCCCGGGAACTGGCTTATCTACGCTCTTCTTTGGCATCGTTTTTTCCTTTCGTCGCGAGGTGCCGCGCGAAAGGATATACCATTACAAAGGAAAGTCAAGCTGCACATGCTCGCGTGATGCGCGGTTCCGGAAGCCCGCGGAGCGGGCGACAGAGTTTAGCCCAGGGCAAGTCCGCGCCGCCCGGGGTCGCCAATCGCGTAGGTAACCGAGCCCGCGGAGCGGGCGACAGCGTTTAGCCCAGGGCAAGTCTGCGCAGCCCTGTGTCGCAAGTGGAATGGGTAAACAAGCCCGCGTAGCGGGCGACAGATCTGAACCTAACCCTTGGTAGTGCGATAATGCTTGCCAACTTCAACGGAACGAACTGAAGTTCGACACACGATTTAAGAAAGATGTCCTTCTCTTCTTCAAAGGGGCCGGGGTCAGCGCGGCGATCACGAATTCCTTGACGGCTCGAGTCAACAACGCCCTTCTTCGTGCGTTGCGTTGGTGACATCAGTGCCTAAGGATGCTACTGTTTCGACATGAAAGCATTCGCCGCCGAGGACCTGCGCCGCAAGGCCAGCGAACTTCGAGAAGTCATTTCGCGAGAGCCGCAAGCTGTCCTCACTGCCAGCGGGGAACCGATCGCGTTGCTTGTACCCGTAAATAGCGCAACGTTGGATGAAACTGCCAGCGCTATCCGGCAGGCCCGCGCTCAGCTTGCGCTTAAATCCATTCGCCAGCGCACACGCAAAACCGGCCGCGACCGAATGACGATCGCACAGATTGACCGCGTCATAGCAGCGACGAGAAAGGCCAGGCGCAGGCGAAACGCACTTCCGGAGAAGCGGCGCTCGTGATCCGAATCGTGCTGGACACAAATGTCCTGGTGTCCGGTTTGTTGTCCGATCGCGCAGCGCCTGGACAAATAGTTGATCTTGTCACTGCGGGTGAGATCGAGCTTGCATGCGACGCGCGCATACTTGCCGAATATCGCGAGGTGTTGGCGCGTCCCGAGTTGCGAATCAATCAAACGGAAGCGGAGGACGTTTTACAGCATATTGAGCATAGCGCTTTTCGTGTTACGCCGGAGTCATGGCCGGAGGCGCTTCCTGACCCCGACGACGAACCGTTTCTCGCCGTAGCCAAAGCTTCACTGGCTCTTTGCCTCGTGACTGGCAACCCTTAAACATTTTCCTGCGAAAGCTCGTCTCGATGTACGTGTTCTAACGCCGCGTCAGTTTGTCCATGCGCTTGGCGAGGATGAAATCAGTTGAAACCTTCGGCAACACGCATCGCCGAGCGTGCCGCCTCAATCGTTCTCTCAATCAGTTCATCAGTGTGAGCCAGGCTAACGAACGCGCACTCGAACTGCGAAGGCGCGAGGTACACTCCCTCGTCCAGCATCGCGCGGAAGTAGCGCGCATACTGATCTGTGTCCGACTTCTTCGCGGTAGGCCAATCGGTCACCGGGCCTTCGGTGAAGAACGCCGTTAGCATCGAACCGACACGATTGATCGTTGATGCTATGCCCGCTTCGGCGGCTGCGCCGCGCAAGCCGTGTTCTAACTTTGCGCTTCGACGTTCGAGTTCTTCGTAAGGGTTTGAGTCTTTCAACACCTTCAATATCGCCAGGCCTGCGGTGACGGCAAGCGGGTTTCCGGAGAGCGTGCCGGCTTGATAAACCGGCCCTAGCGGTGCGATTCGTTCCATCACATCGGCTCTCCCGCCGAACGCTCCGACCGGCAGTCCCCCGCCAATGATCTTGCCTAGACACGTCAGGTCGGGCTTCACTCCATACAACTCTTGAGCGCCGCCGTAGGCCACGCGGAATCCTGTTATCACTTCGTCGAAGATCAACAGAGCGCCGTAACGCGCGGTCACTTCGTGAACGGCTTCAAGATAACCGGGGCGTACCGCAACGCAACCCATGTTACCTGCCACTGGTTCGATGATCACGCAAGCGATCTCGCTCCCCTGCACTTCAAAAGCTTTCTCGAGCGCCGCTTCGTCATTGTACGGAACGACAATCGTGTTGCGAGCGAAATCCGCCGGCACTCCCGCGCTATCGGGTGTTCCAAAGGTCGCGAGTCCCGAGCCTGCCTTCACCAGCAAGCTGTCGCTGTGGCCGTGATAACAGCCTTCGAATTTGACTATACGATCGCGTCCGGTAAATCCACGTGCGAGGCGGATAGCGCTCATCGCGGCTTCGGTGCCCGAGCTGGTTAAGCGTATTCGTTCGATAGAAGGAAACGCGGCGATGATTTCTGTCGCAAGCTCGATCTCCAGCTCGGTCGGAGCGCCATAGCTGGTTCCGCGCGCGGCTGCTTCACGAATCGCTTCGATGACAGCAGCATGAGCGTGGCCAACTATCATCGGTCCCCACGAGCCCACGTAGTCGATGTACGTGTTCCCGTCGGCGTCAGTGATGTGAGCGCCTGCGGCGCTACGGATAAACAACGGCTCGCGGCCGACTGCACGAAACGCTCGCACGGGGCTATTCACACCGCCCGGGATCACTTGTTGCGCGCGACTGAAGAGACGTTCTGACTTTGTTGTGAGGAGCTTCGCCATGAGTTCCCTCTTGTTAGCAGATTGATGGTTCAAACCGGTATACTGCGAAGTGGCATAGACTTAGTCTGTGTGATACACACCAAACACAGACTATGCTACTTCGGAGTATATCAATCGTCGAGCAACCGAGTAAAAGAAAGGCGCGGTCAGTTTAGAGTTCAAGCTTTAGCTTGCGCGTTTCAATCAGCAGCCTAAAGGCTGAACTCTGAACCACCACCAAAGAAAGCAATGAGCCCGCAGCATCACTTCTGGTCATCACTTGCCGCGGGCGGCGCGCTATACTGGGCTACGGGGTCGAACGCGGCGCTGGTGGGCACGATGCTGGGCGGATTCTTGATCGATGCCGACCACATCATTGATCAGTTGTGGTCAATCCGCCACGGCGCTCCGTTCAGGCGGGCAGTTGAAAATCGAGCTGGCAGTTTGAAAGCTGCAGGAACGCGAGCATGGTTAGCCCATCGCCTTCGACCTCGCAAGCTCTTGCGTCTTCCGCTGATCTTTCACTCTTACGAATTGCTTGCGGCGATCACGGTCCTAACTTTAGGTCTGAGCACGCCGTTCTTGATCGGACTGTTATCAGGCTACGTGCTCCACCTCTCGCTGGACGTGATCAGACACCATCATGAGTTTCGTTCGCCGCTGTTTTACTTGCTCTCATACAGGCTTTCGCAAGGGTTTCGCCGAGATCGATTGATCAGGCCCGAGTACCTGTAGTGTCGAAGCGCGCACGGAAAAGCGGAAACATGAATGCGCGCAGGGGCGTTAGTTCGTCTAGCGAGAGTGGAGAAGAGCGTATCGAGTATTTGTCACGGTCGCAGACATCGCCTATAATCGCCCTTCATCGTGGCCACTCGAATAGACAAACGCGACCTGCCCTGGGTCGCCCTCATCGTTGTGTCGTTTATCTTTGGCCTGGCCGTCTCGTGGGAGCGGTGGGGCAACCCGCTCGTAGACTGTGGCCGTGAGATGAATCAGCCATTGAGACTTGCGCGCGGCGAGATGCTGTATTCGGACGTGCGCCATATCTACGGGCCGCTTTCTCCTTACTTCAATGCGCTGCTCTATCGCATCTTCAGTCCATCGCTGGCTGTCCTATACGCAGACGGCATCTTTACCGCGATGGTCATTCTCGCGCTCGTATACTGGCTCTCGCGGCGACTGATGGGACGTGTGCCCGCGGCGGCGGCGACGTTGAGCGTGATGTGGCTGTGCGCCTTCAAGCAAGCGGGTAACTACTTCCTTCCCTATTCTTATTCGGCACTTCACGGATGCGCGCTGGGGCTGTTGTCGCTGGCTCTGCTGGTGCGGTTTGTGGATCGACGGCGAGAACCAGCGCCAGACGGAAATGGTCTCGACCGTTTCGTCGACGATGTCGGACACCACCACTTCAACTGGTCGCTAGTGTTTGCAGGCGCAGCAACCGGTTTCGCCATCCTGGCCAAGACGGAGATGGGACTCGCAGCGCTCTGCGCTGGAGTGATAGCAGTTTCTTTAGTCGGGTTTCCGAGTGTGCGGCGGGTGATGGCGTTAGCCGCGATGTTTGTTATGCCTGCGGCGGTGCTGGTGCTAGCAATCTATTGGTACATCGGGCCGCGAGTTGGCTGGCACACGCTCACCGACGACAGCCTCCTGTTTTTTCGCCACCTGCCGCCGGAGCTGGTCTATTTCAACGAGCGCGTCTTAGGTTTCGATCAGCCTCTTCAGTCAATCACTCAGATGTTAGGCGCAGCGGTGCGCATAGCGTCACTTGCGGCGGTGATCGCGACTGTGAGCTTGCTAATCACGCGACGCAAGGGGAGCGTAGTTCCCGCCCACGTTTCGCTGTCGGACCTGAGTGTCAGCGACGCCGGACGGGCCAGCTACGGGCAGATATGGCTCCTGCTTGCGGCGTCGATACTCGTCTTCGTCTTGATACCTTTTGCAGGCGCGCTAAACTGGGAGAAAGGTCCTTATCTGGCCATGCCGCTACTGTTGGTCGGCTTGATCGGCCTGGAGCTTACGCGATATCGAAAGCAGCTTAAGAAAGGCGCGTTGAGCAGCCAGACGATAATCGTTTTGGTAGTGGGTGTGTACGCACTTGCGAGCCTCGCCCGAGTCATTCTCAGAGTGCGCAGCGGGGGCGCTTACAGCTCGTACCTGCTGCCTGCCTCGGTTATCATTTTCACTTATGCCTGGGCGTACCCGTTCGCCGAAATGTTTCGCGACTCCAGGACTGGACGCCTGGCTCGCAACATCGCAGTCGGACTCATACTGGCAGACGTGGTACTGACAGCCGGGCTAATCTCATATCGTTATCGCGATAAGAACACCTACGTGCTTAAGACCGACCGGGGAACGATGTTGGCAGTCCCTGATCTTGGCGAAGCGATGAACGAAGCTATTAGCTTCATCAAGCGCGAAACGGCTGACGGCGAGCCGGTTGCTGTGATGCCAGAAGGAACGTCGCTCAACTTCTTCACCGACCGCCCGAACCCGCTGAGAGAAGAGATCACGACGCCGGGTTATCTCGACCGCGCAGGCGAGGAACGCGCGATCAGACAACTGGTCCAATCGAACACGCGATTAGTGCTGGTGACCAATCGCGCTACTTCCGAGTTCGGTCCGCGGGTGTTCGGGCGAGATTATTGTCAAACGTTGATGCAATGGATCGAGCAGAACTTCGAGGAGTGTGCGATATTGGGTCCCGATCACAATCCGAACCAGCAGATCGGAGACAAGACATTTTTCATACGCGCGTACCGAAGGCGGGCCGTGTCATATCATGGCTTGACGGACCGAAGCAGGAACATCGTCAACTTTCCAAAATCGGAATCTTGATTCCCTTCTTCTCAGCCGTTTCGATGGCTTCTTCGTACCCAGCATCCGCGTGCCTGGCTATGCCGACCCCGGGGTCGTTAGTGAGGACGCGGTTCAATCGCCGCGCGCCGTCTTCGGTTCCATCGGCGACCGTCACCTGGCCCGCGTGAAGAGAATAGCCGATCCCGACTCCGCCTCCGTTGTGAATCGAAACCCACGATGCACCAGATGCTGTATTAAGCATAGCGTTCAACAACGGCCAATCGGCGATCGCGTCGGACCCGTCGAGCATTGCCTCAGTCTCGCGATAGGGCGACGCTACCGATCCTGTATCAAGGTGATCTCGGCCGATTACGATAGGGGCTTCGAGGGCGCCAGTTCGAACCATGTCATTCATCGCTTCGCCAAACTCAGCGCGTTCGCCATAGCCAAGCCAGCATATTCGAGCGGGCAATCCCTGAAATTGAACTCGCTCGTTTGCAAGCTTGAGCCAGCGCGAGAGAACTTGATCGTCGGGGAACAACTCCAATGCCAGGTTGTCGGTCTTCCGAATGTCTTCGGGACTACCTGAGAGCGCAACCCAACGAAAAGGGCCTCGACCCTCACAAAAGAGAGGCCGGATGTACTCGGGCACAAAGCCCGGGATCTCGAAAGCGTCTTCAACACCGGCCTGCTTAGCTTGAGCGCGAATGTTGTTGCCATAATCAAAAGTCACAGCGCCTTTCGCCTTGAGCTCGAGCATCCCGCGAACGTGTGTGGCCATAGCGTCCATCGAGCGGCGCCAGTACTCGTCGGGGGTCTGTCGCCTGAGAGCTGCAGCTTCTTCGAGCGCCATGCCGTTGGGCACGTAACCGTTCAGAGCATCGTGAGCGCTGGTCTGATCAGTCAGCACATCCGGCACGATCCCTCTGCTCGCAAGCTCAGGGATCACATCCGCGCAATTGCCGACGAGCCCTACGGAGATCGCTTCGCCTTTCGAACGCGCTTCCTCGATGATGCGCAACGCCTCGTCGAGGTCGGTTGCCATTCGGTCACAGTAGCCGGTCTTGATTCGCTTCCCGATTCGCGCGGGATCGACTTCTACGCCAAGGAAGCACGCGCCATTCATCGTGGCCGCCAGCGGTTGAGCTCCGCCCATTCCACCCATTCCGCCCGACACAATCAGCTTGCCTTCGAGCGATCCGCCGAAGTGTTTCTTCGCCGCAGCAGCGAACGTTTCGAAGGTGCCCTGCACAATGCCCTGGCTGCCTATGTAGATCCACGAGCCCGCGGTCATCTGCCCGTACATAGTCAGGCCCAGCCGTTCCAGCCGATGAAACTCATCCCAGTTCGACCATTGTCCAACGAGGTTCGCGTTGGCTATCAACACTCGCGGCGCGTATTCGTGAGTGCGAAAGATGCCGACCGGCTTTCCCGACTGAACAAGCAGCGTTTCATCATTTTCAAGATCACGCAGCGAACGAACGATTGCGTCAAACGATCCCCAATTTCGCGCGGCTTTTCCCGTTCCGCCGTAGACGATCAGATCATCGGGCTTCTCCGCCACTTCCGGGTCCAGGTTGTTCATCAGCATCCGAAGCGCAGCCTCCTGGTGCCAGCCTTTGCAACTGATCTCGCGACCGTGCGGCGCCTTTATTTTTCTAGCTTGACTCATTGATCTCTTCAGTCCCGGTGAATTTCGAAAATACGGGGCTGATTAAGCATCTCCTATTGGTGGGGCGAGAGTCCTAAATAGCGGACGATTTTAGCACAGGCTTCTTGGTTGAACGACCTCGGGCGGCTTCCATGGTCATTTGCAAAACTACCCGGTCGGGTTATTGATTCGCCGGTTGCTTTAATAGTATCTTTGGAACGCGCTTTGAAGTACCGTAGTTTGAAGTTCTTGGATTCGCGCGAGAAATCGGGAGCCCATTCCCAGTCCGCGTTTGAGAAGACTGAGCAGAAGAGGTTTACAATGATCGGCACTAGTGCCCCCTTTCGCAATTCCAAGATGTTCACATATGTACTCGCTGCAATCGCTATGTCCGCTTACGATGCTGTCGCAACGATGCAGCACATCGGTCGCGGCGTCGCTCTCGAAGGCAACCCGCTGATGGCTTCGTTAATCTCTCGCAACGCAGTGTTGTTTTTCCTTGTAAAGATGGCCGTCACCGCTTTCGGTTTGCTGATCTGTTACTACTTTTCCCATCTCCGAACGGCGCGGCTCGGAATCAAACTGGTTGTAGGTATTTACTTATGTCTCTGCGCCTACCACGGAATGATCGTATGGTTGGGGTAAAGAGGCGGTCCGAAGAGCGCGAATCGCGATCAAAAACGGCGTTACTTCACACCTCGCCCAGATGCCGAACAACTGGAACCAGCGATTCAATATAGCCCGATAGCGGCGCGTCCCGCTCCAGTGAAGGCACAAGTTCACGCACACGTGAGTACGCTTCGGCTAATCGAGGCCCCGGCTTGAGCGGTTTGAGAAAGTCCAGCCCCTGCGCCGCACACATCAATTCAATGGCAATGATCATCTCGACATTTTTCACTACCTGAGCGAACTTCAACGCGGAAGTCATACCCATGCTCACGTGGTCTTCCTTGTTGCCCGAAGTCGGAAGATTCGTGACCGAGGCGGGATGCGCAAGCACGCTGTTCTCCGCAATGAGCGAGGCCGCGACGATCTGCGCGATCATCATGCCGGAGTTCATTCCTGGATCCGGTGTGAGAAAAGCCGGCAGGCCCGACAGATCCGGATTGACCAACCGTTCAACTCTACGCTCCGATATCGTGCCAAGGTCCGCGATTGCGATCGCCGCGTAATCCAGCGTGAGGGCAATCGGCTCTCCATGGAAGTTGCCGCCCGATAGCACCTCTCCTGCCTCGACGAAGATCAGCGGATTGTCCGTCGCGCTGTTTATCTCAATCTCGAGTATGCGCCGAGCGTGAGCAAGCGAGTCGCGCACCGCTCCGTGTACTTGAGGCATGCACCTTATTGCGTAAGCGTCCTGAACCCGCGGATCAACCCCGTGATCGCGATGTGATTCGCGAATCTCGCTGCCATCTATCAGTTCACGCAATCGACGCGCGCTCTTGATCTGGCCGGGGTGAGGGCGGACGGCGTGGATCTTGTGATCGAACGCGACAGGTGTTCCCTTTAGCGCTTCAAGCGACATGGCGCCGGTCACATCAGCCGCATCTGTAAGCCGCTCAGCGTCGAGCAGCGCCAATCCACCAACCGCGGTCATCGCTTGAGTGCCATTCAAAAGCGCCAGTCCCTCTTTGGCTTCCAGAGCGAGCGGCTCGATGCCGGCGGCGTTGAGAGCATCGCCTCCCAGCAGTCGCTCCCCGCGGTAAACAGCGTCGCCTTCGCCGATGACTACCAGCGCCAAATGAGCCAGCGGCGCGAGATCACCCGATGCTCCAACCGAGCCGCGCGACGGTATAACCGGATGCACGCCGGCATTGAGCATCCTCAGCAGAGTCTCGATCACGTCTATGCGACACCCTGAGTAGCCTTTAGCGAGCACATTCGCGCGCTGAAGCATCATCGCGCGGACTACCCGCTCGGGAAGTGGATCGCCAACTCCGCACGAATGGGAACGGACCAGGTTGACTTGAAGCTCGCGAAGTTTTTCGGGCGGGATCGTGACGTCGGAGAGCGCCCCAAAGCCGGTGTTTATGCCGTAGACAACTTCGCCTCGCGCGATAATGTCTTCGACGAAGCGGCGCGCCCTTTCTATTCGGGTCCGCGCGCCGCCAGCGAGTGACGTTTGGTCGCCGTCCGCAACCTCGGCGGTTTGTTCAAGGGTGAGTGATGCGCCGTCGATCTGTATCAATTCCCGTCCTTCCGGTTTGAACTCTTAATACTGCTGCTCGACGCCATGTTGATCAGAGGCAGGTTGGGCGATGCAATGAGCGTCTTGGTTTAGACTAACGAAGCCTTCTGATGCAACCATTGGTTAACCAGGGTCTCAGCAGACACTCCCTGTCGGCGAGCGATCCGATCTATCTTGCGTGCCAGTTCCTTGTCGAGTCGGAAGTGCCGACGCACTATGTTTATCTCGACGTTGGGCACCTCCTTCACTTGATCCAAGTAGTCTGCCACGCTGTGCGTGTCCCAGAACTGCGCCGCTTCATCGATCGACTTGAAGTTCTCAGGGATCGGGTCACGTACTTTCTTTCTACTTCTTGCGGACCTTTCCATAATGCTTCCTTTCCTTAAGCATGGACGCCGTGCTTGGAAACAAGTTTCTCTTCGGTCTCAGACGAGATTATGACTTCGTCGATACGCACGCTGTCAACCAACCTCCCGTTAGATAAGTACCCAAAGCATCGACATCTTTTGAGTCCCGCGTGGAAGCCAAGGCGGGGAAAGCCTATTTAAGCACCGGAGCGAAGTCAAATCTCGGCCAAAACCGGAGCCGATTCGCTTTCAAGGGTTCGAGAAGAGCACTAGCTATCTCAAATCAATTGCTGCGTGAATCGATTCGTTGACGTATAATGAGATCGATTTCGCGAGCGCGACTTGATGTCACAATCAAGCTCAAATCCAGTTCAAACGTAGCCCTTCTCAGCGTGGGCATTGAAATGTGGCCGAGGCGGCGAAAAGAGAAGAATCTAATCGAGTCTATGATGGCTGCTACGACTCAGTCCGTTGTGACGCCGATGGGGCACGGCGATCTTAACGAGTGTTGGCGGCTCGACCAACGTTGCTTTTCGGACGGAGAAGCCTACGACCGCGAAACTATACGCTACCTTCTTTCACACGCCCAGTCGGTCTGCCACAAAGTCATCTCACCAGGCGATCTGATGATTGCCTTCGTCGTCGGAATGATTGAGCCCGACGGCAACGGTCACGTGGTTGCGCTGGGAGTCGCCCCCGAACATCGCCGTTACGGACACGGCCGCCGCTTGATGCACGAGGTCGAGCAGGGCTTCCTGCGACGCGGAATATCGACCGTCCGCCTCGAAGTGCGCACTTCGAACATCGTTGCGCAACGACTTTATCTGAACCTCGGATACAAGATCGTACGCCGAATGCCTCGCTACTATACCAGCGGCGACGACGGCTTCTTGATGGTTAAGAACCTGGCGTGAAGGAACGAGGATCGACGATCGAGGATGGAGGATCGAGGGTGGAGGATTGAAGATCGAGGGTCATCGCTCTAACGAGCCGTGCGGTCTCGCAGCTGCATCCTCTACCCTCAATCCTCTACCCTCAATCCTCTACCCTCAATCCTCAATCCTCAATCCTCCATCCTCCAATTACCCTCCTTGTCACTCCCCAACTCAATCCTTTAATATCTCGCTCTCAATCACGGTCCAACCTAAAAGGATGTGGATGGAATTCAATAAGCGCGCAGTCGCAATTGCATTTGTTTCACTTATCGCGCTCGGGGCACTCGGTTGCAAGGGTTCGCAGAACAACAGCAATCAACCGAGCGTACCGGGAGCCGCGGCCAAGCCGGGTAAATGGGTCGCGCAATACCGCTCCCCCGCCTCGCTGAGTTATTCCGGGATGAACCTGGCTGTTTTCTACTACAGCGGGATCTCGGTTGTGTCGGCCAACATCGTGTTTGTCTGCGGTGATACCCCGAACCCCAAGTCCACTGACGAGAGAATTGCAGTGATTCTCCGAACAACCGACGGCGGCCAGCACTGGACTGACACGCCGATAGAACTGCCGCGAATTCAAATCCCAACTTTGAACTCGATCCACTTCATAAGCCCCGACGTGGGATGGGCTGTGGGAGTCGATTCCGGCGCAGACGGTGTCGTGCTCAAGACCACCGACGGAGGCTCGTCCTGGACGGCAACGAGGATTGGTCACAAGGAAGTGCCTACAACGGTTTTCTTTGTAGACGCGAACAATGGGTGGATAGGCGGCGCAACCCCGCCGCCCGGCGACGACGAAGGCATCGGCGGACCGAGCGCTCTTCTGGCAACGACCGACGGCGGCAACACATGGCAATCGCGCTACAACGTTCCTATCTCGATCTATCGCGTTTTCTTCGTCGACAAGATGAATGGATGGGCATCCGGCTCAAAGGGCGTTATCTACAACACCGCGGACGGCGGATTGACGTGGAATACTCAGCGGACCGAGATAGAGATGGGCGACGGTCCTCTTGACCTCGCGGGTGACGGCGTAAAACAATTCGCGATCAGTGGCCTCCAGTTCATCGATAAGGACCACGGATTCGCGGCGGCGAGTGCCACAGAGGGAGAAGCCGGTCGTATGCTTGTGACTTCCAATGGTGGCGTGGCTTGGCGCAGGCAGTGGATACTTCCAGGCGCCGGTGTGCGCGATGTGTTCTTCTTGAATCCGAATGAGGGTTGGGCGCTAACGGATAAGGGGCCGTACGTTAATTACACTGTTGACGGAGGCCGATCGTGGTTGAGCGAGCTGAAGGTGTTCGAACAAGACGTGACGCTTTCAAGGGTCGCGGGCGTTGATGCCGCGCACATATGGGCAGTCGGAGGCGGCGCGATATTTTTTCGGGTGAGCGAGTGATCAGTAGGGGCCAGACCGTGGCTACGCTGCCGTTCCTGTTCAATGCGATCCTCACCAGCGCACCTCGCTAATACAAGTGGTGCAATACCAACCCCGAAAAACGCTTGGCGATCTTAGCGTCCTGGCGGTTAAATTGAAGTGGAGGAATCATACGATGAAACGATTGCATCTCTTGACCTGCTCCGCACTGCTCGTTTTGCTGCTCGCTCTAACTGGCGTCGCTCAGAAGCCTGTTACTTCTAAAGCTGGGACACTCGGCCCTCCGCAGTCAGCGCTTGATGTGATCACTGCGGCCAATCTGATGAGTCACATCAAGACTCTCGCTTCGGACGAGTTCGAAGGCCGGGGGCCCGGAACTCACGGCGAAGAGCTGTCCATCAACTACATTGCCGATCATTTCAAGAAAGCCGGGCTCGCTCCCGGCAACACCGACGGCACCTACTTTCAGAAGGTCCCGCTGGTGGGAATCACCACAACACAAGACGCCGAGATGAAGATAAAAGCCGCAGGCAAAGACTTGAAGCTCAAGTTCGGCACTGACTTCGTAGCGCGCACGGTGCGCGTCGTGGAGAAGACCAGCTTCGATGCCGACATGGTCTTCGTCGGCTACGGCGTGGTTGCGCCCGAGTACGGATGGGATGACTACAAGGGTATGGACGTGCGCGGAAAGGTTTTGATCATGCTGGTCAACGACCCGCCGGTGCCTGATCCAAAGGAACCGTCAAAGCTTGACGAGAAGATGTTCAAAGGCAAGGCGATGACCTACTACGGCCGATGGACTTATAAGTTTGAGATCGCGGCTGAGAAGGGCGCGGCTGGAGTGTTGGTCGTTCACGAAACCGGACCAGCCGGTTATCCCTGGGAAGTGGCCCGCGGGATGATGAACGTTGAGAACTTCGACCTCGTCGCTAAGGACAAGAACATGTCACGCGCCAACGTCGAAGGCTGGATCACCAACGACAAGACGCGTGAGTTGTTTGGCTTGCTTGGCATGCCCTTCGACACGATGAAGAAGGCTGCGATTCGAAAAGACTTCAAGCCAGTGAGTCTGAAGGCGCACGCCGAGCTCGAGATCGAACAGAAGATTCGCTACATCAATTCTCAAAATGTAGCCGGCAAGCTTGAGGGCGCGGACTCGAAGCTCAAAGATGAGTACATAGTCTATACCGCGCACTGGGACCACCTTGGAATAGGCTTGCCCAACGAGAAGGGCGATAAGATTTACAACGGGGCGCTCGATAACGCAACAGGCTGCGCCGGGTTGATCGAGATAGCTCGCGCCTTCAAGGCGCTCTCAACTCCGCCGCGCCGTTCAATCCTTTTCTTGGCGGTCACCGCCGAGGAAAAAGGATTGATTGGCTCGAAGTACTACGCCGAAAACCCGATTTACCCATTGGCGAAAACTGTCGCCAACATAAACATGGATGGCTTGAATCAGTGGGGCCCAACCCGCGACTTCACCGTAGTGGGGCTTGGCAACTCGACGCTTGATGACGTGTTGCGTCGGGCCGCAGCCGAGAAGAAGCGCGTATTGAGGCCCGATCCCGAACCCGAAAAAGGTTTCTACTACCGGTCGGATCACTTCAACTTCGCGAAGGTGGGAGTACCGGCGCTTGACCCTAACGACGGCATAGACTTCATCGGCAAGCCTGCTGGTTGGGGTAAGATGAAGCGCGACGAATACACTGCGCGCGACTACCACAAACCCTCGGACGAAATTAAGCCGGACTGGGATCTGTCAGGCGCGGCCGAGGACTTGCGCTTGCTGATGACGGTCGCCTACCGCGTCGCGAACGCAGCCAAATATCCTGAGTGGAAGCCCGGCACAGAGTTTAAGGCCAAGCGCGACGAGATGTTGAAGTTGGCCGGACAACAAAAGTGATTTGATTTGTCTTATACGGGGCGGTCCTCGGGCTCAAGTTCGTAGTCTCGCCTTCAGGCGGGAAAGGTCCAAAGTCCAACGTCCAAGGTCCAAAGTCTTAATTGCAGAATCGGGACCGCAACGTTGGGCTTCGGACCTTGGACCTTGGACTTTGGACCTTGGACCTGGGACTTTGGACTTTTGGGACCGCCCTTACAAGGAGGCCGCTTGAAATGAAGCAGCGAAAACTCGGAACGCAGGGCCTGATCGTTTCAGAACAAGGTCTCGGCTGCATGGGAATGTCGGAGTTCTACGGGGCGGCGGATGAAGCTGAATCCATTGCTACGCTTCATCGAGCGCTCGAACTCGGCATTGATTTTTTCGATACCTCTGACATGTACGGCCCGTACAAAAACGAAGAACTGCTCGCCAAGGCGTTTCGAAGCCGCCGCGATTCCGTCATCATCGCGACTAAATTCGGCATCCAACGTGACCCAACCAGTGCGACGGGGCGATCCATAAACGGCCGGCCGGAATACGTTCGCGAGGCGTGCGACGGCTCGCTGAAAAGGTTGGGGATCGAACATATTGATCTTTATTATCAGCATCGTGTCGATACCAACGTTCCAATCGAGGAGACTGTCGGAGCGATGGCTGATCTCGTGCAAGCCGGGAAAGTGCGCTTTCTCGGGCTGAGCGAGGCTGGGCCGCGCACGATTCGGCGAGCACACGGCGTTCATCCTATCAGCGCGCTTCAAACCGAGTACGCGCTTTGGAGCCGCGATCCGGAGGACGATATTCTGGCTACCGTTCGGGAGCTTGGTATCGGTTTTGTCGCGTACAGTCCGCTCGGGCGCGGGTTTTTGACTGGTCAATTCAAGAGTCTCGACGATCTTGCGGCTGATGATTACCGCCGCTACTCACCGAGGTTCCAGGGAGAGAACTTTTCAAAGAATCTCGAACTGGTCACCCGGGTGACTGAGCTAGCTCACACGAAGGGAGCGACTCCGGGACAGCTCGCGCTGGCGTGGGTATTGGCGCAAGGTGAGGACATTGTTCCAATACCCGGTACGAAGCGGCGCAGCTACCTGGAAGAAAACGCCGCGGCCTCACAAATTGAGTTAAGTGCTGAGGAACTGGCTCAACTCGCCGAGCTTGCGCCAAAAGGAGTCGCTGCCGGGATGCGGTATCCCGAGGCGATGATGCGCTTTGTAAACATGTGACTCGAGCCGAGGATCTCTCATCCCGGATCCGACCAACGCAGTTGGCGGATGTTCATACTCAGCCGACAAACAGACGCCGGCGTTCTCATCCCGAATAGGGGTAGGGAGAACCGATTGGATTCGGCTCCCCCTCCCTCCGAACCGGACTGGCGGATCTCCCGCATCCGGCTCTCCAGTTGGTGGTTTTACCTCATCGAGGATTGTCGTGCTTCCACAATGGCTGATTCAAGTGTTATCAACCCTTGCTCCTCAAAGTATGCATTCGGCCAGCGTAGATGGTCCCGCATCGTCTTCGCTTGTCCTCGCTGTCGCTTCCGCTTCCGCAGGATCGTGCGAAGCCGCCTTCGTATCCATCCGTCCAGCGGTCTGAAGGTCGTCTTATGACTGTGCTTGAAATACTCAATCCAGCCTCTCGTCGTGCGGTTCACGTCTTCGATGATTACCTGAAGGCTTCGCCCGTTGTTGCGCTTCGTCTTTCGCCGGATCGTGTCCTTCAGCTTCTTCAGGCTCTTCGCGCGCGGCCATTTCAGCCCTCGCTCGAAGTGGTACCCAAGGAAGTCAAACCCGGCCTTCTCCAGCCGGGCATCCACGATCCGCGTCTTCTCAGGATGAAGCGTCAGTCCGGCTTCCGCCGTCCATCTCTTCACCTCTTCAAGCGCTTCTTCGGCCTCTTCTCGGCTCCGGCTCACAATGACAAAGTCATCTGCGTATCGCACCATCTCGTATCCAAGCTCGGCCATCTTGTGGTCCAGCTCATCCAGGTAGATGTTACTCAACAGCGGGCTGATCACCGCTCCTTGCGGCGTCCCCTCTTCGGGGCTCCAACTCGTCATCGGCTTCATCACGTCCTGCGTCAGGTACGCTCGCAGCATCTCCGTCACCCGTCCGTCAGACACTTTCTCCTCCACTCGCGCCATCAGCCGTTCGTGCGGGATCGTGTCGAAGTAGCTCTTCAGATCCGCATCTACAACCCAGTGATTCCCTGCTTCCAGCAGTCTATTCACTCTCCGAAGCGCGTCTTTGCATCCTCGCTTCGGTCTGAAGCCGTAGCTTTGTTCGGCAAACTCCCGCTCAAAGATCGGCTCCAGCACGTGTCGCAGTGCGGCTTGCGCTACCCGGTCGCCCACCGTCGGGATTCCCAGGGGGCGCTTCTCGCGGCTCCCGGGTTTCTCTATCCACGTCCGCTTTATCGCTCGCGGCCGGTATCGCCCGCTCGCAAGTTCCGTGGACATCTTCGTCAGGTTCTCGATCAGGTCGCGCTCGAACATCTCGATCGTTTGGTGGTCTACTCCCGCCCCTCCTTTTCTCCGCTTTACTTCTCTGAATGCGGTCATCAGGTTCGGCAGCCTATACACCTTATCCATCAAGCTGTACCATTTGCCTCCTTTGACCCCTTCTTCAAGGGCACTCAACATCCGTTCCGTCCACACCGTTGGTTCCACCCACTTCCAGCAGTCGCGGGGTTCTCCGGCTTGCTTAGCCTCTGGCACTGTCGCCGGTTTGTTTTCCTTCGTTGTGTCCGTCACAAATCCACCTTCCTGCGCTCCCTTCGCTCCACCTCAGTTACGAGGCTTCTTCGCTACTATGGGCGCTCTGACTCCTGTTCGCCCGGCTCTTCCGCCTATATGCGCTTCCGCGCTTTATTGCTTGAACTCCGGCACTTCTGCGAACAGGTCTCCCCGATTTACGCGTGTGGCCTTCCGACCTTTCCGTCTCCAACCATCCGGCGTGTCCTGTCGCAGCTTTATCACGCTACCCCTCAGCTCGACAGGTTCTCCGCTTTTCGCGGTCCAGGCTTCGCCTTTGGTATGCAGGCTCACCAGCTTTCGCCAGTCCGAATCGAGTTCGTCATCCTACGGCCTGGTCGTTCGCCTCCTGCTGCTCCCCACCCCGCCTCGCGGCGACGCAGTTGCTCTTGGCTTCGGGCCGCAGAGCGTTTGCCCGGAGGGGACTTTCACCCCTCTGACCATCGCGCCTTTCGGGCGCACATCCCACCAACCCAGTTGGTGGATTGTTCATATCCTGCCTACGCGCCGGGAACAGCCGATTTAGGCTGGGTGTGAACGATCCACCAACTGCGTTGGTGGGATTCGGGATGAGAACGCCGGGCGTCTGTCTGGAGGCTGAGTATGAACATTCATGCGGCGCGGCTCAGAAGCAATCTCCCTCAGACGCCCTCTCAGCCGCCGCATAATTCGATAACAACGGGATGGACACGAGCGCGCGAAGCGAATTTCTCATCATAGTTTCAGCAGTCCGCGCGCGCCGTGTCATCCCAGCAGTTCGGCCTTAAGTGTGCCATCGTGCTCAGTGGTCTAATTTAGGAGGTGATGCTTCAATGCAACGAATCTTAACCGCTATCCTGTTTCTGACGGCCACCGCTCCAGCGACTGTTTTTGCCCAACCACCTACGAAAATGGGCGCGCGCGTCGAATCGAACGTCATCTACGGGATGTACTCGGGTCTTGCCCTGTTGATGGACGTTCACACCCCCGAGAAACCCAACGGCTACGGCATCATCTTCATCAGCGGCAGTGCCTGGCACGCACCGCTGAGTTACGAAGCCAGGCTATTGAAGGACGACGACAGAGGAGGGCACGCCAAGGCTCTGGTCGAAGCGGGCTATTCTGTGTTCCGGATCAACCACCGAGCTGCGCCGCGATTCCGCTATCCCGCAGCCGTGGAAGACGCGCAGCGAGCTGTCCGGTACGTGCGTCATCACGCCAAGCGATTCGGCATTCGCCCCGACCGCATCGGCGCGTCCGGCGGGTCCTCCGGGGGGCACCTGGTGAGCTTGTTAGGTGTGTTGGACGGCAAAGGAGACCCGGCGGATGCGGACCCGGTCAACCGGGAGAGCGCCAAGGTCCAATGCGTGGTGGCCCACGCCGCTCCGAGCGACCTGATTAACGTCCCCACGATCCGCCAGGCGGTTGGCAGTTTCATGGGAATGCTCATTGAGCGTGCTCCGCCTACTTCCGTCGAATACAAAACGTACCGAGAAGCATCGCCCATCTCTCACGTCTCGAAAGACGATGCGCCCTTTCTTCTGATCCACGGAGACGCCGACGAAATCGTGCTGTTCAAGCATTCAGAAGTGATGGCAGAAGCCTTGAAGCAAGCCGGCGTGGCCGTGAAGCTGGTGCGCATTGAAGGCGGCGGGCATAATGCGAACTTTCGCGGTCCCGGTTTTCGTGAAGAGAAGGGTTGGCCGGATTACCTTGGGGAAACGGTCCGCTGGTTCGATCAGCATCTGCGAACCAAGTAAGGCGGGGTCTCGCCGAACCAAACGCTGAAGCTAACGGCGGCCCGCCAGTTTGGCTTCGCGCGGCATTACGGCCCAGTGGGCGCCGCAGCTTAGCTTGGTCGTTCGGCGGCAAAGGACCTGGAGCGTCCACGTCATGAACACGTCTGTCAAATGGGCTGCGGAGCTGGCACACGTGCGGGAAGTCTCGCTTCTTGGCACGGCGGACCTGGCCTTCTGGAAGGAGCGATTGCTGAAGGAAGATCTCGTCACTGCCGAGAGGGACGGCAAAGCACAGCTTCTGGTCGTTGCCTCTGACATGAAATTCATGGGCGTACGGTTCCGGGAGGTGAGCTTCTCCGTCCTGGTGTGTCCGCCTGAGGACGGGATCGGGGCCAGATGCGGCCTTCCTGGTTCATGCGTTTAACTCGTGCCGGTTTTTTGCCTTCTGGGAACGCGTATTCTTCTCGACCCCCTACTATCATGGCCACATTGGCGTTTCGCCTTCCGTCCCTTGTTCCATTCAGCTAATCAAGGGCGGCGAGATTGTCTTCCGGGCGGAGATGCAAGCGGAGGCTTCGTCGCCAAGCCGAGAGCCTTCGCGCAGTGGGGAGGATGGCTGGGACGGGCCGATCTTCTTGCCTGGCAGGCGGCCGGGGAAGGGTGGCCAAGGCAAGGTTTTCTTTGGCAAGCTCCGAGGCCATACCCGGACGTATCCGTTTCTGCATGGCAAGGACTCGGTAACGATCAGGCCGACGCAACGCAGCGACATCCTTCAAGCCCTCATCGATTCGCACTTTGCCGTCGAAGATTGGGTTGCCCGCGAGGATGCCACACACGCAAGATCGAAGACCTACCAAAGGTCCGAAGTGTTTGCAGCGTTGGCCGATGTGTAGGCCGCCGAACCAGGCGCTGCGCCTGACCGGGCCGCCCTACTGGTTTCGCGCGACATGAAGCTCTTGCCGCGGCCCCGGCAGGTGAGCTTGTGCGTTGGGCGTCTTAGCTTCTATTGTGACAGGCGAACAAGGAGACACTCGGATGGCTGATCTCATCGACATTCTGATCGACAACCTCAAGGAGACCTTCAAGGCCATCGAGAAGTTCTTACTTCTTGGCTTCACAGCCTCCCTCGTGTTGGTGGTTCTAGCGATTACCGATCGCGAACTGGTGGTTACGCAGAAACTCATGATTGCCGACATCAATGCACCTGCAGTTCTGGTAGCAATAGTGGCCCTCGGAACCTACTTTGCCTCCGGCACGTTTGCGGCCTTCTATTTCGGGACGAGAAGACGCATTGTCAAAAGGCTTCTTGAATACGACCCCAAGGTCCTGGAGGCCCTTCTGACGTACCCGTCGGTCGTGGCGAGAATCGGTGCGCCGCAGATCATCGCGCTTGCCTGCGTCGGTGGAACTGGAATGATCGCGCTGCTTTTGTTTTATGTTCCCACGCGCGGACTGGAAAAGGCACTAGCGGCGTTTGTAATGATCGGATCGCCATATCTCATACTTGTTGGAATGGCTTTTCTGACCGCCGTCCAAGAGCGCTCTACTCGTCTCGGCAGTAAGTGAGGCGCCCAACAACATCCAATTGGAGCCGACGCGCCGATGGTCGGTGTGCGAGGATGTCGCCTCAGCGCGCGGCTCAATTGGCAACGTTAGGCACCAGGAGAGATCAATGAGCACTAATGGTCCCAGTGAGATAACCGCTAAAGCAAGCCGGGGAAGGCCCGGATGTGGGTTCCTTGGCCTCCTGCACGCAGTGGCCCTAACCGCGGTGGTGGCTGGGGCCGGGGGCTCGGTCGGTTTGATGCTCCGTGCAGGTCATCCGCCCCTTTTCCTGCGAGTTCTTTTCGCAATCTGGGTGCTCTCCCCGTTCATGGCCCTCCTATTGGCCGACATGGTTTCGAAGCGTTGGTCGGTTATTACCCGAGCGACGCTTCATAGCGTGATGCTGGTTATCACGCTGAGCTCTTTGGCCATCTACGGGTATGTTGTTTTGAGGCCCCGGGAGTCGACGCCCACTTTCGTGTTCCTTGTCGTTCCCCTAGGGTCATGGCTGCTTATGACGATAGTTGTCCCGATAGCCGCGTTAATATCAGGCAGGCTGTCACGTCGGGGCGCTGTGCCTAACCGGCGTTGCAGCGGACGCGCATGCGCGCCGCTGAACGCCAATCGTTAGGCGACTCAGGGCGCTTTCCCAGAAAATGAATCCGCTAAACCAGCAGTTCAAGATTCCCGGCAATCAGATTCGCCAGCTTATCCCGAACATGGGCAGTTGTTTCGCCACTGACCGCATCACGGTAGATGGCCTCAAGGTCGGCTATATGTTTCGCGAGTTGCCGGGCAAGGACGTTCTCAGCGGCTGGACGTTTATGTCGGGGGACGAGTCACAGGAGTATGCCGACAACCCTGACAACTGGGCCATCTACGACGTGAACACCATCTGCAACTACGATCCCGCGATCATTCCTTATCTCGATGCCGTTGACGGCTCAGCTTTCGGTCGCACGGCTGGGACAGACCAATTCGAGGAAGAGCCGCTGCACAAATGACACCAACGTCGCCTAACCATGCGCTGCAGCGAACCCGGCCATCACGCTGTGGTTGCAATCGCACCCCCTCGCGGGCCGGGTCGCTGAGCTTGGGTCGTTAAGCTTGCGGAGAGGATTGAGTGATGTGATGGGGGAGAAGATATTCGAACCGGGTTCGGTAAACTACGACAGCGACATAGCCTCGAATTATCCGGCGGCCCGCGCTTTCTCCGCAGACACGGCCGACACCTGGGCCACGGCTCTCTACCCCTTTATTACGCGCTCTAGTTCTCCAACAGTACTTGACCTGGGCTGCGGCACGGGCCGCTTCGCGTCCTTAGTTGCCGAGCGATTTGCAGCGCGCGTGATAGGCCTTGATCTGTCCATCGGCATGCTGCAAGCCGCCAGGCGTGGGCTCGCTCGCAGTAATCCGGTTTATGCGGCCGCGCGCGGCGACTATTTGCCCCTGGCTGATTCTTCTTGTGATCTCGCCTGGCTCTCGCAGGTTATCCATCACATTCCTGACCGCGTAGCGTGCGCCCGAGAACTCCGCCGGGTCGTTCGGCCCGATGGGTACGTTCTTATTCGTGGCGCGTTTGGTGATCGGTTGGATGGGTTTCCCGCGTTTTTCCGCTTCTTCCCGGGGGCGCGCCGGATTGCGGGGCAGTTCCCGACGCTCAGTCAGGTTACAGCGAGCTTTCAGACGGCGGGATTCTCAATCGAAAGCCTCCAAAGGGTGCAGCAGAAGACTTGTGATAGCCTTGGGGAACTCGCGGAGCGCACGCGACTGCGGGCCGACTCGACTCTTCTGCTTCTGCCTGATTCCGAGTTTGAGCATTGTCAGGCCGCGCTGGAGCAGGCGGCCAGTAGCGAGGACGGGCGATCGCCGGTGATCGAAACATTGGACCTTCTTGTCTTAAGGGTCGCTACCTGAGGCGGCCGCCTAACGCATGCAGCGGAGGCCGCTAAGCGAGTCCCTCATCATACTTTCAGTCTTCCGCGCGGCCCCGCTGATGAAAGAGTTAAACCGTAATCGTAGTACCGTCAAACTTCGTCAACGAGAACCCATTGAAGTTTTCGTTATAGCAGCCCTTGGTACCCTCAGAATGCGGCATCGCGCCGGCGCACTTCTTGAGAACAGCGTTCAAATTATCAAGCCCTTTAGGCATCGGCAAAAACTCGCTTGTTCTGACTTGCCGTCTGCCGTACGACCCGCTCACGACGACGCTCATTGCACAGGCACGAACGCGTGCGTGAACACCCAATCTGCTACCTTCCGTCCCTGAGCAATACCTTCGGTCTTGTCATACGACCAGTGGATACCCAGATAGATGCGGCTCTGGCCGTTTTCCTCCTCGGCCTGCGAAAGTGTCGCGAAGCTACGCGGGAGCAGCGGACGCTTATTCCCTTGATTGTCCGTGGTCACGCCGTTGAACTCATCCGACACAAAGGTGAAGGGGATATTGTCCTTCCCGTAGAAGTTGCGCAGTATCTGGAAGAGAGCGCCACCAAACCCCGCGTGCCCCGACGGGTAGGCCGGGAAGGGCGGGGTGAAGTTCGGCCCGTTAAGGTTGCTGGCTGGCGCACCCAACGGCGAGAAGGTCGGATCACAGGTGGTCGCGGGATTGCCGTCGCCAAGGCCAGTCGCGCCTGTCCCCGGGTCGGCTTCACGGATACCGGCCACCGGGCGCCAGAGGTTGTAGAAATACTTCGACTCCCAGATTGCGATGCCTGCGTCAGACATTGCCACGTTGACAAGAGCGAGAAGTCGCGCCAACTCAATGTCATCTGATCCCATCTGGTCAGCAATCAGCACAACAATTTGGTTGTAGAGCCTCGGCGGCGCGCACAGGCTTGGCGTCCCGTCGTAGGCCCAATAGATGCCAATCTGGGTCTGGTCGGCCGTGCGCTCGGTCGGGGTGATCACGCCGTCACCGCCCAAGCGCTTCACCTCATCGTAAGCAGTCGCGTACGCCGCAGTGGTCATGTCCGGCGGAGTTGGAACCCTGAACTGGTTCCCCGACTGCAGGACAAACGGGGTAACCTCACCCCAACGTGCTCCAAGGGCGAGGGGGATCAGGCTGATCGGATCCTGGCGCCATTTGCCCGGGTTGTTACTCGTGATGTAATCAACGCCGACGCGCATCTCCGGCAGCTGCGAGCCGTCGTGGTCACTGAGCGCCAGTATCGCGAAGGCCGCTTGCCGCCCAAGAGCGATTCCGTTCTTCTTTTTGCGTCCGTCACGTATGCGGCTCAAGTCTTCAGCCAGGAAAGTATCGAAGGTCGCCTTTTGAGATGGAAAAAGCGCAACCAGCGTATCGTGCGCCGCCTGCGCTATTGCGGCATCCTTAAAAGTCTTTGGTGTTGCGGGATAAAGGCCGGCATAGCTCTGGTATCCGCCGACGATCGCGTTGAGCGCCTCGAACATCGCGATGTGGACGATCGCCACCGCCCGGCTTGATCGCCCCGGCCCGATTTGCTCACCGAACACACGGTTCTCGCCGAGCGCAACGGGTTGGTGGTCGAGTCCGCTAGCGTCAACCGCGATGCGGTTCCAGCGAACCAGCTGCTTCCGCGACGCATTAGCGATCTGCACTAAATCATCATTGGTCTGTCCGGGAGTCGGCACCTGAGCGGTGTAGAGCGGTCCCCAAGCATAATTGAATTCGTCAAGCGACTGGCGCATCCCGGCTGACACCGCCAGGGTCAGGGCGAGAATGGCCAGAGTCAGCATAACCAACTTCCGATTCGGTTTTATAGTCATACATACCCTCCTTACTCATTCATTCGCAGCTTCGGTGTCGGAGGCCCAAAACGTCCCGACCAGCAAGGTGAGGCTGTGGCAAGACGTTACCTTCTTCAACCGTTTTGCTTGAAACCATCTCCTGCAATGAAGGGGCTCTTAAACTGTCTCACTCGGAGTTAGAGTTACGAAGCCACCCAAGGCGCACAATTCTATAACATTATTCTAATCACTGCCAAAGATTTTCGCGGTTAATTGATCCCTCGAATTCCCCTTCCCAAAAATCTCAAGGATTGTGCGGTCCCTCAATTTTCCGGCAATTCGCCTCAAGCGACGAATTCACATGCTGGATGAGCAGACCAGTTCTTTACTCCTTTGACGTGCGTGCGTTCGCAATGCGAATAGAGTAGACTCGCTGAAATATTTGCGGCTCTTATCTCAGCCCAAACAAGGAGGGAATGTGCATCTCGTAGACTTGTTGAAGCTCAGTGGAATTGCGATTGTAATCATCGGGCTGGCGCTTCGTTTGCGCACTACGCTCGTGGTTGTGACGGCGGGGCTGGTTACCGGTATTGCGGCGGGACTGCCGCTCTTCTCAAGCGAGGGCATTTTTCAAGCGCTTTCCTTCCTCACCAAGCCGGGCCAGGAAGGCATCATCAACATGCTTGGCCGCGCGTTCGCTGAGAACCGCCTGATGACGCTGTTCATCATCACGCTCCCCGCCATCGGGCTCGCGGAAAGACATGGCTTGCAGGACCAATCGGCGGTGGTCATTCGGCGGTTCGCCGCGGCGACGGTTGGGCGGTTGCAAATCGTTTATCAATTTTTCAGAGTGCTCACCGGAATTCTCGGAGTCAGACTTAACGGCCATCCTTCGTTCGTCCGGCCATTGATTTTTCCGATGTCGGTTGGAGCGGCCGAAGGAATGTTCGGTGCTGCAAGCGCGGAGGATGTGCCCGAAGATGTCGTCGAAGAAATCAAAGCTGCTGATGCCGCAAGCGAGAACTACGGCAACTTTTACGGACAGAATCTTTCGCCCGTGCAGCCGGGCATTCTGCTTGTGTTCGGCGTGATGACTGGGCTCGGCTACGTAGTCAGCGTTTGGAGCCTTGTGGCATACGCCATCCCCATCGCTACAATCTCGGTCTTTCTTGGAGCGATTCAGTTCTGGCTGCTTGATTTGCGACTTCGAAAAAAGGCGGCAACGGCTCGATGATCCAAAGCGCAGCCCTCTCTCTGCCTTCAATTGCCAACGCGCTCTTCAGTCTAAACTCAGTCTATGTTTTGACCGGGCTCGTGCTCTGGGTATTCGCGGCAATGACCTTTCGCGACCGCGCCAACAAGCGCCGCAACGGTAGCGGATTGTTCTGGTCGATACTCGGAGCGATCTTCGTGTTTGGCGGCGTCCTGCCGCACTGGGTCATCGGGATGCTTGTTCTTGCGATGGTTGCCATCGATGGAACCGGAGGCGTAGCGCGCGGACATTACAACGAATCGACGAAAGCCGAGCAGGCGAATCGTGCGAAAACTCTTGGCAATCGAATCTTCATACCGGTGTTGTCGATTCCGATTGTGACGTTCGGTTTTGCGATCGCGTTTCGATTTCTCGGGCTGGATGTGAATCGAGGCGCGCTTGTCGGGCTTGGGTTTGGAGGCGTCAGCGCGATGGCAGCGTGCTTGTGGATCACTCGCGATAAAATGCGCACGATGATGCAAGAAGGCCGGCGGCTCAATGATGCAATGGGCGCGGTGAATATTCTCCCCCAATTGCTTGCCTCACTCGGAGTCATCTTCACCGCGGCGAAAGTTGGCGATCTGATTGCAAGCGGCATCTATCGAATCATCCCGGCCGAGAACCTATTCTTGCTCGTGTTAGCTAACTGCCTTGGGATGACTCTGTTCACGCTCGTGATGGGAAACTCCTTTGCCGCTTTTCCGGTCATAGCGACGGGGGTGCTTGCGCCGCTGATCATCCAGCCCTTCGGCGTCAGACCCGAGATGGTTGCCATCATCACGCTGACGGCTGGAGCGAGCGGAACGCTTATGACGCCGATGGCTGCTAACTTCAACATAGTTCCAGCCGCGCTTCTCAACATGCGCGACCAATACGGAGTGATCAAGTTTCAAGTGCCCTTTGCTTTGACTATATGGTCGCTCCACGTGATCCTGATGTGGCTCATGATCAAGCTGTCTTAGTTTCACCTGTCGAAGACAGTTCACCGGTGAAACGGCGGGCCCAATAGAACAATCAAAAAACAACAATCCAAAGTTCGAAAACGTTTGATTCCCGACCTCTGTTGCTGTATAAGGAAACTGTCACATCTATCGTTCTTGGAAACCCCGTACAAGGTTCCGATCGATTAAAGGCAATGGCCGATGGCTCGGACCATTGCCTTGACTGGCAGCACAATCACTAACTAACCGGAAACGGACGACAGTAACAGCCACACACTTGCCTGTCCAAACAACAGGAGATTCTCATGGATAGAAAATACAAGCAGCGCGGTTATCAACAAGATGACGACAGAGAGCAAAGACCGCGCGCAACAAATCAGCCAAGGAGCGACATTCGCGCGCCAAAGATGCCCGCCTTTCGCGAAGTTACCCGCTGCTCCCTCTGCGGAACAATGGTCAATATTGACATCGATGGGATCGCGTTTGACGCACAGTGCCCAAAGTGCCACAGCGATCTGCATACCTGCAAGAACTGCGTGAGCTTCGATCCCGGCGCGCGTTTTCAGTGCCGGAAACCGATAACTGAGCGCATACCGAAGAAGGACCTGCGCAATGAGTGCACTCTTTTTGAAGCGCGCAAGACCGTCGAGCGCGAAACGACCACAGCAGTGGCTGAAGTGAAAGATGCCCGCTCTGCGTTCGATAAGCTCTTCAAGTAGAACGTCACACCGGTGTGCTTGGTCCCTTCGCTCGCGAGCCGAACCTAATCGAACCGCAAGAAACGTACCTCATGTTGGAAGCAGAACTGAATTCTTCCCCCGAGAAGATGATTTCTGCGCCGTGGGCGAAAGGCTCAGGGACTACTCGGGATCAAAGCAGGTCACCGAGGCGCCAAGATCGGTGTCTTCGGCAAGGCGCGACCGGGCTTCATGCGGTTCAGTAAAGTCTTCGATTGCCGGGCACAGATGTTCGAAGCTGCGATGAATTCGCTAAAACCGAATTCGTAATGGACGTGGGGGGTGTGGTGGAATACTATCCCTCGCCTCGCACCGGGCTGCGCTTCGACGCAGGGGATACTATCATTCGGTTCGGCGACACCACTGCGTTCCCGTTTTCCCCGGAACTCCCTGCATTTCCGGTGCACAGAAAAGCCGGAACGGTGAACAGCTTTCAATTAAGTGTTGGAGTCGGAATCCGCTTCTGAAAGAGTCCAAGCGGTTGATCGCCAAACTTCACAACGCCACTGGCGGGAGGAAGCGCCTGACAAGATAGCGGTACACAGCAGCGCCGATCAAACCACCGATGATCGGCGCAACTATATAAAGCCACCACTCGTTGCCGCGAGGGCCTGGAAACGCGATGCGCCCGAAACCCGCGACGTAAGCGAAAAGCCGCGGCCCAAAATCGCGGACGGGGTTGACCGCGTCCATCGTCAGCGGCCCGCCGACCCCGACTATCGCGGTTACGGTAAGGCCGATGAAGATCGGTCCGAGCCCGGCCTGGGGCATACCCGGATTGCCGGGTTCCGTCAGCGCAAAGATCATCAACAGCAAAAACATCGTCAGCACTGCCTCGATGAAAAACGCGCCGCCCGTGGTGACCGTCGCCATAGCGGCCTCGTCTACGCCGATGCCACCTGGATTAGGATAGAAGCACGAAAAAATCATCATCAGCTTCTGGCTGCCCGCGGCTCCGACCTCGACACCGAACTTCTCCAAAGCGCGAGGCCAAAAACCCACCCACAACGCATACACGCAAGCCGCTCCGGTGAACGCGCCTGCAATCTGGCTGACGATGTAAGGGATGATTCGGCTGCGAGGAAAGCCCCGGAAAACAGCCATCGTAATCGTGACCGCTGGATTGAAGTGCGCGCCCGAGACGGGACCGGCGACATAAATTCCGAACGTGACGGCGAGCCCCCACATCACCGCCACTCCCCAGCCGTCGATCGAGTTGGTCAGCACGGCGGCCGCAACCGCACCGTCACCGACCAGTATCACGATGAAAGTGCCGATGAATTCAGCCAGGCATTGTCCCGGCAGGCTCGCGGTGAACACGCCGCTTTCCTTCTCGGTTGTGGTCACGGCGGCTTCGATGGTCTCTATCTCAATTGCGGCTTGTGACACTGTTCACCTCGTTAGATTTGCGATTGCGGGAAAGGATAAATACCAAATCTCGAATAATCTCCAGATCTCAAATCTCAGATCTCAGATTACAGGATTCAGATTGCAGATTTCAGATTGCAGATTTCAAATGTGCAATAATCTGTAGTCTGACATCAGCACTTCTAAAATCAGCAATTTAATCTGAATTTGTGCGATCTGAAATCAGCTATCTGAAATAATCTGAAATCCGAAATTCTCCAGACCCTAGATTCGCAGCGCACGCCTCTTCTCAAGCTTCATCAACCTCAGAGATACTGCTGTGCGAGCATAAGCGTGCGCCAATACGCGCGTCGAACAAACCCCGGCCAAGCCGCACTAAGCAGAGGCGTCGAATGCGTCGCATTGCTCTCTTGCCATCGGTTAGACCAGCCGCTCAGGTCCCACACCAGATCGGCGCCTTTGATCCCCGCACGCTGGAGCGCGCCCGCCGGATTGCGGCCGTTGTCCGAATACGTGTTGCCGTGAATCCAGTTGTTCTCCGGAACCGGCCCGACGTCGAAGGAAGTGCCCTTGGGAAAGGCAACGTCGAGGCTGAACACCGCGACGCCGTAGCAATCGTTGCCGCGAATCTCGTTCCCGGTTACTTCGGTATTGTCGGCGGCCATCACCATTACGCCGGTGCCCGGGGGAACGTTTGCAACAATTGAATTCGGGTTTGCGAAGTTCGCATGATTGTTGTTGATCACCCGATTGTTGCGGACGATGCAGTTGTGCCCAACCTTCGACGGGTTATTTGGCAGAATGAATACCAGAATCCCACCGGTGTTGTCGTGAACGTAGTTATTCTCGACCACCGCGTTAACTGAGTTCTCGATCTCGATACCGGTGACGTTGTCGTGAGCTTCGCAGTCTCGCACGACGATGTCACGAGACTGGCCAACGTACAACGCAGCGTCGCCGATGCCGGTCGCTACGCAGCGTTCGATTCTTACGCCTGTGCAACTAACCGGATAGACGCCGTATAGTCCCGTGTTATCGAGCTTCAAGTCGCGAAATGTTACGTTGCGCGCGTGCTGAGCGACTACACCATTGGCGACGTAGTTTTGCACGTCGAATTTCTCTATAACGAAATTGCTCCCGGTTGCGAGCACGCCATCGGAGAGCTTGTTTTCACCCTCGAGCACGGGACGCCGAACGTTGCCTGTATTATCGCCTGGTAGTGTTTCCTGTGTGACCCCCCGCAGCGTGATGTTATCCAGATCTATCTTTACTTCTTCTTTGTAGACTCCGGGCATAACTTCAATCGTGTCGCCGGGTCGAGCGCGATCGACCGCCGCTTGAATTGATTCACCCGCTTTCACGGTGATCGTTTGAGGCGCTCGATCGGCAATCGCTTTCGTCGAAGAACCCGCGTTGTACTTCGCGACAAGCTCGCGCGCTGGATTCTTTAAGCGCGGCGCGACCGGCAAGCCCGATGGTACCTTGTCCGGAAACTCGGGAAGATTCGATTCGTCCGTGAGCGAACAAAGGAATGCAACGAGGTCTTGCTTTTCTTCAGCGGTGATCGAATACGTGTGAATCTTGTCGTCGACCTTCGCGTCTTTGAATCCGACTCCGGGTCCGCCGCCGGCAGCGTAGAAGTCCAATACTTCTTCGAGAGTCTTGAAGCGGCCGTTGTGCATGTAAGGCGCATTCAAAACAACGTTGCGCAGCGTTGGGACTTTGAACGCAAACTTGTTGCCCTCGCCCTTAGTCACATCGAATCTGCCGAAGTCAGGTTGCGAAGGATCGGCGTCAGGCACTCCGATAATTTTGAAATCGCGATTTGCAAAAGTTGGAAGGCCGTGACACTCGAAGCAGCGAGTGCGCCCAGAGCGAAACAGATTAAAGCCGCGCCGCTGCTCAGGCGTAAGCGCGCCCAGCTCGCCTCTAACGAAGCGATCAAAAGGTGAGTTGTTAGCGGCCAGCGTCCTCTCAAATGCAGCGACTGCCTTTTGCACGTTCTCAAACGTCACCGCTGAAGCGTCCCGGCCTGCGAATGCCGCATCGAATCGCCGCGCATAATCGGGAACCTCCTTCAACTCCTTTACCAGCGTTTCGGGGTTCTCGTTCATCTCGTTTTCGTCGGTGATCGGTCCCTTCGCTTGATCTTCGAGGTCTTCGGCTCGGCCATCCCAGAACTGCTTATGATTGAATGCTGAATTCCAGAGGGTCGGCGCACCTCTCCGCACCACGGATCCCGCTGTGCGCTCGGAGCCGATGCCGTGACCTCCCTTCCCCATCGACAACGCTCGCCCATCGCCAAAGCCGAGGTCCGGATGATGACAGGTCGCACACGAGATGTCGTTGGCACCCGAGAGAATCGGATCGAAGAAAAGCAATCGACCAAGCTGGACCCTCTCGTCGTCGTTAGCGGTCGGCAGAGGATTGTCTGCGCGCAGGACCATCTTCGGGAACTGGCGGACGAGCCCGCCTCCGCCCTTGCCGACACCGGCGGTGCTTCCGTCACCAACGAAGTCCGCTTGCGCGGGCCAGAGCCCGAGGACGATGAACCCGGCGACTGGCAGAGCTAGTAACACAATAAGAACCCGCAGCCAGGGCCGCCGTGAGCGCGTGCGAGGCTCTGAATGAGATTGGTCCAGTTGAATCTGTTTTGCTGATGCCGCAGCCATATGTTCGGCGCCTCCGTTGTAGACTATTCGACCCGAAGCGTCCTATTGGGAGAAGCGATTATATTTGACCGGCTGCTCAGGTCAAAGCGATTATAGGCAACATACTATTTGATGTAGGACAATCGGCGCGATAAACTCTCATCGCTTTCGGGTAAGAGCCAGCCGACCCGGGTTGGTTTGGTTCTGAAATGGAACAATCCATAAGGTAGTCCGGTCAAAGCATTAAATATCTCTGATTCACCGCATTGAAGAAATCGTTATCTGAATTTCTCTCAAAGGATTACCTCAAATGTGTTTTTCAAGGCAGTGGCACTTCTGCATTCCAGTGAACCTAATCGGGTTGGGAGGGGGTAAACTGTTTTGTTTTGTTTAGAAATTCTTGCCATACTCTTACTCATACATGGGTCCTATGGCATTCCTATATTCATCTGGCTACTTAGGGAAGAGCGCAGAGAAAAAACTGAAAGGGGGGTTGAGATTGTGCCTATTACTAAGAGATTGGGTATGACGTTTGGTCGTTTCTTTGAGAGTTTCACAGCTTTGTTGCTGGCTCTTTTCTTCTATTTGGTTTTAACCTTCTCGACCTACGTGGTACTGGCATGGAATCTTCCTGATAATGGCAGGGCAGCCTTCATTACCTATGAGGTAGCTACTGGAAGCGACCCGAAGGATTTTCGCGACGATGTGAAACAGTTCCCATTGTGGCTGTGGATACTTGCCATGCATGTCGTTAGCTGGTTAATAGTGCCCGTACTAGCAGCAACCGCGGTAGATGCGGCCTATCGTGTGTGGGAGGGCAGGAAGGCTGAGTTAGAGAGGAGTGAGCGAAAAAAGTACGGGGAGCTCCTCGATATCGCTGGCATTTCCACTGAAATGAGGACCTTGGCTATGGAGAAGTTGGAGGAAGCCAAGCGAAAGGCGATAGAAGAGGTTGCCGGGAAGAAATGATTCTGGGCTCTCTTTGACTACGCCACCGCGGGTGCATTTTCTCCTTGTATGAAATCAGACACTGTGCTCTAATGTGGTCCACAAATTGGTTGTGGAAGAGTAGGCTATGAACCTAAATTAAGTCTTACGGGCGTTTGCCTTTTGTGGTATAAGGCTTGCCGTAGATGTTCTGGCTATCTGATTATGGATCAGGCTATAGAAGATGCCTTGGATGCAATGAAGGATGATCCCGAAGCCATTAGAGTTTATATGGAACAATCGGGTCTCAGTGAGGAAGACGCAACTACGGTATGGCATGCCGTCATAGAGACCCTCAAGACGCTGAAGAGAACTCTTGAAGGAGAGGAGTCATCAGACTAAGGAAGGCCGTCGGGCGGAGGGTGATGAAATGGACTCTGAGAAGAAACTGAGAAATCACATTAGAAGGGCCATAGAAGTGGCTCAGCTAGATCTGGATCGCAATGATGTGTTGAGGCTTGAGGACCAGATAGTGGAGTTGCTTGGGGCATATAAGAGGGCGCCTGCGCAGAAGCGGGAGCACGTGTATCGAAGGGGCGAACAAAGAATCTTACAAGCTTTTCGCCCGCCCGCGAAGGATAAGCTCAAGGCGGTGGAGCATGGAGCAGGCTAACAGCAATCCTTGCCGCGACCTCAGCGTTATTGAGTAGAAGCGCCTGGTTAGCCTCTAGAGACGCGCCACCAGTCAACCCCTCCATCCGTGAAAGCAAAAATGGCGTGAGCCGTTTACGTCTAATGCCCTCTCGCTCGGCCATCGACAGCGCCCGAGCGATCGCGGATTCCACCTTAGTTGAGGGTATCTCAAACTCGCTGGGCACGGGTACGCACACCAGAACGGCAGTGCCTCCGCCCATCCGCCAGTGGCACCCCGCAAGCTCTGCCGCTTCGTCAGCAGTTTCGACTCTGAAATCCGCTTCGAGCCCGCTCGTGCGCGAGTAGAATGCGGGAAGTTCACCAGTGCCGTATCCGACTACCGGAATGCCAAGCGTTTCCAGATACTCGAGCGTCTTCGGCAGATCCAGAATTGCTTTAGCTCCGGCGCACACGCAGATGAGCGGCGTGTTGCCCAGCGCGGTGAGATCAGCGGATATGTCGAGCGATTCAGCGACTCCTCGGTGAACGCCCCCGATTCCGCCTGTAGAGACGACGCGAATGCCGGCAGCGTGTGCGAGTCTTAAGGTTGATGCTACGGTTGTGGCGCCCCAGCCGCGCTTTAGCATCACGCCTGCCAGGTTGTTCAGTCCAACCTTCTCGATTCGCCTTCTCTCACTGTCCTGACCGTGGGCGAAGAGGCTGATCTGGTCTTCGCTCAACCCGATTGTTGGAACTCCATTGACGATTCCGATTGTCGCGGGTGTTGCGCCGTGTTGTCGTACGGCTTGTTCACAAGCCAGGGAGGTCTCGAGATTGAGCGGGTAGGGGAGACCGTGTGCGATCACGGTTGATTCGAGGGCAACGACCGGCATTCGCTGGTTGAGCGCGCGGCTAACCTGCTCCGCGATTCGAACCTCGATTCGCGATATGTTCTTCATGTGAAGCCGTGTCGTGCCCGCCCATCCTATACAACACCGATCCCGGCTAACAAGCGACTTCCTCCGGCTCGCGGTCGGGAAGGTGGGCTTGCCCCCGCTCAATGAATGAAAAGCAACTTCTCTGTAAGGCCCAAGTCTCGACTCAGGGAAAAACGGGGGCAAGCCCTCCTTCCCGACCGCAAGCCTCACCACTATGCTGATCACCCATCAGCTTCACGCATCACTCATCACGCATCACTCTTCACGCATCACCCATCATGTTTTCACGCATCACGAATCACTTATCACTCCTCAGCATCCCGCTTCCACAGCTAGTGGGCGCGCGGTTATACTCTTGCTCCACGCAGCGAGCAGCAGAGACATGTCGTTGGGGAGGAGCGCGGATGGCGGCCGAAAAAGTGCTGGCACTGATACTGGGGGGGGGGGCCGGTCAGCGCTTATATCCCCTCACTAAGCAAAGAGCCAAGCCTGCTGTTCCCCTGGGCGGCAAATACCGTTTGATCGACATCCCGGTTTCCAATTGCATCAACTCGGACATGCTTCGCATCTTGATCCTTACCCAGTACAACTCGGCATCACTCAATCGCCACATCGCCCGAACGTATCGCTTCAGCCGTTTCACCAACGGCTTCGTCGAGATCCTTGCGGCTGAAATCACTCCCGAGCGGCCCGACTGGTTCCAGGGAACTGCCGACGCTGTGCGCCAGAGCTTGCATCATCTGGATGACTACAAGGGTGACACGATCCTGGTGCTATCGGGCGACCACCTTTACCGAATGGACTATCGCGACTTCATCGCGCGACACGTTGAGACGGGGGCGGACGTGACGATCTCGATGACAGCCGCGCGCTCGGAGGAAGCCTCGGAATTCGGGCTGGTCAAGATCGATGACAGCGGCCGCGTCATTGAGTTTAGCGAGAAGCCCAAGGGCGAAGCGCTCGATCTCATGCGGGTCGACACTACGCGGCTAGGGCTTTCGCCTGAGCAAGCCGAGCAGCGGCCGTTTCTGGCTTCGATGGGAATCTATGTCTTTCGCAAGGAAGTGCTGAGGAGATTACTGCATGAAGAGATGCCCGAGGCGGTGGATTTCGGAAGAGAAATCATCCCCGAGACGCTGTCGCGCTACAACGTACAGGCTCACCTGTTCGACGGGTATTGGGAGGACATCGGGACGATCGGCGCGTTTTATCGCGCAAACATCGAGATGACTTTGCCGCTGCCACCCTTCAACGTGTTTGACGCCGCGGCTCCGATGTACACCCGGCCGCGATACCTGCCCGGCTCGAAGCTTCTCGATTGTCACATCCAGAGCTCAATCATCACCGAAGGCTGCATCATCAACGGCGCAACGATCACGGATTCGGTCATCGGGATTCGCAGCCGCATCGAGCATGGTTCGCGACTCGACGGCGTGCTGATGATGGGAGCCGACTTCTACCAGAACCTCGACGAGCTGCAAGCGGACGTCAATCGAGGGTACCCTCGGATCGGGGTCGGCCCAAACTGCGTAATCCGCCGCGCGATCATTGACAAGAACGCACGCATCGGAGCCGGCGTTCAAATCCTTAACGAAGCTCGCGAAAAGGTGATTGACGGCGACGGTTACTTCATACGCGATGGGGTCGTGATCGTGCCCAAGACGGGCGTGATACTGGATGGGACGGTGATTTGACGTGATCTCTCTAAAGGGATAGCGGCGGCGGGCTGCATCAATAGGTTCGACCTACAGATGGTATCCTCTTTGATAGTGCTCCAAAGATCGTTAACATACTTACAAGCGAAGTCAATTTGAGGTCCGACATGTCTATTGAGAAGTTCGTCGAAGAGCAAGTAAGGAGGGCAATGGAAGCCGGAGAATTTGACAACCTCCCAGGCAAAGGCAAGCCCATCGACCTCAAAGCTTACTTCGATACACCCGAAGACCTGCGGATGGCCTACTCGATCTTGAAGAGCAACAACTTCATGCCCGAAGAAGTGGAGATGCTCAAAGAAATCGAAGCGCAAAAGAAGCGGCTCGAAGCCTGCGCCGATGAAGACCAGAAGAATAGGCTGAGAAAAGAAATCACCGACAAAACCGTCGCCTTCAACATGCTCATCGAAAAGCGCAAGTACCGACGGTGAGGCATCCCGACTCCGCCTCTCCCCCAGCGTTGCGCGGCGTCCGATCAATTATTATACTGCCGTCCACTCGGGGTTGAGTCCACCAGTAGCGAGGCATTATTGCGCGCTAGCCGCGCGAGCGTCACGGAAAGGCAGGTCGAAAAGCTTATGAGTAGATATCGCTTAGTAGTCAGGTCCGGTGCCTTGATTTTGGCATTAATATCCGGCGCGGCTTTCGCTCAAACGCGCGGGCTTCAAAGCAGCGACCTTTTGAAGCTTCGTTCAATCGGCGAAGTGAAATACTCGCCAGATGGTTCGCGCATCGCGTACACGGTGATCAACAACGACGGTCCCAGACGGCCTTACTCGCAGCTCTGGATTATGACCGTCCCCGACAACAAGTGGATCAAGCTCGGCGGCGAGAAAGAGACTTCGTCGAATGCCGAGTGGTCGCCAGATGGACAATGGATCGCTTACGACGGAAGACTAGGCGACAAGTCCGGTTTGATAGTCGCGCGCCCGGACGGTTCCAACGCGAAGTTCCTTTCGCCGCTTCAGTGGACTAACAACCCCCTTCCCTCGACCGGCAAGAGCATCGCCTGGTCGCCCGACGGCAAGCGGATCGCCTTTGTCAGTGCAGTGCCCGGCCCTGAGACTCAAGACGCGACCGGCGACCCTATAGTCATAACGCGGTACCTGTACAAGCCTGACGACAGCGAAGGCATGACTCGCTTCAACGACAACCGCCGCCTGCACATCTTTGTAGTCGATGTCGCGAGCGGACAGATTCGGCAGCTTACCGACGGCACTCACTACGAACATTCGATTGACTGGTCGCCAAACGGGGAAGAGATCGCTTTCATCTCGAATCGCGAACCAAACGAAGATCAGTTCTTCAATTATGACATCTTCACATTGAGACTCTCAGACGGATCGATGCGGCGTCTGAGCGCAACCGAGAGCGCCGAGTATCGGCCGCGATGGTCGCCCGACGGAAAGTCGATAGTCTTTCAAGCGACGAAACGCGGTCTCACCGATCTCGAGACTACGATGGAGGACACCCACGTATGGTTGATCAACGCCGACGGAAGCAATCGCCGCGAGATCAGCTCGATGATTGATAATCGGCAAGGCGCGCCCGCCTGGTCAACTGACGGCAATGCCGTTTATTTCACCGTGCAAGAGCGCGGCCACGTGCGGCTATATTGCCTGCCGGTTAAAGGGGGACAACCGGAAGCGGTGATAAACGATCGCGGATCGGTCGGAGCCTGGTCGGTATCGAAGGACAACTCAATCGCCTACGCCTTCGCGAGCCCGACGGACCTCGCCGAACTCTATGTGAAAAACGGCAACGCGCCCGGGAAGAAAGCTACTGACCTGAACGCGCAGGCGCTCGCCGGCAAGCAGATCGCCGAAGTCGAGTCCTTCACCTTCGTCAGCAACGATAACAAGTACACCGTCGAAGCTTTCATCACCAAACCTCTCGGAATGACCGCGAGCTCAAAGCATCCGCTGATTGTGAACATTCATGGCGGTCCGCACGGCCAACAAGGACCGGCATTCAACTTCAAGCATCAGGTCTATGCCGCGCGTGGGTGGGCGACCTTGCTGGTGAACTATCGGGGCTCGACCGGCTACGGCCAGCCATTCACCGACGCGGTCTTCGGAGATCAGAACGGCAACGAAGCGCAGGACGTAATCTACGGTTTGAGCGCCGCTATGCGCCGCTTTCTTTGGATCGATCGTGATCGATTGGGCGTAGAAGGCGTGAGTTACGGCGGGCAACTCACCAACTGGCTTATCACGCAGACCAGCATCTTCAAGGCGGCGATTCCGATCGCGGGAATCTCGAATTTGATCAGCTACAACTATATGACTTACTACAATCAGTACGAGCAGATGGAATTTGGAATCTTTCCGCATCAAGGCAATATGATGGACGTGTTGTGGGAGCGCTCAGCGTTGAAGCACGTTGCCAAGGCGAAGACGCCTACGATGTTTCTGCATGGAGAAAACGACAACGACGTGCCGATCGCCGAAGCCGAACAGTACTACATCGGGCTTCGAGACGTGGGGGTGGAAGCGATCATGGTTCGGTATCCTCGCGAAGGCCACGGCATTCGAGAATCAAAGCACGTGGTAGATTCGATAGACCGATGCATTAACTGGTACGTGAAGCATTTTCCACCGGCCCAATAAGCCAACGAGGAGTCAGTGAATTCACCGGCAGACAACTATTGGCCCGAGCTCTGCGCCGCCTGCAGCGGCACGGGCAAGTATCAGATCAACCTTGAGCCGCTGAGTGCGAAGCCTCGTCTGTCCGTCGCACAACAAATCGCCGATCGCTCGCCGAATTGCGTAGTCTGCGGCGGCAAAGCTTTCGTTCTAGTCCTTCAGCCCGCACAGAAGTGTCTGTCAATGCGGGGGAACAGGCAGGTCACTTGCCATGCGCTGCTTGCACTGCAAAGGCACGGGATGGATGTTCGTGCAGAAGGAACAAGCCGGATTTCTCCGATGAACCGACTGAGTCGCAATGCGCAGCTCTTAGCGAGATAGCCTGCTTGACTGGGCAGGCCGCTGTAATTACATTGTAGGCTATGAAGACTCGTATCATAAGGATTGGCAACTCGCAGGGGGTTCGCATACCGAAGCTTTATCTGGAACAGAGCCATCTCGGCGAGGAGGTGGTGCTTGAGGTCCAGAACAACGAGATCGTCATACGCTCTGCGCGCCCTCCCCGACAAGGCTGGACAGAGGCTGCTAAGGCAATGGCGGCGCGAGGAGAAGACGAACTGCTGGACGAAGGCTTTTCACACACCAGTTGGGATGAGGAAGAATGGGAGTGGTAGTAAAACGCTTTGACGTTTATCTGGCAAGACTCGACCCGACATTCGGGAGCGAGATTCAGAAAACGCGCCCTGCCTTGTAGTCTCGCCCGACGACCTGAATCGCTTCGCCAAAACCGTGATCATCGCGCCGATGACCACCAAAGGCCACGCGTATCCCTTCAGGGTTGCCTGTACATTTCAAGGCAAGCAAGGGCGAGTCGTTCTCGACCAGATTCGTGCGGTCGATAAGGTAAGACTCGTCAGACGGCTTGGAAGAGTTGACGCCAGAACGCAGTCGCAGGTGCTAACAGTGCTGTGCGAGATGTTCACTCTCTGACCTAGTGCTACTAACCAACGCTTGTCCGATGCGATGTCCGATGCGAATTTGGCTTTCAAAGAGCAGCGAAGTCCCTCTGCGCGAGCAGCTCGCGACGCAGATCCTTCTCGGCATCGTCAGCAACGATCTGAAGCCCGGGCAGAAGCTTCCCAGCACCCGCGAACTCGCGCGCCGATACGACATCCACTCGAACACTGTGAGCGCTGCGTATCAAGACCTCGAGCGTAGAGGCTGGGTCGAGTTGCGCAAAGGAAGCGGGGTCTACGTTCGAGAGCGCAGCGTCGATGCGAGCGCCGACCCCAAGCTCGAGCTCGATCAGTTGATATCGACCCTGCTTCAAGTCGCGCGCGAACGAGGTTTCTCGCTTGGTGAGATTCAGTCGCGAGTGAAGCGATGGCTCGAAACTCAGCCGCCCGATCACTTTCTTGTCATCGAACCCGATGAAGAGATGCGCAGCCTCTTGATTGCCGAGATAAGAGAAGCGACCGAATTTCAAGTGGAAGGAGTCGGGCTCGATGAGTGTTCCCGAGCCGAAGTGCTGGCGGGCGCCGCTCCCGTTGCTATGTATGGCCAGGCGGATAGCGTCAGGGCCGCACTTCCTCCGGAAGCGTCCTGCATCCTGTTGCGATTGCGCTCGGTGCCCGGCTCCATAGCAGGTCAGGAACGGCCTTCGGCTGATTCGCTCATTACGGTCGTCTCACGCTGGCCCGATTTCCTGAAGTGGGCTCACACGATCCTTGTTGCCGCCGCAATCGACCCCGACGCTATGAGCTTCCGCGACGCGCGCGAGAGCGGCTGGCAGAAAGGCTTAACATCGAGCGCGATGGTGATAACCGACGCGCTGACCGCAACGCGTCTTCCAGCAGGTTGCCGCACGCGCATATTTCGAATCATCGCCGACTCATCGCTTGATGACCTGCGCAACTTCAAAGAGTTCCTCGCAAAGCCGCTCGCCCCTGGAAGCGCAGGCATCCCTGCCTGCCGGGCGTCTGCGCGAGATGAGTAAGCCGCTAGCGAAAAAGGCAGGCAAGGATGCCTGCGCTCCCTGTGCGCTGACACTGTGACGCTTCAAGAAGTGTCACATCTGTACACGCGCTTCCCTTCCCTTGGCCATACAATCCTCCCAGATCGGGAGGGCGCAAATGTCAGGATGAGAGTGAGGAGCGGCTTATGTGCGAACCGGATCAACCTACTACTGTAGATAATAGGGAATCGAATATGATAACCATCAAAGTGCGTTGGATAGTCCTGTCAGCCTCTCTGCTGGCGATCGCCGTTTCCACCATTCCCACCGAAGCAATGAGCATCGGCGTTCAAGATGACGTTCGGCTGAGACTCAACACAATGCAACGCTCCGACGCTGATGCTGTTAAGGAACCTGCGGCCATCTTGACTGCCGCTCACATCATCTGTGTCCGCTCGCGGACCGCGTTCGTGAAATCAGAGGTCATTGAGAACGAACTGCTTAAGCGCGTGGAGTTCCAACAGGCGGGACTGCTCATTACTAAGGACCCGAGCTCGGCTGACCTAATTCTGGAGGTTCGTCGATCGAACTTTACGACCGAGTATCCCTACGTCGTCGTCGACTCGAAGACCAGGCTCGTCGTCGCCAGCGGAAAGGTGAATTCGCTGTTCGGTACTGCTGCGGGAAAGATAGCAAGGGGTTTTATGAAGCAAGTACAAAAGGCAAGGACACCCGCTGGCGCCAAAACTAAGAAGTGATCCTAGCTTTAGTGCTGACGCTCTAGACGGGCGCAACGAATAATTGACTTGGGGACAATCGTTTCGTAGCGATCAAATGGGTACGATATCCGTGCGAATCCGTCAAACCCGTGTCATCAGTGGTCTGTGTGTTCGTAAGAATCGCATTGGCAGCGTGCATAGACCATCTATGAAGCGGCAGTTGGTGTCAAGAATTAAATGGACACACTC